>NVSQ01000077.1 GCA_002401285.1 SAR202 cluster bacterium
CTCCGCCACATGCCGTGAAATAACAACCTCCGCTGAGACAGTACCCACACTGCAGCGGGCAAAGGAGTCATCTTTCAGGCCTCCCAGTTCATAGATGCTAGGTAACCACGGACTATTTGGAAAACAGAAGCCCCCGACTAAGGGGGCTTCCTAGTTTCATCGATTAACCATCCCTAGACTCCAGGTATTCGCTGGGTTTCCAATCATTCTTCCAACAGACGTAAAGCTCGTCCTCGCCCATGCTAGACCACCATAGTTCCGCAGGTCCCCGTTTATCGTTGGCAGTTGCTGTAACTGGKYSRYSARMSKMAMSWKGRSAGMYMKCWTMGRSGGYKAMYSRCSYKKKKSMYSRMYMCWAAACCNSKGWSMKKTKCMSYGRMYWWMGRMARGGGRTAWAATCRGGGGCACCAAAAGGACTTGTTTTTGATCTTTACCMTGTGATGCAAGCAATGGCATCACACAAGCCATCGTTCACTATTAGCGGATATTGTGGGTGTCAGCCTTGCCGTCCGAATCTCCATCCCCCGATAGCCGTTGTAAGTGTGGTGGTTYTTGCTTATGCTTGGCAGGTTTTAGCTGATTGAGGCAAAAGGAATGCTCCATGTCGATCGCACGTGAATTGTCGGCTTTCTTGACYCAGGTCTCTTACGCCGATATCCCGCMTCAGGCCCTTGAGCAYGCGGCGATGCTAATCTCGAGCACCGTGGCCAGCGCCGCCTGTGGATCAGGTATCGAGTCCTCTAAGATTATGCGTGCTCTTGCCATCGAGCGCGGCGGAAAACCTGACGCATCGATCTGGTTTGACTCAGGCGACAAACTACCGGTAGCCAGCGCAGCTCAGGCCAACGCTGTCATGAGCGATGCCGCAGCCTCTGACGACAGCGATCTGCGGAATATCGTTCATACCGGAACTACGCTTGTCTCTACCTCACTCGCCATCGCTGAACGAACGGGCGCCAGTGGACAGGACGTCTTGGCTGCCATTGTCCTTGGCTACGAGACGTCTGGGCGTATTGGGGAAGCTATCACTCCCGCCTTCCAAACTCGAGGCTTTCACGGGTGTCTTGTAGCTATCTTCGGTGGCACGGTAGCCGCCGCGAGGCTATTGCGACTTGACGATGCTCATACGGCTCAAGCCATCGCCCTGTCTGMGACTTCGATAGGGGGACTCAGGGCCGCGGCGGACACTAGCGAGGCCCGCGAGTATCACGCAGGGTTAGCTGCAATGCTGGGCGTACAAGCTGCACTCGCCGCAGAGATGGGATATATCGCCGAAGAGAGTATCTTCGAGACGCAACGGGGATTTTTTGCCGTCTACGGTGACACCGACGGCGCGAGCGTGACCCGCGGCCTGGGAGACTCCTGGGACATCAYCACCGACATGGCCATCAAGCTGGTCCCYGGCGGCCATCCCTCCCATTCGCTCGCTGAGGCAGCCGCCAATGCGGCCAGGGCGGGCCAAATCTCGCCTGATGACGTCGAAACTATTACCCTTTCGCGGCCGGGTGTCACGGCGCTTACTGGTCCCATCCACCCGACCGACCTGATCGASATGGCGCACAGTCCTGCCTATTTCTTGGCCGCYGGCGTAGCAGACCACGAATTCTCCTGGTCGCATGCGACGGAGGCTAAAATCACGGATCCTGTGATCCATCAGCTGATAGATAAAGTCCAGGTCGGTACACAGCCAACCCAACAGGTCGAGGAATATAAGCAGGGTGCAACCGTGACCATTCAAACCAAGGACGGACGGACCTTCTCAAGCACTGTATTTGCGCCGAAGGGCGCAGGCGCCCTTGGGATCGACTGGGCCGACGTCGACACCAAGTATCGTTCACTGATACCGGGAGYTGGATTGAGCGASCARCARATCGAAGGAAGTCTGRAAGTGATCCACAACTTCGGCAACGTTAAGCACGTGTCYGAACTGATA
Source organism: SAR202 cluster bacterium (assembly GCA_002401285.1). Next base: position 1,934 of record NVSQ01000077.1, read on the forward strand.
GACCTCCTGCGWCTATAGTTGGGTGAGATGACACCCGCCCACTATGAAACAGTAGTGTTTTCGTGCGCATCGGTTCATCTGCACGGAGGACTGATTCCGGCGAGAGGAAGCCTGGCCTAGGTTTGGCCTCAAGGCCAAATCGTTCGTGTCCAAGAGCCCGCTTGGGGGGTTCATCGTTTGTAGTAAATCACTCMGCCCCGCAAATATCATGCATTATTGCCTGGAATACTGTTGGGACAAAGCAGAGAGTCCGTCGACCAACTAGTRCAACATTACCAGGAGGAGACATTTGCCRGAAGAATTCCAATCGGAAAGCAAGTACGTGGCGGCGAACGGGATCAACCATCATTACCTAGAATGGGGAGACCCAGAAACTCCCCCAATCGTGATGTTACATGGTMTCGGTCTCTGCGCGCAGGTCTGGAACAAGTTAGCCAGAGGCTTRGCRCRGGACTACCATGTCTTGKCATTTGATCTGAGAGGGCACGGAGACACCGATAAACCTGGYAGCGGGTACAMTTTCCAGAAGCTGGGAGAAGACGTGTCGGCAATCATTNAAAAAATGGGGCTGGAGCGKCCCTTTGCKGTCGGACATTCAGCTGGTGGAATGKCATTGCTRATTTCCGATCATTTGGTTCCCGGMATCGTCGGCCGGACAGTCTTGGTCGACACTCGGGTAGGARCTGCGGCCACGACGACACTCACTTCTGAGAGGCGCCAAGAACGCATGCGGAGAACGCGCGAAAAGCGACCCATCTGGGCGAATCGGGAAGCTATGCACGAATCATACCGGGGACGAAGGGTATTCAAGACCTGGGATGACGAAGTATTCAACGACTACATYGAAGGTGGRACCCGCTTGTTGGATGACGGCCGTGCCGAACTGAAGTGTCCTACGGACGTGGAGGCGATTTTCTACGATGCAAGGGYGGCGCTGGACCCAACTCAGTAYGTGAGTCGTCTTGCGGGGCAGTACCTACTTCTGGTCGGCGGCTACGAAGGTGCTCAGTCTGAACAGGACGACGCAGTRCAGCGCCTCTTCGACGAATCCAAWGGTTCTASGTTCAAGCAACTGGAYCGAGGATCCCACTTTGTTCCCATGGAATATCCAGACCTGGTGCTTTCAGAGATACGAGAATACTTTGAGGGAACCCCGGTGGGATAGTCTATGCCGCCGGGGTCTAGGGYYCAMGTGGAGAACATTCGCTTCGGCGTGGCCGGGAATCGTGGTTTCCGCGSCATCCCTCACGCCAAGGCTAGGGYCAGCGTCGTCGCAATAATCCATCTRCTCAATCGGGACACCCTTACTTCAAGATCCCGCTCCAATGAATGGTAGTACCGAGCTACAGGTGAATCGGTTCTGGTGGAACTACATACCATGTTTCCACGGAAACCTACTATTGGACTATGTGGGAATAGTTCGTCCGAGAGATTGAATTGTCCACAGAGCCATACYCGACKGAGGACTTCTGTATCTGATGGWAAGGCCCGGACCAACGGGCCAACCGTTTTCTCTTGCGTCYAKAGTTGGGCWAKCGGCGACGGGTTCCCTGGTCRGCTTACTGCCACCCGCCGCCGCTAGCCCGTGTTTCTGCTGGAGTTCAACTCTCCTCCATCTCCTGCAAAAACTCCACAGACGTCAACATCGGAGTAAGGCACTCATTATATGATGCCAGGTAACGGCCCAAGATGGACTGACAGTCCCAATCCAGACGAAAATAAACGCTCCGGCGCGAGATCAACGATTACTCTTGCTCCAAGAACTCGCGGACCCACTCGGTCATGGGCTCCCTATCACACATGTTATATAGGAGTACCGCGTTTCGCAGAGAATCGGCTTGGAAGAACCGCTCGTAGAGTACCTGCCTGGAACCGAAAGCGCTGCAGCAGGTATCCCAAGCCAATCGAAATATTCTGACTCGCTCTTTGGCCGTCGCAGTGTCCGTGTCGAGATAACGCTCGATYTCSGTGGCTAGCGGGCCGTTGAGGTCAGCCTCCGACGGAAGCGCCATCAAGCTACTGGAGCCGAGAAGCTGCAGGATTTCCACCATCCGGGGATACATTCGGATGAACAAGTTGCGCGCCACTTGCAGCGGCARYTCGGCRGGGCACATTACGCCCCACTCATCGACTTTGGCATCCACCTCAGCAGAACGCAGGCAGGCCTTGGCTACCTCGAGGTTCTCGATGATCTCTGCCAACATTTGCTGCACCTGCGGAAGCTGGCCCGAACCTAGAGTCCTCACCATTAGGTTGGCGAGGCCCAATATGAACTCGCACTTGACCACGTTCTTGGTCACAACTTGATGTCCGGAGTGAAGATGCCGGTTGGTGGCCATCTGCAGGTTGTTGCAAAGTTCCACATCACCAAGCAAAAATACCCGTTCCCAGGGCACGAACACGTGGTCGAAGAAGGCAATCGCGTCCATCTCCTCGAAGCGGGATCCCAAAGGGTGATCGAAGTGGGATCGGCCCAGGTCGTAGCTCTCTCGGGAGAGGAATCGGAGACCTGGTGTGTCACATGGTATCGCGAAGGCAAAGGAGTAACGTTCCGGGGCTTCGCCGGGAAGCATATGTGACGCGGTCGGGTACAAAGCAATYTCCTCTGACAGCGGAGCGAGCGTAGCCAGGACACGGGCCCCATTGACTACTATTCCCGCATCGGTCTCTTTGACCACCGACAGCGCGACGTCAGTCCTGTCTTCTAGGGGTGTGGAACCAGGGGTCCTGYTGCGTTGGAGGTTAAGCAGAGTGTGCGTGAGCACCAGGTCATTCTCACGTATGTACTCGTAGTAGTTCTGGATATTATTTTTGAACTCCGGTCGATTTTGCGCAAAATAGTCCCCGGCGGCGGCCATCGCCATGATGTTGACGTTCATGAAGTCCGGGCTCCGCCCCATCATGCCGCAAGATAGCCGGGCCCATCGTGTCATCATCCTGTTCCGTTTTTCCAAGTCTTCCATAGAACGCGGGGTGATAAACGAAAGCCCCACCCTCTCACCGGTTGTCGGTGAAACGTACGTCATCTCGTCGCGCAACTCGGAATCGTGTTGCAGGTCGTATAGGCGGGCCAGGGTGTGGATTCCATTGCGTAACGCCGGATGGGTCGTCACGTCCTTGACCTTTTCACCACCCATATACACCGCAGGTTGGTGATCCTTCAAGCGCGCGATGTACTGTTCCCCCGTTCTGGTTGGCATAATGCTCCCTCCATACAGTCGGCTTTTCAGAGCAGACCGTCGACTGCTATTTACGACGCTGGGCCCAAAGGCTGCCTGACCAGTTCAGAAACTCGCCAGGGACTTACCGGAGACCTGATGTCGTTCTAAAAACGCAGGARTCAGGTCGGCAGCGCGACACTCCGGGACCTCAACCGCGACGCGATGGACGGCGCAAGAATAACCACACGACCAGGGATAACAGCCACTGAACAGAACAACCGGTCAGCGATCTAAAGCGTCGTTTTCGGTCTTCCTACCGACCTTCTTTGATAAAGTCGGATACCCGCTCACCAATCATGATGGTGGTGGCGTTGGTGTTGGCGCGGATGCAGTCTGGCATAATCGAAGCGTCGGCTACCCTCAGGCCCTCGATGCCGCGCACCCGGCCGTATTGGTTAACGACCGCCATATGGTCGGAGTCGACGCCCATCTTGCATGTGCCGGATATGTGATGGGATGTGCCGGAATTTTTCCTCAACCAGTCATCCAACGTAGTATCGGAAGCCAGGTCTTCGTCCGTGGGGATGACCCGGTCCAACAAGATGGCGCTGAATTCGGGACTCTCCGCCAACCTTACTCCCAGCCGTATGGCTTCCCGCATCCGGCGCAGGTCCTCGGGTTCCTGATAGTAGTTGTAATTCAAGAACGGTTGCACGTGGGGGTCCGTTGASGTAAGGGTCAACTCCCCGGCACCCAAAGCTAACTGGAGGCTGGCGCTCATCCCGATGTAGTTTGCGTCGTCATCAACAACCACTTGCGCGGGACGGTGTTCGCTGGTCATCAACATCGGGGAGAGTTGCATGTCGTTTCGCAGGTCAGAGCCCTCGATGGTGTAACGGAGCCCAACTTGGATGACTGGCGCTTGCAGGTCCGGCTTCTCGCCGGCGGCCCGATAGATGACGGCGGCGGAGGGATGATCGCGCAGGTTTTTGCCCACCCCAGGCAGGTCCTGAACAACCGGGATTCCCAGGCTTTCCAGGTGGGCGGCCGGGCCGATGCCCGACAGCATCAGAAGCTGGGGTGAGGCCACCGCGCCGCTGCTGACCACAATCTCGTCGGCTTCCACAGTGAACACCTCACCGCCGCTCTCAGCCTCCACGGCTACCGCGCGCTTGCCTTCGAATATGATACGGCGGGCCGTAACGTCGCCTCTGATGGTGAAGTTCAACCGGTGCCGGGCTAGGTCCAAGTAATTCAAGGCCATGCTCATCCTAACGCCTTCGATGGTGTTTCGCGCCCGGGGAGAGACCCCAGTGGACTCCGGATGGTTCATGTCTTCGTCTTGTGGGTACCCCTCAGAGACGCACGCTTGTTCAAATGCCAAGGCGTAGGGCAGCCACTCGCTGCGGGGATAGCGGCGGACTGGCACCGGACCGTCAGAACCGTGGAAGTCACCTTTGAAATCTAGATCGGTCTCAAGCTTGTTGAAATATGGCAATACCTTTGTGAAAGCCCATTCGTCGTTCCCCATCGCGGCCCAGCCGTCGTAGTCCTCGGGGATCCCCCGGAAGAGCACCTGCCCATTGACTGCGCTAGACCCACCGGTGGCCTTGCCACGGGGGATGGTCAGATTGGGTTGTTGCGGAGTCATTTGCGCGGTGTAGCCCCAGTTGTGGGGTCCGTAGGCGGAAAGGAATATGTTATTGCCGAACTTCAAGTCGTCCGGTAGCTGTTCAAAATTGGGATAGTCGGGGCCCGCTTCCAAGAGCAGGACCGAGCGGTTCGGGTCCTCGGATAGACGGGTAGCAATGGTGCATCCGGCGGAGCCGCCGCCCACCACAATAACATCGTACTTCATGTTTCAGTATCCTATAATTTCGGTTCAACAGCTTGCATCAATAAACCGGACAGGCGCTGGCATACCGGAATCGCACGGGCATTCTAACCAGACAATAATAATACAACCTCTACGAGGTGCAAGTCACCGCCGACTAAGGGCAGCCGATCAGGTTCCTTAACGGGCCATCGCGACTTACCAATCTCTTCTCCACTTGTGCAGTGAGGACCTCACGACCGTGCAAGAACAAGTCCAGTCCGACGGACGGTATCGGGAGACATTGGTGCACTGGCAATTACCCACCAAATCGTAAGTGGCTTATCCCCCCGGAAGAGTTCTTGCCCCGATGTCCAGTCAGTGCCTCAGGCTCCTCTTTTTAACCAGACGATTGARSCGATTTGAATCAAGCGAGGTCCTAAGAAAGTTAGTTGTTGGGCGTTTGGAYTCTACTCTAGCGCGCCACCAGTTAACTTTTTACCACCGTCCCCTTACCGAGACAAACAGCGTTGCCTGGTTGGTRAGAGCCGCCTAGATAGGCWGGGGTCWAATCCGTAGCTAGCTCACCCGYYYGACGGGCATGGKCAGAAAGAAGTCTTTTAGCTCGTTTGGGTTGTGGGTTCTTGATGACCACAAGACACTGGGT
>NVSQ01000078.1 GCA_002401285.1 SAR202 cluster bacterium
GGYCTCACGGTTAGGGGCRRTYTCRCSGRCGSTYGGCTCAAACATCTCCRARTCAGGRTAAATGTCCRRTTCCCACARSRCKCTCAAKAKTTCYGGSATYGCCSGCRRRTTGAYTCGCTCWTCCTSATGSACGGCTTCCCACAAAGGRGAGAAKATCGCCTGMGGYGACTCCATGTCCGCTAGAATCAGGACCCGGTCCGTGGCGTGGGATTCTAGCTTTATTACGAAAGTCGCTAAGGCCGCTACGCCACAGACTACCTTGGCGCAGAGAACTACCTGCGCCGGATCAACCTCGACTTCCTCCCAAAGGCCATTTACGATTGAGATGTTGTTGATATTCGCTTCCTTTGCCTCTGTARAAAGTAAGTCTCCCAWTGCCGCTGATGGCTCCACTACCGTCACCCAACGAGTACGCAAAGCCAAAGGAAGGGCATATCTTCCTTCGTGGTCTCCCACATCCAGGACAGAAGTGTTGGAACCTACCTCGAGATCTAACCGATCAAGYACGGGATCACCGGCTCTACGTGGATTATCCCTGAATCGTGATGYTAAAGACTTCGACATGTCACTTTGGGGCAAGGCTGATTCGATGTGTGGGYGYTACGATGGCTTTCATGCGTTTTTCTTGTGTCAGACGCATGGTAGGCCGGGCCAGAAAGTCCCGCATCGACTAAATTGACCAGATGTAAAAGGGGGCAAATCGGGGACGTGGCGGACCGCATGGACCGAAATGTGTAGGGGATATGGGGCACCGCTATGTCAGCCACRTGCGGCGGAAGGATGTATGGGATGAATGCGGGRTGAATTGGGACGCCCCGAAGCAGATGRGATCGAAAGGCCGTTCTCTTAGGCTGGTGAGATYAGGTTGTCTTCCGCTGGCAGGATCCCTTCCCTAATGGCGTACCTAGTCGCTTCGGCTCGGTTGGAGGCGCCGATCTTTTCGYAGATATTGGCTACGTGCCTTCGCGATGTGGCTTCGGCTATAATCAGCTCTTCGGCTATCTCCGAATTAGTCTTGCCTGAGGCGAGGAGCCGCAGCACCTCCACCTCTCKTTCAGTGAGGCCGCCGGGATAGGCTGGCGCGGCATTTGGCTGGGACCGAAGCAGTTCCAGGCGTTYGTTCACCCGCTTGGTCAGGGGGCGCATACCCAGGTCGGCGGAGATGGCCAAAGATTCATCCAACAGGGCCATAGACTTGGCGTGGTCTTCCAYGTCGTTTCGCTCGAAGAGCCCATCCGAATAGTCACAGCAAGCCCAGGCCAGTTCGGGCCGATAGCCTGCTTTGCGGCAAAAAGCCAGCGCGTCCTCGAAATGGCTGACCGATTGGTCCAAGTTGCACATAGTCCGAGATAGGAGGCCGAGGAGGCGGTCGATTGATGACACGTTTGGTATCATCGTGCCTCGCTGCCCTAAATGGTAAGAATAATGCTCTGCCGCCGCAGATTGGTCGGCCTGCTGCACGGCCAGSAGAGCCAAGTCAACTTTGGCCTGCATGGCGTAAACGGGGGGAACCGATTGATTTGAGATAACTGCCTCGTCCATTTCCTTGGCCAAATCCAAGCGGCCGGATATACCGGTGATGCGGGTTACTGCTGGTATCCCCATGGCCACCCTTACCAACCCGAACACCCGGTCTGGCCCCGTCCGCCCGGTCGTATCGAGAAGCCGCTCTAGGTACACTTCTCCTTGGGCGCTCTCCCCCGTCTCATACTCCAACATCATCCGGGGAAATAGGAGTTGTGTATTTGTGGGTAATARTTCCAGGCCCCGTTCGCTATATTCYCGGGCTGCTCTCCAGTCGCCCTCCAAGGACGACAGATACGTTATTGGTGTCAATCCGAGACTAACACTCCTCCGTGAGGTCCCCCGCTCCTCCGTTCGGCGCCGCATGTATTCCACAGCATGAGGACGGGCCGCATCAAGGTCGCCCATGCGAAGCAAAGTGTCCACGACCCTGAAGCGATCAGAAAAGGTGTATTCATCACCATCGGCCAGTTCGATGGCGCGGAGCCCATCGTCTACGCTCTCTTGCCAGTGGAGGTGTTGGAAGTTCAAACCAGACACAAGCCCCAGGGTCTCCACCTCCAAAGGTACGTCCTTCTCTCGCCTGGCGATGGATAGCGCTTTGTCCAAGGCCTGTTGAGCGCCTTCGTAGTCAGCACTAGACCCAAGGATCCCACCGTAAAGCGAGAGGAGGAGCCCGGCCTCGTGGGAATCGGCCGGGACCAGAGTCAGGGCACGAGCAATGAGCTCATATCGACCTGGGATTAACCACGCTACACCTGTAATCGGGAACGCTGCGACAGCCACCGCTTGGCTGACATTCGCCGCTTCGGCATAATACTCAAAGGCGCGGCTTAAAATAACGACAACATCCGAAAGCTGATGCCGCTCCGCTGTGGCGTTCTGGGCCCGCGCCAATCCGAACAGCAGGGCCGCGCCCTCTGCATCGGACGCTGTWTCCKTTCCGGAGAGRGMTATGYTCCGGGYAACYAAACCCCTTTCAAAATGGGTGATTGCCTCCYCCCAGGCATGGGAGGCCAGCGCCTGATCGCCCGCCAGGAGGGAGTAGCGCACCAGTTTGGTGTAACCGGTTGRTGYCTGGGCCTCGTTGTAATGGTGSGCCAGCTCAGCAGCGTGGGCCTCCGCTTCATCGCCGTAAAGYCCTTCCRATGCATCGGCGATGCGTGCGTGCAGCCGCACCCGGCGGGTGGTGGATATCTCCTGCGCTAGAGTTTCTTGAATCAAGGCGTGGCTGAACTGGTAGCGGTCGATCGTACCCGACGGCTCTTCTATTATCCGGGAGGCGAGGGCCTCCTCCACGGCCTCCAAGACTCGGTCTTCAGTGATGTCCTCGATCAAGTTACTGAGCAGCTTAAACTCAAACTCCCTTCCGATGATTGAAGCCGTAGTCAATACCTGATTACATAGATCAGACAGCCGATTGAGACGCTGCCCAATTACTTCTCGGACACTCGCGGGGACTCTCACTCCTTCGGGTGTGCCGATGTGTTCGGCGGTCAATTTCCCACTTTCCGAAAGCAGCCTGATGACTTCGGTCATGAAAAAGGGATTKCCTTCAGTGTGGGCATAAAGCGTGCCGGTCAACTCCTGGGAAAGCTGGACGCCGGTAGTGGCTTCGATGAGCTGTCCAAGCTCATCTTGGCCCAAGCCGCGGAGCACTTGGCGGCTAAAGACCGGTTCTCTAGACAACCGGGCCAGCGTGTCCGCCAGGGTATGCTGCCGTGAAAGCTCGGTGTCACGATAGCAGCCCACCAGCAAAAATCGGGAATCACCCAATTCGCGGGCCAGGAACTCCAGTAATCTCAGGGAAGACTGGTCAGCCCAATGTAGGTCGTCGAGCACTAGCATGAGGGGCTGACTTTGGGAAACGTTCTTCAGGAAAGTAGATATTGAATTGAAGAGCCGGAAGCGGGCCGCCTCAGGCTGCAGTGCCGGTGAAGCCTTGAGGTCCGTGATCTTGTCATGTATTTCGRGAACGACATCGGCGATCACCGCTGCGCCCCGGCCGATTTCCGAGATAAGTTGTTCCGCACTGGCCTGWTGGACGTACGACCGAATGGCCTGCACCCAGGGCCAGTAAGGCGGTGTCCCTTCGTCTTCGTAGCACCGGCCCCAGAATATCCGCACGCCACGATTCTCGGCGTAGGATGCTAGCTCCTGGGCNGNGTGNGGGTCTTGCCGATGCCGGGTTCCCCCACCAGCATGACCAGACGCCCCTGGCCGGACAGGGCATCATCGAGGGCAGCGGTAAGCTCCGCYAACTCCCGTTGGCGGCCAACGAAAACGCTACCGATGGGTTGTGTGGATCGAGAGTTTACCATGCTTTTAGCTTCAGGGAGTCCGATGGTTTGAGGCTCCGTGCTTGACTATGGTGGAATGTTACGTTGGAGGTCACGGGAAGTCCAGCGGGAGATCGATCGCATAATGACGGAACGTCATCAGTAAGCCGTCTCCAAAAATGGCCATGATTGCCACAGCAAACAGGAGCGCCAAAGYGCTGGTCAATCGGCCGGCAGGGCCCGTTTTCCGGTGTCGCATAGGTCTAGCAGGCAGCAGCCGTGGCAGCGGGGCGTTTTGGCGCAGGCCTCTTTGGCGTGGCGGTCCAGCAAGGCGTGGTATTCGTTGAATAGCGGAGCATCGGCGGGCAGATTGTCGTGAAAGAAAGCTTGGCAGCCGTCGTAGCTTTTGGTCTGCTCTTCACCGGCGATGCCCAGACGTTGCACAATCCTGTGGGTGTAGCTGTCGATTACGAAAGAGGGTTTCCCGGCGGCGTAGAGGACGATGTCGTCGGCGGTTTCCGGTCCGATGCCGTGAATTGACAGCAACTCGTCGCGCAGAGCGGCGGTCTCCTGGGACAACATCTTGTTCAGATCGCCGTCGTGGTTGAGTTGAAGGTGGCGGGCGAAGGCTTTGAGTTTTCGAGCTTTGGCGTTGAAATACCCAGACGGGCGTATGATCTCGGCCAGCACTTCTTCCGGTTGGCTATCTATAGCTTCCAGAGACCAGCAACCGGCCTCTTTGAGATTGGCGATGGCCATCTCCACGTTGGTCCAAGCCGCGGCCTGGGTCAAGATGGCCCCGATTATCACGTCCGCCGGACCGTCGCCGGGCCACCATCCCTGGGGRCCGTAACTTTGGTACAGGCGTCGRTGGACCTCYAACAATATGGCGGGTAAGTCTGCTGGATCCGATGACGTCTGAGCCGGTGACTTGAGTTTCTTGGTSCGTCTTCGTGCRGCCATAGGAATCACATCTCAAAGGGCAACAAGTTGGCTAACTCGATGGAATCTTCGGTCACCCGGCAGTTGTAGGCAAATGCCTCCACTCCAACAGACAAGGCCTGGCGGAACGCCTGGCAGAACTCCGGGTCGGCCGTTTCGTGTGGGGCGAAAGCCCGAGCGTCCTCACGCTGTATCACGAAAACCGCCGCCGCCCGGTGACCCACCGCCACGGCCTGTTCCAGGCTTCTCATGTGCTTGGCTCCTCGAATGGTGGGCGAATCCGGGAACAGTCCCACACCATTGACCACCAAAGTTACCGACTTGGTTTCCACATACCATTTACCGGCCGGACCGTCCAGCATCAAGTCGAGACGGCTCTCACCGAATGTGACTTCACGCCGAACGTTAGGATAATCAACAAACTGGGGCAGGYGYCCCAACTCAAGGGCCTCCGCCATCAGGGCATTGGGTAGCCGGGAATCGGCGGAGCACATCGAGAAACCCAGGTCCACCAAAGCTAGATCGAATTTGGTTTTGCGGTGCTCACCGGGTTGGGGTTTTAAGAGCACCCGGAATCCCGGCACAAAAAGCTCGTGCATCCGCCCGGAGTTGGCGACATGCACCATAACCTGCTCACCGTCAACCTCCACCAGAGCCGCGAACCGGTTTAGCCGAATTAGGAAGCGGCCCTCCACCAGGCCGGGACCAAGCTGCATAAACGGCCTCGAATCCACCGCCCCCTCTTGTGCACGGGCACCCTGGGCGGACGGATTATAGATTGGATACAATGTTACCAATCTCCGATTAGGCCAGCAACAGGCCTGAATTCTCACAGAGGAATCGTTCGGGTTCCGTAATCATGGATAAGGAACTAGGAGTGCCAGAATACYTCCAATGATYATTTTTGAGGCTGTCGAGTGCGTTTAGATCGTCTGGCCTGCTGGCCTTTCGCGGCGGCCGGGATTTTCCTGATCGCGTGCGTTGGACAGGAGGTTGTGAGACCCTCGCCGGCTATCACTAGAATAGAATCGCCGGCAAGTACGGCGACGTCTACATCGCTTCCCACGCCTGTCGCAACTCTACGATCAGTACCCAGTCTTGTGCCCGTTCCCACCGCTGCTCCAACGCCGACACCGGCCGCCGGTCCTTCCGCGACACCGGCTCCTATCCCAACTCCCACGGCGATACCCGTTTCGACCTTAATACCCACACCGACTCCGGCACTCACTCCCGAGCCTACGCTCAAGCCTACCCCCGTCCCCGYCCCCGCGCCTACGTCCATGCCTACACCTACGTTAACTCCTATTCCAAGCCCAACGCCTACCGCACAACCAACGGCCTTCCCAGGCCCAACGGCTACATCAGCGCCACTTCCCACGCCCATCAGGGGCACCGGCCAGGCAGTACATCTAGTTGCGGATGGYGTGACGGAGACCTATGCACTGATCTCCGGCGTTCTGGGAGGAAACCCCATTGAAATCCCTGATTGCGCTCACCCTGACTTCGGCCCACACATCACCCAGGAATGGGATGACGGACTGGGGAAGCACAGTTTCGTCTTTCATATCCACGTCGAACCTGACAACGACCGGTGCAAGACCTTCGACCGTCAAAGAAACGAGATCAAGACCTACGATAAATCGCCGCCTTRTCTGAAAGGCTTTCTCGGCGACACCACTACCTATCGCTGGAGATTCAAACTGGGTGCCGGNTTTCAGCCCTCAACCAATTTCACTCATCTCCACCAGCTCAAGGCCGTTGGAGGAGATGACGCATCGCCACTTATCACGCTGACTCCGCGGGCCGGAACTCCCGACACGATGGAACTCTCTCTAAGAGATTCCGATGATGATCGTACCGTTCTAATCAAGGTCCCCTTGAAGCCATTGACGGGCGTGTGGGTGGAAGTCTATGAGCGAGTGACCTTTGGCCATCAGGGAAGTTACTTCCTTGAGATCAGGAATCTGAGCACGGGGGACTTGCTGCTGGTCTACGACGATCCAGATRTAGATCTGTGRCGGGTCGGAGCCGAGTTTGTGCGYCCCAAGTGGGGTATCTATCGGAGCCTAAACAGTAAAGAGTATCTGSGCGACGAGCAGGTGCGYNNCGRCYMGWYSYGKCYSKCGAARGKYKMYRASGMYKGCAGGTTTTGTTCGGGGATGCCATGTTCATGCATATTGCGGTACATGCCGATCAGTTCCCGGTAGCGCGGGCTGGGATTGGAGCGTGAATATTCCGCCATGGAGCCTCTTTCCCCTTTCTTCCGTTGGCCTTCCGGTGGCTAGAAGCCTTATCAATCAGGCGGTCCATAAGGTAGTGAAAACAATGAAACCGTAAAGGCAAAAACCGATTGAAGCCGAAATCGAAACAAAAGGCCCTGACCATCGCCGTCTTTATTGTTGCCGCTGGCCTGTTCGGCCTGTTCGCCCTGTTCGGGCCCGGAGGCTGGCTCGGCGGGGGGCTGGACAGCGGCAAGGCAGTGGCCGGGATCGATCCTGGCGACGAGGCGCTGGTGGCGTTGGGTAAGACGGTGTATGCAGACAACTGCGCATCGTGCCACGGCGCAGGGGGCTTCGGCGATGGCCTCGCCGGAAAAAGGCTCGCGATCCCGCCGACGAACCTTCGCGCGTTCATTGCCGAGCG
>NVSQ01000079.1 GCA_002401285.1 SAR202 cluster bacterium
GCAAGCCTTGGTACCATCTCGGCGATCACGTAGGAGGTTGCAATGGACCCCTTGGAATTGGCCGAGATCGGCAAAACGGGACTGAAGGTATCGCGCCTGGGGGTCGGCGGCGTGGCAATCGGTGGGTTTCAGGACCTGTGGTAGCCGTCGTTGGCGTGTCCCGGGATGGGAATCCCAATCCCATCCCTAGCGGGATTGTGCCTGAGCATGGGATAATCCCGGGATTATTTCGTGCCTGGATTCCCACGAATCCCATCCGAATCCCATCCAATTCCCACAGTCCCAAATAATCATGGGAGTTTTTTGTGCCTGTTGTCCCACTTTCCCACAAACAATCCCATGTTATCCCATCAATTCCCAACCAATTCCGTGCGACAAACTGCAGGGGAGCCAGTGTGAGAAACAGCACTCCAGGAACGATGTGAAGGAGCGATACCCACGGGTGTTGTATGTAACGAACGTCTAGTTCGCTAGCCGCCGCCGGGTCGAGCGACATTTGACCCATGCGGTTCGCTCCGGTAAAAAGCATCAGGATCACGGCAAGCGCGATTGCAGCCCAACCTAGGGGGACTCGCGATCTTCATCGCCTTTGCTTGGTTAATGACCATTGGTCTCCACGCGTCCGCTTCAATGCCTTGAACTATAAAACGGCATTTCGAGCAGGTCAACTGGCATCCTAGCCCTCCTGGACCYTGACAAGCATCGGGATACTGGGACCTGGCGGAGTCTTCTTTGGCACGGAGGCCCTCCCAGTAGGAGATGCGGCACGAGTCTACAGGAGGGTTACACGAAGGGGCAAGAGTGGGGGGCCGGRATGCTTTACAATGAACGGAGAATGAATAGGTCACAAACAAGTACGTGGACATCGCCGGATCAGGGTGAAGTCGAAGGGCTGTTAGTCACCAGCCGAGGAGCCGGGAAATTTAGCCGGTTGAGGCGCCATGACCGTTACGATTCGATGTGAGYGGTAGAGAAGCGACATGAAGCTTCCTTGCGAAACGTGTGATGGCACCAGTAAGGTGAATTGCCTGTCGTGCCGAGGTCGAGGAAATGTCTACTTCGCCAAAGGCCGCGACGACACGCTTTGTCCGGATTGTAAGGGGTCGGGCGTAACGCGATGCCCGGTCTGCCGTCCAAGTTGGGACCGAGGGAGTTAGAGCCGCRTTGAATCGGGAGAGGGCATCGGATGTCATTCCAGTMGCCCACCGGCTCGGTCTCTGGCCCYCTGGTRGTGGTGTCAGACTGGCTTCTTGAAGATGTGGAATCGGAGTGATGTTGARAGCGTTGATATGGTTTCCAAGAGCCGTCAATTAGTTGAGAGACCTTCGGGGACGGGGAAAATATCTAGGGATAACGAGGAAATCGCCACCGCGACATACTTACTCGATGTTGTCCAATCGATACAGGCTCAACCCGTATATAGAGAAAGAAGAGAAGGGATCCCCAATCGACAGGAAGTGAGAGGCCAGCTCCGGGTGGTAGACGGGCAAGCGGATCTTCGTGAGGGCATATTTACCTTGGAGTTAACGGACGGCCGACGCTGGGAGTTCTTTGCGACCAAGGGTGACCCCGATACTGGCAGTTACACCGTGGTGAGGGGAGGGAAGCCGCTTTGACGATTAGGAACGGGACGAAATCCAGGGCAAGGCTATTAGTCAACGGCTTTTTTGATTCGCGGCATTTGTTCCTCCGGGAGGGAAACTAGGTGTACATGGCCGTGGTTCTCGCTCCTTGGCGGGCGATAGGAAGCAGACCAATCTTTATGGCAAAGCTGAACCTCAAGCTGTTGCAGGAGTCTCATCAATCCTCGTCCACCAACGAGCCAAGATAAGGAGTTAAATGCTATGAGCAGACAGATACTAGAGATTACATTTCGTCTAGCCGATGGTCGGGAGCTGACAGGCCGGGGGCGCAATGTGCCCGCTACTATGGAGCGCATTTACAATCAGGCCCTCACTCCAACACCCCGACACCATGTGAGGTTTATTGAGCCATTAAAGTCTGGACAAAGGCGATACTATGGCACCTATCATGTCCAGTTTGGATACCGTAGGGGTCATGACACTACTCTCGGCGAGGTTGTGGTAGCAGAGGTAGGGGACCCAAGGTAGCTTGGCCTTGGATTGTTGAAAATTGCCTGGCCGAATTCACCGGAGACACTGCCCTACAGGAGCCTCTACGTTCCATTGAAGCGGTTGGGCACCGTCTCCGGTGGAAACAAGATGTATCGTCCATGCAACGTTAGATGCTTCGACGCGCAAACCGCCTGGATATTGAAGGGGACACGAGAAAGCTTTTGGTCACTATTGAACATACATCCCGATGTTCGCCCAGTGGTAGCGGCGCCCTAGCGTCGGTCCGGTTGCGGACATCTCGCAGCCAAGTTGTTTGGCATCAAAAAAGTCCCCCGATAAAATCTCCGGGGCCTTTGATTCCGAATGCAGCCAGCTAGCAGACGTCGGGACCGTTAGCCTTGGCAACCAAAAATTCTTCTACGTCGTCCGCCAGGAACCTTCGGTCTCCTCTTATGCCGATGCGGTATCAATCGAGCAGGCCCGCGTCCGCCCAGCGTCGCACCGATTGCGAGAGGTCATGGACGTTGCTAATGCTCTTAATATGTCTCATCAAAATCGTCCCTCACTGGKACGAGGCGACGAAAGCGTAGGAGATATTATTTTGGAAGATGACGACCTGAACGACGGTGTTTCGGAGTCGCGTCTAGACGCGTTGAAAGTTGTTTGGGACGATTCCGGTCAATTTCAGAGAATTCCTGACGCCYCGGAGAAAACTTCTGATGGTTGGGAGGTGACGGTCGAGGAGGCGGGTAGGGCGCAGCGGACGGATAATCTGGAAATGCCGGATGATYCAGTTCGCCTGTACTTGAAAGAGATCGGCGCTRCRCMTYTGCTGRCCTTCCAAGACGAGCAGCAATTGGYTCGCAYKCTTGATGYTCAAMAACACCTCATCRAAYTGGAGAAGGAGTTTARCGAAAAGGGGATTGAGCATCCACKGCCATGGGAAATYACATCGGTGCTGCTACGCCGGTTGGCGGATTCGGCGGTCTTAATGGCAGGACTGGAGGAACAATTAGGTCTACCACACAACTTGACGCTGTCCCAGATAGCTGATTGCCCTGAACTGAGACTCCAAATTGACGCTAAGATCTCTCCCAGTTTGATTGCCAACTTGKCRYCYAYCCTTATGGAAGATGACCCAGAGGTGTAYARGCAGTTGGTTGACTTGTCCCTCAATATCTGGCTRCTTCCRCCAGAGGCAATCCATGCGATGGAAAGCTTAACYTTAAGTGAACTAGAGTCTCTTTTARACCAACCGTCCGGCTATGCCCAATTGTCTGAAATGGACACAGAWTTTCAGGCCYATTTCGASMAYGTYAAGTCCGAAGGYTCCASSGCTRARTCCCGWATGATCGAAGGTAATYTGAGATTGGTGGTMAGTATCGCCAAAAAATATCTGGGCCGGGGGATGGGAATTCTGGACATGATTCAAGAGGGCAACATYGGACTGATGCGTGGAGTGGAGAAATTCGATTACCGYAAAGGGTTCAAGTTCAGCACTTACGCCCACTGGTGGATTCGACAGGCTGTCACTCGGGCGATTGCGGACCATGGCCGCACCATCCGCTTACCTGTGCATGTGGTGGAGACTAATAACAAACTAATGAGGACGCGCAGGCGGTTGGTTCAGGAATACCAGAGGGAACCCACAACCCAGGAGATCAGCGACGACTCKGGGATAGGCGTTGGGCGAGTCGAGCAAATCCAAAAGGTATCCAGGTTCCCAGTCTCATTRGAGGAACCYATAGGAGAAGACTCGGATTCCAGCTTAGGCGACTTCATTGAGGACCGAGGTCTTCCCGGTCTTGAGGACATGGCCTTGTCCCAGATTCTGAAGGAAACAATGGAAGAGGCCCTTTGCACTTTGACCGATCGGGAAGGCCGGGTATTGCGCTTGCGGTTCGGCATGGCAGGAGGGCGTCCTCATACGCTAGAGGAAGTAGGCCGGGAATTTGGGGTGACTCGTGAAAGAATACGGCAAATCGAAGCCAAGGCATTGCGGAAAATGCGATCGCCCAGCCTTTYGATCAAGCTACGTGACTACGCCGATTAGCGCAACGAACAGTCTTGGCCTTGGTCTTGGCTAGAGTGGAGGTCCCTGCTACACCGGCTTAATAACCGCCATTGGCACGAGCCAGGCTCGGGGCGCTCGAATGTTCGGTCAACGACGGAAATCCAAAGCGTTTAAATAAACCAATCGTCYCCCACTGGGATACTCACRAACCGGGRGCCAATAGAGGGGGATTCTTGAGGCTATACGTAGGAAATCTCCAGCGCGAATTCAATGAAGTAGATGTCAGGGAACTGTTTAGTCCTTATGGCCAGGTGGATTCTGTGACTATCATCCGTGATAGTGACACCCGCCGCCCTAAAGGTTTCGCCTTTGTTGAGATGCCCATAGTCATCCAAGCGGAGACGGCAATCAATGCTCTTAACGGAAACATACTCCATCAGCCAACACGAACTCTTATTGTGAACGAGGCAGTTTCTCAGCTTGACCGAATCGTAAGAAAGGCGGTTCGCCGGACGAGACCACTAAGTAGACTAATACCGATCAGGCATGCTAGAGCGCACCACCGCTAGAGGAACTAGTATCGGTTTTGTCTTAGCTCCGGAGCGGTTGGTTGCTCACGTCAAGTGACCGTNGGNTGCTGGACCAASTYAACGCCACCAGAACGGCCAGTCCGTGTTTCTGGGATARTTCRACYCTRCYCCRTCTCCCSRTMCMCTAMKYYKMKTRSCYWMCKKCMWCASSSWCKYCKSARYYSMGGAAACGCTGATGCCGGTGGCAAGTACTATGAGCCTGCTGCCGGTCATCAGCAGCGATCGTTCCGGATGTGTTCAGGTCATCGACAGGACAGTTGGGGCGGCTCCGCCCGGCTCAGTTGGTGGGATAGATCGACTATTCTATGAAGACAGATTTGGCTGAATCCGGTTAAAAGGAGGTGGTAACACTTAGATCGACTTCCTCTAGAATACATTCCGGAGGTCGATGATGCTCAAGAAGCTATTTCTTGTCACTTTGCTGTTCGCCCTAGTTGTAAGCGGGTTCATCGGAATCTCCATTTTCTTAGTTGGTGATTTCGACAGTACCCAACTCAAGCTGCTAGGAACCACCGCATGTGTTGGAGCCTTTTGTTTGACCGGCTTGGCCAGCGTCACCGGCAGTTCCGCTAGATGGTTTCGGCCATTGCCCTACTTGGGCATAGGTTCATCCGTTGCTGCATTGGCGTTGATACTCTTGCTGATTTGGGAGTCGTGGGACACCAACGGCATAAACGAAGATATATATTTCAAGGTTTTAGCTTGCCTAGTTGTGGTCGCCCTTTCCATCGCCCATCTGTCATTGCTGTCGGCAGTTCAACGGATGAGTGGGCTACTAAGGTGGTGCCAGAGAGGGACGCTCTTAGTCATAGTAGCCGTGGCAACTCTCTTAATCGTTGGGATATTGAGTCTCCCGGAGTTCGACAAAGAGTTGTACCTGCGCCTCTTGGGTGTGCTGGTAATACTGGATGTCCTTGGGACAATATTTGTGGGAGTTTTCGCCTTGAAGAATCCTGGACCTAAGAACATGGTCCTTAGACGCCGGGCCGATTTAATTAGGGAGAGGCTGGGAAAGTAATCTAAAACCTAAATTCGTTGAAACTACGCCGCCACCAATACAATCAGCCCGCGTTCTCGGTGTGGTTCGACTCTNCCCCGTCTCCCCGTACCGAYGAAAATTCAATTAGAATATGCGTTACTGATCAGAAGTAGAACCCCAGCATTGGGATCAGTTAGCCATTCAGGGATGGCTCACCGGTTCCRTCCAGATACCTGGGACCGCTTCGCAATTTCCGGGCCGTGGGGCATTGTATTACTGGACGAAGGGCAATAGACAGGACAATTCACTCAGATGGATCCGGTACTCAATCCGTGACCTTGCTGGCAGTCCGGCCGCACCCGGACGATGAAAGCACCTCGACCGGCGCCATGCTCGCCTATTACCACGGGCGAGATGTGCGGACCGGGGTTGTGATCTGCACCGGCGGCGAAGAGGGCGAGATCCACGATCCTGACCTGGACCCAGTGGCGGATAGATCGAGGTTGGGGGAACTCCGAATCCAGGAGGTGAAGAACGCCTGTRCGATTCTGGGTGTAGCTGATCTACGCATGCTCGGCTATCGAGATTCGGGGATGGCGGGCACGCCGGCCAATCAACACCCGGAAGCGTTTGCGAACGCCGAACGCGTTGAGGCTGTGGGCAGATTGGTCCGGATMATCCGAGAGCTTCGGCCAAGTGTCATCGTCACCGATCCACCTGGGGGAATGTATCCTCACCCAGACCACRTCWTGTGYTATGAGATCAGCGTTGATGCCTTTCACGCCGCTGGGGATGACCAAGCGTTTCTAGACGGCGGGCCGCCGTGGCAGCCAAAAAAGTTGTACGGCGTCGCGCAGATCGACGACGGGGYCTGGGAGAARTTGAAGCCCAAGTTCATCGATGCGGGATTTGACATGGGATGGATGGAGCGGAGGCCACGCCGTTCCCCGGGACCTGGGCCTGAGACGGCCACCGTGGCGTTGGATGTCCGGTCTTACAGTGAACACCAGCGCCGAGCTCTGCTCGCCCATCGCACTCAGATCCCACCGGATAGCTTTTTAGTCAGCTTGCCCACAGAACTACGCAGCCTTGCCTTTGCAACTGCCTACTTTGTTCGGCTTTCTCCTCCCTCTACCTCGGGGGAGCACGAGCCGGATCTTCTCTACGGGTTGGACGAGGTTTGAAGCAAGCGCAAAGTCTTCTTTTCTTCGGACTGATCTATCTAGCATGGTGGAACTTGCCAACCCACCGGGGGGACCATGTTTGCAAATATAGTTGCGGAAGRTGACTTGGGCAGGGTTTTAGACTCCCACTCTCCCTCGGCCGGGCTTTCAATAGAGTGATGCCAACCTAGCGGTATCCAGATTCCCTCCCTCCTAAATCAACCAGCGACTCAATAAATAGTCCTTTTGTTGCTACGAATACTCCACCTGATGTGGCGAGGGTGTGAGGTGGTCCCGGTTATTTGAACAATAACGGGGCTAGATCAAGAGAGTCTTCCGCTGCCAGAGGCGTTGTGTTGACTCCGGGAATTAAAACCACTTCTTGCCCTGCTGGTCGTTCCCTTGGCTGTTCCCGTTGGAACAT
>NVSQ01000080.1 GCA_002401285.1 SAR202 cluster bacterium
TTTTATATTCTATTGTTACGAATCGAGTATAGGTTGGTTGTGATTGAAGTGTCAAGCGGCGGGATATTTTGGCAACGAGGTTGCTGCCCTCCTAAACCGTACCCTCTCCCAACCCGCCACGTTCCGCCGGTTGGGCTTCGTCTGGACCTGGCCAGGGYGGGSAKGTRTAGCASAGGAAGCGCAGCGGGGCGGCGTCTTCGGCGCTGAACTRGAACCGCCAGCCGGTGGGKATGGTTAGGGCGTCGCCKGGGCCYACCSGGACCGGCTYRATGGCGSCKGRWTCAYSGCYCGRAGGASATCGCCACACYTGGCCYWGGCCTTCCARMACGTACCAGATCTCCTCCACSGWTTGGTGCCAMACYGGGCGGGAGACYTGTCCTGCGGGCAAAGTCACTTCGCAYAGGCTGGCCTTGGTGGCTGCGTGSCGGGCATCGACCAGGAGCCGTATCTCGGAGCCGTCGGGAGCGGTGGCGTCGGGSTGGTGAGACCGTTGGGACAGCGGCGGRRCGGTTGGTGATGCGGGTTGGGTCATGTTTTGCTCCTAGGGAACCAGTCCTTCTCCCGCYAGATTCCAGTAGGGGAGGATAAGGAAGACCACCGCGATGGCTATCGCCGTCATGATCAGGCCGAACCGGAAGACCTCTTGGGACTTGATATCAGCCCGCTGGAAAATGAAAACGCTGGCGGTGCTGCCCGCCGGATAAAAGACCACGGCGTCGCCGACTACCACGACCGTCAGGCCGCAGACCAGGGGGTTCAGGCCCAGGGATTGGCCGGTGGACATGGCAACCGGTATCAGGAATGCCAGATAACCGGATATGTTGGGCATCATCAATCGCACGAAGGCCGATGCTCCGGCCAAGGCAAGAAGYAACAAGTAAGGCGAGCCTCTTAAGCCTCCCACGCTCCCGACCAAGGTATCGGCGAACCAGGCGGCGGCCCCGCTGGCCACCAGAGCTTGGGCCAGCGACAGGGAAGTCGCGATGACGAAAAAATTGCTCCAGCCCAGGTTCTGCTCGAAGTCTCGCCAGGACAGCAGACCGATACCGGGAAGCAGGATGATTCCCATGGCGATCAATGCGGGCACCGCCGGCGGCAGACCGTGGGCGAAGTCGGTGAACCACAAGAGAGCGGTACCCAAGGCTATCGCCGCSGCTTTTTTCTCGGCCAGGCTCATCGGCCCCGTTTGCAGCAGGTTTCCCACAGGAGCAGGCTTCAGATCGAAGCCCGACCGGTAGAAGAAGAACAGGGCGATCCCGCCAAAGAACAATATGGTGTAGAAGGGCATGGCCATCAATACGAACCACCGGGTCCAGGAAAAGTCGCCCAGCAGGGACGAAGCCACCACCGGGGTGATTCCGCCTGCCAGTAAGGCCGTGGAGCCCAACCGGTTCAGGGAGCCCATGGCCATCATCACCGATTTGCTCAAAGGCGATTCCCGGGGGATCTGCCAGTGGGCCATCACCTGCTCGTAGACGTGGACCATGATKACGCCCCKGGTGCTGGCCGAGGGCAGAGCGAAGGTCAACGCGGCGAAGGACACCAACATCTGCACGTACAGCAAGCGGGGGCTGCCGCCGGCCAACTGGATGAGGTAAACCGCCATCCGCTCGGCCAGGCCCGATCGTTGGACCGCCAATCCCAGGGTGAGTATCCCCACTAGAAAGTAGGTAACCGGCTGTCCGAAGCCGTAAAGGGCCTCTTCAACGCCGGGGACGCCTTTTACCAAGACCAGGAGTA
Organism: SAR202 cluster bacterium; assembly: GCA_002401285.1. The sequence continues at coordinate 1,741 of NVSQ01000080.1, forward strand.
CTATGCCGACTATGCCAGTCACGGCGATGGGCACGGTTTCGGTGGCCCAAAGGACCACCGCCAGGGCCATCACCGCCAAGGCCCGCTGACCCTGGGGCGTCAGACCGTCGGGCGTGGGAGCCAGAAGAACGGCCCCGAACACCGCGATAGGTGGGATTACCTTTAGGGCTAATTTGGCCGGAGTGAAGGTGATGGCGTCTTGGGTTTGGGTCAAGGATGACCAGCCTTTTGATTGGGCTCAAACAAGACCCCCACCTCGATTACATCGGGGCGGGGGCCGGATTGTCGAGCTATGGGATGTTAATCGTATCGKCTTACGATCGKWSSSWMCGATCGTGGGATTTRATCGTCGGGTTTCTTGGACGTTTTATGAGGCTAAGGGTTTACGTCCCTTCCGTTCCAGGAAGTCTTTGAAGCCTTCTTCCACCGACAGGCCCGCGAACCGCCCCTTGCGTCCACTGACCTCGTTGCGGAACTGCTCCTCCAGGGGTAGCCCGGTGTGCTCCAGCAACATCTGTTTGATGTTGGCCACGCCTTCGCTGCGGTTCTTGGCGATCCCGGCGGCAACTTCCACCGACTTGTCGATCAACTGCTCCGAAGGTACCAGGTGATTTATCAGGCCGATGTGGTATGCCTCGTCGGCGAACACCTCGCGCCCGCTATAGAGCAACTCCTTGACTCTGGGCCAACCGACCATCGTGGGCAGGCTCCAGGTAGCGTTCATCTGGCCGTAGTTCACCGCCAGGAATCGGAAACTGGATTTTTCGCAGCCGATCAGAAAGTCCAAAGAGGTCGCCATAACGGTGCCGCCGCCGTAGCAGAGGCCGTTGATCGCCCCGATCACCGGCTTGGTGCAGGTTGCCAGGTGCCAGGTATAGCCGGYTCGGAGGGCGGTGAACTTCTCTCGGTCTTCGTCAGCAAGCTCCCTGTTTTCGTGGATATCGGCCCCGGCGGAGAAAGCGCGGTCGCCGGCGCCGGTGAGGATGATGGCGCCCACGCCGTCGTCCTGCTCCATCTGGGTTATCGCYTCGTCCAATTCGGTGACTAGATTGAGGTTCAGCGCGTTGAGGACCTCTGGGCGGCTCAACGTAATGATGGCTACCCGGTCCTGTTGGTCGATGGCAATGGACTCGTAACTCATATGACCCCTACTCCTCTTACTCTAGCGGTTTTTGGACCCCGTCCACCGCCCTACGGCATCGCCAGTAATCATAAATCACCGGCAGGTTCAACGCAAATTGAAGGGCGCGGTATCTGGCTTGCGGGTTGGGAGGGATCTATCACGAACACTGGGGCCGATTCCCTTCTCAATGTTGATCAAGACGATGGGTGAAAGAACTGTGCTACACGTCACACCGGAGGTGAGTCATCGGTCATGGTTCAAAATTGGCCACAAGGTTTAACTAGATGAATAGCCGCAAAGACCCAAGATTGAATAAAGAATGCGGATCAAAGGTGAGAAGCATGTTGTGTCTACTGAAGAATTGCCGGAAATGCAATGGAGACCTGGTGTTGGATGGGGAGGAGTGGCGTTGTTGGCAATGTGGACAGTATTGCTATCCGATCATCGAATCTCTGGACCAACGGGAGGAACCGCCAAACCCCAGCCTGGCGGCGGCGATCGGAGAGATCATGCCCAGCCCGAGGAAGACCAGGGTGCGCCGTTCGCCACGGAACCTTAACTCCCGCATCGTGGCCCGGGACCGCAGCGACAGCCGCTGGTGGGAGCGAAACCGGGATGTGGTCAAGTATCTGGACCAGGGCCTTAGCGTACGGGAGATCTCGATCCTGGTTTCCCACGGGGAGCGGCAGGTYCGGATAATCCGGGAACGCCTCCACGATCTGCGGACCAATAACTCTGAAGGGGAAGCCTTGGYCGCCGTCGCCTGACCAGCCCGTTGCGGAAAGGGACTTCCCCTAGTATTCTTTCATTCAAGGCCGCTCTCCCAACCAGAGCGGCCTTCTTTAAAGCGGCCCTCCCGCCCAGTCTGTGCCGGGCGCTTCTTTCGGCGCCGCCCAAATTCCCTCCGCAGGAAAACGTTAATGTCTCAGATCGAGGTCCCGGCCGGGGGCTTCACCCAGCGGTTAGTTCGATTTGCCCTGGAGCACTCCTTGGGCGGGATGCCGTCCCCGATCAAGGATGTCTCCATAAATATGATGATCAACGCGGCGGCTGCTGCTTTGGCCGGGGCAGGGCAACCGGAGAGCCTCACCATTACCCGATTCGTTCAGGAAATKGGCGGCAACGGCAAGTGCACCGTGATCGGCATGGGATTGCGCACCTCCCCGGTGAACGCCGCTCTAGCCAACGGCGCGATGATCCACCTACTGGACTTCGACGACGAGATCCCCGGCCTGGGTATCCACCCCAGCAGCGTTATTTTCCCGGTAGTTATGGCCCTGGCCGAGATGAATGGCGATACCGGCCGGGACGTGCTGAACGCCTTCGCGGTGGGATGTGAGATAACCGGCAAGCTCAGGAGGATGTTAGGACCGCCGGAYCCMMYGGGACGGATYGCCAYCGTGGATGGGATYGCCGGAGCGGTGGGCGCCGCGGCTGCCGCRGGCCGGTTGTTAGGAYTGGACCAAGACCGGATGGAGAGCGCCTTGGGGTTAGCYTGCGATGGCGCCGGAGGGRTCCAAGCCGGTTTCGCTTCTCCCAGCCGGGCCTTGGGGAACGGCCGTGCGGCGATGGCCGGCATGTCCGCGGCGTTGTTGGCGGAGAAGGGATTCATCGGTCCACGGCAGGCCATCGAAGGACCCGGTGGACTGTTGGACCGCTTCAGCACCGGCAACGCCGCCGATCAGGACGAAGCACTTTCCCGGTTGGGGGATCCATACGAGGTCCTACAACCTGGCATCATATTGAAGACCTATCCATGTCATTCGGCCGGCCATAGCGCCATCGAAGCTACGTTGCAGCTTGTTCAGCAATATCAATTCCAGCCCAACCAGGTTGAGTCGGTCAAGGTAGAGGCGCCGGAGGCTTCGTTGCGGGCCCTGCCGTTTTCCCATCCCGTCGATGGATGGGAGGCCAGGTCGAGCTTGAACTATGTGGTGGCCTCAACTTTGCTGTTTGGTCAACCCCTTCTCGAGCAGTTTACCGATACCGCGGTTCAAGACGCGGCGGTGCGCGAGATGTTGGACCGGGTGACGGTGGTTCTGATGGAACCTGATAGGCGATCCCGCCAGGACTCGGGTCGGCTGGCGTCGTTGAGTTGTGATGTAAGCCTATGGATAGGAGGCGGCCAGGAGATCAGCCACCGGGTGGAGTATGCCCGGGGTTTCCCAGAGCTTCCCCTGGAGCCGGATGAGTTGGACGCCAAGTTTCTCTACTGCAGCCGCTACATCTTGCCGCCAGACCATATCGACGGCGCCATCGGGCAGTTCCGGAACTTGGAGGACGTTGAAGACGTTACCGGGTTGGCSTCTATCTTGGGRGGGTNAAATYCCCCCAACCCCCCTTTAYRAAAGGRGGGYTTTGCGYGTTGSGGTYKASYTCCTTCGYGTYCTCTGCGTYRCCGTGYTRTGGCGGTGAAACTGTCACCATTATTCGATCTGATGTACGCTGTCACCCGGACAAAGTTGAAATAGAAGATTTCAGGAGGACCGGTATGAAAGCGGTAAGAGCCCATGAGATAGGCGGTCCCGAAGTGCTGCGCTATGAGGATGTGCCTAGTCCGGAGCTGGACCCGGGGCAGGCGCTGGTGGATATACGGTCCATCGGGGTTAACTACACCGATGTGTCCAGCCGCAAAGGGACGAATCCCCCAGCCAACTTTCCCTGGACGCCGGGCCGGGAGGCGGCGGGAGTGGTCACCGCCGTGGGCGAAGGTGTCACCGAAGTCGCCGTGGGCGACCGGGTGGCTTACGCCATGCACACCGGTTCCTACGCCGAGCAGGCCGCCGTCCCTTCCTGGCTCCTGGTGGGACTGCCGGATCWGATGGACTTCGCCACTGGCTCGGCGGCGATNCTGCAGGGAATGACCGCCCACTTTTTGGTGTTCGGAATCACCCGCTTGAACCCCGGAGACCGCGCTCTGGTCCATGCCGGCGCCGGAGGCATGGGACTGCTACTCATCCAGATGTTGAAGCGACTGGGGGCCGAAGTTTTTACCACCGTGTCCACTGAATCCAAGGCGCAACTGGCCAAAGACGCCGGCGCCGATAATGTGATCTTGTACACCCAGCAGGACTTCGAAGAAGAAGTCAAAAAGGCCACCGGGGGCGAGGGTGTGCGCATCGTCTACGACGCGGTCGGTCAGACTACCTTCGAAAAGGGTTTGAACTGTCTGGGGCGGCGGGGTTATATGGCGCTGTATGGACAAGCCAGCGGCCCGGTGGGTCCCTTCGATTCCGGCGCGATACGCAACGGCTCCTGTTTCCTGACCAGACCCAGCCTAGGCGACTATACCGCCACCAGGGAGGAATTGTTGCAAAGGGCCAACGAGGTCCTGGGGTGGGTGGGGTCCGGGGAATTGAAGCTGCACGTAAGCCAGACTCTGCCTTTAGAGCAAGCGGTGGAGGCCCACCGTCAACTGGAGGGCCGCCAAAGTACCGGAAAGATATTACTCACACCTTAAATCGGCTGCCGCCGTGACCAGCCGCGGGTAGAGTTTACTGGGCCGTCCAGCCGCCGTCGATGACCAGTTCGCTGCCGGTCATGAACGACGACTCGTCGGAGGCTAGGAACAGGACGCCGTACGCCACGTCGCTGGGTTCTCCGTGGCGGCCCAGTGGGATCCGCGACAGGGTCAACTCGTTTCGTTCCGGGTCGGCTCGGCCCGCTTCGGTCATGGGGGTGACAATGGGTCCCGGGTGGACCGAGTTCGCCCTGATGCCCTCTCTGGCGTACTGGATAGCGGTGGACTTGGTGAACAGCCGGACCGCSCCYTTRGACGCTTGRTACTGGGGGCTGCTGTTGTCCACCCCCACCAGTCCCAACTGGGAAGAGATGTTGATGATGGAGCCGCCGCCGGCCTTGCGCATCTCGGGGATGGCGGCCTTGGTTCCCAAGAACACGCCCTTGGCGTTGATGTCCATCACCTGGTCCCAATCCTCAGCGCTGGTGTTCTCGATCAGCATGTTGCGCGCGCCCACTCCGGCGTTGTTGACCAATATGTCCAGCTTGCCAAACCGCTGAACCGTGGCGGCGATGGCGCTTTCCCACTTGGCGAGGCTGGTAACATCCAACTGCACAAAGATACATTCTCCCCCAGCCTCGCCGATCTCCGCCGCCAACCTTTCCCCTTCTTCCCGCAACACGTCGCCGATAGCCACCCGCGCACCCTCAGCGGCAAACAGCCGTGCCTCGCAAGCACCCATCCCCCGGGCGCCCCCGCTGATGAAAGCTACCTTGTTTTCGAGACGCATGGTTTGCCTCCGGTTGGTGGGATTTTGGGATAGTATAATACCTCCATCTGCC
>NVSQ01000032.1 GCA_002401285.1 SAR202 cluster bacterium
TTTCAATACGACGAGCTTCGCTGAAGACCAGTGGCTACGTTTATGGGTTCTAGAGGGCGCAAATCACCCTACACGTGCTGGAGCATCCAAAGATCATAGGCACACATCGCGATACAAATACTGGCGATTTATCGCCGATGCCTGGCGTGGAATCGCACCCCTGTTAGCTTCCGATGCGACGATTGTTTGCCGCGTTGGGTTGCATGGTCACAGCATGGAAGACGTCTGCAGGAACATGGTGGCGTCTGTTCGCGCTAGCATCCCTAGTGCCACCCTTTACGGTAGCCCATTGTTGACGACTCCATCGGCGGATACCGGTAGGCAACAGCTATCCGAGCACAGTCAATACGGGGAGTTGGATTTCATCTTCCGTATGGCTTAGTAGCCTCCCAGTCTGGGGACGGTTATCTCGGTGATAAAGGTGCTCTTTGACTGGTTCGGGATTACGGCACATAACTAGGACTAGGTTGACAGGAATGTGACACGAGGAGCAAACCCCAGCTCCCCCCGCTATAATAAATAAGCCAGAGAGCGGGAACCAGGCCGGCCTTAGGATCGAGTCGTTAGGAACACCCGTCCCGTAAGCGCTTGGGCACAGCGGGGATCTCTCTGGCTTATTGATGCAATTACTTTTGGTTGGGGTGGCCTGTCGGGCGACGGGGCCACCCCTATTCTTTAGTTTCCTGCTACCGGGGTCTCTGCCTTGTGGAAGGCGGGAATCACCTCTTTGCCGAATAGCTCCATGGACTCCATCACCTTGTCGTGGGAGATGGTTTCCGTTTGCATGATCATCATTACCTGATCTACGCCGATATCCTCGTACATCTGGACGGTCTTGATGCAGCTCTCGGGGTTTCCGGCGATGATGACACCGCGGTCGGAGAGCACATTGGCATCCAATTGGGCGATGGCCGCCCGGGCGGCGCCGGGACCGGCGTCCAAGGACAGGCCGGCTTCCTCTGCTTGTTGTTTGTGGGCATCGTCGGACTGGCGCAACCAACGGCTGAAGTCGGCGTTCAGATCATCAGGCACGCCGCCCCAGGCTTCCAATAGCTCTTCGTAGGCGTTGATGCGGCCCTGAATGTAGGGCTTGTCCGGCCCGAAGAAGGTTTTCATAGACTCGGCGGCAAGCTCCTTGGCTGCCTGGTCGTCCTTGCCGCAGTAGGCATGGACGTTGTTTCCCCAGAAATTATTGACGAAGGCGCCCACCGGCTCGGCGTCGGTTATGGCGTCGCGGTAGACTTTAACGTGTTCGGCCAGGATATCAACGGCGTAAGACGCCGAGGACAAGACGCCGATGCCCTTCTGCGCCGCCAGACGGAAGCTCTCGGTTTGGGTGCAGGCCAGGTACATCCGGGGATGGGGCTTTTGGAAGACCCGAGGGAGTATCCGCCGCGTCGGCACGTTCCAATGCTTGCCTTCCCAGGAGAACTCGTCGGATTGCCACATCTTGGGCAGCATCGTTAGGGCCTCGTCCCACCGTTCCCGGGTTTCCCGAGGGTCGATGCCCTGTCCGACCTGCTCATAGGCGTTGGACCGCCCGGTGCCGAACTCGACCCGGCCGTCGGTGAGTTGATCCACCATAGCCACTCGTTCGGCGATATGGATGGGGTGGTGGCTGGGCAGGATGGACACGCCGAACCCGATCCTGATGTTCTTGGTCCTTTGGCTCAGCGCTCCGAATAGGACTTCGGGACATGGAGATCCGGAGAATCCCAACAGAAAGTGGTGCTCGACGAACCAGAGGTTGTCGAACCCCAGCTGATCGGCGAGTTCACATTGGTCCAGGGTTTCTTTGTAAAGGCTGTTCCAGTCCAGGTCGTTGCCCTGATAGGGCCGCTGCGTTTCGTACAATATTCCAAATTTCATGTCCTCACTCCTTGCGTATTTTAGCGGTGGAGGGAACGTCAAACGAGGAAGACGCTCCAMCTAATCGGCACATTTATCTGCCCAAATCGAGGGCGGAGCCGGTCCCGCAAAGTATACCGCATCATGAGCCGGGGTGGTAATTCGCCGGAACATGGCTGGGCTTTACGGGGGAAAGGGTGTACCGGCACGGAGTTGGCAAGTTTATTTCTTGGGTGGTGGGTCTGGATTCCCCTTCCGTAGAAAGGCCGGAATGTCGATACGGTCCAGACCATCGTCGATGCAACTGCGAACTCATAAGAGGGCRCCCCGATTGCATCGGGGCGCCCTCTTATGAGTTCTAATTGTGAGAGAGGCTATCTTGCGGCGGCCGCTGCCAGTACTTCGTCCCAGGGGCCGGGGAAATTCCCTAGCGGCTTGTCCTCGTTCAAGAACATGTTTTCCTGCCGGAACCACTGGCTCCGGGGCGCCTCGTAATAAACCTCGATGCCATTGCCATCGGGGTCCTTAAAGTAAATACCCAAGGAGATGCCGTGGTCAGCGACATTAAAGTCAACGTCTTTCTCTTTGATCCTGGCGTAGAACTCCTTCAAGTCGTCCAGGCTGTCCACACGCCAGGCCATGTGGTTGAGGCCCACGCCGCGCGGCTGTACTCCGGGGGCGTCGTCGCCCACTTGCATCAATGCTACCTCGTGGGATTCGTCCAGGTTCGCTGCCATGAAAGCGGCGCGTCCGGGCACAAAGTCATAGGTGTGCAGACCCAGTATGTCTTCGTACCACTTTTGGGAAATCTCGGCGTTTCGCACGTATATGTTAACGTGCCCCAGATGACTCGGTGTGTAGCCCATCTTATTTCTCCCAGTTCGAGTATGAGCGCGGAAGTCTTCGGTAGTATACCATCCGTGTTATGGTCCGGTTAACGACGGGCCCGTCACGGTCTTGTTCGTTTTTGATACCGGCGCGGCAGGGGTTGTTTCAACTCGCGCATCTTGTTTCGCCAGGTATCGTCGTGGCCGTGGTTGGGCGTCAATATGTGGGCGTATTCGTGCCAGAGAAGCCGTGACGGCCGTCCGGTAGCRGTGTAGATGCGTTTGGCCGACAAGACGCAGATCCAGCCGAAGCTGCTGTCTTTTTTCATGTTATGAGCATGAGCTTGGGCCCTAAACCTAGAGCCTGGTCCCCGGTCCACTCAACCGCCGACGAAAACGCCCTTCACCTCGGGCCACATGGACAGGTCAATACCCTGGTCCATCGAAATCTCCTGAATTTATGGCCTTCGAATCACAACCAGCGATTCGGACAGCCTAATCGCGAGCGGCCAGCCCTTTTAGGGAGACGTCTGCCACCCAGATTCGGACATGTCGATGATGACGCCATCCGGTCCGCTGAACTTTACCTCGGCGTTGCTGCGCGCCTTGCCGTTGCCGAATAGTCCGCCCGTTCCAGGCATCATCGTGGGGGTCAACTGCTTGCCGCCGGCCTTGTTGACCTTCTCGGCGAAGGAATCGATATCCTCCACAAGGAAGCCGATGTGATGGATGCCGCCAAACTCCAGGCCGTTGGCGCCCAAGTCAGCGTCGTCATCTGTCTTAAAATTCAGGATGGCCATGTTGAAGTCCCCGTCGCTGAGGAAGACCTGCCCTTTAGCGTCCCTTCGGACCTCTTCTAGCCCGAATACTTCTTTGTAGAACTCGGCAGTTTTGCCCGGGTCCCTGGTTGTCAGAGCGAAATGTTTGATCTTTACCATGTCGTCTCCTTTCCGTTGGTGAACTTTCGAACTTCGTGTGGCCGGTTGGCGAACAGTATATTACACCGGCGATACCCGATGCAGAACAGACCGGGCCGAAACATCAGCCTCTGGCTCTTTCCACCGCCCGTTGCCAGCCCGAGTAAAGTTCGTCTCTTACACTTGGGTCCATCCTTGGCTCGTAACGGCGGGAAAGCCGMCAATGTCGSGAGACAGCGTCTTGGTCATCCCAGAAGCCAACCGCCAACCCGGCCAGATAGGCGGCGCCCAGAGCGGTGGTCTCAGCCACTTCAGGGACCTCCACAGGTACCCCTAACTGGTCGGCCTGGAACTGCATCAAGAACGAGTTGGCRKMKCCGCCACCGTCGGCCCGAAGCACGGGCATCTTGATTCCAGTGTCCCGCTCCATGGCCTCTACAACGTCCCGCGCTTGATAGGCGATAGCCTCCAATGTAGCCCGGACGATATGCGCYCGGTTGGTGCCWCKMGTCAGCCCGGTAATCGTCCCMCGGGCCTCKGCATCCCAGTGGGGCGCGCCTAGTCCGGTGAACGCGGGGACGAAGAACACCCCGCCCGTATCGGCAACCGATTCGGCCAGCGCCTCTGTTTCCCCGGCGTCGCGGATAATACCCAATCCATCTCGTAGCCATTGGACCGCGGAGCCAGTGTTGAAGATGCTCCCTTCCAAAGCATACTGGACTTGGAGAGACGCTTGCCGCCAGGCGATGGTGGTCAAGAGACCCGAGGACGAGGCAACTGGCCGTTGGCCGGTTTGCATCAGCAAAAACGAGCCTGTGCCGTAAGTGTTCTTGACCATTCCCGGTTGAAAACAAGCTTGTCCGAACAGGGCGGCGTGCTGGTCTCCCGCCAAGCTGGTGATAGGGATCGGCGACCCGAATAGGGCGGGGTCTGTCTCGCCAAAGAATCCGCTGGTTGGTAGAACCTGGGGCAGCATTGCCTCGGGTATCCGCATGTATTCCAGAAGGTCATCGTCCCASGATTCGGTGTGGATGTTGAACAGCATCGTGCGAGAAGCGTTGGTGATGTCGGTGGCGTGCATCCCTCCTCCCGTGAAGCGATGGAGGAGCCAAGAGTCGACGGTGCCCGCGCTCAGCTCGCCCGCTTCCCCGCGCTTCTGCCCRTCTTTAGTGTGGTCCAAGATCCAYCTRATCTTGGTGCCAGAGAAGTAAGGGTCGATGACCAGCCCTGTCCTCTGTCTGACCAGGGGATCCAGCCCATCCAGGCTCATCTGTTGGCATAGAGGTGCAGTGCGCCGGCATTGCCAGACAACGGCTTGCCCCACCGGGACACCGTTGGCCTTATCCCACACAACAGTGGTTTCCCGCTGGTTGGTGATGCCCATGGCCGCTACCTGATCTGCTTGAATGCCGGCCAGCGACATCGCTTCGCGGCTGACGGCCAGGGTCGATTGGAACAGTTCCTCCGGGTCGTGGCTGACCCAGCCTGGTTCAGGATAGTGCTGGGTGATCTCCCGGTCGGCAGTTGCCACCACACGTCCGTCATGGTCGAAAATAAACGCGGCCGACCCGGTGGTGCCTTGGTCGACCGCCAATATRWAACTCTGGCTATTTAGBTGTTGCGCCATAGARCTGCGTGGCCAGACCGYTGACTAGAGATTATCTCGAAAATCGTTGGCCCCGGTGTATGGTCCTTAGACAGGCTCAGGACGAACGGTATCACAAGCTGCTTGCGTTGGTGGTGACCCAGATTTATCGTGGCGAACCACATTTGGAATTGAGTTCTTGAAGGAAATGCCCTCGAAGCTTACCGGTACATTGGTTTGAAGAAGCTGTGAAGATAGTTTCTCGAGTGAGCCCAGGCGTGAGCCCGCTTTACAACGGCGAGGGGTATCGCTTCCGCTTTATTGTGGGTGATGCGCATGGTCTCGTACTTGCTCAGCTCAGGGGGAGCGTCGGCAGTGAAAATAATCTCGCATTCTTGAGCTTCCAGGTACAACTTCAGCCCGTCGTAGCCCTTTCTCCGGACATTTGGCGTCTGGTAGATGAACAGCTCGGTGCAACCGAACAACTCGTCCACATGGTCGTTCCCGTTGCCGCGGCCGCCGCCCTGTCGGATCTGCCGCCGGTTGATGCCAAAGTTGCCCAAACTCATGTCGTTTCCTCGCCGGTCCTATGCCGGACCTGCCGGCGGAAATTGCTACGGATAGATCGCCCAGCCAACACGGTCCGTTTCCGCCTTGAAGAAGTGTCCATCGGTGGAAGTCACGTATAGGGTGGACCGGTCGGGGCCGCCGAARCAGCAGTTAGTAGGATTGCTGGCTGGGACTGGATGGGTTTCCAGCACCCGCCCCGATGGCGAAAATACGTAGATCATCGGCCCCGGACCGCCATTAGGCCAGCCGGCGGTGGCTACGATGTTGCCATCGACATCAAAACACATCCCGTCGATACCCCGATGCACCGCGTTCTTGTCCTTGCCGAACGTATGCAGCACCGTATAAGGACCCAGACTTCCATCATCGTTGATGGGATAGGCTCGCAGCTCCCGGTCGAGGTCAATCCGGGCGCTGTTGCTCTCCGCTACGTAAAGGGTCTTCTGGTCCTGGGACACCAGGATGCCGTTGGGCATGGTGGTGTCGAAGGTCACCCTGGTAACAGTGTAGGAGCCGTCGGCTTGCGGGTCGGCCCGGAGCACCGAGCGGTTATCAAGTTCCTCTACCTCGCTGGGGTCGATGTTGGCGGCGTTCCATGGATTGGTGAACCAGATACGCCCCTTCAGGTCCGTCGCCAGGTCGTTGGGTGTGTTGAGCTTCTGGCCGTCAACCCGATCGGCGATGGTTGTCGTTGTACCGTCGGGCTCGAACCGGACGATGGAGCGGCCGCCRGAGCAGCAACCRTAAAGACGGCCCTGGGCGTCGTGGCACAATCCGTTGGTGTGGTTGGTGCCGTCCCGAGCCTGGGTGATGGCGCCGGAGCCGGGGTCGTACCGCATGATCCGATGGTTAGATATGTGGGTKAAGTAAAGGGCCTCGCCATCCCACACCGGACCCTCGGTGATCCCACCGTAGGGCTTATTAAGCAACTCAAATCGCCACGCCATGAAACGGCTCCTTCACTAACAACCCGCCGGACAATCCCCGGCTAAACTGCCGCCGATTGTAGCAGAAGKAGCGCTGGGGGGACAAACGGGGTACGACCCNCCCTTCCCCCGAATGTTATAATTCYCCTTGTCGCAAAAARAAGCGCCAGGCTGGGCCGGCGCGGGGGRATGTTTGTGGGAGGGGGATGATYCAGGCGCCCGCGACGATGGATAAGCATCGCCGATGAACCGTGTTTTAAGAGAATTACTGGAAGCCGTTGTGCTGGCCTTGATCGTTTTTATGGTCATCCAGACCAGCATCCGGAACTTCAAGGTCGACGGCTCCAGCATGAACCCAACCCTGGAAGGCGGCCAGTACTTGATGGTCAACAAGCTGGTCTATTTCCAGTTGGACATGGTCCGTCTGTCCCGCATCGTCCCCTTCTGGAAGGTGGACCGGCCCGACCGCCGGTTCGCAGTTCATCCTCCCCAGCGGGGGGAGGTCATCGTATTCCACTTCCCCAGGGACACCAGCAAGGACTTTGTGAAGCGGGTGATCGGGCTGCCGGGAGACACCATCGAGATACGAGATGGCAAAGTCTTCGTAAACAACAGCTATCAAGAAGAGCCCTACATCACCCGCAAGGGTAATTCCAGCATGCAACCCACGCGCCTGAGAGCCAAAGAGTACTTCGTGATGGGGGATAACCGGCGCAGCAGCAACGATTCGCGCTCCTGGGGGCCGGTGCCCGAGGGCTTGGTCTTGGGGAAGGTGTGGTTCGTCTATTGGCCTTTTTCCAGCGTACAGATGTTAAACAACTTCTCGTGGGCGCCCCAACAGATATTCCGCTGACGGCCGAATTCCAGGCCAGGGATTATCCACAGGTTCCGGTTGTTCGATTTCTACCATCTGATAGGCCAATGTACTTGGCCGTTGGAAGCGATACGGGTTCCCAGGCCGCCTGAATGCCGGCCAAAGGCCGTTAGCTGCCAGGCGGTCCTACCAGAATGTCCTGGCCTTCGATCTGCACCGGGTACACCTTAAGATTATCTTCCGCCGGAGGGGTCAAACACTCTCCGGTGGTTACATTGAAGTTCGCACCGTGCAGCGGACACTCTATCTCAGCACCGTTCAAGTCTCCCTCGGAAAGGGCGGCGTAGGCATGAGAACAGATCTCGTCGCACGCGTAGATAGTCCCATCCACGTTCGCCAGCAGGACCTGCTCCCCTCCCACTTCAACCGCCATCATGTCTCCCGGAGACAGATCRCCTAGATCAGCTACTTTCTCGAAACCCGCGTCGGCCATGAATCCTCCTCTATTTTGCGCAATCAGGAACCCATCCAGGTCCCGGGACGGCGGGGCAAACGTTGAACCGGCCGCACGCCGGCTTCGTCCCCGCCATTTATTACGTCATGGGGTGTTTAAAACCACGCTATATTATAGGGCACCCAGTCACACGATTAAAAGTCGGGACATCGTGACGACCGAGGTTYTTTTCTTYGCCYTTTAGTRGACAKCTAAAASRCGTATTAGCTATAATGGYTCTKGGCAACGCAGCGGGCKCCTCGTTTCGCTACCGGCCTAGAGCAGGCCACTTCCAAAGTAATGCGCGAACGTTCTTCCCCTGTTTAACGCCGTCTCTCKCGGAGAGGTGCCGGAGCGGCCGAACGGGCGCGACTGGAAATCGCGTAGGGGCCTCAAGCTTCTCGCGGGTTCGAATCCCGCCCTCTCCGCCATCCCATCACAAATTGCAACCATCAGATCCCTTTGGCCGCATAAACCTCGGGGTTGGCGCAGGCCTCCAGTCTTTTCCCTTGGATTCCCGCTACCACGTTTCTTGCCGCCAACAAACACGTCCTTCGTCGAGAATCGATGGAGGCGCTGCCGATGTGGGGCGTGATTACCAGATTGTCCAGCGAGAGCAGAGGGTCGTCGGGTAGTATCGGCTCCGGATCGGTGACATCCAGGGCAGCGCCGCTGATCCACCCTTCCTTTAGCGCCGTGTAGAGAGCCTGGGAATCGACCACCGCCCCTCGAGCCGCGTTGATCAAGATGGCTGTCGGCTTCATCAGTTGCAATTCCCGCTCGCCGATAAAATGCCTTGTCTCCAGCGTAAGTGGTATGTGCAGAGTCACGAAATCAGCGGTGCTCAAAAGGTCCGAGGGCTCGAAATACTCCATGCCCAACTCCGACTCCAGTTCCGGTTTGCGAGTTCGAGAGTAGTAGATGACACGCATATCGAATCCGCGGGCCCGCTTGGCCATCTCCACCCCGATCTGGCCCATACCGACGATGCCCAGCGTTGCGCCGTGGACTTCGGCTCCCAGCCACACCATGGGATGGTATTGCATCTTCCAATTGCCTGCCCTCAGCCAACGGTCGCCCTCGCTGATACGGCGAGCCGCGGACATCAGCAGCCCGAACGCGATGTCCGCCGTTGCTTTGGCCAATACCCCTGGGGTGTTGCCAACCAACACGCCCCGTCGGGTGGCCTCGGCCACATCGATGTTGTCCACCCCAACACCGAGTTGACTAACCACCTTTAGCCGATGGGCCGCTTGAAACACATCGGCATCTATGCGGTCCATGATGTTTGTTAAGATCCCGTCGGCCTCGACGACTTTTYCCAGAAGCTGTTCTGTCGTGGGCGGCTCATCGTCGGGCCACACCTCCGTGTCAGCCGCGTCGGTTAGGACCTCAAGGGCTTCCGGGAAAAATCGGCGGGTAACGAACACCCGTGGCCTGAGAATAACCACCCTATTGCTCCTTGGAGTGAGTTGCGGGACTGAGTTCCGGAAGTGAGTTGGGCAATTGTAACCAAACGGCCTGGATATTTCCAGGGTTAAGCCGGATGCTATACTTGGGCGCTAGACACGAAAAACCAACCGSGAATCAGGAGGAAAGGATGGCCCTGTTCCTAAACGAGAGAGAGGTTGCCGATCTATTGCCCATGGACGAATGCATCGACGTGTTGGATGAAGCATTCTCCCATGCCGGAAAAGGCCAGACCGAGCTAAAACCCAGGTCCAGAATGCGGATGCCTGGCGGATTTTTCCACTTTATGGCGGCCGCCGACGSGGGACACAACGTGTTCGGCTACAAAGCCTATCCATCCTTCAGCGGCCCCGGCGGCGCCAAGATGCTCGTAATGCTCTATGACTACGAGTCRGGGGCGCTCTTGGCATGCATGGAAGCGGGGAGGATGGGACAGATCCGCACCGGGGCGGCTTCCGGCCTGGCCACCCGTTACATGGCCAAGCAGGGAGCATCCACGGTGGCGGTGATCGGCACCGGCGGCCAAGCYAGGACTCAACTGGCGGCAGTTGCCGAGGTGCGAGACATCAGCCGGGTTCAAGTCTTCAGCCGCCGGGAAGACCGCCGGSAAGAATTCGCGCGGCAAAGCAGCGAAAGGTTGAACGTGGAAGTTGTCCCGGCCGAAAGCGCTCAGGCCTGCGTRGASGGCGCGGATATCGTGGTSGTCATCACCAGCTCTCGAGACCCGGTGCTGGAGGCCGATTGGCTGGCCCCCGGCGTCCATATAAACGCCGCCGGGGGCAATCACTGGATRAGGCGGGAGATCGACGAAGGGACGGTCACCCGAGCCGATTTGATCGTGGTGGACGACTTGGAGCAAGCGAAGATCGAATGCGGGGACCTGATGTGGCCTGAAGCCAGGGGTTCCTTCCGTTGGGACATGGTCCACGAGCTACGGGACGTTGTATCCGGCAGGGTGCCGGGCCGCCCCTCCGACCAGTCCTTGACCCTGTTCGAGTCCATGGGAATCGCCCTGGAAGACATCGCGGCCGCTCAACTGGTCTACCGAAAAGCCAAGGAACAGGGCCTGGGCCAGGAACTGCCGTTCTGAGAACGGCCCCACCGAGTACGTCCTGTGTAAGCGCGATTCCAGATCTCGGCCTAAGTCTCTGGCTTGAGAAGTCTCTTTCCAAAAACTAACCCCTTACTCTGTTCGGGTTGAACGGAATAAGGGGTTATTGTGGCACCGATTATCACTCTTGCGGGACGAACTCGCGTCCCGCAATTTGCAGGATCGAGGGRCTTAGACGRGGATCCGGTCCCAGCGACTTACAGGCAGAACCTCCGCGATTTCCCGGCGATTGCGTTCCCGCTGGGTCATAGCAGGTCCAGACAGGGAATCGTAGAAAGCCACGGCGCTTCTGAGCATTTTTACCAGTAAATTTTCCTCTTTGGTGGGGACGAAACTGCCAATCATTTCCTTGGCGATAAGCAGGTCCGCGACCACTGCGGGGGACATGACACCGGATTCGAGGTCGACGACGGGAGCTTCGGTATTCCGACGGTTGGGGGTTGTTAGTGTAACCATTTTTCCTCCATATAGGTGGTTAGAATTTATGGTTGACTCGTTGGGAATACCGTCGGGGGCTTGATATGGTCCAGGGCGATACTGAGAGCGTGTCACCATTTGAATTTATGATACTCTCTTATGATTATCATGTMTACAGATAATATACGATATACAATATCGGTAATATTGATGAGGTATTCGGCGAGAGAGTCCCGGGCTTTCAATGGCGATCTGGTGGGGCGAAATACGGCTAGCGTGGGAGGGTTGTTATACCCTGTGATTCTTTAGAGCGGAGGGACCAAAACTCTGAGGTGGGGTTGGCCCNTCACGTGAGGTTCCCCGCCGCCCTTCAGCGGAAGGGCTGGTGCCGGAATGACAAGGGTGCGGCCGAAGGGTGGCAATTCTATTTTCGGAGCAATGACAACAGGCGCTTCTTTCTCGACAGAGTGCTCGCTCCGCCGAGCGGATCTTGTTCAGATGCGTCTGTTTAGAGGCCCAGCTTGCCAGGGTTCATGATATTGGCCGGGTCCAGGGTCTGTTTCAGATCTCGGATAACATCATGGCTGACGCCCAACTCCCGGGCCAAAAGGTGGTTCAGCTTAACCCCAACACCGTGGCAATACTCCATGATTCCACCCATATCTTGGGCCAGAGTTAGCACCTGCTCAACTACCTCCGCCAGATTGGCTCGGAATCTAACTTCACTGCCGGCATCGGGCCGTAACATCATCGAGAAAAGCTCGGGGCGGCTCCACAAGGAGTATTCCGCGACCTTGAYTCCGGTGCCCGCCATKATSAGGTCGCAGCGCTTCCGGTAGTCYAGGACCTTTGATACCGGCAACGCCATGTGCAGGTAATCAAAGTTCCTACCTCCCCAGCGGTTCCATCGGASCTTGCGCGGCCGGCCCAATGCCTCGGCCTTATATCGCACCGCTGATTGCCGCCGGTCTCGCCAATATTCCATGGTAGGGCCTGGGCCGATGTCCTGCCCCCCAGTTTGAACACATATCTGCTTGGCTCGTTGCTCGTCGGCGGCCACCCCCTCACGGTACCCTTCAAATAGTAGGTGCAAACGGATACCGGCTTCGTCTTCGGTCAGGTCCAGCAGGCTAGGACGTATCCCCAACGCGGTCAACTCAACGGCCGCGTCAAACCCCTGGTCGAAAGTATCGAAGGACGCGGTGGTGAAAACCTGGATTTCAGGCAACCGGAAGACCCGGATCGTCGCCTTGGTAATGATGCCGAATACTCCCTCACTGCCGATAAACAGGTGGTTCAGATTCGGCCCGGAGGAGTATTTGGGCACGGCTTTGGTAGCCACGATTCGGCCGTCGGGCAGCACCACTTCCAAGGCCACCACTTGGTTTCCCATGGGGCCGTAGGCCGCCGCCCGGTAACCCACGCCATTGGTTGAGATGGCCCCAGCAACGGTCGCTATGGGCACGCTATAAGGGTCATGGCCTGGCATCAGGCCTTGTTCGGCCAGATCATCTTCCAGGTCCCCAAGCACCACGCCGCCTTCAACAGTTGCGGTCAGGTTCCGGGCATTGATCTCCAATATCCGATTCATTCTAGACAGATCGACTATCACGCCGCCACGAACGGGCACGGTGCCGCCCATTACCCCAGTGCCGCCGCCGTATGGGATCAAGGTGATCCCCTGATCAGCCGCCAGAGACACGATGCCGGCTACCTGTTCCGTGGATTCCGGACGCACCACGGCGTCGGCCAACCGGTCGAAGGCGTCCTCGGCGCCATATGCCCGAAACGGATTGAGGGCATCGGCTGAGTACCGGTCCAAATCRTATTCGCCGGTCAGCACGTTCTCACTGCCAACGATCTGCGTTAGGGGATGGATTGTGGCGCTGTCCAGCATGCTTCTCCCAATCTCAACCAAACGTGACGGAAGTATGGGACGTATGGGGGCTGATCAAGTTATTGACGAGGGGGACAACGGTAGCAGTTCAAGGCCGCTTTTCCGTTTCCCAAAGTCAGATGCGCCGGGCGGCGAACCAGGCATCGGTTCCCTGGAAAGTTCATGCCCCGGGATGATACTGCCACTGGGTGCCTTGAGCGGTGTCCTCCAGTATCACATCCTGCTGGTCTAAGCCTTCTCGTATCTGGTCCGCCATCTCGTATTGCTTGGCATTGCGCAGTTCGGTACGGATGGCTAGCAACAACTCGATGAAGGGCTTGGCCGCCAACTGTTCTTGCCCACCGGAGGCCGGTTCTTGGAATGTCAGTCCCAGGATCCCGCCCAATCGGCGCAGGCTGTATTGGGCAGCACGTACGTCCTTACCCTCGTCTCCGGTTCGGTTCAAGTCTCTTGCCAGGTCGAACAGAACGGCCAGAGCCCTGGGGGTATTCAGATCGTCGTCCATGGCCGCYAGGAACCGTTCCTGRTAAGGGCCGGTATCCAGCGGGTCACCCTTTTTGCCCCCGGTCTCCCGTGCCAGGGCATGGCGAAGCCGGCCGGCGCTACGCTCCATCGCGGCACAGCCCTCGTCGCTGTAACTCAGGGGGCTGCGGTAGTGGGAGCTGAGGAAGTACAACCGCAAGGAGTCAGCGCTATACTTCTCCAGCGCTTGGTCCACTGAAACCAGGTTGCCCAGCGACTTGCTCATCTTATCTTCGCCAAGTTGGAGCAGGCCGTTGTGCACCCAGTATCGAGAGAAGGGCGTGGTATCGGTGGAAGCTTCGCTCTGGGCGATCTCGTTCTCGTGATGCGGGAAGATYAGGTCTTGACCGCCGCCATGGATGTCTAGGGTCTCACCCAAGTAGGTCATCGCCATGCTGGTACATTCTATGTGCCAGCCAGGGCGGCCGGGCCCCCAGGGGCTTTCCCAGGACGGCTCTCCGGGCTTTGCGCCCTTCCAGAGGACAAAATCCATGGGATGCTCTTTATTCTCGTCCACCTCGACCCTGGCGCCGGCCTGCATCCCGTCCAAGGTGCGATGGCTCAGCTTTCCGTAGTCATTGCTCTTTGTGACTCTGAAGAAGACGTCGCCGCCGGCCGGATAGGCGTAGTCCTTGTCCACCAAGGTCTGGATCGTCTCGATGATTGGAGACATCTCTTTGGTCGCCATGGGATAGACGTGGGCCCGCTGGACGTTGAGGGCGTCCATGCAACGGAAAAAGTCGTCGACGTACCGGTCCACCAGCTCCTGGGGCGTTATGCCTTCTTCCTGAGCCTTCTGGATRATCTTGTCGTCCACGTCGGTGAAGTTCTGAACGTGGCGCACCGTATAACCCAGATGCTCCAGGTATCGCCTGAGGACGTCGAAGGCTACATAGCTAAGGGCGTGGCCCACGTGGGTGGACGAATAGGGCGTGACGCCGCAGATGTACATCTTGACGCTCTGTCCATCGGAAGGAACAAACTCTTCAACTTCCCCGGTCAGAGTGTTATATAACTTCATGCCTCATTTACCAGTGACGCCACGGCGCAGGCTGCGATACCTTCTTCCCGGCCGACAAAGCCGAGAWAATCGGTGGTGGTGACTTTGATTCCGATCCTTGCCGCCGGTATCGACAAGGCATTACCGGCCTGYTCTCTCATAGTTTCAACAAAGGGCGCTAGCCTCGGATTTTGCGCCAATATTGTAGCATCCACGTTGGAGATGCGCCAACCGGCTGCCTTCACCAGATCACCCGCGGTGGACAGCAGAATCAAGCTAGAGATGTCCTTGTATTGAGGGTCGCTGGAAGGGAAATGCACCCCCTTGTCTCCCAACGCCGCAGCCCCCAGCAAAGCGTCCATGATGGCGTGAACCAAAACGTCGCCGTCGCTGTGGCCGGACAACCCKGAGTGGTGAGGAACGGACACGCCTCCCAACACCAAGCCGCGGCCCGCTACCAACGGGTGGCTATCAAATCCTATGCCGACGCGAAAGTCCATTTTATTTCCGTGACGTTATTATTCAGTCTATTTGTCTTGGACCGATGACATTCCACGCTACGTTCGGAATGTCATGCGGGTTCAGGCAGGACATCTTTCATTTCGGCGTTGGCCAAGAGTCCGGTCCAACAACGTTACCGCCCCTCCGATACCCGGGACTTGAGRAAAGATTCGGCCAGGATGAGATCCTCCGGCGTAGTCACTTTMAGGTTGTCGTAGGAACCYARGAACATCTTCACCGGGTGACCCAGACTTTCCACCATCATGGCGTCGTCGGTAACGTCTTGAGCGCACTGATCATGGGCGCCACGCAGAAGATCATAGCGGAAAATCTGAGGTGTTTGAGCCGCCCATATAGACCGGCGGTCCGGCGTATCCAGCACGATTCCCTGGCTGGATACCACCTTGATGGTGTCGGTTACCGGAACTCCGGCGACGGCCGCGCCCGCTTCTTGGGCGGCAGCAAGTCCCCGCTCCAGCATGGGCACGTCCAGGCAAGGACGGGCGCCGTCATGAACGATAACCCAGTCGCAGGGCTTTAAAGAGTCTAAGCCGGAGCGTACCGAGTCCTGGCGTCGTTCTCCACCCGGGCAAACATGGGTCACCTTGCGGTAACCGGCGGCATCGATCAAGACYCGCCCCTGGCGCAGCGATCCGGAATCAATTACCAACACGATCTCGGTTACCAGTGGAAACGCCTCAAGCTGGTCCAGGGCGAAGCTGAGCAGGGGCCGGCCTAGGACAGGAGCGAAGATCTTATCCACACCGGCCATCCGGGCGCTTTTGCCGGCGGCCACCACCACCGCTCCCACACTGAAGCCGGGAGTAGAGGCTCCAACCATGACCGGCTAGCCCCTGGGTTGGGCGAAGATGATTCTGCCGGCGGCGGTCTGCAGCACCCTGGTTACCACCACTTCATGAAACGCGTTCAGGTAGCGGCGTCCGCCTTCCACGACAACCATGGTCCCGTCGTCCAGATATGCCACCCCTTGGCCCGCTTCCTTCCCTTCCTGGACGATGTTAACCCGGAGTTCCTCACCGGGCAGCACGATGGACTTGAGGGCGTTGGCCAACTCGTTGACGTTGAGCACCTGGACGCCCTGTAGCTCCGCTACCCGGTTCAGATTGTAGTCGGTGGTGAGTATCGGCGAGTTCATTCCCTTGGCCAGTTTTACCAATTGGGCATCCACCTCTTCCCCAACGCCAACCCCCACGTCCAAGACTTCCATGGGAACAGTGTCGTCCTTGCGCAGGCGGCCCAGCACCTCCAGCCCCCGGCGGCCACGGGCCCGGCGCAACGAGTCACTGGAGTCGGCGATGTGCCTCAGCTCGTCCAGCACAAACCTGGGCACCACTAAGCTGCCTTCCAGAAACCCGGTGATACTTAGGTCGGCGATGCGGCCGTCGATGATAGCGCTGGTATCGACCAGGATACTGCCATTCCGGTAGACTTTCCCGACGCCGTTGGGGCTTTCCAGTCTGGGGAAAATGGCCGACATGTCTCTACTGCGGTGGACACCCAGCCACATTCCAAATAGCCCTAGGAACAGGCTGACCATCACCGGTACACCCCAGCCCAACCATCCGTCTAACGAGTACAGTGGGATGGAGATGAGAGAGGCGATGACCAATCCCACCAACAGACCTATGATGCCGGCAACTAGGGTAGAACCGGGAATAGAACTGATGTATTCGGCGCAWWTGCGCCACGGTTTAATCGTCAAGTAAGGCGCAACCAGCGCTCCAACGGGTAGCCCCGCCAGGGTTAGCGCCAACCCCCACGGAATAAATTGCTCTCTACCCGAGGAAAATTCCGATACAATCCCCCCAAGCCTCCAGCCAAGGACCGCAAATSCTCCGGCGCCCACCAYTCTGAGCGTCCAAAGGGCAAACACAAGGTTCACCTCCTTTCCAGCTCGACGCTGCGGACTCTATTTTTCCTGGTAACGGCGGCTCTTTGTATCAGGTACACTGGGTCRATYGGAGCATACCATAATCCCCATAAATCGGGAAGAATTTGTTGCCTATCCTCCACTGTTGTTAACCGTGGGGAATGGCCTGCGGCCCRTCGATAACCATCGGCRWATMMYWARCSRTSRRWMWRSDACYKRYWCMGSRRSYATYKCATGGCAACCGCCACCAAACCACGAGTCTACGTCATTGGGACCGGGGGCAGCATCTCTTTTGTAGGCTCTTCCCGCACCGACTACATCAACTACAGCTACGACGGAATACATTTAACGATACAGGAATTGCTGGACCGGGTCCCGGAGATCAACGATTTCGCCGACGTGCGATGCGAGCAGTACATGAACGTGGGGAGCACCGATGTGGGTCCGGATCATTGGGTGGGACTGGCCCAACGGATCAATCAGATCTTTCGGGATGACCCGGAAGCAGCGGGCGTGGCCGTCACCCACGGAACCGCCACGCTGGAAGAGACGAGTTATTTCCTTAATCTGACGGTCAAAAGCCGCAAACCGGTGGTGGTCACCGGGGCGATGCGGCCGCCCACCGGCCTGGGCACCGATACCGACGTCAACCTGATCGACTGCATCCGGGTGGCGGCAGCGCCCCAATCGGCGGGGCATGGCGTGCTCACCGTTCTGAACAACGAGATTCAAGCGGCGAGGGATGTTACTAAAACGAACAGCTACCGGTTGGAGACTTTCCGGTCCAACGAGTTGGGGTGCTTGGGTTACGCCGATTCAGACGAGCAGGCGGTATTCTACCGCACCACTACCAAATCCCACACCCAAGACGCCGAGTTCGACATTGATTCGGTGCACACCCTGCCCAGGGTGGACATCGCCTACGCCTACGCCGGCGCCGACGGTCTATTGGTCAGAGCCTTGGTCGAGGCCGGGGTGGCGGGCATCGTCGCCGGTGGCTTGGGCAGCGGCGGCTCGCCTTCCAAAATGATGGCGGCGCTGAAAACAGCCACGCAAAGCGGCATCCCCGTGGTGATAGCCACCCAAACCGGCAATGGAAGAGTGGTGCGCACCAGGCGGTACGACGAAGACGGTTATATCGTCGCCGACAACCTGTCGCCGAAGAAGACGCGGATATTGCTGATGCTGGCCCTAACCAAGACCAAGGACCCGGAAGAGATCCAGCGGATGATGTTGACGTATTAGCGAGCTATCAGCTTCCAGCGATCAGCTATCAGGAGCCCGTTTCTGACGGCTGATAGCTGATCGCTGACGGCTCCTCTAGCCAGGTACTTCGTCGTAGTGGTGTTCTTCGCTGATGACCCTGTCGTCGACGAATTTRGCGATYTCTTCTTCGGAGTAGCCCAGGATGCCGGACAGGACCTCGTTGTTGTGCTCGCCTACTTTGGGAGTGGTCCCCACGACGACTGGTGTGCGGCTGAAGTGCCAGTAATCTCCGGACACGGCGATGGTGCCGGCCAGGAAGTCGTCCACCTCCACCATGGTGCGCCTTTCCCAGGGGTGCGGGTCCTCCGCCGCGTGGGGGATGTCGTTCACCGGCGCGGCGACGATGTCGTATCTACGGAAGTGGTCGATGGCCTCTTCCATGGTCATATCGGCCAGCAACGCGTTGATGGCGTCGTTCACTGCGTCCCGGTTCGTGGCCCTTGCGTCGCGAGTGGTGAACCGGGGGTCCTCCAGCCAATCGGGCTTGCTCAAAGCGTTACACACCCGGTGCCAGTGGTGCTGGTCGCCGGCGGACAGGAGGACGTGGCCTCCTTTGCAGGGGTAGGTCCCGCCAGGGGGAGCTCCGGTACGGCCGCGCTTGGGAGCATTTTTGGTGCCGTGATAAGCGGTTATGGGGATCTCGGTCATGCCGTAGCCGGTGTCGGCTAGACAGACATCGATCGATTGCCCCTCTCCCGACAACTCCCTTTCGTGCAATGCGGTGAGGGTTCCGATGGCCGCATGCAGGGCAGTCATCCGGTCGATGATTGGCACCCCGGTCAGGATGGGCGGGTCGCCCTCCTCTCCGGTAACCATGGTGATCCCTGACATGGTTTGTCCTATGGGATCGTAGCCGATGTTTTCCCGATATGGTCCGAACTGGCCGAAGGCAGAGACGTTAACCATGATCATCCGGGGGTTCAACTCTTTTAGAACGTCGTAACCAAAGCCCATATTTTCAATGGTTCCGGGCCGGAAATTCTGAACCAATACGTCGGACACTTTAACCAGTCCCTTCAGAATCTCCTTGGCTTCGTCCTTGCGCATGTCGATGCTGAGGCTCTTCTTGCCGGTGTTGTACTGTACCCAATAAGCGCTTTGCTTGCGGACCCATGGTCCGTGGTAGCGGGTTTCTTCGCCGCCCAGGCGCTCTACTTTRATCACCTCGGCGCCCATGCGGGCCAACACTTGGGCACACCTTGGACCGGCTTGGTGCCGTCCCAGGTCAAGCACTCTAATATCACGCAATGGATGTTGCACTTCGGCCATAGCTATGRATCCCCCTTCGGCAGTATTGCGCCATTTTACGTCCGGTTGGACTAAAGGGCAAGTTGGATGTCCGCCGAGTTGTCTAAGCGGCCTAGACGGTTTCCATTTTTAGGCGTTGCACCGACATCTTATTGACCCGGATATTCGGCTCTCCTCAATCACGCGGCCTAACGCTACGGGTGACGCCAGGTCCGCTCCCATTCTTTCACCTCCACACTCTTTGTAGCAGTCCGAAAGACTGTGGAGTAAAATCCCCCTACGACTACCTGATCCCAGGCTGTATGAGGGGAAAAGCCATGGCTTTGGAACCGGATCAACTGTTGGACATGTACCGGACGATGGTGACCATCCGCACCTTTGACCGGCGGGCCGCCGATGAGCTTCACGCCGGAAACATCCCGGGGGCGGTCCACTCCTACATCGGGCAGGAAGCGGTGGCGGTGGGGGTTTGTTCGGCCCTGCGCCGGGAAGATCGCATCACCAGCACCCACCGGGGCCACGGCCACACCATCGCCAAAGGCGCGGACATCAAGTTCATGATGGCCGAATTGTTCGGACGCAGCAACGGTTACTGCCATGGCAAGGGCGGCTCCATGCACATCGCCGACTTTAGCGTGGGAATGCTGGGCGCCAACGGCATCGTGGGAGCCGGACTTCCCCTGGCCACGGGCGCGGCCCTGGCGGCCAAGTTGGAAGGCGGCGGCGGAGTGGCCGTATCCTTCTTCGGCGACGGCGCATCCAACGAAGGGTCCTTCCACGGCTCGCTGAACCTGGCATCCATCTGGAAACTACCGGTGCTTTACGTATGTGAGAACAACCGGTGGGCCTCGGGGAATTCCGCAGCGGCCACCCAGTCGGTGGAGGATATTTCGGTGCGGTCGGTTAGCTAYAACATGCCCGGCGTCACCGTGGACGGTGCCGACGTCTTGGCAGTGTACGAAGCTGCTGAACAGGCGGTGCGGCGGGCGAGGAACGGCGARGGGCCCACGTTGGTCGAGTGCAAAACCTACCGTTGGCGTCTGCACGCCGAGCAGCGCAACGACCCGCCGGACCCACGGCCGCAAGAAGAGATCGACCTGGGCCATCAGCATGACCCCATCGCGGCGTTTGCCGGCCACCTGACGCAGCAAGGCGTGGCCACGGAGGAATCATTGAAACAGATCGACGGCGAGGTCGCGGCGGCGGTTGATGCAGCTATCGACTTCGCCAAAGCGAGTCCGTTCCCGAAGCCCGAGGATGCGTTAACCGACGTCTTCGCCCCGTAGAACGGGTCCAACTCCTGATAGGAGTCAGAACGAATGAAAGAAGTAACCTACGTCGAAGCCTTGATGGAAGCTTTCACCGAGGAGATGCGCCGGGACGACAAAGTCTTCCAYCTATGTGGCAAYCATGGMCCCTTGGCCGCGCTGATCCCCGAGTTCGGAGAGGARCGGGTGCGGGCCTGCCCYATCTCGGAAGAAGCCTACGTGGGCGCGGGCATCGGCGCGGCGGGCAGYGGTTTCCGCCCCATAATCAGCCCCGGCATGATGACCTTCGCCTTCACCGCCATGGACCAGATAGTGAACCAGATGGCCAAGATTCACTACATGTTCGGCGGGCAAGCGCCATTCCCCCTGGTGTTCCGGGCCTCCACCGGCGGCGGCCGCTCCGCCGCGGCACAGCACTCCCAGAGTCCCCACCCTATGTTCATGAACCTGGCTGGGCTGAAACTGATCATGCCCTCGACTCCTTACGATGCCAAGGGGTTGATGAAGAGCGCCATCCGGGACAACAACCCGGTAGTCTTCTTCGAGGACCAGATACTGGCCGCCTCGCCCACCAAGCAAGAGATCCCCGATGAAGAGTACACCGTGCCCATCGGCGTCGCCGACGTGAAACGCCAGGGCCGCGATGTCACCGTGATCGCCATATCCAAGATGGTGTCTCACGCGCTGGCGGCCGCCGAGGAGCTGGCCGGTCAGGGTATCGACGTGGAAGTGGTGGACCCCAGGACTCTGGTGCCGATGGACGTCCCGGCACTGCGTGCCTCGGTTCAAAAGACGGGCCGGGTGGTGATCGTGGACGAAGCGTGCCTAACTTGTAGTGCCGCCGCTGAGATCAGCGCGCTCATCACCGAAGACCCAGCCACGTTCCGCGCCYTGAAAGCGCCGCCCAAGCGGGTCTGCTCCCCCRACGTGCCCATCCCCTACAGCCCCATCATGGAGCAGTTCTGCCTGCCCGACAAGGACAACGTCATTCAGGGGATCCGGGAAGTGCTGGGTTAAGGCGGCGTCAGGAGACTGGGGCCACCGCCTTCTCGAGATTCCTCTCCGCCCTTCCGCCGAAGGGCTGGTGTCGGAATGACGAAGTGTATGGCCGAAGGTTGGCGATTCGTTTTTCGGAGAAATAACATGAGGGGCCATCTTATATAGGGGACATTCCCCGGGGTTAATAGTAGAATATACGGTGAATCGGCAAGAACGAGCCCGGTTGAGTCAAGGAGCGGCTAATGGGGATGTTCGGCAAGAGCAGTTGGGTAATCGTTGGGCTCATTTTAATCGTCACCGGACTTATAATAAAGTCCGACTTTATCTCGGGTTTCCTGGAGCTGATGGGCTGGCTACTGGTGATCGCTGGCGCTGTCGCCTTAATTGCGGGCCTGATCGGCATGATTACCGGCAAAAACCGATAGAGGCCGGGCCAAGAGACTTACTAGCATCCGTCAGGCCAGAGGTCTGTATCAGAGAGGAGATCGGAAATGGGAATGCTTTCGCGTATGTCCACCATCGTCAAGTCGAAGATGAACCGCATCTTGGACTCGGCGGAAAACCCTAACGAAACCCTAGACTTTGCCTAYGAGAAACAACTGGAGATGCTGCGCGGCGTCAAGCGCGGTGTAGTTGAAATGGTGGCAGCCAAGCGCCGCATCCAGCAGCAGGCAACCTCACTCCAAGCAAACGTCACCCGGTTGAGTGAGCAGGCCGGCCAGGCCATGGAAGCGGGAAGGGAAGATCTGGCGAGGTTGGCCCTCCAACGCAAACAGGTTGCGGTGATCGAACTCCAGGGTCTTGACGAGCAGATCGCCGGAATGGAGATGGAACAGGAAAAACTGACGGCCGCCGAGCAGCGGCTGCAGGCCAAGGTCACGGCGTTTCGCACCAAGAAAGAGATTATTAAAGCCCAGTATACCGCCGCGCAAGCTCAAGTTCGCATCGGCTCGGCTCTGTCCGGTCTCTCCGAGGAGATGGGCGACATCAGTCTGGCCGTGGAGCGGGCCGAAACCAAAACGGCGAATCTGCGCTCCCGTGCCGGGGCCATCGACGAGCTGTCCCAGCTTGGGGTACTGAACGATTTCTCCGGGTCACAAGACCCGCTCAGCAAAGAACTGGAAGCTATCACCTCAGCCCAGAGCGTGGAAGATGAGCTTGCCGCCCTTAAGTCCGCACTGCCATCGGCAGAGCGGAAACAACTACCGGGGGCCTGAACCATGATCATACGTATAACTACCGAAGGCCAATTCAATCTGCCCGGCTCCTTTGTAGACGAGTTAAACGAGATCGATAATGAACTGGTGGAGGCGGTGGAAGCCGCCGACCGGAGCAGTTACGATCGTCTGCTCAAGAAAATGTTGGACCTGGTGCGGGAAAAGGGCTCCCCGCTGCCCATCGATGAGATTGTCGAATCAGACCTGATTCTTCCAGAATCTGACCTAACGTTGGAGGAAGCCCAAGTCCTATTCGTTGGCGAGGGACTGCTGCCGGGTTAGCCACCCGTCTATCAAGTTTAATTCCCTCAAGCGTCGTGAAACAGGCTGATTGGAGGCGTGGATAATGCCCAAACCCCATGACATGGGCGGCGAGCCCAACGACGAACCTATCGATCAGTCCGACCACCAGAAAATGGACTGGGAGATGCGGGCGGACGCCCTGCATCAAGTTCTGGGACAAAAGGGTATCCGGAGAACCGATGAGATGCGCCGGTCCATGGAAAGCCTGGACCCGGACCTGTATAGGTCTCTCAGCTACTACGAACGATGGACCGCCGCCCTGGAACTATTGATGGTTGAGAAAGGCTACCTCACCTCCGATGAGATCGATCGCAAGGTCACCCAACTAGACCAAGGCGCGAATTAGCATCCGATGGCTCAATCAAACAAATATCAAACCGGCGATCAGGTTAAGGTGAGGGTGGACTCGCCAAGTCACCACTATCGGACACCCACGTACATCCAGGGCAAAACCGGAGTGGTGGTAGCTATCTGCGGCCGCTACCGCAATCCCGAATCCCTTGGTCATGGCGGCGACGGAATGCCGGAGCAGCTCCTTTACCGGGTCTCGTTTGCCCAGAACTCAGTTTGGGACCGCTACCGAGGCCCCAGCGGCGATAAAATCTTGGTGGATATATACGAACATTGGCTAGACCCAGTTGGCGTTTAGGAGTTAATGATGAGCGAAGGCCACGACGGWRMMCRWSYYMRTMMYRAKYSKKGYSRSGMRSWWMKYSKCKRCGSYCGSYRTGSWYRRKCGATYSAWSSYSKRAKSSYKGAAAAAGGCGTGTGCTCGACCAGCGAAGTAGACCAGATGATGAACATGGTGGAATCCAGATCGCCATCCGACGGAGCCAAGGTGGTCGCCCACGCCTGGTCCGATCCAGAGTTCAAAGCGCGGTTGTTGGCCGATCCCCGGTCGGCCCTGACAGAGATAGGCTACTCCCTGCCCGATACTACACCCCATCTGGCCGTCGTGGAGAATACCGAGCAGGTCCACCATATGGTTGTATGCACCCTGTGCTCTTGTTATCCCCGGGCACTTCTGGGCCGGCCGCCCGATTGGTACAAGAGCTTTGCCTACCGTTCCCGGGCGGTGGTGGACCCCAGGGGCGTGATGCGCGAGTTCGGCCTGGAATTAGCCGATAGTGTGGAAGTACAGGTCCTAGACAGCACGGCGGACCTGCGCTATCTGGTCCTTCCCCGCCGGCCCGCCGGCACGGAGAACCTGTCTGAGGCCGAGTTGGCCAAGCTAGTCAGCCGAGATTGCATGATCGGAGTTACCGATCCGCATGTTCCCGAAGGCGTAGCTGCCAGTTAGATTCGGGCGCCGCCGCCGCACGCTCCCCGAGGAAATGTTTCCACCTAAGCGGTAACCATAANCCNYSBBRACCCCGGCSKMSGCCGGGGTCCAGAGGTTATCCCGGGGGAGTGTTTCATGGATTCCGGCCATCGCCGGAATGGCGAAGAAAGGCAATGGACCACCCGTCATTCCCGCCCATACCCACCCGTCATTCCCGCGCAGGCGGGAATCCACCCGACCCGGCGACAGAGGCACACTGCCTGGCGGCGGAGACTTTTCTGGATTCCGGCCTTCGCCGGAATGACAGAGGGAGGTTGCCCGGCCTGATTTGACGTCCCTCCCCTCGATGACGAACGGACTACCAACGACTGATTGCCTGTCTCGCGAATCTCCATCAATCCTTCTGGCTCAGCAACTGCTCCGGAATACCCTCCAGCAGACTCTCCACCTCGGGTATCTGGTCTGTATTACCCAAGCCGATGTGCAGCGGCGTGATGGAAACTTGGTTGTTCTTTAGCGCCCACATGTCGGTGCCGGGTTGAGCCTCACCGCTAATAGGGCGGTCTCTGGCGATCTTGTACTGTTTCTGATCTCCGGTCCCTTCCTCGCGCACCGACTCTCCGTATGACCGGTTGCCCAAACGAGTCACCTGAACCCCGGTCAAACGGTCAACCGGCAAGCTGGGGACGTTGATGTTCAAGAACAGATCGGACGGGGGCGGTTGCTCGTTCAATCTCCGGGCCACCATTTCCAGCAAAAAGGCCGGGCTCTCGAATTTGGGGTCCCTGACGGAACCCACGGATATGGCGATGGTCGCGCACCCTCGCACAAATCCTTGCACCGCCCCACCGATGGTGCCCGACACCATCACGTCCCAACCCAAGTTCGAGCCGCGGTTGATCCCCGATACCACCAGATCAACCGAACCCACCAACTTCTCCAAAGCTAGTATGGCGCAGTCTCCAGGAGTGCCTTCCGCCGCGAATGCGGTGACGCCGAAGGTTCCGGACACATCTTCTTTGAGAAACTGATCCGCTGGAACGCTCCGAACCTTCACGGCATGATGCAGAGTAAGGGACGCCCCAACCCCGCTTTGCTCTTGTTCCGGAGCGACCACAAACAGTTCTCCAACTTTTCGTAGGACTTCGGCAGCCGCCCAGAGACCCGGGGCGTTGATGCCATCGTCATTTATCAACAGTATCTTCAAATCGTTCTAGTGACCTCTATCGGCTGATTTCCGGGTGGCCTGGCAGATTTGTGCCCTGACATCAAACCGCTGGGCTGCCTCTTGGGAGGCAGCCCAGCGTTAGATACGCCTTTGCCAGACCGGGTCGTGTCCTAGTGGTGGGATACCTCGGTGGCGTGGAACAGAGCGTGTCGAATCTCCACCTCGGCCATTGCCTTACGGTACTCCGCGGAGGCGAAGAAGTCGCCAAGAATCTCCCCTTGGAGGTCATTGCTCGCATGGCTGGCAGCTTCGGCRATGTTTTCTTGGTTCAACGCCTTGCCCACCAGAGCGGTTTCCACCGAAGTCATGCGTACCGGGACCGGTACCAGTCCGCCAACGGCGATCCGGGCGGCGGTGCACACATCCCCTTCCACCGTGACGACCACGGCAGCGCCGACAACGGCGAAACCAGAAGCGGGATGGGCCATTTTGGCGTACTCGGCCCGTTGGTGGTGGCCCAGAGTGGGGGCCTCGATGGAGGTCAACACCTCTTGCTCCCCCAACGTCGTGGTTAGCGGACCTACAAAAAAGTCTCCAGGCTCGACCGTGCGGGTAGAGCCACCGGCCCCTTGTATATTAAACTTGGCACCCAGAGCGGTGAGCACCGTGGGCCAGTCGGATGCCGGGTCGGCGTGGACCACGTTGCCCCCAATGGTGCCCCGGTTGCGCACCTGCGTATCCCCGATGCCGCCGGCCGCCTCCGCCATAATGCCGCAAGCGTGCTCCAGATCGTGGGAAGAGGAGATCTCCCAGTGAGTGGTTAACGCGCCGATACGGACGGTACCGTCACTGATGGTGATCCCCTTTAGCTCGGAGATTCTGCCGATGTCCACCAGAACGGAAGGCCTGGCCAGCCGAAGTTTCAGCAGTGGCAGCAGGCTATGCCCCCCCGCTATCAGCTTGGCATCCTCGTTGGAGCTGAGTAGTTGTATCGCCTCCGCCACCGTGGCGGCTCTGTGGTATTCAAATTCCGGAGCGTACATGCCTATGCCCCCTTMGCTTGCTGAATGGCCTGCCACACTCTTTGCGRGCTCAGCGGCATTTCCAACTTGGTGATTCCCAGCGGCTTGAGAGCGTCGATCACGGCGTTGTATATGGTCACCGTCGACGCAATGCTGCCTGTTTCGCCGATGCCCTTGACGCCCAGCGGATTGTGCGGCGAAGGGGTAACGGTGGAGAGAACTTCTATGTTCGGCAGCAGATGGGCCTTGGGCAGCGCATAGTCCAACATTGACCCGGTCAATAGCTGGCCGTTATCGTCGTAGACCACGCCTTCCCATAGCGCCTGACCTGCGCCCTGGACCACACCACCGTGTACCTGTCCTTCGACTATGACCGGGTTGATCTGCGGACCGCAGTCGTCGACGGCGACGTAGCGTTGCAACACGATGTGGCCGTTGTCCGCGTCAACCGACACGACCGCCACGTGGGCGCCGAAGGGGTAGCTGAAGTTGGGCGGGTCGTAAAAAGTAGTAGCYTCMAGCCCCGGCTCCATCCCCTCGGGCATGTTCCAGGCCACGTTGGCCATCAAAGCGATGTCTTGAATAGTTTTGTTCTGGTCGGGAGACCCCCGAACGAAGAACTTGCCATCTTCGTACTCGATATCCTCTTCGGCGGCCTCCAATAGATGGGCCGCCAGCGCCTTGCCTTTTTCTTTGATCTTCCGGGCGCTGAGGACCACCGCGGCACCGCCAACCACCGTTGTCCGGCTGCCGTAGGTGCCCCATCCCATGGGAGTGATGTCGGTATCGCCGTGGATTATCTCGATATCCTCCACCGGAACACCCAGCTCATCCGACACGATCTGGGCGAATGTAGTTTCTTCACCTTGCCCGTGAGGCGAAGTCCCCACGAAAACATTTACTTTTCCGGTCGCGTAGAATCGGACGATCGCGCTCTCCCACAGGCCACCGCCGAAGCCCACGGCCCCGGCGACCTGAGATGGGCCCAGTCCGCAAATCTCACAGTAGGTTGATACGGCAATACCCATGTATTGGCCTTGGCTACGGAGTTCCGTCTGTTCCTTGCGCAATGCCGGGTAATCTACGTGCTGCAATGCCAGGTCCAAGGTGCCCTGGTAATTGCCGCTATCGTAGGTCAGACCGGTACTTACATCGTGCCCGTCCTCGAACGGCTGAATCAGGTTGCGGCGACGCATTTCCACAGGGTCAATATCCAGTTCGGCGGCCAGCAACTCTATCATCCTCTCCAATAGGAAAGTCGCTTCGGGCCGGCCGGCCCCGCGATAGGCATCAACCGGTGTCGTGTTGGTGAAAACCCCGAATATGTCGCCCTTGACGTTGGGAATCTCATAAGGGCCGGAATACATCAGGCCGTGCAATATGGTGGGGACACCCGGGCCGGCGGTGGAAAGGTAGGCGCCCATGCCGGCGTAGACCGTGGCTCGTAGTCCGGTGATCTTGCCGTCTTTAGTCGCCGCCATTTCGACTTGCTGTACGTGGTCCCGTCCATGGATCGTAGACATGTATCCTTCGGAGCGGGTTGCGGTCCATTTGACCGGCCGGCCCAACTGCATGGTGCAGAACGTTGCCAGCATTTCATCAGCGTACATGGCGACCTTACTGCCGAATCCTCCGCCGACATCCACTGCAATCACCCGAATCTTATGCTCTCCGATCCCGGTAACCAACGAGCACAGGAATCGGACGATATGGGGGTTCTGGCTGGTGCTCCAAAGAGTCAGTTCACCCATGGCCGATTGCCAGCTTGCGACGGCGGAGCGTGGCTCCATGGCGTTTGGAATCAACCTTTGTTGAACGATGTTTTCGCTAACCACCACGTGGTTTTGGGGATCTCCCGCCGCCGCCGCGAAGGCAGCGTCAGCGTCACCTCCGGCAACAACCCAATGAAATGCCTGGTTGTTAGGGGCGTCTTCGTGWAGTTGTGGCGCCCCGGACGCCATG
Source organism: SAR202 cluster bacterium (assembly GCA_002401285.1). Next base: position 28,525 of record NVSQ01000032.1, read on the forward strand.
GCTGCCTGAGGATTGACCACTGAGGGCAGGGCGCTGTAGTCGACATTGATCAACTCCAGAGCGTCTTCCGCTTGATAGCGGCTTTCAGCCACCACGACCGCCACGGCGTCGCCAACGTAGCGAACGGTATCCACTGCCATCGCCGGATGGTCCACGGCTTTAATATCGGAGTCAGGGGGTAGCCAAGCGCATGGTATGGGGTTGAGCACGCCATCRGTGTCGGCGCCGGTGTACACCGCCAARACTCCGGGGGCATTCCGGGCCGCGCTGGTGTCTATGCTGTTGATTTTCGCGTGAGCGTGGGGACTGCGCAAAATGGCCGCATGGACCATTCCCCTCAGCCTGATGTCGTCGGTATAATCGGCCTGCCCCGTCATTAACCTAGGGTCTTCTCGGCGCCGAATACCTGAGCCAAATATTCTAGTGGTCATGGTGGGCGTGCCCCCCAGTTTCGTCATTGTGGGCGTGACCGTCCATCTTTTCTGCGGCCGCTAGAATCGACTTGACGATGTTTTGGTAACCGGTGCAGCGGCAGAGATTGCCCTCCAATCCGGCTCTAACCTCGTCCGAAGACGGATGCGGGTTACGCTCCAGCATTTCCACGGCCGTCATAATCATTCCGGCGGTGCAGTAGCCGCACTGCAGGCCGTGATTGTCCCAGAAAGCTTCTTGCATCGGGTGCAATTCGCTTCCGTTGGCCAGTCCCTCGATGGTGGCGATCTCGGCCCCATCCGCCTGGACCGCCAGGCAAGTACAGGACTTGACGGTGGACCCATTCATAGAGACTACGCAAGCGCCACACTGGCTGGTATCGCAACCGATCTTGGTGCCGGTGAGGCCCAACTCCTCGCGCAGAAAGTGAACCAACAGCATCCGCGGTTCCACTTCRGCTTGATGCGATTGTCCATTAACCGTAACTTGTATCGGAATCTTTGCCATAACACCCCCATAGAGGCGGAATTTAGCCCCTTTCCACGAGGAACTCTGCTAGTTGGAAACCCCGCAGGTTCGAGTCACCGGAGTATATACTCGCCCAAACGTGGCGTCAACGGATTTCAAGGTTGCGCGGACTCGGTGTCCGGCCCTATGATGCCACTAGATACCATGTCAATCCTTCCCTTCGCAACCCAAGGCAGAATATTAGAGACCGGAGCGGCAAAACGATGTTCCCCAAAACCGTATTTCCCGACACCACTACCGTCGATTCCCAAGGGCAGTTAGTCATTGGGGGATGCAACGCCCTGGACCTGGCCTCCCAGTACGGCACTCCTGTTTACGTTCTGGACGAGCAAACCCTGCGAGCGCGTTGCCGTTCCTTTGTACAAGAGTTCCGGCAACGCTGGGAGAATTCCCAGGTCTACTATGCCTGCAAAGCCTACATCAATCCGGCCTTGGCTCAAATATTCGAAGAAGAGGGTTTGGGACTGGACGTGGTCTCCGGGGGCGAGTTGGCCATCGCTCAGAGGGCAGGATTTCCCCTGGAGCGGGTAACGTTCCACGGCAACAACAAGACACCCGATGAATTGGAATATGCCGTGGCGAACAGCATCGGAACGGTCGCGGTGGACAGCTTCTATGAAATCGACCTGCTGGACCGTACCGCCGCCGCCGCCGGCAAGGTCCAGAACATCATCATCAGAGTTTCGCCGGGGGTGGACCCCCACACCCATGTTCACACGACCACCGGCATACTCGACTCCAAGTTCGGTTTTTCGATACAGACCGGGCACGCCGACCAGGCCGTGCGCCAAGCGCTAAACGCCTCCAATCTTAATCTCCGGGGATTGCATTTCCATCTGGGGTCGCCGATCTTCGAATTGGAGCCTTATCGGGTTGCCACCGAACTCGTGTTGCGTTGGTCCGCCCAGTTCCGGGAGGAGGGCCTAGACCTTCAGGAATTCAGCCCCGGCGGCGGCTTCGCCATCGCTTACACCAGGGACGATGCGCCACCGGAGATAGGGGATTACGCTGAGGCCATAGTATCCACGATGACATCCACCTGCGCGGACCTGGGGATGGACATACCCGAGTTGATAATCGAGCCAGGCCGGTCAATCATCGGCCCGGCGGGGGTTGCCCTGTACCAGATCGGAGCGATCAAAGAGATCCCCGGAGTCCGCAAATACGTCAGTGTGGACGGAGGCATGGGCGACAACATACGCCCGGCCCTTTACCAGGCGATCTACGAGGTGGTTGCCGCCGGCAAGGTCAATAGTGAGCCGGCCGAACGGGTAACCATAGCCGGAAAGTACTGTGAGTCCGGCGACCTRYTAGCCTCTGATGTAATGCTGCCAGAGTTGGTSGCKGGCGACRTYCTGGCCATMCCCGCCGCCGGAGCATATTGCCCTTCCATGGCCAGCAACTACAACCTCAATCCCCGTCCGCCCATGGTACTGGTCAACAACGGCCAAAGCCGCCTCATCCGCCGCCGCGAGAGCTATCAAGACATGATGCTATGCGACGTTATATGAGAGGCTTCCCAATTTCCRTAATCCTGAAAGCTGACCGCTGAAAGCTTCCTNATGTGGCAAATTTACGGCCAATCTCACATCTTGACCCAATTGGACGCAGGCCTCAGAGAAGGCCGCTTGTCCCACGCTTACCTGCTGGTGGGGCCACCTCGCGTCGGCAAGATGGCCCTCGCTATCAACATCGCCCAAGCCCTTAATTGTCTCGAGGGTCCCGGGGAGCCCTGTGGGGATTGCGTGCAGTGCACCCGGATCGGCCTYGGGCAGCACGCGGACGTGCGCGTCGTGGGTATTGGCCCAAGCGAAGAGGGCGGGCCTACCCGTACCGTCATCGGGATCGACGACGTTAAAGACGTGCTCCGGCAGGTCTATCTGAACCCTTACGAAGGCCGGTGCAGCGTTGTCATCTTCGACGGCGCCGAATCGATGAGCGAACCTGCCGCCAACGCTCTGTTAAAGACTTTGGAAGAGCCCCCRGACCAAGTCACGATATTGTTACTAACCACCGATGATGATTACCTGTTGTCCACGATCCGCTCCCGGTGCCGCCGTTTGACGCTCCTGCCCGCGCCGAAAGAGGAAATGGTGGAAAGGCTGGTAGCGGAGCACGGCGTGGACGCGGCAACGGCGGAAAACCTGGCCCGCCTTKCCCGRGGTTGCTACGGTTGGGTCTTCGGCGTTTTGAAGGAAGACCAAGTCCTGCAAGACCGGGAATCCGATCTGCAGCGTATGTTGGAGATCTGCCAGTCGGGACTGGACATACGATTCAGCTACGCCARCGAACTGGCCACTATGTTCAGTCGCGACCGGGATGCTGTCAGRCAAGTACTGTTTCTGTGGCTGCGCTGGTGGCGGGACCTATTGTTGATCAAGGAAGGCGCCGGCGATTACGTTCACCACACGGATAAGTCCGCCGAGCTAGAAGCGCATCGAAACGGCTTGACCACCATCCAAATAGTCGCATTCGTCAAACAGATTCACCATACGCTGGAGGCCTTGGATCACAACGCCAGCGCCCGGCTTACCTTAGAAGTCATGATGTTGAATCTACCCGTGGCCGGGGTCCAGGTATAAACAGGTATAAATAGGGTGGTAGGTATCCGTTGGCGGGAACGGACCCCATAATCGTTGCGGGGACCGGGGACCGGGTGGTGATCAACAAGATCTATGTTGTGGTCCGCACCGAAAAGGGACAAGAATGGGGTGGCTGGGTAAAGTTACCCGCGTGCTGACCAGGGCACGTAGGGGAGCCACTCCTCAAGAAGAGTGCGGTTTTGCAGGATGAGGTAGGGATTGGGGTCCGGGGCCCGAGGTTCCTTTTTCAGCAGCATGTTGGCCTCTTCCGGCGTCCGCCCTGCCTTACGCAGGTTGCACCGGTTACACGCAGCGACCACGTTCTCCCAGGTATGACTGCCGTGTTGGCGGCGGGGCACAACGTGATCCAGAGTCAAGTCCTGGGCTTTCTTGCCGCAGTATTGGCAGGTAAAGCGGTCACGCAGAAAGACCTCTTTCTTGGACAACTTTCGCGGCAGGGAGGGCTTTTTTACCATGTAGTCCAAGCGGATCACTGAAGGGACGTCCACCAGGCTGGAAACAGTCCTGAGTTGGCCACGGTGGTTTTCCAGCAGCTCCGCTTTGCTTTTGCCCACCAAGATCACGGCGCGCCGGACGGTGCAGATGTTGAGAGGCACGTAGTTGAGGTTAAGGACCAGCACCGGGGCGTGTAGTAGTTGAACCCCGGACAGGGGAGCATCAAGGCCATCCGTATTTTGATTCGATAGCCCTTCCATGAACCGGTCCTTTCGGTGATTTGAGACCGAGTTCCCCGTTACTCTGGTTAGTTTAGGTTCCGTTGTTCGGCTATTCTGCCCTAAACGTGAACGATAATCAGCCGCCTCGCTTTCGGATATGGTAGCACAAGCGCCCGGCCGTGTGTGTACGGTCAGGAAGTATGTGCAGTTATTAATTAACCAACTTATCTAATTCGTCGTCCCAATTGCCCGGTATCAGTCCGATGCCCCGAGTGATCACGTCGAAGTTGTCCGCCAGGAAGGACCCCAACTTAGAATCATCGATGGTCTGTTGGGCGTCCTTTATGGGGAATTTCTGTATCCCGGTTAAAATGCCGGACAGCAGCAGGAACCCTACGAGGATACCAACGATCAGTCCGCCCAGTTTGTTGAACGACCCGAAGAAGGGGATGATTCCTAAGACCATCCGAAGCCAAAAGCTCGCCACTCCGCCGGCGATAAACAGGATCAGGAAAACCGCGATGAAACCCGCGGCGGATTGGGCGTTCTCATTGTCGGTCACGACGCTAAACAGGTCACCCACGGTTGGGGCGATCCTGCTGGAAATAGCCAGACCAACAGCGACTACGAGGAGGTGAACCCCCATCTGGAGCAACCCCATGGAAGCTCCCCACGACGCAGTTCCCGCCCAGACAACCAGGATTGCAATGTCAACCCAGTTCATCGGCGTGCCCCCTTACCGTAAGTCTATAACAAGACTGTTTAAGATTACCACGGCAGTATTCGCCGCCTGAAGCTCACCACGTTAGAATCTGCCCAGAGATAGCGCAGGGCAATTAACCCCGCTAGAGCCAAACCGCCGTACAGAAATCCGCCTATCACGTCGCTGGGCCAATGGACCCCCAGGTATACCCGGGAAGCCCCCATCGCCAGTATCAAGGCGGCCAGGCAATATTGCAACCATCGCTTGAGCAAAAGCGAGGGTATGACCTGTCCGGCAAGATATATCAAAAGTCCCCCGAAAATCAGGGCGTACATCGAGTGTCCGCTGGGGAACCCTGGGCTCTCCGGTTCCAGACCAAGCAACACATATTCGGGCCTTGGCCGATCAACTACTTGCTTGAGCTCGTGGCCGATAAACAACAGCGCCAGACTCAACAATACGATCACTGCGTCGGCGGGCCGGCGTAACAGCATCAGCGCGGCCGCAACGGCAAGAATCGATCCAACGGCCAAAGGTTGCCCGCCGATGGTSTCCAACGCCAGGGCCGTGGTATCCAACCACCCTGTCCGCAACTCTTGGATCTGAACTAGGACTGGCTCGTCCCCGGGAAATGAGTCGTACACCCCGGCCAGAACAAACATAACCGATGTGAGCAGGAACACACCCGCTAGACCAAAAATTTTCCAGGAAACGTTCCTGCTCATACCGGGCACATTATACAATACAGATCGCGCTGATTCGCTCCACCCATGCCGGCGGAACACGACATCTACACCGCAACTTGCCGCTGACCGGGCGTCGATCGAACGGTCAGGGACAATGCTATAATCCYAAATACAGYTCGTTAACGAGGTAAATYTTGGCGCGAAACATAGGCGTGATCGCCATTGACGGCCCGGTGGCTGCCGGCAAGACGATGGCCGGCCGTSAGYTGGCYAAACAGCTGAATYTCCGATACCTGGACACCGGCGTYATGTACCGGGCTATCACCTGGCTAGCCTTGAAGAATGCCACATCCATGGATGACGAGACCGCGCTGGGGGCTTTGGCCGGCGAAAACCCTATACGCCTGGATGGTTGGAACAGCGATCAGGTGTTGGTGGGCGGCGTCAGCGTTGGACCGGAGCTCCGGGAAGCGGAAGTAGACCGCCACGTTTCGCTGGTCTCCCGCGTCTCGGCCGTCAGGCGAGCTTTGGTGCAACAGCAACGAGACATAGCCTCACAGAATAATATCGTTATGGTGGGGCGGGACATCGGCACCGTCGTATTGCCCGATGCCGACTTGAAAATCTTTATCACCGCCTCTTTAGAAGAGCGGTCCCGGCGCCGTTGGCGGGAATTTCTGGCTCAGGGAAGAGAAGCMGATCTCCAGCAGGTACTGGACGAGACGAAGACTCGGGATGAGGTGGATTCCAAACGCGCCGACTCACCSCTGATTCCCGCCGAGGATGCCTGGGTGTTGRACACCGACKGMCTGACCGGAGAACARGTAGTGGATCTGATCGTCCAACGGGTGAATGAATCATGCGGCGGGGGAAAAGCGTGAGCCTGATCTACCCCATGGGTAAAATGCTGGGGCGGTTCTGCTTTGGCGGCTTCGGCAAGCTCAACGTGACCGGGCTGGAATGTGTCCCCCCGTTCGGTCCAGTCATTCTGATCGCCAACCATCTGTCCATCAACGACCCGCCGGTGTTGGTAGCGACGATCAACCGCCAGTTAAACTTCATCGCCAAGCAAGAGTTGTTCCGTAACCCCGTTAGCCGGGCAATTCTAACGCGGTTTGGGGTGCACCCTTTCGACCGCTCCGGCCGGGCGGTGGACATCATCAAGCTTACCTTGCGGCTGTTGGCCCAAGACCAAACGGTAGTGCTTTTCCCAGAAGGTACCCGCAGCCCCAATCATACTATGCAAAAAGGCTTGCCCGGGGCCGCTTATATAGCTATGAAATCTCAAGCGACCATTCTTCCCGTGGGTCTGGTAGGGACGGAAAACTTCCCGAGTTGGCGGATGGCCGTACCTTTATGCCGCATAGGAGTGAACATCGGTCAACCATTCAGCTTGCCATTGATCGAAGGCAGGCCCAGCCATGAGGTTTTGCAGAGTATGGCGGATATGATGATGTCCCGAATCGCCGCCCTATTGCCGAAGAAATACCAAGGTGTCTACGGTTTGCCGTCGGCCGTGGATCCGGGGGCAGCTGGCCCTGAAGACGCAAGGGAACCCGTCACGGGTTAAAACTTTACCAAGCCAATGCCCGACCCGATCGCCCGGAAACCCTTGGGGCGCGATGCGGGAGCGGGACTGAGAATCGGGAGAAGGAAATGCAACAGGCTTCCAAATTCGGCATCTACCTGAATGGCAAACAGCACCAGGTGGTGCGCATCAACTCGCCTTACTGGATCCCAGAAGAGCCCGACTGGGTTTTCCTAACTCCGGAGGTAAACGCCACCCTGCTGCAAATTCGTGAACTGGCTAAAGAGAATGGCGGCGCCTCTGATCCAGACTCCATCACTTGGGGCAGCCTGCCGCTCCTGGACTAAGGGGCCGCTGGCGCAGCGACGTTACCGGCCATTAGCCGTTTTAGAGAACGAGGGCATGACCTGGTCGGCGAATTTGGTGAGTTGGTCCTTGAAAACTTCCCGGGGCATTCCCATAACCGCTCCCAGGTTGACCCGCTCCACGCCMGGRAAYTTCTCCTGAACGCYTTGKAGATGCTCGATAATCATTTCCGCKGGGCCGCATAGCCAGCCGTGACCGGCAACCGCCTGCTCCAGAGAAGGTAGTTCCACGCCACGGGAGTGGGCCGGGTCGGCAACCGCCCSGATCTGCTCCGGCGTCAAGGGCGTCAGTCCCAACGGAGCCGCGAATTTCATCGCCTCCTCATAATAGGGGCGAGCCAATTCCATMGCCTTCTCTTGAGTGTCGGCGATAAAGAACCGGTACCCGATCGCCACGTCCTCTCCCAGTTCCTTGTCATGCCCATGGGCTTTGACCGCATCCCGGTAGAGTTTCATCCGATCGGCTAGAACGGAGTCAGAGTTGTTGGAGATAAGGGGCTTGATGCCCATCTTGGCCATGAAGTCGACGCCCCTGGGGTTTCCRCTAACCAAGGGCTGCCAGATCTCTACGGGTTGGTTCACGGGCCGAGGCACCAGGCTCAGTTTCTCCAAATCGTAGCCCCGGTAGGGAACCTTCGCGGGAATCTGATAGTGCTTTCCCTCGTAGGAGAAGGACTCTTCCTGGAACGCCTTCAGTATGACCTCAACTTGCTCTTCAAACAGGTCCCGGTTGGCGTCTCCATCTAACATGGGCGAGCCGAAGGTTTCCACCTCTCGAGTGTGGTACCCACGGCCGACACCRAAGATGACCCGGCCTTTGGTCAGGATGTCGGCCATGGCAAAGTCTTCTGCCAAGCGCAACGGATGCCACATCGGGGCGATGTTAAACCCGCAACCGAACTTCAGCCGTTCGGTCTGACTGGACAGATATAGGCTGAGCATCAAAAGATTGGGGATGCATTCGTACCCTTCGGGCTGGAAGTGATGCTCGGCCAGCCAGAACTCGTCATAGCCCAGCCGGTCCAGATGCTGCGCGATGTCCACCGACCAATCGAAGACCTGGGCCAGTTGATCGTTGGAGTACCACCGGTCGTTGGCCGCCGTACCGGCGAATCCCAGATTGTCGTCGAACACATGCCCGGCATAAGAAGCAGAGAAACTGTGAATCATCTAATCATTCCTGGCTACTGACTGGGCGCTTGGACGGGAGCGGGGTTGAACAGCTCCACTCCGATGGTGGCCGGGAAAACTTTGGCCAGTTCTTCCACCGTCCACCGGCTCTCTTTGTGGATGGTTCTTACCGGCTCCGGGTTGTTCATCAGGCTKACYAAGCCTTCGGTKACGTGGAAAAYATGGCCGTTGACGTGGGCCGCCTCATCGGAGGCCAACCAAGTAACCATGGGAGCGATGTCTTCGCCTTCACCACGCAGCCTCGGGGCCGAGCTGGCGGACCCGCCGATACCCCGAGCCGCCCGTAGGTTCCGGGCTTCTTCCGGCACGGTCCCGGTCATGCGGGTGGCGGCGCCGGGAGATATGGAGTTGGAGGTGACGCCGTAACGTCCCATGTCCCGAGCCAGCACACGGGTGAGTCCGGCGATGCCGTCCTTGGCCGCCCCGTAATTGGCCTGGCCCGAGTTTCCGTACAGACCGGACACCGACGTGAAAGTTATTATCCTTCCCGATCGTTGCTGCCGGTAGAGGATGCAGGCGTGCTTGACCACGGAAAATGTGCCCTTCAAGTGGACCGCGATCACGTCGTCCCATTCTTCTTCGCTCATATTAAAGACCATGCGGTCCCGGAGGATCCCGGCGCAGGTTACGACGATATCCAGCTTGCCGTAATTTTCCACCGCAGTCTGGACGATCCTCTCGCCGCCATCCATCGTGACAACCGACTCCAAACACGCCGTGGCTTCGCCGCCGGCCTGCTTGATCTCGGACACCACGGCACCGGCGAACGAGTTGTCGGCGCCGGTGCCGTCGACGTTGACACCCGGATCCACCACCACTACTTTCGCCCCTTGTTCGGCCATCAGCATGGCGATGCCCCGTCCGATTCCCCGGCCAGAGCCGGTCACTAT
>NVSQ01000081.1 GCA_002401285.1 SAR202 cluster bacterium
GGCCGTAGCTTTCCGGGGAAAGCAGTTCTCCATGTTGGCAGCCATTGAAATCGAGTTAGAGTTCAGAGCGGCGGTGTTGCTGACGTTAAATAGACCAGCCCGAAATTGCTACTCGCCGTACTGCGGAGTCCCCATCGAGCCAAGCCTGCGCTGACTGGGTGTTCCGTTAACCTCGTAATTAACTTTGGCACCAGTAAACGATTGCGGGACACGCCTCGCATGCTAGTATACGGACAAAGATAGTTCCTTCACTCTTATCTTCTTTGAGATGACCATGCACGGACCGAATCTACGCATCCTGGACCTCCACGGTCTGACCTGGGCTGAAGCAGAGGCCTCATTCATCGAATTCTATAATCAAACGGTCCGCCAAGCTGGCAAGGACGCCGTCAGACTAGACGTAGTGCATGGATACGGTTCGACCGGCRCTGGCGGCGTTTTAAGWATCAGGCTGAGGGGATTCCTASGGAGAAATGAGTCCCRCCTTGATTTCCAGACTGGAGAGAAAGTGGACGGCAAYCCWGGCCACACTATTGTGGTTCCTCTGAAACCTTTGCCTTCCCTTCGGGAACAGCTTTTCCAGGATATCTGGGACTTTTGTGACAGGCCACGCTCCCAGAGCAAGATAATTGGCAAGTTTCGCAGGCACGGTGARACGGAGGTACTRAGCACCATCAAAACCTTAGAGAAGCAGAAACGATTGCGCCCATCAAACCAAGGCGCGCACAAGCTCTATCAGGCAGTGTGACCCATCTTTTACGTCAATCTCTTGTTCAGGCGGGCTGCCACCGTTCATGGATCCCCTCCCCGCGATAGTAGAGCCGGGACGCACCCGCATCAAAGAGGTTGGTGATGCCGCATACCCGGCAGGGCCGGGAYAATCCCGCCAGGACATCCGTAAGAGGGAAACGGATTTCCCACCTATTCCGATATTTACTGTCGGCTACCCATCGGCCCCATGCCCATGTAGCCGGCACCGCCCATGCCGATAAGCCCTAYGCCCAGCATCACGATGGCCGMTYCGGTTCAAGGAGTAGATGATGCCCGACCCGGTGACAATCGCAATCTTGGCTGGCATTTCTCTACTGGCATTTACAGTCGCAGGCCTCGCCGGATTCGGTAGCGGCGTGATCGCTCTGCCGGTGCTGGTGTGGATGCTCGGCCCAAGRGARGCTGTRCCAATCATCACCTTAGTRCAGCTTGTCGGGKCAGCTTCTCGWACRGGACTGAACTGGAAGGAAATATCTTGGCCTGTGTTGAAATGGTCGGCKCTGGGTTCAATACCAATCTCGGCTCTTGCGAGTTACTTGTTCGTCGTCACGCCGGCGCCGATATTTACTAGACTTCTGGGATTGCTGTTACTTGTGCTRGTGGCCCAACGGCACACCCAATGGGGCAGAGGCAGGAGTATAAAGCTGCGAAGCTTTGTTCTGGTCGGAGGTGCGAACGGTCTAGCGTCCGGTTACCTGGGAACGCCTGGGCCGCTCGCTGCGCCATTTCACCTTGCCTATGGGCTGACCGGCGCTGCGTTTGTGGGTACTACCGCCGCTGGCGTACTGCTCACCCAGCTACCCAAGATTCCCGTATTTGCTAGTAACGCTTTGCTGGGGACTCAAGTCCTATATATAGCCGCCGCCATGGGAGTGATGGCCTTTGCAGGCTCAGTAGTGGGGAAACGGATTTCCGGCAAGGTGTCCGACCGATGGTTTCTAATAGGCGTCGAGACCCTGCTTGTGTTGAGCGGCATCGCCCTGATTGTCCAGGGTTAAGTTCTGCATCGAGTAGAATCGCTTCGGTCCCATCCGGGTTCTGGCCCTTCGGATGAGGGGCACCCGTCCGAGGGTNATTCTGCCCGACTTTCTGCTCGACACTCTTAAACCGGCCCCGCGGATTACGCCGGGTTGTAAGGCTCCTATTAGTTGKCACCGTCGCCACCCCGAGTCAACGATTGTGGACTCCCGCCGGCCATTTCAGCCCATCCTTCGCAGTCCAGTTCCTGCCCCAGGTTCGGGTTAGCCTTTTTGCGCCAATCAGTGTGGCAGTTCCSTTACGAGAGCAGGAATTTTGGTGAAGTGGGATCAATTGACGTTCCGGGGAAGCAGGAATATAGTTCGCTCCATCCCAGAGAACACTTTTCCCAAGAAAGCGAGTTCCATCTGGGAAATCCCGGATGGAATAGACCYAGATCATCCGGGTTATGACGGCSTTGCTCGGCATAAGCGCTGTGATAGCCGTGACAGCCGGAGGCTTCATGATTGGCGTGGGCGTCGCGTTGCTGGGCAGCGCGGCTGGTGTTGCTCATCTGGCTCCCAAGTCTCAGTAACCTCATAGCGTGAGTACGTCCAAGCTTTGTACAACCTGTCGTACTGAAATGCTGTACAACGCTGCCATATGGCGTTGTCCTTCATGTGGCAACGTCGAACTCCCCCTCCGTAGATCCGGAGGTATGTYGTCKGAGGCGATGGAGTTCCTGATCCAAAAGCCTTTCWTRTTCATTTTGTTTGTGTTGATCATCGTTCTCGGATCGATACCTTTACTTTTCTYGTTCTTCCCCCGGACCGCGACTGCCATTGTGACTTGGATTTTTTGATGCGGCTGATGTCCTCTTAAAAGGTAGTAGAGCTTCAACAAACGATTGGGTCTGGAACCTGTTCGCTCGAATACCCAACTCTGAAGCAGTTAGACCAGTCAGAAAACCGGTGCGCCTTTATATTGAATCTGACGGTCAGGAACCAAATTGCGCCGGGCTAGAAACTTGGTGGCCGTATCCGGCGAATCCAGATGTTCCTCYCTTARCTTYCAAAGAACCTTGCCCAGCACAGTTTCGTTCCACAGCCAGTGCTCTACYGCCAGGCTCGATGACATGCCGGGTTGCGCCGACGCCGCTTCGGAATAAAAGGCCTTTAAATCTTCGCAGGTGCATTTCAACATCGGTCCGATCTCAAATTCTGGACGGGGACTGGGAGACGAAGGGTCTTCGATGAATTCGATCAAGAAACGTCCCGCATCGAGGATATCGAGCTTSCTGACTCCAACAGTTGTGCGGCTGCGTTCATTGACCGCCAGTTCGTACCAAGGTGCGATCTGTCCGATCTCTTGGACCAAAGACTGGGTCAACTTGCTATCGTTTGATGGCAGAGACGGTAGGTCGATGGGGCAGGACATCCCGGTAAAATCAACGGCGGCGGCATCGACAGGAATGTCTTCCAGGTAGTCTTCCAGCACGGGACCCGTGTCGGCATTAAGCAAACCCAGGCAGGTTCGTAAAACTCGCTTCTGAAACTCCGTATCGTTGGGCAGTCCCAGGGGCCTACCAAGCTCGAAGGGAACCCAGAGCGCCCGAGGCGGCTTGATGGCTGCGGTATGCAGATAAATCAGGCTGATCTGGGTGGTGCTGAGTCCTTCCTGTTCGAAGTAATGGGCCAGCCCGCCAACGGCGCGCGTGCAKRMSGGTCAAACRGGSAYSARSASCGCCSCRTYCACRYSSTCWYKYTTSAKMAGGYCKGCSAWMYSRCGGGCMGYRSSYTCSWTCTSCYYSGGSKSMRYGSYYCCSAKGAMGGWGTARTGGWAAYYGGCSACMSWGCCGATGAATCCCTCATCAGCCAACTCATGCAGGCGTTGCAGGGGGAAGCAAACGTTGAGGTCCTGTTGAAACCCAGAACGGTCAAAGTTGACCGAGTTGTGGGACATGATAATGTCTTCYGGAGCGGTATCGCTCGGAATGATTCGGTAGCTGGCTTCCCCTCTGGNAAAAACCTTATCGTCGCGTTTTTGCAGCGCAGCGGTCGACAGGATGGAAACCCGGCGCTGGGACAGCGGTTTGCCCTTCACGAAGGGTGTAGCATCGAAGACCGGCACGGGCATTCTTTTAATCAGCTTCCGTTCGCCTGCAGGAATGTCGTCTAATCTGGCCATGTCTCTCTCCTMGTTTCRACCGCCACTTGGGATAGACGCCGCATATCCGCACAAGGTCGCTTTTCTTGGAATTCACCCAACCTTAATCGTAGAATCTAAGGCGCTTAGTGACGCGGTCCTGGGGCGTACCWCAGGGCTCAYCCCGAGCCACCTGTCATGCCWGGCAGACGGTCTTGCCATCCTTGACCAAGTGATGATAGCCGCCCGGCTGACCCAGGCTAGATGGGTTCGTCCGCTCGATCGCCAGGATGGTTTCCTCCCTCGGTAGTTTTTATCGGGGCTCCCAGACTTTCACAGTCGCTAAGCAGAGCTTTCGTAGCTCCTCAGGAGCAAATCGCGTGTAATCTCCATCTGGCCGTGATGCTGCGCTAGCTCCTCATATGCGTGAATCAGCGCTGTGCCTTCCTTCCAGTCTCCGTAGTTAGTACCTCGCAGTGGGTTATACATCGAATGCGGAGACGATGCCAACAACTTCTCACCTTGCACTTGGCTGATATCTGCAGGGAGCCTTGCCTTGAGCTGACCCACYCTTTGGCGYARCTCAACAACGGCGCCGCTCGCCCTAAACTCCGCGTCCCTATCACGTGCAACCTCGCGCTTCCCCAAAAGGGTTCCGATCCAGTAATCGCAAACCCCGATGCAGTGCGTCAAGATGGCATAGGGCGAGTTTGCGCCGGGCAAGTCAGGAAGCAGATTGGCGCGCTCCTCGCCCAGTTCTTCCACGATGCGCAACATGCCATCGAGGGCCCGGTTAATAAACGTCAGAAAATCTTCTTGGGATATCTCCATGGAAACCTCAACCATATGATYCCTRTCAAKCCACCGAGAGAGAGAATACTTAACCGCGTAACTAGTGTATGTTTCACCCTTTACGGTCCTCTCCTTCCCCGCCGCCCTACTGGTACAATTTATCTCCGCCCTTGACATTGCCCCGCCCGTTGGAAAAGTACAGGACTCTTCGTTGGCGAAGGCCGCTTTTCTGCTCTTGTCCCTTGCCCAACCGCCCGAGTCGTGAGCGTTCTTGAGTGGGATCATGTGGTCTATGTCCAACCTGGTGGCGTCAGTGACGGTCTCCCGGCGGAGSAGGTATGCATCGCCACACCGGGGCTAGGACAGCACCTTCTCGGCCATCGCCTCCAGCTCCGTTAGCACCTTGTCGCCCATGTCCCGGGGCAGGGACAGGGTTACCCGGTCGGCCCCCGCTTCTTCCAGCCGCATAATCGTGTCCCGTTCGGGGGCACGCTGCAGACCATGACCCGAATGGACTTGGGATCGCGCCCCGCGACCTCGGCCAGTTCATCTATGGCTGCCCGGCCCATCTTTACCTGCTCGGGCGTTACTCTTATCGGCATCCAGCCGTCACCCCAGGCGGCCACTCGTTTGAACACGTTGGGCGCGTATCCGCCCAGGAATACCGGAGGATGGGGTTTTTGCACCGGTTTCGGTGAACTCTTCACCAGCGGAAAGTCGTAATATCTTCCGTGGAACTCGGCCTCGTCCTTGGTCCAGAGCTCCTTCATGGCCAGGATGGCTTCCCTGGTCTGGCCCCAACGGTGCTCGAAGTCCCCGCCCATGATCTCGGTCTCTTCAGCGAGCCAACCGGCGCCGATGCCGAAGATGAAGCGCCCGTTGGACAGCCTGTCCAGGGTGGCTATCTGCTTGGCTTGAATCAAGGGATTGTGCTCCGGCACCAGGCTGATTGCGGTGCCCAGCTTGATCTTCTCGGTGACCGCCGAAGCCCGGGCCAGTCCGATGAGCGGGTCGCCCATGTCGGCCATGGACGGTGGGATCGACCCATCGGCGGTCCCGGCGTACTTGGTGTTGGTATGCACCGGCACGATGGTGTGCTCCGGAAGCCAAAAGGACTCAAAGCCCAGGGACTCCGCTTTCTTGGCCAGGACGGCAACGTCTACTGAATCGCTGGAGATAGCCGTGGAAACTCCGATGTCCATGAGGTTGTCCTCCGAGTGTGAGATAGGCAGATGGTAACACGCGGCCTATTAGTGGTCGAAGCCAACGGCGCCGGCCAACGATCTATACCTGGAGCAAGGTCGAAACCGGCCTAAATTCCTGAACCTGAGCGATTTCTCGCACAGCGGCTCCATGGCCGTCCATATAGACCTGATAGGCACCGGCCCCTGGCCGGCAGGCGATCACCCTGAAGCCGCCTTCGGCGAACACAATCGCGCCGTGATTATCTATGCCTACGCCAATCGCCCGGTGTCTCTGGACCATTTGCAGGAAGTCCTGCTTGCGTTTGACACCGCCGGTTTCGCCGTCGAAATGAGGGCAGGCCAAAGAGTCGATCAAGCCCATGCCCTTTACCCGGATATAGCTCCAGTCGCCGGGGTGGTAGAAAGCCATGGAATCGCTGTGCCCGTAGCTGAACCAGCAGATGGCCCCGGCGCTGACCCCGGCAAGCACTGTGTCTCGGTTGTAGGCCTGCTCAAGCAACCGGTCTACGCCCAGCTTCCTCCAGCGCCGCATCATTTTGAGGGTATTGCCGCCGCCAACGTATATCAAATCCGCAGAGAGGATCGACTCCTCCAGCTCAGCCCGGGACGGAGTCAGTTTGAGCAGATACAAGACTGCGGTCTCACATCCGAGTTGTCCACCGTAGATCCTCTGGAAACCTTCCCAATACTCCACGGAGTCGTAGCTGGCGGTGGGAATAAACAGCGCCTTGGGCCGAGCTTTGCCGGTGAGCTCGACAACCTCTTGATCGATGGGCAGCGTCTCTGCCTCGCACATGTCTCCGCCACCAACGGCGATAATTTTACCCATGTGTTCGCACCATTAGTTGACGATTAAATCGGTCCTCATCTTGGTCAACGTCTCACAACCGTTGGGCGTAACGACAACGGTGTCGCCCAATGACATGGCCAACCGGCGTTCCCAGTCCAGCAAAATCATGTGCATGAAAATAACCATGTTCGGCTCTAGCACCACCGGGTTGCCAGCGTAGATCATCGGCCAATCCATCCATGTGGGCGGGTACAATGCGCCGAGGCTGTAGCCACAGGCGTTCAGCTTGTGCTCGCCGAACCCGGCTTCATTGAGCAGAAATGTCGAGTTTGTAATGGTGGCTTCGGAATCATTCAGCTGGATCGCCCCTCCGCTCGTCCTGGAATCGTTTTCCCATGCAAAGTCGACGTCGTGAATTCCTCTTGGGCCTGGTCGCCGGCAGCAC
>NVSQ01000082.1 GCA_002401285.1 SAR202 cluster bacterium
GGCATCACCAAGATGCAGTCGTAACCCTTGACGGCGCAGATCATCGCGAGTGCGATTCCGGTGTTGCCGCTGGTGGGCTCGATGATGACGGTCTTGCCCGGAGTGATCAGCCCATCCCTTTCGGCGGCTTCGATCATCGCCAGTCCGAGGCGGTCTTTGACGCTATTGCCGGGGTTCGCCGATTCGAGTTTGACCCGGATCTCGGCGCTCAAGCCAGCGGTCACCTCGGTGGACCGCTGGAAGATGCCCGAGCCGGCTCCGGAACCGGCATTCACTCCCCCTATGCCCGTTCGCCATCAGTTGAGCAACGGTATGGGTATTGCCGTCGTGGAACGCCGTGGCGCACCCATAGTCTCTTTCGCTTTGGTCCTTCGCGCCGGGGCCGTGGCTGACCCCGAGGACTTGCCCGGTTTGGCCAGCTTCACCGCTCAGATGTTGATGGAAGGGACCGAGGGCCGTACCAGCCTGGAAATCGCTAATGCCGCCGAGTTCATTGGGGCTCGGATTTCCTCGGACGCTCGCAGAGAATACACTCTTCTATCCAGCGAAACCTTAACCAAACACTGGCCGACTGCCCTTGAATTGATTGCCGACCTAGTCAAGCGGCCCACCTTCCCTGAGCACGAACTGGAGCGGGTAAGGCGGGAGCATTTGACCGACCTGCGAAGGGGGAAAGACGACCCCACCATAGTCGCGGAGCGTCTGATAGCCGGTCTGGTGTTCTCCAAGGATAGCGGCTACGGACACTACATTTTGGGCACGGAAGCCTCGGCGTCTGCTCTGACACGCCAAGATCTGCAACAGCTTTTCCAAGGGGTTTATACTCCGGGACGAGCGACACTGGTCGTTGTGGGCGACACCAACCTGGAAGAGGTTACTGAACAGGCTCAGGATCTCTTCGGTGATTGGTCCGGAAATGGCGCCGGCTATATTCCCCGAACCGTCGACGACACGAACGGCTCGACGCCGGCCACCACGATATATCTGGTAGACCAACCGGGCGCCGCTCAATCGGTCATCCGTGCGCTCCAACCAACGATACCCCGCAATCATCCCGACTATTTCGGCCTTACGTTGGTCAACTATGTCTTTGGCGGCCAATTCTCCGCCCGCCTGAACCAGAACCTTCGCCAAGACAAGGGATACAGCTACGGCTATCAGTCGTCGGTCCATTGGTATCAAGGAACGTCCTTGGTGTCAGCCGGGGGCAGCGTACAGACCGAAGTAACCAAAGAGTCAGTTCAGGAAACACTTAAAGAGTTTCGGGAGATTCAAGGTGATCGGCCGATCACCGAGGAAGAGCTTTCGGCGGCAAAAGCCGGCATCTTACAAGGTTATCCTGCCAGCTTCGAGCGGTCGGGGATGGTGTTGAACCACCTGATTCAACTGTTGGTGTTCGACCTGCCCGACGACTACTTCCAGTCGGTTGGCCCAGGGATAACCGCTGTTTCGCTGAAAGACGTTCACCGTGTTGCCGCTGAACGGATCCAAACCGACAAACTCCAATTGCTGGTGGTGGGAGACCGCGAAAAAATAGAACCCGGTCTGCGGGAGTTGGGCATTCCCATGGTCTTGCTGGATGCTGACGGCGCCCGTATCGGCTGAACACCTGTAACCCTAAGCACGCCGCCTTTGGGATGACCGGTCTCTTTGACGACTCATGCCCGGCTAACGATGCCAGACCTGACGAGGGTAAGGTCGTTCTACCGGCGGGGCCTTTCTCCCAGCGCCAAAACGAGGGTCTCGGTGGATCCCTCTCGGAACAACTCAACTTCGATTTCCAACCCGACGAAAAATTTTGTACGAAGCAGCCTGGTAAGGTCGGTTACCGTAGCAATCTTATTTCCGTCCATCGATAGAATAATATCCCCGGGTCTGATTCCTGCCCGATCCGAGGGCCCTCCCTGCAGCACATCCTGAATCACCACCCCCTCGCGAATGGGCAACCCTAGTTCCGCGGCCATCTCCGGTATCAGATCCGCCAGGAACACCCCCATCCAAGCCCATTTCACCCGGCCGTCGTTGATCAGTTGGTCGGAGACCAAGACGGCCGTCTCCATATTTATCGCAAAGCCGATCCCTTCGATCGTGGGTCTTCCGCTACCGCCACCGCCGCCACGGAGGACCGCGGTGTTGATGCCTACCAGATTCCCCTCCAAGCTTATCAACGGGCCTCCGCTGTTACCTGGATTGATCACCGTGTCGGTCTGGATCAGGTCGTATAGGGGAGAGCCTCCGGAGCCTCCGATCGTGCGGCCTAGCGCCGAAACCACCCCCACCGTGACGGTAGGCCCTCCAGGCAGCGCCAGCGCGTTTCCGATGGCGATGACCCACTCGCCCACCCGGAGCTTGACATCCTGCTTCAGAGGCAAAAAGGTTTCGAAAGTCCCAGGGATCCTCAATACCGCCAGGTCAGCCAGTGCGTCGGCGCCCAAGAGTTCCGCTTCCACTTGGCTGCCGTCGTCCATGGTGACAATAATATTTGTTGCCCCTTCTATGACGTGGTTGTTGGTCAAAGCCAAGCCGTCACGGGAGAAGATCACCCCGGTCCCGCTACCGAAATTAGACCGCCGGTTCCCAAACCGGTCCTGGACGATGGACTCGGCAACGATGGATAGCACCGCGCCCCGCACCCGCTCTACCGTGTCTGCCACGTTGGGCAGTTGCAGCATCGGAGCCGGAGGTGGTTCAGCCGGGGCTTTCGTAGGCATGGCGGTCGGTTCGGGTACGGCGGTTGCCGTTGGAGGTGGGASSWTRSWMGCCGNNNTKGSCAKNNCSGWGGKTNGGCKTCCTCSNNNNGAAANGRSKWSSKCAWCGACYTCSKKWRYCGYGNCSRKCGYSGKYSYSWYCGWGSSAGMWGSNRRTSKYGGMWSSMWMMRCTTCYRNNCGRNTCGKRNTGGASTTNNTSMRCWWGMWACGYCGWSCWNNTYWMTGCCAGCAAAACGGCCAGCGATGGCCACGGGAAGATTTTTCCAAAGAACCGGACCGCCCGATGCCTCGTGGAATCACCCCAACGGACATGCCTTTGATTCCCGGCTGTTACCCATCCAATGTCGCGACTCATTATTTCGATCTTAATTGAGATGGTTTAGATGTGCCGAAGTCATGCCATCAGTCCATCGGATTAATCTCGAAGCTACGGCCCCTTGCCGGTCACAGATTTCTTAAGGCTTCCTGTTGCGCCTTAAACAGGACCTCCATACCCGCTGCGGCCAGGTCTAGCACTTCCACCACCTGCTGACGAGGGAATGGCGCAGCCTCGGTGGCGCCTTGTAGCTCCACCATATCACCGCTTTTAGTGAGAACAAGATTGAAGTCCACGTCGGCCTTGAAGTCCTCTTCATAACACAGATCGAGCATCAATTCACCGTCGATTATGCCGACGCTGATGGCCGCCACCGCATCTCTGATCGGCAGCTTGGGCAAGATCCGGTTGTCGACCAGCATTTGCAGCGCCTGATGCAGAGCGACATACGCCCCGGTGATAGCGGCGGTCCGGGTCCCGCCGTCCGCTTGGATAACGTCGCAGTCCACCGTCACGGTTCTCTCGCCCAAAGCCTCCAGGTCGGTAACGGCCCGCAGCGATCGCCCGATAAGCCGTTGGATCTCTTGRGAACGCCCRTTGATGCGCCCGGCGTCCCGGTCKCGGGCGGTTCGAGTGTTGGTGGCGCGGGGCAACATCGCGTATTCGGCGGTCACCCAACCCTTGCCCTGGCCTCTCAAGAATGCCGGTACCCGTTCTTCCAGGGAAACCGCGCACAACACTTTGGTTTCGCCCACTTCTATCAGCGCCGAGCCTTCGGCGAACTTCTGGTGGTTCAAGGTGATACTAGCCGGCCGGCTTTCATCCCATCGCCGGCCATCCGCTCTAACCAAAATGGACTCTCCTCCGGAAATTAAACTGTTCAMAGGCAAAGTTGCTCCCCAGTATACATGACCGGATTTAATCTTGGCCTTCAGTGCGCCGGGGAGCACCCGTCGATCTATGGGTAATCCCTATCGGTCCCCACCYATAGATCGAMGCCATCGCTGATGAACYCGATGGTCCCCTGCCGGTCAGTCCTGAATAATCCCTCCGGCCCCAAGAATCGCTCCAAGCGTTCGGCCACCTCCGCGTGGGGGTGTCCGAACTGGTTGCCGGCGCCAGAGGAGATAACCGCTAAAGTTGGGTTCACCTGGTTCAAAAARCCGGCGGTGCTTGAAGTGCGGCTGCCATGGTGGCCCGCCTTAAGCACCGTGCTCGCCAATTCAGCGGAGGAACGAACCAGGTAGCCTTCGGCAAAAGCTCCAATGTCCGAGGCCAGCATGAAAGACACCTGGCCATAGATGAGCCGTATCACCACGGCATTGTTATTACGGTCCGAACCTGACCCGTTGAATGGCACCCTTGGTGGGTTCAGCACTTCCAAGGTTACTCCGGGCWMCACCTCCAACCGGTAACCCTCAGAAACTTTCACCGGGTCGATCTGTCGCCGCTTCAACTTGGCCTGCCACTCTTGGGGCAAATCATCGTCCAAAGGGTTTCCGCCCACCACCACGGTCGCCACGTCGTACCGGTCCAGTACTTCCAGAAGCCCCTTACTGTGGTCCCCATCCAGGTGCGTCATTACCACCACATCCAAGCTTCGGTCCGTGGCAGACATGGGACCGGCCAATGCTCGAGTTGCGCTGGTTARATCAGGTYCGCCGTCCACCAACACCTGCTTTCCCTCTGGGGTAACGATCAGGATGCTGTCGCCTTGGCCTACGTCGAAGAAGTAAACGTSGAGTTTCCCGTCGTGTCTTTGCAACACCTGAATCCAAAGGATCACCGAAACGACCAGCAAACTCACAGCCAAGAAGACGATACCCAACGACCATCTGGCCTGACCTCCATGTTTCGCTAACCCTCCAAACAGAMGGTCCGAYGCTGCGATGRCCCGGAYCSCCRCKCCTTGAGCACGAGCCACCCGRCCCGGTACGAAAATCAATCCCAACAACAGCCCATACCAGGCCAACACCACAGGCGTTCCTACCCAGGTCCCTGGAATTCCCGGCGACGGCAGTACYGAGATCAAYCACAGGAGGTAGGACAGGGGCACAAAGGTTATCCAGCCGGCAAACTGCCMCAACAGCGGGTGCGCYAGGCCCAACCCGCCGGTGGCCAGTGACCCGCCAAGAATGAAGGGCATGGCCGGCAATGCCAGCAAGGTTGCCGGAATACTCGCCAGAGGAATCCGGTCGAAATTCGACGCCACCAAGGGCCWGGTGGCCAACGTTGCCCCCAACGACACGATCAACGCCGATGATATCCAGTTTCCGGCTTGCCAGGCCAGATGCTTCAACCAAGACCCAGAAGCCGCGGCCCGGCGTGTGATTGATTCTGAAATCTTGGAATGAAGGGGCAAGACCAGGACGATCCCCGCCAAGGCGGTGAAGCTAAGCTGGAAAGAGATCTGCCCAAGYACTTTAGGSTCGATTCCAACCATCACYGCGGCGCTCAGTGCCAAGGAAGGCAGAGCGCTCCKAGGTCTGCCCAAGGCCAAAGCAGCCAAGAACACCGACCCCATGATCCCGGCCAGCAACACCGAAACCGGAAAACCGCTGACCAGGACATAGAACCAGATGGCCGCCAGCNNNANNANCAGATAAGCCGGACTTCGCCGTCCGAATATCCAGGTCGCCGCCATCATCGTCATGGCTATCAGGACCCCAACGTGCAGGCCTGAGATGGCCAGCAGATGGGCGGCTCCGGTCTGGCGAAAATCCTCCTTCACGTCGGCCGGGAGTTGGCCGCGAAGCCCCAGCAGCAASGCYTGGGCCAAGGCCGAGTGGGGCTCSGGCAACGCCTCCTGTAACTCTTCGRCCAGGTTCCGCCGCAGTCCGAACATCCAACCCTTCSAGGCCGAAGCCGGCCGCCCCTCCCATTGGGAAATCAGCTCCGCGTTCCGGACCCAAAGTATCCCGGAAATGCCCTGATGGCTCAGATAAGAAGGATAATTGAAGTCCTCGAAAACTTGCGGCTGCCGTAACTCGCCCTCTAGCAGCAGCGTGTCCCCATACCGAAAGTAGGGGTCGTCGCGCTGGGAAAGCAGACTTGGAGGAGGACTGGCGTAAACCAAAGCCTTGGCCTCAGGACGGGTAGTCTCCCCCTCCCGGTTAATCTCCGCCACGGATAGCACGAACTTAATCCGGCGGGCCGTCGCCTCCGGGTCGTTAACTATCCGCCCCCGCAGCGTAACAGTTTCCTTTCCCTGCACCGCCAACGGACTGGCGGTGACTTCCCAGGCTTCAAACTTCCCAGGCTTCAATCCGTAACAACCCCGCCAACAGGACGACCACCAGCAACACCGGCCAAAGAGACCGCCCCAGCAACCGCAGCAACAACCCCGCCGGCAACGCAGCGAGTAGCAGCAACGCAACCGGAAGGATACCGGCTTCGAGGCTTAAGCCGATTAAGATCCCGGCCAGCCAGGCAGCCACAAGTAAGGCTAGCTTCACGCTGTCTCGGATCCCTTTCAATCAAGTAAGTCCCTCGCCCCTTGATCTCTAAAGCCCATTTTTACCCACTAGGTCAAGTAGTATGATAGAAAGTATCAACAGGGACCCGGCAATGTGAGTGTAATACGGGGTCCGGGACTCCTAATAAAGTAAGAAAAGGGCGAATCCCATGGTGGCTGTGGAGATATGATCGGTGGCGACTAAAGTAGCCATTCTGTTCGTCATTGGCACAGTGGTGGTGGCTTGGTACTTTGTGGTCTCTTGGCTATGAGGATCCAACATCACGAAGAGGAAGTACGGAGAGGGCGAATCCAATTGCGACCTTTGAGGTGGTCCCGGTTATTTGAACAATAACGGGGCTAGATTAAGAGAGTCTTCCGCTGCCAGAGGCGTTGTGTTGACTCGGGGAATTAAAACCACTTCTTGCCCTGCTGGTCGTTCCC
>NVSQ01000083.1 GCA_002401285.1 SAR202 cluster bacterium
ACTGCTGCGATCCCCTTGTCCGGATCGGCCCAAAAATGGGTGTTGTTTATACCTGCCCAGCTGTAACTACCAGGAGAGCGCCCTACCTTCTCTACTCCTTCTTTCAACTGAAAGCCTAGGCCAAACTTGTCTTTTCCCGCACCATATGGGAAAGCATTTGACCGATCAGGAATAGCGCCGGGTTGCATCTCTACCACGAGGTCTCCGATCTGGTTCTTGGTCATATCTCGGACCGATTGCTCTGCGAGGATCCTATTGCCGTCGAATTCCCCCATGCCTAACAACATCTGAAGGAAACTGCTGTAATCGCTGGCCGTCGACAGCAGGCCTGCATCGCCGAAAACATTCGGTTCGTATGATTCTGGGTTTGGTTCGCCGATGAGCTCTCGGTTGATGCGCCTGACCCGGGATGCTATTACTCTGGTGGTACAATCCAGGTAATCTGAGATCGGGAGTTGGCGGGATGCGGCTGGAAAATAAAGTTGCGTTGATCAGTGGTGGCGCCAGGGGCATGGGCGCCGCCGAAGCTCGGCTGTTTGCCCGGGAAGGAGCCAAAGTTGTGATTGGAGACGTGTTGGAAGAAGACGGACATCAAACGGAGGCCCAGATTAACGAGTCAGGCAGGGAATGCCTATTTGTGCGTCTTGACGTGACCAGCGAGGCCAATTGGCAGGAGGCCGTCGCCACTACCGTGGCCCGGTTCGGCAAGTTGGACATCCTGGTAAACAACGCAGGGATTTACCCGCCGGCCTCGATAGAAGACACGACCGAGGAGCTCTGGGACAGGATAATGGACATCAACGGGAAAGGGGTATTCCTCGGAACGAAATGCGCCATCCCGGAGATGCGGAAAATTGGCGGCGGCTCAATTATCAACATTTCTTCAACGGCGGGACTTAGAGGATCACCGGCGGCCGCGGCCTACGGGGCGTCCAAAGGGGCTGTCCGGCTGTTCACCAAGTCGACGGCGATTCAATATGCCAAAGACAATATCCGTGCCAACTCGGTGCACCCTGGCATTATAGAAACCGACATGACCCTCCCTACTATCCTTACCGACGAGGAAGCCCGAAGAGGGCGGATCGCTAGGACTCCCATAGGGCGGATCGGCCAACCGGACGACGTTGCATACGGGGTATTGTTTCTGGCGTCAGACGAGTCTTCGTTCATGACCGGAAGTGAGCTGGTGATAGATGGCGGCAGGACGGCTCAGTAACGCCCTGACTCGTCATGTCTAATAATTTAAGCCATGGACCCGGAGGGTGAGAGATATGCGTCAGACCGCTGTGCAATTCGAGACCAACAGACTTCAATTCGAAGGAGTGGTTGCCCAACCYGATGACATGGCCGRACCGGTTCCCGGCGTTGTGATTTGCCATCCGGGTCCGCTTAATGGCGGCAACATGGACAATAACGTGGTAGTCGCGGTGTCTGTTGCTCTCGTCGAAAAGGGCTTCACCACCCTGCGATTCAATTACCGCGGTGTGGGAAATAGCCAGGGACAGCACAGCAAAGGGGAGCTGGAGCACCAGGAAGCCCGGGGCGCGATAGAATTTCTAGGAAAATGGCCGGGCGTGGACGAAAACAGGCTTGGACTGGCCGGTTACTCCTTTGGCACCGGGGTTATCCTTGGGAATGCCGATCTGCAGAAAAAGGCTCGGGCCTACGCCCTCATCTCGCCATCAATCGCTCGACTTGAGGGAACGCCCCTCAGGTCCAATGAGCGGCCAAAACTGGTAATCTCCGGTGAGCAGGACCGGCTGATCCAATCTCCTCAATTACAACCAGTTCTGGAGTCTTTTGCCCAACCCTTCTGTTGCGAGTTTATACCGGGAGCCGACCATTACTGGCTGGGGAGGGAGGATGAGATGGCTGGGCGRGTGAGCCGGTTTTTCAGCGAGTACTTGGCGTAGCGTGAGAAGCCAGGATGGCTAGCCACTGCCCTACACCCCGACGATGTTCGGATTTTGATACCGTAATATAGACCTCGGGRTCCCGAACGAAGCGCGYTAGCCACTGCGCTACACCCCGACGTAAGTCGGCAAATGATACCGTAATATAGACCTAGGGATCCCGAACGAAGCGCGTTAGCCAGTGCGCTACACCCTATATATACCGATCTGTCTTGTTTGATTGGGCTTTGTAACGGGCGGGGCTCAACACCTAAGCCACTCTTTTCAACCAGGCAATTGAACCGATTTGAATCCACCGCGATTCCTGGAGAGTTAGTTGCTGGGCGGTTGGACTCTCCCCCGTCTCCCCGTCCAAGAGCCGCCACCTAGGCTCAATCGACATCATTTAACCGCGCCAGGTAATCGGACTAGCACCGTCGTTTGCAAATAGTGAACACTCGACTCTACTCCGTCTCCACCACGATAAACGGCGTCAGGCGACATGGTTGAGTCTAGGAACGCGTTAATACAGGGTTGTTGATTACCATCTTTAAGAAAAATGGTCGGCGGCGATTACCCCAGTACCCCCGGCAACCTCTCTCCAAACCTTGTTAGGGACTCAAAGGCGTTGGCGAGTTGAAGCACACCAAAGTCGTCGTGGTGGCGCCCTACGATTTGCACGCCGACAGGAAGGCCCTCGGGAGTGAACCCGCACGGCACAGACGCCGAAGGAAGGCCGAGCGAGCTGATGTAGTAGCACGACTTCATCCAGTCGATGTACGTCTCCATGTGCACGCCGTTAATCTCGGTCGGGTACTCTATTCCCACGTCGAACGGCGGCACCTGATTCACTGGCATAATCATGAACTCATACGTTTCCATGAAGGTTCGGACACGGTGAAAGTAGTCGGTCCGCATCGCCTCGGCGCGACCAACGTCCATCGCAGTAAGCTTCAGGCCAGACTCGATCTCGCCGATCACGGTGCTTTTAATCGATTTTCTATGCTCTTTCAAAAGCTCTGCCCGTACCGACGCTGTCCCCCACGCTCGCAGTATTTTGAACAACTCGTCGGCGTTGCTGAAGTCCGGCGTAGCCTCTTCAACTATACAGCCAAGCGACTCCAACACTCCCACGCTGGACTCAATGATAGAGGCGACTCTACCATCGACCGGCAGGCCGTCTAGATCCGGGACGTACGAGATTCGCACTCCTGAAAAGTCTCGTTGAAGTGGGGCAGCGAAAATTGAACCGGACTGCTCTATGGAGATAGGAGAGCGTCTATCTGGTCCCGCGATGGCGCTCAGAAAGAGCGCGACGTCACTCACTGTGCGAGCCATAGGTCCCTGAACGCTAAAGGTGCTCCACCCCAGCGGTGCGATAGCCGGAACCCGTCCTGGTGACGGGCGGAATCCGACTATGTTGTTAAAATTGGCTGGGTTTCGAAGAGACCCCCCGATGTCGGTCCCATCGGCRATCGGCAGCATTCGGCAAGCTAGCGAGACTCCCGCACCACCGCTGCTTCCACCGCAGGTCTTCGAAGTGTCGTACGGGTTGAGAGTTGCGCCGAAGACTGGGTTGAATGTATGTGATCCGGCGCCAAATTCGGGAGTGTTCGTTTTGCCTATGACTATGGCACCAGCCTTTTTGACCCGCTCGACGATGATGGCGTCCTGATCGGGAACGTTGTCTTTGAAAATTGGGGATCCGAACGTGGTACGTATACCCTTGGTCGGAATCAGGTCTTTAACGGCAGTCGGGAGTCCGTGCAGCGGGCCGAGATCATCGCCTCTGGCAATTGCTGCGTCCGCCGCCTGCGCGCTGTCCATRGCCTGGTCCGGGTGAAGAGTGATGATGGCGTTGACGGTTGGGTTGACGCGCTSGATCTGATTCAAGTGCGCCTCCATGACTTCGGTAGCGGACAGTTCGCGCTTACCTATTTTCTCCCGAATCTCTCGGGCGGCTAGGTAACATATTTCGTTGTACGGCATACAATTATCCCCACGTGATGGAGCCATTGGAACGGAAGGAGGCGTACGCYCCTGGTTCCCGTCCAGTCAATCCACCGCATGTAAACTTGATTAGCTCGGTGTCTGATCCGTCGGACACTAGGACAGTTTCCCAGTCTCGTTGGGACGCCACCTCTTCAGCTTCATCGAGGAGACGTCTATCTGTCTTTGAATTMGTTCCCTGGCCATAATGGGGCCATGTTACGTCTCAGCCCGTGGCYTGTCCACATTCAAAGTCTTATGCGGCCTTCAACAAGCACGCCACGTGGTTAGGTTCCTTCAACCGACTTTCATAATTATTTAGTGTTTGTCGGGATGGACTCTACTCCGTCTCCCATACCCAAGTTTTACTGCCATGTGGAATTATYGTATGGGGTGTCGATATTTGGATGATAAAGATTACCTAAGTCGTTTAGTTCACAGCATTACACGGCGTATAGGCGCATACAGCTAGGGAAGCGGCGGTCAAAGGTGTGAATAAAAGCGGGCGGAGTACAATATGGCAGAAAATTGTTGGGAGTCAACCAGTCCCAATACAAAATCCACTCTGGGAGAACTGCTTTATGCTTGGACACATTGGTGTCAACGTGCACGATCTGGTGCAAGCCAAAGCTTATTATGACGCCCTCATGCCACTTCTAGGATTTGAACCATATATCGCAGCTACGGACCAGTTCGCCTATCGCCCTATTAATAGCAAACCTGGTACTTTCCTCTTCTTCTATCCAGCTCTTGAAGAAGYGCCGTACTCACGACACCACCCGGGCCTGCAACACTTGGCCTTCATGGTCGAATCACGGGCCGCGGTGCATGAGGTCCACGCCAAAGYCCAAGTGCTGAGCTCTGAAATAGTGCATCCTCCTCGGCTGTTTCCGCAGTATCGCCCCCATTATTACGCTACATTCTGGCTCGATCCAGAAGGATTCATGCTGGAGGCGGTCTGCTTACAGGAGGAAGGGGACACGTAGAACATGGCAGGGTTAWAATCCACGAMGCCCGATTTAGATACAGGCGTCTCGGACGGCTTGGGAGATGGCGGCCAGTCTTGCGTTGTTGGTGGCGGTGCCTCGGAACCCGTTGGTGATGTAGCCCACGGCCAGTCCCGAATCCAAGTCAGCCCATCCGATGGACGTGCCGGCGCCGCCGTGGCCAAAGGTCTTCAACGGATCTCCCGTGGATTTCCCCATACGTTCGTCTCCCAGTGCTAGGCCCAGGGAACGTTGGGCGAAGGTGCCGGTCGACTTATCGACGCCCTCAACCTGAAACTCGACCGCTTCCTCCRCAGTGGCGGTCTGAATCACCGTGGCGCCATCCAACGAACCCTTGCGTTCCATCATGGCATAGAACCGGGCTAGGTCCCCGGCGGTGGCGACACCGTTGGCACCGGGCACTACGGACCGGAGCACCGACGGTTCGCTGAATATGCCACTGTAGCCGCTGGTGTCCGCATCGTCTTCCATCAGGTGCATGGGAGACACCCGGCCTTCCAGTCCTGCCGGCAGTCCCACATAGGTGTTGTCCATCCCTAGGGGCGCGGCGAGTTCTTCGGCTAGGAACCTGTCGAAGGTGCGGCCGTCGACCCGCCGGACAATCTCGGCGATGACCCATCCGTAGTTGATGGGGTGGTAGGCCAGGGTTTCGCCGGGCGTGTAGATCGTGGCCGCCTGTTCCATGGCACGGGTCACCTTGCTCCAGTCCGGCCAGTCGGTCCAAGGCAGGGAATCGGGGGTCTGGGGGAATCCGCCCCGGTGGGTCAGGATGTGACGGATGGTCACTGTCTCTTTCCCGTTCTGAGCGAACTCGGGCCAGTGCTTGGACACCAGGTCGTCCCAAGCAATTTTCCCACGCTCCTTGAGTATGTATAGACATGAGGCGGTCAGAGGTTTGGTGGATGACATCAGGACGAACATGGTTTCGGCGGTCACGGGTTCTTTGTTGGCGATGCCACCGTGAATATCCAGCACCAAGTTCCCATAACGGTACACCGCCAGGCCTGCGCCGGGATGGAGGCCCTCGTCGATCTGCTGCTGAAATAGCTGCTTGACCCGTTCCAGCTTCTGGCTGTCCATCGCTACAGTGTCGGGCGCGGTCAGTGTGGCCATGATGCCTCCTCCGAATTGTGTTTTGGTCGAAATAGTCCACCGGAATACTTGGGCGTCGATGCCCCTACGAGTCACCGGTTATGGTTACACCTTCAGTATCTCCCGCCGGGACAGCACCCGGTCCATCAGGGGCCTCATGCCCAGTTCGTTGGAGATGGCCAGCGAATCATCTATCAGGGACGTCGCTTTGGCCCAGTCTCCGTCCCCATCCCGCACGAGCATCGTATCTGCGCAAGCGATGATACGCATAGACCAAGTATATCGTCATTCCGTTGCTGTATTAGTGCCACATTCATTAAAATTCCTAACGAGCGCCCGAGCTTTCCAAAACACCCACGATTTCTTTAAAACCTCGCTGGCGGGCGTGGGCTAATGGTGTGTCTCCATTATTATCAGCCAGCATCACATCGGCGCCGGCCTGTACCAGCAACCGCACCACCTCGGTATGGCGCGGCCCGCCATCGCCCAGAATGATGGCTTCCAGTAGCGCTGTCCAGCCCAGCCGGTTGACATGATCAATGTCAATATCGGTTTCTAGCAATTCCTCGATGATTTCAATATGTCCCCGGTCGGCCGCCCGGATGAGGCCGGTTCCGTTGTAGCTATCCAGGCTGTGGACATCTGCCCCAGATCGCAGGGTAAGCTTGAGAAACTCAAGATAGCCGTCGGCGGTAGGTATCAGATAAGCGCTATGCTGGGAGGCATCCTTCACATTTACATCCGGGTACTGGCGGTAGAGCTGTCTTGCTTCCCTTGCAGTGCACGGGCCCGCCACCGGTAGTAGTTACTCTTGGGCACCTGCAGTTGGGTGAGTAAC
>NVSQ01000033.1 GCA_002401285.1 SAR202 cluster bacterium
GCCCTTGGCAACGTGACGCCGGATGATGTCTTAAGGGGAAGACGGGAAGGGATCTTGATCAGAAGAAGGGAGGTGAAAGCTCAGACTTTACAATGGCGCCAACGCTACAACCGGCAGCGCCGGGAGTCCACCAACGCTGCCACATCCCCCTGATCTCTCCWYMMSRRMMRTRTCCYNCKYNTGMKGRYTSCCRMCANGCCTAAGAATACGACAGCCCGCGTCCTTACCTCCCAGCCAGGCTCCGCATCTGGTTCAGCACGGCGAAGGAGCGGCCGGCAGATGGCATGAGGAACTTGTAGCCTTCTTCCACCAGGCGTTCCATGTTGTTGGCGTCGGGGTGGGGATGGCCGCAAGGGATGTTGTGCTCTTTGCAGATCCTCAGAATGGTGTTGATGGCTGCCGCAACGTCCGGGTGGTCGTACTCTCTGGGGTGGCCCATCTCCTGGCTTAGGTCTCCCTCGCCGATCAGAACGACGCCGATCCCCGGTACCTGTTCAAGTATGGACGGAAGGTTGTCGATGGCGAGGAGATCCTCGCATTGGATGATTACCAGTACCTCACCCCGGGGCGCCAGGGGCCAAACGTCGGCTCTGGCGTAGTATTCCTGGGCGGTCAATCCCCAGAACCGGGCAGCCCTGGTCGGAGCATCGCCCCTGATGCCGGGCGGGTTGTAATCGGGTTCTTCCTGAAGCCGAGGATAGCGGCACGCCCTTACCGCGTTCCAGGCCTCGTCAACGGTGCTGATGTGGGGAAAGACGATGCCGTAGATGCCCAGATCCAACACCTGTTTGGCTATCCACTGATTCATCTCTCCGCCGTTGGGCGGGATGCGGACCATGGGCGTCACCGCCGGAGCCAAGGTCCCTGAGTCCAATATCTGGCGGCGGCTGAGCATGTGCTGGAGGGCGTCTCGAAGATTCGGCGCGTCGAAGGGGCCATGCTCCATCTCGAAAACAACTCCATCAAGAGGCGACGCAGCCAAGGCCGCCGCGCTATCGATATCGGCGGGGGAAAAGGTCGTAAACGCGGTCTTCCCCTCTTCCAATGCTTTAATCACTCCGTTGAGCCTGGGTATCTCCGCCATGATAAGCCCCTCCGTCTCAATATGCTGACTGTGGAATGCCGGTGGATTGTAGCAGAATGCGATTTAGGTGCCAACGTGAAGCCATCCTGTTACAATTTCCGGGCTAACCAGCTTTGGACGATTAAAAGCCCACGCCTGGATCAGGAGGCTCCCCCATGATCATCGACGCCCATGCCCACTACACCAGCGCTCCACCCCAACTGCAGGCTTTCCGGGGCACCCAGATCACGAACTACGCCCGCCCCGCCAAGGGCCGTCTTAATGTCAGCGACGAACAGATCGTTGATTCGGTTAAAGGCCAAGTTGGCCGGATGGACGAGTGGGGCATCGACCGACTCATGTTCTCGCCCCAAGCCACCGCCATGGGCCACCAGTTCGGTACTCCTCTTATCAGCCGCCACTGGACCGAGCATTGCAACGAGCTGATCGGCCGCATCGCTCAACTGCTGCCCGACCGTTTCAGCGCCGTGTGCCAGCTTCCCCAGTCACCGGGCATYCCACCCTCAGAATGGGTAGACGAGTTGGACCGGTGCGTCAACGATCTGGGGTTCGTAGCCTGCAACATCAACCCAGATATATCCGGGGGCGCGCAGCCTTTCACCCCTTCAGTGGGGAGTGAATGGTGGTATCCCCTGTGGGAGAAGATGGTGGAACTGGACGTACCGGGTACGATCCATGCCAGCGCCACGCTTAACCCCGCCTTCCACGTCACCAGCTCCCACTACATCTGCCAACACCATAACGCCGGCGTGGAGATCCTGAGTTCCCGGGTGTTCCAGGACTTTCCAGATCTAAAGATAATTATCCCCCACGGCGGCGGGGCGATTCCCTACCAATGGAACCGTCACCGGGGTACTCACGTACGTGGTGGCTTGGAGCCTTTTGAAGAGGCCGCCCGAAGGGTCTATTGGGATATGGCTATCTACGATACCGAGGCGATGGAGATGTTGATCAAAAAAGTAGGCGTAGACAACGTTCTGTTCGCCACCGAGATGTTCGGCGCGGTCAACGCCACCGATCCAGCCACGGGTAGGTCCTTCGAAGACGTTCCCAGCATGTTCAAGGACATCGAGTGGCTGACCGACGAGGACCGCCTGAAGATCACCGAGGGTAACGCCCGAAAGGTTTACTCGCGCCTACCATAGGCGGTGACCAGAAAGAGCCCGTCATCTRCTGTGCCTCAGGAATCCGAAGGACGCAAAAGCAAGATAACGCAGCCGATACGTAAAGTGGGGTGAATCTCATGGCAGCTTTGAGTCTGCACACCGCGGTTGGTAACTACGGCCACACCAAACCGCTCAAGGACGGCGCCGCCAACTCCGATCGCTTCGACCTAGATCACGTCGAAGTCTCACCGGTCATTGCCATCTTCCGAAGGATGGTCCGGGGATTGGAGTTCGACGTGGCGGAGTTGGCCCTCTCTACCTATCTGTGCTCCAGAGCCCATAACAAACCCTTCACCGCCATCCCCATCTTCTTGGTCCGGGGCTTTCACCACRGCGCCATCAGCTATAACACCAAGTCTGGCATTCAATCACCCAAGGACCTGGAAGGACGCCGAGTCGGGGTTCGAGGTTACACCGTGACTACCGGTGTATGGGTACGCGGCATCTTACAATCGGTTTACGGCGTGGACTTGAACAAAGTCACCTGGGTGTTATCCGGCGACGACCACGTCGCGGAGTACGTGTACCCACCGAATGTGGTCCCAATGGGCGACGGCGACCTTGCCTCGATGTTGGTTTCGGGAGAGATCGACGCGGCTATAGGCGCCGGCGCCGTCGACTCTCCCGACGTCCAGCCCTTGATCCCCGACGCTCGCAACGCGGGCATCGAATACTTCAAGTCTACCGGTGTCTATCCAATCAACCACACTTTAGTGATCAAGAACGAGGTAATAGCGGCCAACCCTTGGCTCCCAGCGGAGCTATTCGGGGTGTTTAAACAGGCTAAGGAGACCTACCTGAAGGGTCTGCGCTCCGGCGAGCACGATTCTCCCCAGGACCAAGCGATGCTGGAGATGGCTAAAGTGGTCGGGGATGATCCCATGCCTTATGGCTTCGAGGCAGCCCAAAAGACCCTGGAGACATTTATCCAATTCAACCTGGACCAGAAAGTGCTCACGGAAAGGATCGACCCAGAGTCGGTGTTCGCGCCGAGTACKCTGAAGCTGTAACCTCACCTTCAACGTTGATCAGAGCGATCAGTCGCCGTAACGATCCGGYATTCTATCCAAACAGACGAAGGGAAGACGATGGAAAGTAAAGTCACGGTTCCCATGCTGCAGCAGATGAAACGCGACGGACGGAAGATCGTGGGCGTCGTAGCCTACGACTATCAGATCGCCCAGATCGTGGACCGCGCCGGCGTCGACATCGTATCCGTGGGCGACTCGGTGGGCARCAAYATGTGGGGCCAGTCTAATCTGTTAGAAGTTACCATGGACCAGATGGTCCTGGCCTGTCAGGCGGTGCGGCGAGGCGTCAAACGGGCTCTGGTGASTTGTGACATCTCCTTCGGTCCGGTCCAGGAGAGCACAGAAGAGGCGGTTCGAGCCGCGGTCCGGTTGGTCAAAGAGGGCGGCGCCGACATGGTCAAGCTGGACGGCGCGGCCGACTTTCCAGAAGCCGTCCGAGCCGTCGTCCGCGCCGGAATCCCGGTCTTCGCCCAATTTGGGATCACCCCCCAGACTGCCCAACATATCGGCGGCATCGACTTGGCCAGCACTGATATTGCGGCTCAGATGAAGGACCAGCTGGTTCGCGAAGCCAAGCTGTTGGAGGAGTCCGGCGCTTCCCTTCTCGACTTCACCCACTCAGGACCCGTGGCAGGCCCAGCGGTCACCCAAGCGGTGTCGATTCCCGTGATAGGTGGCATGGGCGGCGGYCCCTGGCTGGACGGCCGGGTCAGGTTGGTGCAAACCGCCATAGGCTCCGCCGCCACCGCTCTGGATAACGACGCAGACCGGTATACGAACGTGGCCCGGGCCGCCTTCGATGCCATCAACGCTTACGCTGACGATGTGCGGGAAGGCCGCCAGGTTAAGGGCGGTTGATGGATCCYAGACGATAAAATTAGTTGATTTGATCATTCGACGCCAGCCCACTTAGGACATCAGCAGGAGGATCCCAATGAAGTTTGTCATATACGACGATGGCCGTCCCGGATTGCTCAGAGACGACGGCGTGGTGGATATCAGCGGAGTGACCAGTGCGTTGGGCGCATCCAGCGGACAGGCGGCCATGGAAGCGATCATCACACATCTCGACGATATCCGCTCCGGCCTGGATCAACTGCAAGCCGAGGGCAACGCAACACCCCTGTCCAGCGTGACGCTCCAGTCACCGTTGCCAAATCCAAATAAGGTCCTGTGCATGGGCGGAAATTACCTGGAGTTCGGCAACCGGGAAGCGTCCCCCATGTGGGGCTTCTTGAAATCGTCCGACGCCGTGATCGGCCCCGGCGGCACCGTTGTCCTCCCGCCAGACGACATCAACATCTTTCATCATGAGGCAGAGCTGGTCCTGGTCTTCGGGAAAGCCGGTAGCGGCGTTAGCCAGGCCGACGCCATGGACCACGTCTTCGGCTATACGGCCGGAATAGACGTTTCCGCCCGGTTGCCGGCCAACGCACGCCCCGGTGGAGGTAGGAACACCACCTCCATGCCCATCTCGCCGTGGAAGTCTTTCCCAACTTTCTGCCCCCTTGGCCCTTGTATCGTGACCAAGGACGAGATCCCGGACCCTCATCACCTGCAGATCCGTCTTTGGGTGGACGGGGAACTGCGGGTCAACTACAACACCGACGACTTGGCCCACTCCATCCCCGAGTCCATCGAATGGGCCAACGCCCTGGAAAGCTTCGGCCCCGGAGACGTCCTGTTCATGGGCACCAACCACCAGGGACTGGGCGCGATGCAGGGCGGGGACAGCATCGACGTGGAGGTTGAGGGGCCGGGCCGRTTCACCATCCAAGTGACTGATGCCCTGAAACGCCGCTGGCCCAAGGGCGTGGACGAACTGACCGCCAAGGACATCCGTGATGGCACGGGTCCTCCAGGGTCCAAACAACGCCCCCTATAGATCCACGCCKTAGAGACAACATATTAAGCAGACGCGGAGATAATCATGGAATACCAAATCAACCACGTTCACATCAGAGCGTCGGACCCAAAAGCTTCCGCCTYATGGTACGAGAAGTACTTCAACGCCGAGATCGTTTCGGAAAGAGAAGTGATGCCGGGGACGATCACCATAGGGATGAAGATGGGCGGGCCGGTACGGCTCAACATCTCGTCGCAACCTGAGGGCGCGTCCAAAGAAAAGGGGTCCGCCGAGTTGACCCACTTGGGCTTGGAGCACTTCGGCTTCGACGTCGAAGACCTGGACGCGGAACTGATCCGGTTGAAAGAGGCCGGCGCCCGCATCGTSCTGCCCCGCACCGACGTAGTCGGYGGCACGCGCTTGGCCTACATCGAAGGCCCTGACGACGTACTCATAGAGTTGGTGCAACGCACCTGAACTCTAAGATGCTATTGCTCAACSGCCACGTCCAGTGACCAGTCGCACCGGCTGGTGGCAGRACTTCTTCTCGGGTCTCGCCTTGGACTTCGTCCGCCATTCGCGAGACGCCGAGGATACGCTTGCCGAAGCAGACTTCATCCAAGAAGCGCTGGGACTCCCATTAGAGGCGCGTCTGCTGGATGTGCCCTGCGGCGGCGGGCGCCTTACCTTGGAGATGGCTGCCCGGGGTTATCGAGTCACCGGCGTGGATCTGAGCCCCTCTCTATTGGAGGACGCCAAAAGCCAGATCGATGTTGGGCGGTCCCCTGTTACCGTTGAGCAGCGGGACATGCGGGACCTCCCTTGGCCGGGCGAGTTCGATGGGGCCTTTTGCTTCTGGAGCAGCTTTGGGTATTTCGACGACGCGGGTAATCTTGAATTCCTGAAAGCCGTCGCCGATTCCCTGAAGCCGGGTGCGCCTTTCCTGCTAGATACTCCCTTGATAGAGACACGCCTTCCCGAGATGGAATCCCAAGAGCGGATCTGGTGGCCGGTGGGAGATCTCCTAGCTCTGGAAGAGCGCGGTTTCGACCATGTGACCAGCCGGGTAGAGTCGGAATGGACGTTCATTCAGGGCAACCAGATCGAGAAGAAATCTCTATCCCTGCGCCTATACACCTACCGGGAACTCTGCGCCATGCTTGAAGAAGCAGGCTTCGGCAACCACCAAGCCTATGGGTCTCTGGACTGGGAACCATTTGAGCTGGGTGCGACTTGGCTGTATATGGTCACGACCAAGTTAGAAACCTAGTTCTTCGCCGAGTTGATTGGGGGCTCGCCCGATTCCACCAACCTGTCAATCCCTGGAAAATTGACGCTACATTGTCAACCCGAGTCCTTCGCTGTAAGAACGATGGCCCTGGGGAGGCAGTGAGGCCGCCCTGCCCCAGATGCTTCGGCGCTGCGGCTGGCTCAGCATGACCTTTCCAGAGCGATGACATTGCTCACTTTCACCAAGTCGGGATCGCGGTCTGCCCGTTCGTCACCTACAACTCATTTCAGTCGACAAAGAAGGCCCRCCCCRRAWSWTYCGGGGCGGGCCTTGATGCGGAGAGTAGAGGACTGTCGCCGGGGCAGACTAGGCTGGAGTRGCGCANNNGGCGGCGGCTTTGGCGTCGTCGGGCACCGCTTCCACACCGTCGGTCTTGTTCTGGGCGTAGACGTTACCCTTGGTGTCCCAGCAGTAGAAGAACTTGGTACCGTTCTTTTTCAGGTATCCGTCCAGGGTCGCGGCGCCAGTACCGGCGGGCAAGGCGGTCCAGGTGTTCTGTCCGTTGCTGGTGGTGTCTTTGTCGTTGGCGGTTACCGCAACGATGCCCTTGTCCGCCATCATGGCGTTCATCGCGCTCTGCACGGTTTCGGTTTCAGCTTTTAGAGCACCCTCGTCGCCTTTGCCGGCGAACTTGGTCACTAGGGGCACGGTGATCGCCGCCAGGGCTACGATKATGCCGATGACCACCAGCAACTCGATCAAGGTGAAGCCGCTCTCCCGATTGTTTGTCTTTCCCATGGCCTTTTTTATGAATCCACGCATCTTACGTTCCTCCTACGTTTGTCATTTCCGCCTCTGTTTGTTGGCAGAAGCATTAACATCATTCTAGGCAGCTTCGGAGGAAGGTTCTGTGATTGATGTCCGGTTGAAATGTGGCGTTGGYCACAATTAGCCCGGCCCCTCTGCTCTTCTTTCGATCAACGAATCTTAACGGCAGCGTCCATGGCGTGTCTAAAGGAAAAACCCCCTGAAATTTCAGGGGGTTTCTACTGTTGGCTGGTTCTAAGGCCGACGCGGCCTTCCCATCCGGACTCTAAAATGGCGCGCCCGTTGGGTACATCTGGTCTTTGAGAGTATCCAACCATTGGGCGTCGGACGGCAACACGCACTCGATGGCGCGAATATCATAATAAGAATCGTCRGCGGCTGGGGGAATGCCCCCATCTTCCACGGTTTTRGCCCCGTTCAGGAGCARCCGGCGCGCCGCGACGATCGCCTTGTCCGTTTGGCTTAGCATCTCTTTGCTGCGGTCGACGATGGGCCCCATCGCCTCTTGGACCGCCCGGTCCTGCTGGTTCACGCCCTCAACACCGGAGAATGTCTCGGTCTTCTGGACGTCACGGTCGATCTGCCAACTGTTRCGCTTGTTCCGATAGGACCGGAAKCCGTTCTTTTCATCGAAGAAGCTGGGACCGTTGCCCCAGAAAGACTCGTCCCGTTCCTGAGCTTCCAAGGGGGCATCCAAACTGTAGTACCAGTTCCAGGTCATGCAGTTTTCGTCGTCTACAGGCACCCACATATGCCCGCCCATCTTGAACTTTGTTCTAACGCCTTCCGGGGTGTGTTCCTGGATAGCCCGGATCTGATGATTGGGCATAACGTAATGGTAGGTCCGGACATAGTTGCCTTTGTCCTCGCCCAGGGGACGTAGCGACGCGTAAGTGTAGCCATAGGATGTGGTCCTGACATCCAGTTTGGCGGCGGTCGCCTGGGCCCGCATGCCGCCCAATCCGGCGCGGCTGCTACCCTCAAACTTTCGGTGGAGGAATGACGTGTGAACCGAGTCCAGGCCCCCTTCCAATGCCTGGAGCCAGTTGCATTCCTGCAAGCCTTTGGATACGTGTAGGTGGGTTTCCGGCTGGCGGGTCCACTCAAAGCTGGGCGCCGGCGGCTGTTTTTCCTTCGGCCCCATATAGGCCCATACCACGCCGCCCATCTCTTGTGTTGGGTACGCCTTGATCTTTACCTTTTCCTTGAAGTCGTATTCGGGCAGCTCATTGGGCATTTCGATGCACTGGCCGGTGTAGTCGTACTTCCAGCCGTGAAACACGCAACGCAGCCCTTCCTCCTCGTTGCGGCCCAGCCACAGCGAGGTACGGCGGTGAGCGCACCATTCATCAATGAGGCCGACTCGGCCGCTGGTCCCACGGAAGGCCACCAGGTCCTCGCCAAGGATGCGMACTCGWACCGGCGGACAATCYGGCTCCGGCAACTCCCACGACAACGCCACCGGCTGCCAATAGCGCCGCATAAGTTCCCCCATCGGCGTGTCAGGTCCCACCCTTGTGAGTGTTTCATTGTCCTTAACGGATACCATTAGAGAACCTCCTCAGCCTAACGCCACGGATACACAGAAACGTGGATAGCGCCGGGCGCCCCTTCGCCGGTGACGGACTTGATGGCGTAATCCACTTCTGATAGCCCGAATGAGTGGGTAGTCATCAGATCCAGCGGAAAGCGGCGGGAAGCGATCTGGTGCAGTCCCACCTCTACCGACTTGTAGCTGTGACCGCGGGCGCTTTTCAAGGTGATGTATTTCCTGGTCATCCGGCCGATGGGAAAGTTGGGGAACTCGCCATCCTCTCCCTGAACAACCAAAGTAGCCCCCCGGCGTTTGGCGGCTTCGATTCCCAGCAGTGTGGGAGCGGTGCCGGAGCCGACGGTGCAGTCGACAGATACATCGATACCCTGTCCGCCAGTGATCTCCATGATGCGTTCCAGGGGTTCTTCGTCGTTGATGTTGATAACGTAGTCCGCGCCCATGGCCTTGGCCACTTCCAGCCGCKTTCYGTCCTTGGATGTTCCGGTGACGATGATACAGTCGGCTCCGGCGTGCTTGGAGGCGATGATACAACACATACCCTGCTGACCCGGCCCTTGGATCAAGACTATAGAAGAGTAGGTTACTCCGCCCTCGAATAAGGCCCACTGGACACCATTGGCCATGGGAGTCGCCGTTCCCGCTTCTTCCGGCGTTACGCCGTCGGGCACCTTGTGGATTATGGCGTTGGGGGCAAGGTACAAGTATTGACTGAAACCTCCCCACAGCGCCGGCGCGGTTTCGATGGATGTATACCCGTACCTGATGGCATGGTCGTCGTAGAACCAGTCGGTGGCGGTACAGTGCCGGTATTCGCCCATATGGTCCCATTCGCAATTGCCGCAGGGGAGATAGTGCTCAAGGAACACCAGGTCTCCCTCCTGTACTCCCTTGCGCGCCATGAACTGCTTACCCGCACTGGCGATGTAGCCCACGTTTTCGTGGCCCATGATGATGGGACTTCCCCGCAACGGGAGGCGGTATTGACTAACATCGGTACCGCAGACACCGGCGACTTCCACCTTCAGTAGGGCTGCATCGGGACCGATCTCCGGGACCTCCATCYCGCGGAAATCCATCGTAGAAGGCCCAACTTTCAGCGCGGCTTGCGTGGTCTCAACCACTGGGATCACCCCTAAGTCAGGATTCCTGAATCAGGCTGTTTCCGTCCTGGCAACTGAGCCTCAATCAGGTGATTCGAGGTTACTCTCGGCTTCGGGAGGTTGTCAAACGTCTCAAGCRTCGCGTCACTCCGCGAAATGACAGACCACCGAATCTGGTCAGTCCATCGCAGGTTAGACCGCACACTAGCCGCGCCATATGCGAATCTCCCCAAAATGTGGCAAACTAGGCATCTGCCAAACGCAATCAACCCGCGTAAACGTAGGCCGGGCTAAATTCCGGTCATTCCTTAGAGGAGGATCAATCATGCCAGACCATCAACTCACCATCGGGAATGTTGAGTTAATCTCCCTTAACGACGGTATGCCCACCAGGTCGCCTATGATGCCCTTTCCCGACACCACCATAGAGCRGTGGCGGGAGTTTCCCGGCCTGGTGGACAGCAACGATCAGGTAAGGAGCCGGTATGGGACCGTGGCGGTGCGCTCCGGCGGGAAGCTGATCATCGTCGATACGGGTCTTCAGGCGGATGACGGCACTCTGTTGGACGATATGCGGGAGAAGGGCATCGACCGTGATGAAGTCGATCTGGTGGTATTTACCCACCTTCATCCCGACYACGTGGGCTGGAACTTGACCAACGGCAAACCAAATTTCCCCAACGCACGCTACGTGATTCCCCAAAAGGACTGGGATTACTGGACCAAGCCGGAAGTGGTGGGGGAGGCCGCCCACATCACCAACCAAGTGCTGCCCTTGCAAGAGCTGGG
This sequence comes from SAR202 cluster bacterium, assembly GCA_002401285.1. Next base: position 10,631 of record NVSQ01000033.1, read on the forward strand.
ATTGATCGACTTGATTCAAGACGATCATAAAATCACCGATGAATTGACCACGGTCTGGACGCCGGGCCATACTCCCGGCCATGTCTCCATCGTCATCGMWTCCGCCGGYCACCGCGCYTACATATTRGGMGACGTKGCTCACAGCGTGGCCCAGGCCNACTACACCGACTGKAGCCCCATCTTCGACGTAGACYCGGAGTTGTCCCGCCTGACCCGSCATGCCGTACTGGACATGCTGGAGGTTGAAGGCATCCTGGTTTCCGCCGGCCATTTCCCCGACCCGGGTTTTGGCCGGTTCGTGCGCGGCGAAGACCGGCGGGTTTGGCAGGGAATATAAACGGTCGACCCTANTAAGGAGTAGAAGATGCTTCTCCGCAAGCGGAACCTGGGCATCCTGGCTATCATAATACTGATTCCCATAATCGGCATCGCTTGGTAGCTTCTGGCGCCCCTATTAAYCAGCACCACTGTTGATGAGGAATTTCCTTTCTCTATCACGGCTAGCGTTCCTCCAGACATGACCCGAGCCCAAGTAGAGCAGGTTATGTCCGGTATCGCCAAGGTAGACGCATCTGCAAACGAGGAGATGCCGCCACCGSTGGATCCGGCAGAGGGCTTAAGCGAGGCCATGGGAGCGGGGGGCACGGAGGCCATGGACAGCGTGGTGAAGACATTGGCCGAAGCAGCCTTGAAGTCCAKGCCAGGAACGATGACCGACACTGCGAAAGAGGAGATGACTCAGACTGTGGCCGCGGCGATGAAGGACGCCATGCCCGAGGCCGTTGCTAAGACTGTGCCCRAAGCGCCTGCCCAACCGGTCAAACTTAAGTCTKKGCAGTTCCGCGACCAGGACCGATTTCACACAGGGAGCGGCGGCGCCACGATCTACCSGCTCGCTGACGGCTCTCAATTATTAAAGCTGGAAGATTTTCAGGTAACCAACGGCCCCGACCTTAGGGTCATTCTCACGCGTGCTCAAGACCCTGAACAAGCGGGCGAAGTTACGGGTCCGGGTCACCTGGAATTGTCCAAGCTCAAGGGGAACATGGGCAATCAGAACTACCCGATCCCAGATGACGCCGATATTTCCTCGTTCAACAGCRTGGTTATATTCTGCAAGCCGTTCAAGGTGATTTTCAGCGTGGCAACCTTGGAAGACGCCGGTWAGCTTGCTTGACARGACAAAGCACACTCAGGATAATTCGATGCAGATCGTCCCTGGCAAGTGAACCGTCGTAAATAAACTACGCTGTGGGACACCGAATCCGATCCACCCCTGACAAACCTGCGATAAGAGGGTTGTAATGGCAAGTGAAAACATAGCTTTGATGGCTCACCTTATGCGCCGCGCCGGATTCGGCGCGACTCGTGAAGAACTGGAAACCAGAGCGGCCAAAGGCTACGAGGCGACCGTAGAGGAACTGCTGAACCCCGAATCCCAAAACGGCTCGGACCGGCTGGAGTTCTTCCGGTACCACCCGGGTTACCGCCGGCCCATAACCTCCCCAGGCATGGGCRGMGCGGCGTGGCTCCACGAYTTGGTCAGCACCGGGCGGGTATTGGAAGAGAAGATGGTYCTTTTTTGGCACCATGTGTTCGCCACCGGCACCGGAAAAGTCGACCATTACCATGAACTCATCATCCAGATAGACATGTTCCGGGAAAAGGGGATGGGCGATTACCGTGAGTTGCTCCTAGCCCTGGCAAAAAACCCGGCGATGATCTTCTGGCTGGATAACTGCGACAACCACTCATACGCGGTTAATGAGAACTGGGGCCGGGAGCTGCTGGAATTGTTCAGCATGGGCGTGGGCAACTATACCGAAGACGATGTCCGGGAGTGCTCTCGGGCCTTCACCGGCTGGACCCTTTCGCCCATGATTCCTCGGCAAGCCTACGGCCGGTTCGACTGGGAATTCGAATTCCAGGAAGAGGACCACGATGACGGAGAAAAAACCTTCCTGGGGCATACCGGAAATCTTGACGGCAACGACATCATAGATATCGTTTGCTCCCAGMCGGCGACCGCTAATTTCGTCGCCCGGCATCTCTATAACTTCTTCGTTGCCGACGAACCTCAGGTCCCGTCATGGCAGGATACGCCGCCGAACGACCCGGAGGCGGTGGACATGTTAGCCAAAGCCTTCGTCGATTCAAACTACGATATGCGCTCGGTGCTGCGGGTGTTGTTCATGTCCGACTTCTTCAAGAACGCCCAGTTCGCGAAGATAAAGAGCCCCGCCGAGGTAGTTGTAGGCACCYTGAGGATGGTCGGCGGCTACGAATTTCCGGCGCCCGGCATCGGTGAAAGGTCCAAGCAAGCCGGGTATATGGGTCAGGACTTGCTAAATCCGCCCAGCGTGGAAGGTTGGCACACCGGAGTTGAATGGATCAACAGCGGGTCGCTGATGAAGCGGATCAACTTCTGCGCCGACATGGTGGGCGACGTTAGCCACCCGGGCATCCAGTCGATCGTCGGCAGGATCAGGGAAAAAGGGACCCTTGGCCCAGAGCAACTGGTGGACACCTGTTTGGACTTGATGGGTCCGTTGGAAGTCGTCTCGGAAAACCGTCAACTTCTGGTGGACCACGCCACCGAGTTCGGCCAACTCCGCTGGGAGACCGAGCAGGACGTGAGCAACTCCGGCGAAAAGATCGGCGAGTTGCTCCAGTTGGTGGTTTCCTTAAGAGAGTATCTGTACGCGTAGGAGCCTGTGCAACATTCGTGCATAGAACGACTTCACCCCCTCTCTAACTCTCCCCCATAAATGGGGCGAGGACTGATCCCTTCCCCCTCRACGGGGRAAAGTTAGGATGGGGGTGGTGTTCAAAGGATCAAAGTTTTGTAGGTTTAGTCCTAGGCCAAAAGGAGCGAAAATGACCAGTAACAAGAAAGACCCAGTGCTGGTGGTACTGCAACTCTCCGGGGGGAACGACTACCTTAATACGGTGATCCCCTACACCGACTCTGGTTACTGGGACGCCCGGCCCGGCGTCCGCATACCCGAAGGGGACGTCATCGACCTGGACGGCCGTCTGGGACTGCACCCCAGCATGGGCGTGATTAACGGCATGTACGGCCAGGGCAACGTGGCCATCGTCCACGGCATCGGATATGCCAACTCCATAAGGTCCCACTTCCGGTCCATGGACATCTGGCACACCTGCGAACCGGACCGGGTAGGGACCGAGGGTTGGCTGGGCATGGCGGCAAGGGACATCGACCCGCACAAGGAAAACGTGGTCACCACGGTAAGCATCGGCCCSAGTATGTTCAGGGCTGTCTCATTGCCCGGAGTGCCGGTGGCCTGCGTGGACTCCCTGGACAGCTATGGCTTGCTCACCGGGATATCCGATACCCAGCGCCGGAGCACGATCTTGGACCGGTTCACTCAGATGTACTCACCGGCCATCGGTACCGATCTRGCCATGGAATACTTGGGRGAAACCGGTCTTGAGGCGATGGCCGGAGCCGACATCTTGAAAGCTGCTCCTCAGATGTACTCATCCAGCGTCGAGTACGGCGACACGATAGTCGCTCGCAAGCTGAAGGACATCGCCCAGATACATCTGGCCAATCTGGGCACGCGAATCTTCTATTGCGACTACGGCAGCTTCGATTCCCACGCCAACCAACTAGGGATGCACGCCAATCTATGGACCGACGTGAACCGGGCGGTGGGAGATTTCTTCGCCGACCTTAAAGAACATGACGCCGCGGACAATGTGGTTATGCTTCTCTTCTCCGAGTTCGGGCGGCGGGTCCGCGACAACGGGTCCGGYACCGAYCACGGATCTGCTGGAGTGGCCTTTGTCATTGGCGATCCGGTGAAGGGCGGCCAGTATGGCGAATACCCTTCCACCAAGGCCGAAGACCTGGAACAGGGCGACCTGGTACCCAGCCTGGACTTCCGTGGCTTCTACTCCACCGTRTTGGAGGACTGGCTGGRSCTGGATGCCAAGCCCATAGTYAAAGGGACCTTCGAAAAGCCGGCCTTTCTCTAGAATCCAGATAGATTCCACAGGCTCACCACAAACGGTAAGGGTTCTATTTTCCGTTCGTCCTGAGCCCGTCGAAGGACCCGCCGCTAATCCGTTAACAGGTGATATACATGGTAACTCAGCTGGTAGCCGGGCGCACATTCGACTATAGCCATAGCATTGGACGGGGCGCCCCGTCGGGTGAGGGGTTCACCGTGGCGGTAGACGTTGCCATGGGCGAGGGCGACATTGTTTACGTGTTGAACCGGGGATATGAATTCGTCCCGACAGTCGCCTGGAACAGGTCGGGGCGCGGCGCCCGGGTGGGGATATTCAGCGTAGGGACCGAAGCGGGGGACGAGAAGTTCATCTCCGAGTTCGGCAAGTACGGCGACGCCAGGGGTGAGTTCATCTGGCCTGCCGGCATGGCATTGGATAGCCAAAGCAACATATACGTCAGCGACGAGTGGCTGAACCGGGTTTCCGTATTCGATAAAGACGGCAAYTTTTTAAATGATTGGGGAACATCCGGAGATGGGAACGGCGAGTTCAGCGGTCCCTCGGGCATCGCAATTGACGCACAGGATGCCGTTTACGTGGTCGACAGCCGCAATCACCGGGTTCAGAAACTCACCAAAGACGGGAAGTTTTTACTCAGTTGGGGCAAGTTGGGCAACGGAGAAGGCGAGTTCGACTCCCCTTGGGGCATCACTCTGGACCAAGACGGCAATGTCTACGTTGCCGACCACAAGAACCATCGAGTACAGAAGTTCAGCCCTGACGGCCATTTCCTCTCTCAGTTCGGCAGCTACGGCACGGGCCGTGGAGAGCTCAACCGCCCGTCAGCCGTCACGGTAGACCCCGACGGCGACGTGTATATCTGCGATTGGGCCAACGACAGAGTGCAACTTTTCAATTCGGAAGGTAAATTCCTGACCAGCTTTACCGGGGATGCCCAAGAACTTACCAAGTGGGCTCAAGCCATCGTCGGCACCAACCCCGGCGCGGTCAAACGGCGCCGGGAAGTTAAGAACATGGAGATTGAATGGCGGCTTTCCATGCCCACCGGCGTGACCTTCGACATCGCGAAGAACCGCCTGTTGATCGCCGACACCCAGCGCAATCGCTTGCAGATATACAACAAGCTCAAGGAGTACGCCGGACCTCAGCGCAACTTGTAGGCCTTGTCCGTGCCTCGTGGATCAGGAAGGATAAGGCATAAACCATTGAATCTCAAAGAAGACCGGCGGGCAAAATCCGCCGGTCTTCTTTTCGCTTTGGTCCTATCGCGGCTTCCTTACGTCCTCGCCTCGCCGGGTTATACACTCATATACCGCTATTTCGTAATCCTGAACAAAGGTTCTCGGCACGCCTACTGACTGCGTACACTTTCCCGGACCGTTYTTTGGAATTATTTCCATTGACACGGACCAACGGCAAGGACTACTATCAAAATATTAGATACTCTATAACATTAGCATCACGAATATTGATAATGCCATTTTCGATAGTGATACTCATTGAGAATGGGGAAGAGCGTCACTTTGCGGCTTATTGAACTGACGAGCTTTTACTACACGGCTCGTTATCGCAGCGTCACCCGGGCTGCCCGAAGACAGAAGGTTGGTCAAAGCGTAGTTTCCCAGCATGTAAGAAGACTGGAAACCGAGTTCGGAATCACCCTGTTCGACCGGTCCTCCCGGCCCTACAAGTTAACGGCAGAAGGGAACGCCTTTTTAAAGCTGGTTATCCCCATCGTGGAGGCAGCGGGCAGCCTCAAAAGCCAGATCGCCCACCCGGAACAGCACGGCTCCTTCGTCGTTGGGGCCTATCACGACTTGGTGATGCACCACCTCCCCAAGGTGATYCAACCCTTCCGCGAACAGTACCCGGACGTACGGATAACGCTGTTGGCCCGCCCTTATGACTCRCTGCTGCGATTGGCCAAGTCCGGTGAAGTGGACTTGGCCCTATGTTCGCCTCCTCCSRCCGAAGAAACCAMCCTTGRGTATCAGGAATTGTTCAAGTACAACGCGGTGCTCTTGACACCTAAAGGTCACCAGTTGGCCGGCCGCCAGAACATTCAATTGAGTGACATTTCGGAATGGCCTTTGATTCTGCCGGGACCGGAAAGCGTGATTTGGCAACAAGTAAAACGGGCCTTGGATGCACATGGGATCAAGTGTGACGTCACTCTGTCCATGGATAGTTTCCAATCCATCAAGCGATACGTGGAGATCGATATGGGCGTGGCGGTGGTCAGTGATTTCACCTTGCAGCCCGAAGACCTTGAGATGTTGAGCGTGGTCAACCTCGACCATCTATTCTCAGGCTCGGCTATYGGTATCTGCACTTTAAATGGGAAATACCTGGGTCCGGCAGTGCAAAACTTCATCGACCAACTTGTCACCGACTTGAGCGAGTTCCGCAGCGTCCTGTGGGACCAACCCGTCCTTCAAGGGGCGGAGTAAGTCTCCAAGAGCGAGTCCTCGCCGTCTAGGCCGCCAAGTGTCACTGATAATTACACATATTGTGCGCTGCTTCTGTGGCGGTGCCTTCCGCTTGGGTATTAGCCGGCAAGTGGGACGGCAAACCTTGACCAGACCGCTCTGATGGACCAAGAGCAACGACGGGTTGGCGCCGATGCGGCCGGCCACATGGGCTCCGGGCGGCGTCCCCGTCTCCACACCTTYGCTTCGCTGAAAAGCATCGATTTCCGGTTGCTTTGGGCCGGCAGCATCTTCGACAATCTGGCCTTGTGGCTACAGTTCATCACCTTGAGCTGGCTGGTTTGGGGCATGACCGAATCGGCTTCCCTCTCCGGGGCCGCTGCTGGATTGCGAGGTTTACCCACCCTGTTTATCGGTCCTTGGGCGGGAGTTCTTGCCGACCGCGTCGACCGGCGCAAATTRGTGATAGCCCTCCAGATCTTCCTCGCCGTGGTGGCCKTATTSTTCGCCAGCCTGGTCKCTACCGGATCCGTCCAGGTTTGGCACGTATTCGCCTACGCCTCGGTATCGGCGGTTTGCTTCGCTTTTATCATGCCGGCCCGCCAGTCCCTCATCGCCAACACGGTACCACCGGAGAACATGGGCAATGCTTTCGCTTTAAGCGCCATGACCGTCACGGTGAACCGGCTGGCGGGAGGTTTGTTAGGAGGATTGCTGATCACCACGGTTGGCATCCAGTGGAACTTCTTCGTGGAGGCCGGGGCTTACGTAGGCACGGCCTTGCTGCTGATTCCAATGAAGACCCCCTACCAGCAGGCATCGACCGCCAGATTTTCGTCGGTCATGGCCAACTTCAAAGACGGGTTCAGATACATCTGGCAGGACAACCGGATAATTCTGCACCTGATTGTTCTGGGGCTGATATTAAATGCTGTTTTCATTCCCATACCGGCCTTGCTTCCGGCCTACACCAGTAAAGTGCTGGCCGCCGATGCCGGTGTTGGCGGGTATCTGTTGGCGGCTCAGGGGGTCGGAGGCATCACGGCTACGGTTGCCATCGCGTCTATAGGATTTGTCATCAAAAAGGGCAATCTAGGGCTCATATGTCTGGTTTTGGGCTCCATATCGGTCATAGTCCTGGCCCAGTCCCATTGGTTAACCCTGTCCATAGCGATGCTGATAATATTGGGTATATCCCAATCCACTTTCATCGTAAGCACCCAGACTCTGATACAGTCCATGGTTCCCGACACGCTGCGGGGAAGGATCACCAGCATCTACATGCTGGAGTTCGGTTTAGGTCCTATCGCCATTATATTGATCGGAATCTTGATGGATCTAACCACCGTACCCATCGCGCTAACCATCGTCGCGTCGGTCAGCTTGGCCTTGTCTCTTGTATTTTTAGGCACCTTCAAACAAGTGAGAGGACTGGAATAACCGGTCGTCCGCGCGACCGGAAAGCCATGGGAGGAACCAGTTCATGAGCGGATCACCTTTGTATTTCCTGACGATCAGCGAACTCGCCGGTTTGATCCGTGAGAAGCAGGTGTCCCCGGTGGAAGTCACTGAAGCGATTCTTAGCAGGATCGAAGCGTTGGACGGCCGATACAGTAGCTACGCCACCGTGATGGCCGACCATGCCATGGATTCGGCCCAAAGAGCGGAGAATGAGATTGCCGCCGGACGTTATCTGGGTCCCTTGCACGGCGTGCCGGTGGCGGTGAAGGACCTTTGCTTCACCAGAGGCGTTCCCACCATGGGCGGCACTCCGGTTTTATCCGGCCATATCCCGGATTTCGATGCCACGGTTATCTCCAAGCTAGCCTCCGCCGGCGCGGTGCTTTTGGGCAAGCTGAACCTGACCGAAGGAGCCATGGCCGGCTATCATCCAGACTTCCCCATCCCGGTTAACCCGTGGGGTCCGGATCTGTGGACCGGCGTTTCGTCCAGCGGCTCCGGAGTAGCCACGGCGGCCGGGCTTTGCTTCGGTTCTTTGGGAAGCGACACCGGCGGCTCTATCCGGTTTCCGGCGGCCTCCTGCGGCATCGTCGGCATCAAGCCCACCTGGGGACTGGTCAGCCGTTACGGCGTCCTGGCGCTGGCCGAGTCGATGGACCACGTGGGACCCATGACCCGCAGCGCTTCCGACGCCGGTATCATGCTTCAGGCCATCGCCGGCCACGACCCCAACGACTCCACTTCGCTACCCGGAACGGCGCCGGATATGTTGTCAGSACTGGRAGAGAGCGTYCSGGGGGTTCGMATCGGCYTGGACCRYCGYTACGTKGAAGAGRATGTCGACGGCGAGTTGTCGGCGGCCGTGTTGGCGGGCATCAGCGTGATGGAAGGGTTGGGCGCGGAGATCGTCCAAGTGAACATGCCCGAAACCCACGAATACACAAGGGCGTGGAACTTGCTATGCTCGGCGGAAGCCGCCGATGCCCACCGGGCGACCTATCCGTCCCGTAGAGATGAATACGGTCCCTGGTTCCRRGGCTGGCTCGACAAAGGATCAGAAGTAACCGGCGCGGRTTACGCCAGGGCGAATAACGTGCGGGCGGAGTGCAACGGATCGTTGCGTCGTGTGTTTGAAAATATAGACGTGCTGGCCTGCCCATCAACCATGGCGCCACCGGGGCGGGTAACCCGGGAACAACTGCGGGCCCCCATGGGAGGCGACGACGACCTCAAGTGGGGCCGCTTCACCGTTCCTTTCAACTTCAACGGCGCGCCAACCGTCTCATTGCCCTGCGGACAGAACAGTGAAGAGGTGCCCCTAAGCCTTCAGTTCGTGGGCAAGCACCTGTCGGAGCCCTTGCTGATCCGAATGGGTCACGCCTACGAACAAGAAACCGACTGGCACAACATGCGGCCGCCGGTGTGAGGAATGCCTATTATGAGGTGTAGCGCCCTCATCCTAACATTCCCATCCCTCGCGAGGAGCTTTGCCTCAAAAGGAGAGTTTGCCCCCAAAGTCACAGAGTACCTCAAAAGGCTGGTAGTGTCCTAATTTTTAACCGGGCTACTGTTCATCTGGCTCCTCTGAGCGTTGCTGCCGCTGCCACGGACCCCATAGCCATGGTACACGCCAGCCAAGAACACCAGAGATTAAAATACACGAATACGCCAAGCCCATAAAAGAAACGATCCCTAGGTCAAGATTGATGAATAATGGATGCGTATTCGAGTTGCTAACGATGCCGCTAGCAATTATTCGGATAACTGCTACCAAAGCTGATACAACGAGCAGCATCCACGTTGTCACTAGCAAGTTCTACTGGACCTTTGCCCTAACAGTAGGTCTCATCGCTTGCCTACGGAATAAATCGTCGATGCGAGCAAGATGCGGTGCGATGCCTGATGCGACTAGCGAATTGATCGCCGCCACCAGAAATTGAGGAGTACCGTCTAATAATGCCTCCAAGCAATGCCCTCTTCATCTCTTTGCAAATTTCTTTTTGCATGGGATAATCTCAGGGATTGAGGTGGGTTGCGCTAGATCTGTATCCGACCGGGCCGGGGTGGCTGCTGAGCTCCCCGTTTCTGGCTGCCTTCCCAGTCGGACAGCGCTTGGGGTCCGGCCCTTTCCAGAACTTCATGGTGCTTGGACAGATCACTCCAGCGGTATCCCACCATCTCAGAGTAGAAGGGCGCCATCCGCAGTCCTTCCCTCCGCTGCTTCCGGGCGTCTAGGATGTAGTCCAACACCCGTTCGATGGTCGGCGGGTCGGTCCAATCCGACCGGAAAAGCACCTTGCCGCCCCGGTCAATGACATAGGTCATGTTCGGGAGCGTACCGTAAAGCTCGTGTCCCGTGCCTTCCACGTCATCCACCAGAATAGTGCGCTGCACGTCCAACACCGTCTGTAGGGAGCGGGCATGATCTAGCTTCTGCTCCAGGGTTTGGTGCGCAGGGAAGTTCTCTCCGGGATGGGCTTCTCTATGTATAGACGAAGACGAACTTGAACCCTTGGTCGGCGTACTTCTTGGCCATGGTTTCCAGCKCCGGCAGCGTGCAGTAAGGTCAAGTCAGTGAACCGAACTCGATGACCACGTCTCCGTCTTTCCAGTAGTCACGTAGCTGCACTTTTTCCCCGCTGTCCAACGCCACGGCGGTGAAATCGGGCGCCGGGGAGCCGATGGGCAACTTGGACCGGAAGGCCATGAAATCGGACTCTCCGCCCATGAACGCTTCGTAGTTGTACAACGCGACTGCTGTTTCCGGTGTGGCCATTTCGTTCTCCTTCAAACCTCTACAATTGTTATGTCAATTCCGGCTAGTCTCGAAAGGCCGATGCCTACCCGAAAGCACGATCATTCAGTCCCCGAGTCGCCAACTTCTTCATCGACGTTCTCTTCTTCCACAACCGCTTCACTGCCAAGCTCTTCATYATCAGTCTCTGATTCGAGAACCGGCGGGCGGGACTGGCTWGGGTCTCGCCAAAATTCCACCAACCGRGAAAGCTCGCCATCGTCCACAAAAACGCCTTGCACCCGCCGGGGTTGGGGGGACTGGTTCTCCAGAAGGAGCATGTCGCCCCTTCCAAGCAAGTCTTCGGCGCCCGACACGTCTAATATGACCCTGGAGTCGGTCTGCGACGCTACGGTAAARGCGATGCGGGTGGCGATGTTGGCTTTTAACAAGCCGGTGACTACGTCCACGGTCGGCCTCTGAGTGGCCAGCACTAAGTGTATCCCCGTAGCCCTCCCCATCTGGGCCAACCGCACAAGATTCGCTTCGGATTCGCGGCCCCCGGCCAGCATCAATTCGGCCAGCTCGTCGACCACCAAAACAACGTAGGGCATCCTTCGCTGGGCGGTGGCGTTGTAGCYGGCGATGTTGCGTACCCCGGCCTGCCCCAATCTGGCGTACCGTTGCTGCATCAGATTCAATAGCCCTGTCAGCGATTCGGTGAATCCCTTAAATTCCTGGACAGTGGGAGCAGCCAGGTGAGGAAGACCGTCGAAGGGAGTTAGTTCCACGCCCTTAGGATCGACCATCAATAGGCGAAGTTCATCGGGTGACTTTGCCACCAGCAGGGACGCGACGATACTGTTGAGACAGACACTCTTGCCCGTGCCGGTGGCTCCCGCGATGAGCAGATGGGGTAGTCCGGCCAGGTCCAGCACTTCAGGCTCGCCGGCGATGTCCTGGCCGATGGCGATGGGCAGACCTCCCTTCGCGGCGCAGTCGGTAAAAGCCTCGGACTCGACCATCTCTTTGAGGCCGACCCTCCTGGGAGTGGGWGACGGAACCTCCAGGCCTACCAAAGCCTCTCCTGGTATCGTCGGCTGGATCCTTATCGAAGGCGTCTTGAGAGCCAGGGCCAGGTCGTTCTGCCGGGCCACGATGCTTTGGACCCTAACTCTGGTCCCACCCCCTCGATCGCCTTCCGGTCCGTCCTTGTCTTCGGTAAGCCAGCCCGGGTCCAGACCGAAACGGATCAGYCGGGGACCGGCCTGGGTATCGGCAACCGTCACGTTCACCCCGTGGCTGGCCAGAGTTTGCTCGATGAGACGCGCGGTAGCGTCCAGGGCCTCTTCGTTGGATTCAACGGGCTCAGGAGTAGATAGCAGACCCGCGGTTGGCAGCAACCAAGGGGGATYYATGGCCGGATCGGTTTCGGCCGGCTGGAYATACAAGGCCAACTCTTCGCTGACGAATACGTCCATCATGGAGGATTCGCTGATCGCGTCCGGTTCGACATCCGGCTTGCCTACCGGTACCGCTTCCGGTTTGGCAGSCTCGCGGTCAACGATGGGAGATACGGCCGGAGTCTCTGGGGAAGCCTCAGATACGCTCGGTTCCTGGGGGCTCTTTGTTCGAGACCTTAACCGATCCGTCAACGAACTTATTCCCCGTCTGATCTGAGGGTTTTCAGCCACGGTCCGGACGCCTTGGCCTACCCCTTCAAATCCCCTGGCGTAGAAGGGGCCAACCCTCCGTGGAAACACCACCACCGGCGTCAAAATCGCGATGGCCAGTAATTTGGCGATACCCAGGAAAAGGGGCGAGCCTCCCAGTACGGTTCCCCACTTGCCGCTCAGCCCGGCCACGGCAAAAACGCCGAATCCAGGGTGGAAGAAGGAGAGCACCCCGATGACGATGGCGGCCCCGCCGGCGGCCAACACCCACCATTGCCACAGCCGGCGGAACGACCGGATGTGGTACCGCAATCCATAGACAACCGAACCAAGCCACAGACCCGCCGGGATCCAGCCGTAACCCAAGGACTCAAGGGCCCATAACCGGGCGTCGGCGCTCACCACCATCGTGATGGCCAGGGCCAAGACGACGGTCACCACGGCCAACCCGTCCAGGACCAAGCCCCGCCGCACTGGGCGAGCCTTACCCTCGGCGCCAGAGCCGGAAGAGCTTCGTTTGCCACGAGGGGAACGGGCCACCCGGTCCTCCTTTTTAGCTATTGCGCCTTTGAMCTTTCCAGCAGTCCGGTGGCCTCTGGCAATAGCCAAGGGACAGCGGGTCCTCGATTATCGGCAAGTATAGGTGCGCCCTACCGGAATATCAACGAAAATATCGCCAGTCCGAAGCTAATCTTCTTTGAAGAACAAGCGCCGGGCGCTGCCACAACAGATCAACTGGAACTCCGCCGGCTCCAACCCGGCCTCTCGCACCGGTTCCGTCAGCGATTCCGTAGTACCCGAGAAGACGTAATCCGACCCCAGCATGATGTGATCGGCCCCGGCCACATTCCGCATCATGCTTATCGAGTCCGGCGACATATTCACGGTGTCGTAGTAAAGCAGCGGCAAGTAATCCGACGGCTTGTCCCGCTGCAATTCAACGGGGCGTCCCGAACCGGTACGGTATCCGCTGTCGATGCGGGCGGCTTGGTAAGGGAGGAACCCGCCGCCGTGGACCAGCACCATCTTCAGCCGGGGATGGYGATCGAACAGGCCTCCAAGGATCAGCTTTGCCGCGGTTATGGTGGTGTCCAGGGTGCGCCCCAAGCTGAAAGTCAGGAAGTTGGGCGTTATGCCGCCGCCGAACCCGTGGGTAGCGGGGTGAAGCACCACCGGCACGCCTAGGCTTTCCGCCGCCGCCCACAGCGGCTCGTAGCTGTCTTGCGACAGGTCGTGTCCTACCGGGTCGGCGGACACCATGGTGCCCAGCATGCCCAGCTCCTTCACCGCGTATTCCAATTCCTTGGCCGCCATGGTTCCGTCCTGTATCGGCACCGTGGCCAGACCACGAAACGTGCCTTCATGGGAAGCGATCAACTCGGCTAAGTGCTCGTTGAACAGCCTAGCCCACGTGGCGGCGTTATCGGGGGAAAGAGTGTAACCGTGGATGTCCAGCCAAGAGGCGAGGATCTGCAGATCCAGGCCTTGCTCAGCCATCCACGCCAGACGCGGTTCCACCTGGGCCAGGCCACCCAAAGGACGCAGTGGGACCAACCCATCGAAYTGCARCGCGGGCCCCCGRTCRGTATCCTCCACCGTCACCCCNARGCTCTTGCCGCTGGTCCTCGCCTCGGCCACCAGGCTGGGTGGAACGATGTGCGCGTGGGTATCGATGAGTTGTGATTCCGGTGTGGTCATTTGCCGCCTCCTTAGTCTTGGGCCATATCTTATCCCGCTACGCACTCCCGTGCCAGCGCATGGAGGCCATATAATGGGACCGGCAATGGGAGTGGGTAGACCTCGGCGGTGGTATGACTCAAACCAAGAAAAGGAATCCAGGAATCTACGTCCTGATCTTCCAACTGTCCAGTGACGTAGCGGTGGCCGTAGGACGGCTGGGTGAGCTTGTTTTCCAAGCCGGCTGGTRCGCCTACGTTGGCTCCGGAAAGTCTGGAGYAGAAGCGCGAGTCCGCCGGCAKCTGCGGTCCCACGACCGCCCGCACTGGCATCTTGACTACCYATTACCCTTGGGACAGCCCACTGCCGCGGTCATAGGCTATACGGATGATTCGTTGGAGTGTCCCCTGGCCCACCGCCTGGAACAACGATGCCAAGTGATTTCTCGGTTCGGTTCCAGTGATTGCCGCTGTCCGGGACACTTGTTCCACAGCCCAGAACAATCGTCTTTGGAGAATGCGGCGGTCCAGGGAATGACGGCATTGGGATGTACGCCCCTGTCGATTTCCGTAGATTRGAACTGGGACCCCGCAAYTATCTGATTTTCGATACGGCGATTTCCCCGTATTAAGTACGATYGCRTARYAGACAATCACTCCTGGCAGACGTACTATTCCTCCGTCATGCCCAGCGAGCGAATACAACGGCAGATCGGGATAATCACGGAAGTTAGGAGGAAGGACTGATGGCACAACAACGCCTGCCCGTTACGAGCGAACCCTCACAACTGGACCCCGCCACCGTCGCCAACCCCTATCCACGTTATCAACAGCTTCGGGAAGAGGACCCGGTACATTGGAATGCAGGGATCAACTGCTGGATACTCACCCGTTACACCGACGTCCTAGCCGCGTTCCGTGACCAGCGCCTCTCCTCGGCCCAGATCAGCGCTTTCAGTGGACGGCTTTCGGAGGATGCCGCTGAGAAGATCCAGCCTTTGACCCAGATATTCTCGGATATGATGTTGATGTCCGATCCTCCTGACCACACGCGTCTCCGAAAGTTGGCCAACAAAGCGTTCACCCYGAGGGTAGTCGAACGGATGCGGTCCAGCATGCAGGCCACGACTGATGAGCTGCTGGATGGCATTGAAAAAGACGGCCGGCAAGATGGCCGGTTTGATGTGATACAAGACCTGGCCAATCCTTTGCCGGCCATCGTCATTTCCGAGATGTTGGGGGTGCCTGCCGCCGACCGGGAGCAATTTAAGATATGGAGCAGCGCCCTGGCGGCTTTCCTGGRCAATATTCGTATGGTTGCCGAGACGGCGGAATCAGCCCTAAACAGCGTGCTGGCGCTGTCGGACTACCTCAGAGAAATCATATCTCAGCGCCGTCTGGAGCCCCAAGAGGACCTGCTATCCGCATTCGTGGCTGCCGAGGAAGAGGGCGACAAATTCAGCGAGGCCGAGCTATATTCCATGTGTATCTTGCTGATGATAGCCGGCCACGAGACCACCACCAACCTTATCGGCAACGGCCTGCTGGCCCTACTGCAGAACCGGGACCAACTAGAGAGATTGCAGGCCGATCCTGGAATGATAGAAACCGCTATAGAGGAGTTCTTACTCTACGACTCCCCGATCCAATCCGCGGCAAGAATCGCCATGGAGGACATGGAGTTGGGCGGGCAGAGCATCGACAAGGGCCAGCGGGTCGCCATGATCGTGGGCGCCGCGAACCGGGACCCAGAGCGGTTCTCAGACCCAGACCGGTTGGACATTACCCGAGAAGACAACCGCCACCTGTCATTTGGGTTCGGCTCTCACTTCTGTCTAGGCTCCGCCCTCGCCCGCGTTGAGGGGCAGATCACCATCAACGCCGTTGTGCAGCGTTGGCCCGGCCTACGGCTGAACGGCGACGAGATTGAATGGCGTTACAACCCGTCGTTCCGCAGCCTGATTTCCCTGCCGGTGGCCTTCTGAAAAGGGACTGAACCAGCTCGAATCGTAGGATGTCTTTTACGACGGCGGGTACCGAACTGCCGCGCCTGCTCTTCGCCGGACCGCTTGACGGTGCTCCGGCGATGTGATACTAACCGGGATATTCGGGCGTCCTGGTCTCGCCCGCCACGGCTCCATGCCGCAACATCCAGGTGTTGCCAATGGCCGATCCAACCTAATCACTAAATGCGGRAGGCGGACAATGCTAGAGACCAAGCTCAAGACCAAAGGCATCGACCACACGGTGTTGCACGTTAAGGACTTGGCCAAGTCGCGCAGATTCTACCTAGACGTGCTGGGGATGACCGTCAACCACGAAGACGCCACCCGTRCCTTTCTCTGGTGCGGCGCCGGGCAAATGGTCGCCTTGTTCCAAGTTGCCGAAGGCACCGAGATCAAGCCGGGCGACGACATGAACCACATGGCGCTGCGACTGGAGTCGGGTACCTACGAAGAAGTGAAGGCATACATGGAAAGCAATGGCACTTCTGTGTCCGGCCGCCCCGGCGACGATCACTGCATCTACTTCGACGACCCCGACGGGCATCGCCTGCAGCTTTTATTTCCCGAATAAGCAGGCAGGACGTCCGTTATAGGAGCCATCCGGTGGAGCGCCGGCACACCGTTTAAAATAAGCCTGMGTATCCCCTTCCAACGAGATTAAGGAGAACCATCGATGCCCGAACCCAAGCTGACTCTGGCGGTGGAACATTACGACCGCCACCTTCCCCTGCTGGACCGGTCGGTGACCGCCGAGGGTATCCAGCTTGAAGTGCGGCACGTCACCGTGGAATCGGGCCGGCACGAGCGGATGCTGGACGGGTTGGAGTGGGACTGCGCCGAGCTTTCCCTWTCCTCCTACATCATGGCGATCACCCGGGGCGCTCCCCTCACCGCCATCCCGGTGTTTCCGCGCCGCCTGTTCAGCCAGTCGCAGATGTACGTAAATACCGCCGCCGGTATCAACGCGCCTCAGGACCTTATCGGCAAGCGGGTGGGCCTGCGCAGTTTCCAGACCACCCTGTCGGTGCTGGCYAAGGGAGACTTGCAGCACGAATACGGCGTTCCATTGGACCAAGTTAACTGGGTAACCAGTACTGRCGAACCCGTATCTTTCCAGCCGCCCGCCGGCGTTTCCATAGAACGGGCTCCGCTAGGCAGCGACATCGAAGAGATGCTGGTGGAAGGCGAGATCGATGCCTATATGGTGCCCAGAATGCCCCGCCCCTTCGTCGCCGGAGCGCCCGAAGTTTCCCGGCTTTTTCAGGACTCCCGGGCCGAAGAGATTTTCTATTTCCAACGCAACGGGTTTTACCCCATCATGCACCTGGTGGCCATAAAAAAAGAGGTTRCCGATCAGCACCCCGAGGCTGCCAGCGCCCTATTTAACGCCTTTGAGCAAGCCAAGGAAATGGCCTGCCGCTTCTACGACGACCCCAACTGGAGCAGCCTAGCTTGGGCGCCTCAACTGGCCCAAGAAGAGCAGTTAATCATGGGCGGCGACCCTTGGCCCAACGGGCTGGAGCAAAACCGGAGCAACCTGGAGCGGTTCATCCARTACGAACTCGACCAGGGTTTGATCGACAGCCGCCTTGAAGTTGAAGACCTGTTCCACCCCAGCAGCCACCATCTTTAGAGCTGAGCTGGGCCATCAAACCTGGTCCATGCAACGATACTTCGGCAATCATCAAGGCCCATAAGRAAGTCCCCCTTTCGTAAAGGGGGATTCARGGGGATTTCGTTAAGRAGGAGAGCCGTGGCTATCGACGTTAAGGGACTGGTGGAAGCCGACCAGGGACTGCTCAGCCGCCACGAAGGCTTCGACCCAGACCTCAACGCCTGGGCCAGCGACTTCAAGATCAGCGAGAGCAACCATCGGAGCTTCGACCGTCGTAGGGACCAACTCATGGCCGCCGAAAGCTGGACAGACCTTCAAGGACCTCCGGTTAGTACCAAGATCTAGATATCCATGTTACGGCCACCCGTTCGCCCTGAGCTTGTCGAAGGGCGTTCCCTCGAAGGATGGTTAGACAGGCTCACCACGAGCTGGAGTGGCAGTACTGATTTCTGTAAGGAAGTGGTAAGTCATGCTCGACGATGTGCTTCGCCAAGTGGAACAATTCTTGTATCGTGAGGCCCGGCTCCTGGACAACCGGCAGTTCCATCAATGGTTGGAGTTGTTGACCGACGACATCCGCTACTGGATACCCATGCGCTCCAACCGCTACGCCGCCACTAGCAAGTCGATCTCCATCCTGGACGGCTCCCGCTACGAGGAAGAAGACGTGTCCAAAGAGGGCGATCTGGCGTTCATGGACGAGGACAAGGACTCCTTGAGCCGGCGGGTAGACCGGTTGGACACGGGGATGGCCTGGGCTGAAGACCCGCCGTCCCGGACCCGGCACTTCATCTCCAACGTTGAGGTAGAGCCAGGGGAGCGGGAGTCTGAGATCAAGGTCTACTCAAACTTCATCATGTACCGGACCAGGGCGGAGACCGAGGAGAATTTCTACGTGGGCAGCCGGGAAGACGTGCTGCGCAACGTGGACGGGGCCTGGAAGATAGCCAGCCGGAAAATCGTCTTCGACCAAAACGTCCTTCTGGCAAAAAACCTGAGCAACTTTTTCTAGTGCACGTTCAATGATTATTGCGGGACTTGCCAGCGCTTGATTTAGGTAAAAGCGGCCCCTGTCATTCCGGCCGCCCAACTGTCATGCCGACCCAACCGTCAAGCCGACCCTAGCCTTTATCATTCCGATCCTTCGGCGGAAAGAGAGAAATCTGGGTGCCGCCTTCCCACATCCACAGAAGTGCTGGAGTTGGCGCGGGTGCATTCAAGAGAGCATCACCAGTCGAGAGGGCAAAAAGCAGTCAGCCAAGATCCGATTCCAGGCACCTTCGCTGCCATTTATCGACATTATTTACGGAGTATAGCCAACAGAGAGGAACCTCCACCAGCCGCCTTACCAGCGTGGTTAGATGCGAACATGGACGCCTTGAGAGAAATCGCGCAACAGCATGTTGATGAAGGGAACCCTGCCGGATAGGACTGCCTGATCTAACGTAAGGTTCGTTGAGCTAACCGAGTAAAAGGGGGATCGCCCAACGCTACCAAGATGGGCTTGTCCCTCTCTACCCCGTCAGACGAAACTCTCTCTTCAAACCGTATGACCGGCTTTATGAGCAAGGTGTGGGTGCGATCCGCATCGGGGAATACGTACGACTCTGGTGGAGATGGGTTAGAGCCGGAGTGCCCCTTGGTGTAGAAGTGCTTGAAAGTGGCTCAATACCTGCTGGGGGGTTTGATGCTCTCTGCATAAATTCTGGGAACCGTCTAACGAGATGAGCGGACCTTGGGGCTGGGTCGGCGGCCGGGCCGCCTCCCCCCCGATTCGCTCCCGACCTCACGGCTACAGCGCRMGKCSNCCTWSMYTSCCTTKRTGWTKCYYKRSKSCGKSGRYMSRCTSMYYSCGKCWGMGKYCSCNTKCSWGACCYGCGCCCCAGTCGGACAAGGTGTCTTGGCTCCGGGCAGCACCTTGGGCCGGGAATGCGGCACGGCCTTTCGTGGTGGCGATCCCCATCTGGTCACGCAGGACTACAACTGATCTTTACCCCTGTCACGATCTGATTCCGTGGTTTGGTAATGGACTGCGCGGTGAAGAATCGTACCCGTCCGTGTCGTCACCCGCGACGACCACGTGGTCGACCATTACGGTGATTGGGCCGCCCAGCACCTGCCTGCTCGCTCCCGCGATAGGTATACCCGTACCGTTCAACACTGTCACTTTCACCAAAGTGATGGCCCCTCCACTCGGGACCTCCACGGTTATATCCGCATGAATTTTCTCCCCGGGGTTGAACTGTAGACCGATTACGGAGAAGGCATAGTTTTGCCCTGGGACGTGGGCGGCCGGCACCACTGCGTTGAGGTCGCTGCACCCCGAGGCCTGTTGACCATCTGGACACGCGCCCACAGCGTCCCCGTGTGCCATGTGTGCGGGGACCGCGGGGACCGGTATCTCCAAAGTCACCTCCGCAGGGGTTCCCGGCAAGTGGCACACAGTCACCTTCTCTTGGCCGGCGGAGGCCACGGAGATGGGGCCGGCGGATGCGGAGATGGCGATGATTAAACTTACCAACACCGCTGCTACCAACAGCATCGTACCGGGGATGGCTCGATACGCCTTTGTAATGGTGTTGTGAATTCGCATTTTCTTGGCTCCCTCCTAGTTTGTTTATGGATTCTAGATTGGTGGGGCGGTGACTCCTACTCTGGTGCCACTTATCTACATATGCANCCCCCTAATGAACAACCGTGGATTTACCCTGGCGACCACCTCGCTGGGCACGCGCCGCCGGGTGCCTGCAGCCGAGAACCAATCCCACGTATCTAACCCGGGGGCGATCGATAAAACTACCCACCCTGTCCTTGATCGGTACGTCTACATCGCCCAGCGCTCAGTACACAGCACTACAACAGGCTATGCAGGAAACCATGGCCTACTTTGATTTGCTTAATCTCACAGAGAATATCCGCCGTCCCGCCCTTGTCGACATCGGCCGGAAGGATGTGACTTATCCTTACCGAACCGTCATGCCCCGGCAAATGGTTGCCGCGTCAGCATATGCCTCAGGTAGCAACAGGAAAACCATCAGAGTTCGTAACGCGATCGCCATCTCAAAGCGTCTCATCTTGGATCCTCTCCTCCCATCACAATTTTGGTCGCTTGTTTGGGCCGGTGATCGGYGAGAGCAACCTCCAAAGGCGAGCCCCTTGACACATCACTCTCGTAAGTATGATCCTCTAACACTAAACCGATGTTCCCCAGATGAACGTGACTGCCCTGAATCCGTGGCCCTCTGGGATGCCTCGGAGTATAAGATGACACCCTGAGCACATCAACTGCTCTGCAATACGCTCAATTACCCCACTCTCATGGTGTAACCGCTCCATTGCTAAGCCTAAAAGCCCAGATTCACCTGTCTCTGCTCAAGTCGATCCTTTGGGGTAGCCCATTTGCCCTGGACGTCCCCATAACTGTCACCAATCCCGACACTCAAAATTAGGCTAGCCAGGTGCCAGCCGAAGGCGGTAGCTCAAAGTAGTCACCTCCACCAGGACCTCCAGYGCCTCCCCTTCCACCAGCATCTCCATTTGGGCGGGTGTAGGTTCCTCGTCGCYACTCTCCTCGGAATGACAGGCAGTAATTGCAATTTCGAGAGCCCAATCCCTTCCTCSTTGNNTTGGGGGAAGATTAGGATCGGGGTGGGACGGCCAAAGAAATACCCATTCCATCTGCGAACCAGCATCCCAGCATAAAGCCCCGTCCCAACGTGATCGGGACGGGGCCTTGATTCATAGCGATCTAGCAGCTATATGTGGCTAAGTCTGGGCGGGAGTCTTGGCCGGGGTCAGCTCATAAAGCTGGGTCCTAGCGCCGATCTGCTCGTCCCATCCTCGATATCGGATGTCCAGCATGATGCCATCGGGGTCGGCATACTTGCGGTTCTGCTCGCTGCTGTTGTCGCACTTAACGGACCCGGCTTTCTCTACAGCCTCGCAGGACTCTTCCAAATCGTCCACGTAAAATCCTATGTGGTCCACAGTGCCGGTAGCTCCGGGAGGCAAGGTTGTAGAAACGTCGGGGTTGCCAACCTTCAAAATCGCAAAGTAGATATAGCCGTCGCTGAGCCAGACGCCGTCCGCCCCGGTGTCAGCGGGCTCTCGACGCAGTTCTTGGAGTCCAAAGCTCTGCATGTAGAAAGCGGCCGTCTTGGCCGGGTCCTCGGTGGCTAATGCGATATGTTTGATCCTTGCCATAACTCCTCCTCTATTTTGGTCCTTGGAAAATTTACTGATGTCCCTCCAGATATAGAGGCACGCTGGCCTCGATGGTGTTGGTTCGGATTGTAGACAGGGGTACCTGCCGTGTCAATCGGGCGATAGCCGCCAGCCGGCTAGATGCGGCCCACCATGCTGCGCAGAAACTCCATGGTGCGGACCGCCGATGCCTCACGATCACGGGTCACCGGCAGTATCGAAGCTACGAAGTCGGTGGCGCCGGCGCTGGCAAAGTCCCGCAACTGTTGCTCCACCTGAGACTCGTTTCCGATGACCGTCACCTCTGATGGCCCTTCGACACCCTCGATATCTAGGAGTCTCCGGTAGTTGGCCAACTGACCGTAGCGGTTATAAGTTCTGGCGGCTCGCTCCCTGGCCTCGGACGGGTCGTCGGTCACGGCCAACGGAAGGGATGCTATCACCCGGGGTCTGGGACGGCCTGCCGCCTCGGCGGCCTCCCGGATGCGTGGAACAACATGAGATCCGATGGCCTTCACCCCGGCCATCCAGGTCACCGTGCCGTCGGCCATCTCTCCAGCCAAGCGCAACATTCGGGGCGCTAAAGCGGCGGTCACGATGGGAAACGGCGACGACCCCGGAACGTTGATATCGGACTTGACCTGAAACACCTGCCCATCGAAGTCGACCGAGCCGTCATCTACGAGGGAGCGTACCACTGTCAGATATTCGCGCATGTGCCGTAAGGGGTGTTGGTAGGAAAGACCCATCGTGCCCTCGATAGAGGGTTTATGGGACAGGCCCAAGCCCAGCGTCAATCGGCCACCGCAAGCTACCTGGGCCGTGAGGGCTTGCTTGGCCATGGCCAGAGGGTGGGTGGGAAAGGTGGGAATCACCGCCGTGCCCAGTTCGATCCGTTCCGTCTGCACGCCTGCCATGGAGATTATGGTCAGGGCGTCAAAGCCGAAGCCGGACATCTGGGGGAACCAAACGCTGTCAAAGCCGTCATTTTCGGCCTGAACCACCTGCCGCACCGTATCGGCAAGATTCATAGCGTCCCGCCGGGCGCCGGGTAGCAAACCTATGCGCATCGCCACATCCTTAAATTAAGAGTTAGGTCCCCGGTAACTCCTTCCGCGAAAGAACCAGCTCCATCGGTGGCGTCATTGCCAAGCCGATGGAGCTGGCCGGGGAAGTGGGCAGCAAGTACATGGCCGTGTTGCCGCTGGATAATCATCGAGGGAAGGTGATCCGTGGCTCAAAGTAACTGTTAGCCCGGCAAGGAGCCATAGCCCAGGGTCACTATCGCTCCGCAAACGATCAGGGTCACCCCCAAAGGTTTACTGAGCCGCCTTCCCCAAGGCATATTCTTCTCCAAGGCCATGACCGACCCCAACACCAGCATCCAGCCGATGTTGCCCGCGCCCACGCCGAACATCAGTAGCATCAAGGAGCAGCAGCAACCAACGCAAAATAAACCGTGATCCGCCCCTAGGCGTACGGCCTGGACTGCCTCGTTCCCACCGGACCAGTGTCCCGCAATAAAACTGAACGGCGAACGGCATTTGTCCAGACAATGGTATTTCAAAAGGAAACTGATCGCGCCCATAATCGGGTTCCTCAACGCAGGCTCTTGGGAACTGTGCTGATTAGATATGTGTTATTAGCATACACCGAGGTTGTCAACCACGGCATCACTGGGCCGAGAACCCGCCGTCAATAACTAGCTCACTCCCGGTGACGAAGGATGCTTCGTCGGAGGCTAGGTAGAGCACCCCGTAGGCTATCTCTTCGGGCTGGGCGGTGCGGCCCATGGGGGAGCGGGCGTTGGCTTGGGCTTGAAGTTCCGGGTTGCCCAACCGGTATTCGACCATGGGCGTGTCTACCGCGCCGGGGTGCACCGAGTTTACCCGAATGCCTTCTTTGGCGTACTGGATGGCGGCCGACTTGGTGAATATACGGACGGCGCCCTTGGAGGCGTTGTACACCGGTTGCATGGTAGCCTGGCCAACCAGCCCGGAGATGGAGGACGTGTTCACGATGGAGCCCCCGCCGGCTTTGCGCATCTCGGGGATGGCGGTTTTGGTGCCCAAGAAAACGCCCTTGGCGTTAATGTCTATCACCCGGTCCCACTCTTCCACCGGGGTGTCTTCCAGAGTGCCCCGGGACAACACCCCGGCATTGTTGACCAGAATGTCCAGCTTGCCGAAGCGTTGGACCGCAGTGGCCACGGCTTCTTTCCAGGACACCTCGTTGGTCACGTCTAGTCAGACGAAGACGCACTCGCCGCCGGCCTCGTTGATCTCGGCTTCCGTTCGGTGTCCTTCATCTACCAGGATGTCTCCGATGACAACTTTGGCCCCTTCGCTGGCGAACAGCTTGGCTTCCGCCGCGCCCATGCCCCTGGCGCCACCGCTGATCAAGGCAACCTTGTTTTCCAGCCGCATGGCTCTACCCTCCAAATGGCCTATATCGAGCGATTGTAACACCAGCATCGGACAGGTGAAGCAGCCGGGGTTTTTCAACTCGGCCTCGCCGGAATCCTACTCTTTAATCACCAAGCTTCATGTAAAATACTCCCGTGTATTCCCCTGACGCTGAACGGCAATCGGGAGGTTGTTATGGCTTCGAGCCTGGTGCGTGGCAAGTACGTTATCTCCAAAGTGACCGGACCTAACTCGGCCGTCGTGATCTCCGACGGCGCGGTGTTGCAACAAGACGGCCTGATCATCGAGGTGGGAGAATACCAGGACCTCCGCTCGCGCTATCCCGACGAGGAGGTCATTGGCTCCAGCAACTACGTGGTCATGCCGGGTCTGGTCAACGACCACTTCCACGTTGGCCTCACGCCCTTTCAGTTGGGCGCTCCCGACTTGCCGTTGGAGATGTGGAGCTTGGCCCGCATCGGCACCAGGTCCATCGACCCTTACCTGGATCAGCTATACGGCGCGGTCCAGATGATCGAGTCGGGCACGACCACGGTGCAAGCGATCCATTCCGCCGGGCGCGGGGTTGCCCCGGTAGACTTGGGCGTGGCTGACAAAGTGGTGAAGGCCTACCAGGACTCGGGGATGCGGGTGTCTTACGCTCCGTCCATCGCCGACCAGAATTCCATGGTGGCCGGGGCCGGTGGCGGCGAGGAGGAATTCGCGTCGCGGATGCCCGGCGATCTGGCGGAACGATACCGGTCGTTCATGGCCCGCAGCTACTGGCCGGTGGCCGATGTCATGCCCGTCCTGGAGGAGATCTGCGCCAAGTACGGCAACAACCGCCACGAGCGGGTTCAGGTCGTCATGGCGCCCAGCAACGTCCACCGGTGTACCGACGAGATGCTGGTGGCCCTCAAAGAAATGGCCACCCGCCACGGCACCGGCATCCACATCCACCTGCAGGAAACGGTTTACCAAAAGCTCTACGGGTTGCAGGCCTGGAACAAGACCCCGCTGCAGCACCTTAACGACCTGGGCTTCCTGGGACCGGAGATTACTTGCGGGCACAGCGTTTGGGCGACGGACGAGGACATCGCCCTGATGGCGGCCACCGGGACCAACGTGTGCCACAACGCCAGCTCCAACCTGCGCTTGCAGAGCGGCATCGCCCCCATCGGCAAGATATTGGCGGCTGGTGTAAGGGTGGCCATCGGCAGCGATGAGGCGGGCATCAACGACGATAAGGACCTGTTCCAGGAGATGCGGATGGTCCTTAAGCTGCATCGGGTGCCGGGTATCGAAAACACGCCACCCACCGCCTACCAGGTACTGCAGATGGCCACGGTGAACGGTGCCTACGCCAGCATGTTCGGTGACCGCATCGGGACCCTGGAGCCGGGCAAACGGGCGGACATGATCTTGCTCGACCTGCGAAACATCGAAGAGCCTTTTCTGGACCCTGAAGTGCCGTTGGTCGACGCCGTCGTACACCGGGGCCGGAGCATCGACGTGGACACGGTGATCGTCGATGGCGAGGTCGTCATGAAGGACAGACAGCTTACCAAGATAGACAAAGCGGGACTGTTCAAAGAGCTGAAAGAGGCTTTAGACCGGCCTCTCACGTCCCAAGAGACGGAACGCCGTGAGCTGAGTTGGCTGGTTGAACCTCACTTGCGGCAGTTTTACCAGGGGACGATGCCCCGGGATACGGAGCCCCACACCAGCTACAACGCCCAGACTTAAACGGCAACTTCCACTGGCTTCCCGATGGCGGGTTTGGACTCTGAGGTTCCAGCCATATATACTTCGAGCACTTTTCGGCGATACTAACGCACGTATTAAATCACCTCATG
>NVSQ01000084.1 GCA_002401285.1 SAR202 cluster bacterium
TCGACGTTCAAGATGATGGTCGCGCTGGCGGCGCTGGATCGAGGGCTGTCGTGGAACGACCCCGAGGCCCTGGCGGCATTGGCCCATGACGTGGCTAGGGCCATGACAGATGGTGAATTGTTGCGCCGCGCCGCGGGCATGGGGCTACCCATCGGGGTGGTTGACCGGCGGGTGCCCATACTTCTTCACGGACCGGTGGGCGCGGAGATCCTCCAACAAGAAGCCGGACTAACCGACATTTCTATTTATAAGGCCGTGTACTGGCACACCACGGCCAACCCGGACTTGGATGARCTGGGCAAAGTGGTGTTYATAGCCGACAAACTGGACCCGGCGAAGATTGACTCCTATCCCTATTTGCCACAGATYCGCCAGATGGCRYTCCAGGACTTGGACCGGKCRATCTTGCATTTTCTAACGCGGCAGGCGATGGACCGGCTCAATCGGGGTGAGTTGGTCCACCCGGTGATGGTGGAGACTCGAAACGCCCTGCTGGYAGCTTCTGGGGTGCCCGAGAATTCAACCGGAGCCGTCGAATGAAGTCCAARAGRCGCACCTGRTCGCCAAGAATYGCATCYAAGGATGTAGACGYAGCCRTATCCGAGTTGRGCCGGTAGAAAACAAGAAGAGGTTAACCGATGCGTGTAACMCTGGGCGAAGAAGCAGTKATCCACATCCAAAAGAAGGGKGGACGGGCTGTCGTTGATCTGATCAGCATGTCATCTTGAGCCGGTTCCACTGTGGAGGTGTCGGTCGACACCARCATAGCACGGCGAAACATCTTGAATTACCGGACGGTTAAGCAGGACGGTGTAGAGTTGCTGGTCTCACCCGACCTGGCTCGCCATTCCGAAAATCTTCACATCAAGCTGAACCAGTTCCTCTTTTTCCGGCACCTTAAAGCCGTGGTGGAGCTAACCAACGGTGTGGTGTTGGGAGCGCGGGCGATGTAACCATCCCGCCGGACGGACTTTATACATAACCCAGATTTAAGAAAAGACCCCGGCGCGACCCCGYCGGGGTCTTTTCATTGKGGCGTCTGTCACTGGGCTTGGATAGGCCGTTAATTCAGCATGCGCATCCGGTAAAGCAGCTTCGCCTCGCACGTCTTCAGGCGTCGCCTCTGCTATACCGCACCGGCCAACGGCGGCCCTTGATTCTCCAGGTATTTGGTTTTTCGTCTTGGGAGTTTCGGAATGGAGTAGAGGTGGAATGATGCGCTTCGGAATTAATCTGGGTGGCGGAAATCTGCTTGAGGAACCCAGGGAAGAGGCCTTGGCAGGCCGGCTGGAGAAGGCTCGACTAGCCGGYGCCTTGGGGTACCATTCCCAGTGGACCGGGGCGGGCTATCTGAACAACGACTTTCACTCCATGTTGCTGCTTACCCRAGCCGCCGCCGAAGCTCCGGAMMWKRMMSTSGSSNNGGTTTCKWKRMKKCSGCKMWRYYRYMSGRKNTNGAGGTSSSCRWGMAGSTYSYCRCKKWSSACGTGATWTGCGGCGGCAGATTCGTTTTGGTCCCGGCATTGGGTTGGCGGGACTTCCAGTTCAACGCCTTCGGCGTGCCCAAAGAGGAGCGATTGTCCCGGTTCCGTGAGGTTATGGTGGTGATGAAGAAGCTTTGGTCCCAAGAGCAGGTCACTCACCACGGCAAGCACTTTTACATGGATGATGTTCCAGGGGCCGGTGGTTTGCTGCAAGGACCCCAGCCTAAGATGTACATCGCAGCCAACCTGGATGTTGGGGTTGCTAGAGCGGCCCGGGAAGGTGACGGTTGGCCGGTAAGCTCCCGGGCCACTTTGCCGACCATCGAAAGACAGGTAAAGCTTTACCGGGAGGCTGCCGGGAAGGCTGGCAAAGTAGGCTACATCTCCGCGTGGCGGGAGATGTTCGTGGCCGAGACCCGCCAGCAGGCCGTGGACATCGTTCGGCCACACGTGGAATGGCTTTATCGGGATCGGGCCGCCTTGGGGCATAATCAGGAATTGCCTGAGGCTGATCGCATCGACGTTTCCTTCGAGCAGGTGCTGGATGGGAGGTTCATCATCGGCAGCCCCTCTGAATGCATGAAAGAGATCAAGAGACACCAGGAGTTGGGCGTTGAGGAGCTGGTGCTGCGTTGCCAGTGGCCGGGGATGCCTAATGAAGACTCGCTAAAGGCCGTAGAGCTTTTCGGACGGGAAGTGCTTCACCACTTTGGGTAAAGGCCAGGCGGGTCCGCCGSCGCKTYYATACGAAGAYATGACGGTGTGCTCCYTAACCGCCGGTGAAGYGCTGGATRAAGGMGCCGGCTAGCTCCKGATCGCCSGTATAGGACATCCGCCCGTTTGCGATCGCCACTTCCGGATGGATACGTCCGTACATCAGGAATACGAAGGTCTCTCCATCACATCGAAAAGTGACATGAGCATCATCGCTGCTTGCCACTTCCATGTAGCACCGTTCCTCCGTTACGACTAGGTCCACCCGGTTCTGGGTGGGAGGCTTAACCTCGAACCGATAACGAAGAGGCAATGAAGCAAAACCCGCTTCGGTCCTAAATGACCACCACGTAGCTCGTTGCGGGATGCGTTCCACCATCACAGCCACGGRYCCAGGAGACAAGCCCGCTTGCGAATCGAAGCGGGAACGAAYGTCCCATCCGTGAACGGCCAGTTCGGAGATTAAGATGTCCACGAGACTTCGGATCGGTTCGGCTCGTGAAGGGCGGAACACACGCTTATCCCAGTCCTGGGGACCGATGTTCGCCAAGGCGTCGACGATCCTTTCACTGGTTTTAATAAATTCCGCCAGGAGGTCTCCGCCCAGCGCCCTTCTTAAGGCGATGGCCTCTTCCGCGTCGGCCACYGGAATGACGTCGCCAAGGCCTAGGCCGGGACTCAGTCCATCGGGAGAAGAGTCGCATTGAAGAGCCCTAAGGACCCTGGAGGGATTAAATCCTCTGGTAAGGGTCAAGTGGGCCACCACKYCGGCGATACACCACCCATCACACGCGCTGGGTAGGTNNCCCAGGCTTCTTTGSGTAAATCTCTTAGGTATTTCTCTAATGCCTCGGTTTCGGCCCGGAGGATTTCGAGCCGCTCTTCCGGTAACGACASGCTTCTGCTCCTTTCATCTTCTTCTGTAGRCCGGCCGGCTCAAATCCAGGTGTCCATCGGAATGGATCCCTTTACGCCCTTTCGAGTATCACGGYGGGAGACAYCGGGTTACCGTCGGATTCGAACAACTGTTCGMAATTGCCCYYAAATTGCTCGAAAAACCTATTGACGTCTTGARAACAGGMGTTCTATAATCTGTTTCAGAAATTAGAACACATGTTTGRGAGGCGGGAAATGTCCAACGCAACAGCGGTCAAAACTATGACGGACCAAGGCCCGGAATACTACCATTACGAAGACACCGGATGCGAAGTTTCGCCGTCCTGCCTCACCTGCCCATTGCCGCAGTGCAAGTATGACGACCCCGTGTGGTTTCAACGGCACCKCCGGTTGGCCCGGGACCTGAAGGTCTGGAGCACCATGCAATCCGAGAGGTTGACGGCGGATGAAGCGGCGCAACGCTTTTCGGTAACGGTGCGGACCATCTTCCGGATCACACGCCGCTGCCGGGACGCCATCATGGAGGCTGACGGTGAGGAATTACTAGCCCTGGCCGCGGACTAGTTAGTGGTTGCTGCCAGGTGGTTCGACAAGCTCACCACGAACGACGCCAGGTGTTCCTACCGTTCGTCCTGAGCCTGTCGAAGGGCCGGGTGAGACTGTCTTAGATCGGGGATCTAGCCTCTGGGCAGATCGAGTCCGCGGGAAGCGATGATATTCCGTTGGATCTCCGATGTTCCGGCGGCGATCGTGCCGGAGAATGCACTCATCCAGTTTTCCTGTATCCGCCCCTTCAGCGGCGCCCACTTGTCGTTGCGGTCCAGGGCCCCGTACATTCCCAGGATGTCCATGCTGGTCTTGGTTACCCGCTGCACGGTTTCGCTGCCGAAGACCTTGCTCATAGACGCTTCTTTGTTGGGCACCAAGCCCTGGCCCTGCATGTAGGCTACGTTGAAGGCCATAAGCCTGGCTACTTCACATTCGATAAAGCGGTCGGCCAGAGCATCCCGAACCCATCCAGTCTCCACCAGGGGTTTCCCGTTGCGCTTGGTTTCCGTCGCRTATTGCAGCGTTTCCTCCAGCAAGCGGCGGGCATTGGCCGAATAGTCGATTCCCGAGCGTTCGAAGTCCAGCAGTGTAACCGCCACGTACCAACCGCGGTTTTCCTCCCCGACGACGTTGCGGCGTGGCACCCGCACGTTGTCGAAGATCACTTCGTTGAACTCGTGCCGGTTGGCCATATTGATTATGGGCCGCACTTGCACTCCCGGACTCTTCATATCCACCAGGATGAAGCTTATTCCCCGGTGTTTGGGAGCATCAACGTCGGTGCGGGTCAGCAGCATTATCCACTCGGCCCGATGGGCCATGCTGGTCCATATCTTGCTGCCGCTRATCACGAAGTCGTCACCGTCGACCACGGCGCGGGTGGAGAGGGAGGCCAAGTCCGACCCGGACTGGGGCTCGCTRTAGCCCTGGCACCATTGAATCTCGCCACGGGCCACCGGCGGAAGATGGGTCTGCTTCTGTTCTTCGGAACCGTGAATCATCAAGGTGGGACCCAGCATGCGGACGCCGAAGATGTCCCGGCCGGGCGTGCGGTTGTAGGTCAGTTCCTCGCTGAAAATGGCCGAGCGTACCTGGGAGGCCGCCTGCCCGCCGTACTCTTCCGGCCAGTGCATGGTAAGCCAACCCTTGTCGGCCATCTTCTTGCGGATCTGTACGGTGAAATCCCAGTCGTCYTCTTCGGGATAGCGGCCACCGCCCTCCCAATCGRGGGGCAATTCCTGCTTGATGAACTCACGCACTTSCTGACGAAATTCTTCGTCYTCAGGGGTAAACCTGAAATCCACGGCGATACTCCTTCTTCAACGTTGAGGAGGGACTACGAAAAATGTGACCTGGAGCCGGGAAAACATAGATCGGCTTYAGGGTCAACTGCCYACGGCCACGCAGGTAACCGTCCGGACCACACCGTCGACGGTGTGGATGTTGTCGGTTACCACGTTGCCAACCACCGTCATGTCCGCGCCGGTGACCACGGTAATGATRTCGTAGGGRCCGGTCACCACGTCGACTGATTCGATGTKKTCCAGACTCCGCAGGGTGTTGGCCACATCCCTGGTCTTGCCTACGGCGGTTTCCACTAGGAGATACGCTCTGGTCGTCATTYTTACTTCTCCCCCYTGTCTCCTTTGGAGACCGRCATACMGATTTTTAGTACGGTTACTGGGCTGGAATCATTTTACGGGTGGCTCCTGTAGCTGTCAATTGAGTCTCGTTCCGTGAATGATTCGCGTTGGTATAATCTTGAGCGATGTCACAGCGAATGGAAATCTTGAGCGAAGGCGCCAAGGAACTGGGTATACGGCTGACTTCGCTCCAACTCGACCARTTTGAGACCTATTTTGGGGAGTTGGCCGATTGGAACCAGCGGATGAACCTGACGTCGGTGGTGGRGTATGWRGAGGTTCAARTAAAGCACTTYCTAGACTCMTTAACGGTGGTCCTAGCGTTCCCCGKGGGACTMKGGGGCTTRGAAAGWGTCATCGAYRTTGGCGCCGGCCCGGGRTTYCCCGGWTTGCCCMTGAAATTAGTCTACCCRGATTTGASRCTTGCTCTGGTGGAGTCGGTAGGSAAGAAAACGGACTTTTYGAAGCACCTGGTGTCTACGCTGGGATTATCTGGAGTGGAGGTACATACCGGGCGGTCCGAGCGCTTGGCCCACCAACCTGAGCTACGAGAGGCTTTCGACCTGGTGSTGACCAGAGGGTTGGCCAGGCTTCCGGTGCTGGCGGAATACACACTCCCCTTCTGTGTTACAGGCGGAGTGATGGTGGCCTTGAAACACGGCGGAATCGACGCGGAGCTGGYCGGCGCGGCCCATGCCCTGGAGRCGCTGGGAGGACGAATGAGGAAGGTGACACCAGTGGAGGTCACCGGTTTGACCGACAACCGGATCTTGGTGGTAGTGGATAAGATCGGCAGCACGCCCGAGCGATTCCCTAGGCGTCCCGGAATCCCGGCCAAGCGGCCTTTGTAGTTGGTATGCGGGAGCTAACCGGGGTCTAACTTGCGGAATTCGCCGGTTTCCTGAACATCAACCGGGTACCCCTCGATCATGGGAGGTATCTGACCCATCAGTTCATCGGACTTCTTTATAACGAACACCCTGATGCAGGGTTCGCCGTCGCATAAGCCCTGGGCTGTCCCCACCACGCCGGACATGGYCATAAGGCTATCGGTGTRCTCTTGGAGTAYCTCTTCMAGGCTTYTGTTCGGCATCGACGGATCTTCCTGTCCAATTTCRGCCTGTTCSCGGCTACAGGACACCATTGTAGCGGCGAACCARAGGAAAAGGAGCAAACCCAAGATGGCCGSAACACGGGACTTTTCCGCGAAACTTCTTTTATGCCTGGGTGGAGAGCCTTCCTGGGTCGCCGCCATGTCAGATGAGGACCTTCTTATGCAAGCTGTCACGGCGTCCGCTCAGAAAAGAGAGGGGGCCACCCATCGGCGGCCCCCTCATACCAACCTAGATCAACCGCCTATCTGGCAAAGGTGTCGGGATTGTCCGCATCCAAGGCCGTATTCCAGACGAGGGTGGCGTGAGTCAGGCCGGTGACCTGCGCCTCGTAAAGGCCCATGGGTGCCCCGCCGACCAGAGAG
>NVSQ01000034.1 GCA_002401285.1 SAR202 cluster bacterium
CGACCATACCGATGGCAATGCCATTGCCCTCTCATTCTGGCCAAGTGAGGCCGACAACACTGGGAATCCTCCAAGCAGCTACATAGATGTATCTATAGTGGACCAACTTCTCGGGCCAAGGGTATTAGGCGGCTACGATGTCGATGTGCGAGGTGATATGTCGAAAAGTAGTTCTGCCACTCACGCAAGGACCAACCGTCGCCAGATCCAGCCAGGCAAGATGGATGAGGCGATAAGCGAGTACCGGGATTCAGTGATCCCTGCCGTTAGTTCGCGAAAAGGATTTGTTGGCGGTCTATTGCTCAGCGAAAGAGATAACAACACGACCCTCGCTATCAGCCTCTGGGCCTCGGAAGCAGATATGTTAGCGAATCAGCCACTTGGACCCGACTCACTCTCTGTTGGCTCTACAGTGCGGACTGAGTGCGAGCTGACCTACGTGGATTTGGACTGAAGCCACCGCATCAGAAACGACCCGTGTTTAATGATGCCTAAGGAATTGGAAAACAGAAGCCCCCTCGATCGAGGGGGCTTCTCTTGTGCCTCCCTATCCGGCGTAGTCCCTCGGGCTTCGATACGTTTATCAAAGAGACCTGTTTACTCCACTAAGAAGACCGTAGGACATCTCCAACGTCGGGGTTGCTAGCCCGAGTTGGTGCGCTTCTTCAACCGCGTATCCGAGCGTTGCGTCAATCTCGAGACGTCGGCCATTCTCAAGGTCCTGTAAAGCTGACATACGATGATTCGGTGCGTTGGCTTCAAGTATCTTGCCAAAGCCATTGAGAGCCGAAACGCCTGCTTCTTCTGAACCATTTACCACTGCCTCGGAAGGTATTCCTGCGCTATCTTCTATAGGGATATCCCTGCAACCTGCGATAGCCGCAACTTCCCGCATGATACGGGCACAGACCAATGCCGTGTCGTCCCCCAACAAGAATTTATACGTGGGAAGCCGGGTAAGTAGAGCGACCGCGGTCAACGGTACCCATATCACGAATTTCGACCATTGGAGGGTCTGAATATTAGAGACCGCCTCGGTATTGATGCCGGTGTTCTGCAATGTCATAGCTAGGTCTTGGACCCGGGTAGATAGCCCCTCTGGAAGTTCGCCGATATAGAAGCCGCCATTAACGGTGAACCGTACGTGTCCGTTTGGTAACACCTCTCCGCTGAACGAAGCTGTTGACCCTAAGGTTCGGCCGTTTCCAAACACTTCACCCAGCTGTTCATTCCCTAGGACACCGTTTTGTAGAGACAGCACATTAGTGAAGSGCATTTCGGCAACGCTAGATAATGCTGCTACCACATCATGGCTTTTAACAGCCACAATCAACGTATCAGCTCCAGACAATKCACTCGGGTGCGTTACGATAGGGCAAGATACGTTGAATTCAGTCAATTCGGTGATAGTGATGCCGTTTTGCCTTAGGAACGTGGCCCTATCTCCACGTGCAATCAACGCGACGTCCTCTCCAGCCCGCGCCAAGTGAGCGGCCACTATCGACCCTATCGCTCCAGCACCCAACACTACGATTTKCATACAGGACTCCTACWTCCYCTATTAATCATACAWCGACACGTCAGTTCCATAAATTCTAAGGATCCTTACRATTRTGKTCCTGGGTWAGGAARGTTGACAGCAACTTTGACAGCAACAGGGGCGGACAACTGCGAACTTTGGGAAACTCACGTGGACAGTACATTGGGATTATAGATATGACACGGACTYCCAGAGACATCTACGGACAAGTCGCACCGAACTCATAACCCGAAGGTCGTTAGCAGGAGAGGAGCCTGATCGTGGGRCTCCTAYTTGATTCCAGATGAGTTTTTCAAAGTGTGCCTAATTGATCTAATTCGCAACACCGTTACATAGSAATCTATACGGAAAGTGACTAAGGACTAGTTCGCATTCGACGAAATAAGCGACGAGCAGGTGCGTTTCGACCAGTTCTGTCTCGCGAAAGGCGATGACGATTRYCCGTGATGAGTAGGTGCCCGRCCGGRACRGCRGGTCTATAATATCGGSAGCGGGSCGCATGYCGGCCTGATCTGCCGCTAGAGGTGCTGGATCCGGGTTATGACAAACTTTCTCGACCGTCTGGACCAATCGTGCGAGGCTAACCGGTCTTTGTTATGCGTCGGCTTGGACGTTGACCCGGAGCGAATGCCGGTCGCCGACCCCTTGGAATTCAATCGAGCTATCGTCGATGCCACCKCCGGCCTGGTATGCGCCTACAAGCCCAACTTGGCCTTCTACGAGGCGCTGGGGTTACCCGGATTGAAGGCCCTGGAAGGGACCGTGGAGTACATCCGCCGGAACGCGCCCCTGGCTGTTATCATCGGCGACGCAAAAAGGGGCGATATCGGAGCCAGCGGCGCGGCCTACGCCCGAGCCATGTTCCAAGTGTGGGACTTTGACATAGTAACCGTAAATGCCTGGGGCGGACACGACACCGTAGCTCCCTTTTTAGAAGATCCGGACCGGGGAGTGTTCATATGGTGCCGAGGCTCTAATCCCGGCTCGGCCGATCTACAAGACCTAACCGTGGACGGACCGGAGGGAGTGGGGCCGCTGTATAGCCATCTGGCCCGGGCTGCCGTGTCTTGGAACGATAAGAGCAACGTGGGTCTGGTGATGGGAGCCACGAACCCGCAGCAGTTAGCCGATGTCCGCCGCATCTGCCCGGACATGCCCTTGCTGATACCGGGGGTTGGCGCCCAGGGCGGGGACCTGGAGGAGGCCGTTCGTTTGGGCACGGATGAACGAGGGCGGAGGGCATTGATAAACTCGTCGCGGGGGATTATCTACGCTTCCAGCGGTCCTGATTTCGCTCAAGTCGCTGCCCGTGAAGCAGTAGGCCTGCGGGACTCTATCAACCGGATCCTGGAGGCCGAGGGAAAGGGATGGCATTAGACCTAAAGGTGGGAGACGTGGTGCGGATGAAGAAGCCCCATCCCTGTGGCAATCACCTGTGGCTGGTGACCCGGCTAGGGGCGGACATCGGCATCACCTGCCAGCAATGCCACCGCCGCGTAATGTTGGCCAGGTCGTTGATGGAGCGGCGGGTCAAGGAAATCATTCCAAGGACTCGGGAGCCGCTGGATTTCGGAGATGCGGTAACCAGCGGCAGTTAGTGGGCGCCTTTGGCCGGTTGGTGATTAATCCGCTTCCCCAGAGGGCGCGGTCTCCTGAGTTTCATAGCCCCAGTCCAACAACTCAGCGTGGAAGCCGCGCATCTGGTCCGACATAGTGTCGATGAAATTCCTCACCGCGCGGCCCAGGAATTTCCCTTTTAACGTGCATACCCCTATGACTGAAGTCTGGAAGATATGGTYCAGGCGGACCACTCCTAGTTTGTAGTGGTCTTCTTCGTGAAGAGTGAAGTCGCTACAGATGGCCAGCCCCATGCCGATCTCGACGTACCGTTTGATGGATTCGGTATCGTCCATCGCCAGGACGACGTCGTAGGTAATACCCTGGCTTTTCAAGGACTGCTCTACTTTTTGTCTGGTCAAGCTTTCCGGTCCGGTTAGGATCAACGGCCACTCGGCTATGTCTTGCAACTGGATGGGATGACGCTCCAATAGGGCATGTCCCGGCGGCGTCATCAGAACCACGTTGTATTCGAACAGTTCCTGAAATTCCAGGGACGGCTCGTCGGATGGCGGCGGAGAGCAGAAAGCCAGGTCAAGTTCGCCGGACTTTACCAGTTGAATCAATGGCGCATAGGCCCTGGCCATGAGTCTGATGTGGACATCCGGGTACTGGGAACGGAAGAACTGAATGCCCCTTGGCAGGTGGTGCATCACCAGGTCCTGGTATGCGCCTACCATGAAAGAGCCCAGCCGCTCCGAGTAGTCCATCTGGGTTTTAAGAATGTCAACCGCGGTAACTACCGGCGTAACCAGATCCAGTAACGTGATGCCCTCGGAGGTTAGCTGAATCGGCCTCTTGATCCGGTCGAAGAGGGTAATACCGAATTCRGCCTCYAGTTTCCTTAGGTGGGTAGTAACGGTAGGCTGACCCAACTCCAAGGCCCTGGCGGCCCTTGAGACACTTCGTAAGCGGGCKACGTGGTAAAAGCTAACTAATTCCCGCAGTTCCATAGGCGTGCTCCCCCAAGCAAGCATMMTGGGAATTTAATATAATATATCATATGTTATCGCTTGACAAAATAGTGTAACCGAATCGAGAATAAACCTTGCGGTKGACTTTTCTATATCGTCGGCCGCATAGGTCAACCGGATCAYCCAACCTCTGGTGTCAGAATTATGCCCTATATAATTACCGAACCATGTATCGGAGTCAAAGACGCTAGCTGTCTTGAAGTGTGTCCTGTAGATTGCATCGCAACTACCGATTCCACCGATATGTACTTTATTGATCCGGTAACCTGTATCGACTGCTCCTACTGTGAGTCGGTCTGTCCGGTGAACGCTATCTTTGACGAATTCACCGTCCCTTCCAAGTGGCGGGAGTACATACGCAAGAACCGGGAGTTTTGGGACGGCAAGTAATCGCTCCCRGCAGGATTCTCAGATACTCCCCTCTCTGATTTGGCGGAAGCTGGATATCGACGTGGTCAASTCYCCAGGCCAATTAACACCCCAGCAGCCTTAGACTTTGYATCCGTCATCCACTCGCGAATCATAGATAWATAATATTCCGTATAGTTATGTCAATAGGTTTCCATCGGTAAAAATGATTTCGGTAGCGTTCTCCGCTGGTTCAGTCACGTTGTCAGTTCTCGGAATGCAGGGTAAACTAGCGGCCAATTGAGTCGCCGGCGCCGATAATCCCGCGCGGTGACCCTTGAAAGGAATGTGATATGGCCTTATTTTTACGGGATGAAGAAGTTTCACGCGCCGTCACCATGGATGACATGTTGCCGGCTATCGAGTCTATGCAGGGACATTTTGGCCGAGGCGAGGCCATGATTTTGCCCCGGCGCAAGATAATCGCCGGCGGGGGGATGTTGGCGGTCATGGGCGGGGGACTCTTCTACGACGGCGTTTTGGGTGTTAAAACCTACACCGTGGTCCGGGGCACCTACTCTTTCCAAGTGAGCCTTTACGACGCCGAAACAGGCCGCCTCATGTGCTACACGCAGGCCAACCGCCTGGGCCAACTGCGCACCGGAGCCACTACGGCGGTCGCGGTGAAGTACCTGTCCAATTCCGATGCCGCCACCGTGGGGATCATCGGCACCGGGTATCAAGCTCCCACTCAGTTAGAGGCGGTTAGCAAAGTTAGGAACATAATGAGCGTCAAGGCCTTCAGCCGAACCGCGGAGAACCGGGACGCCTTTGCCAAGTCGATGTCCGATTCCTTGGGTGTGGCGGTTTCCGCGGCATCCGCGGCTCAGGAGGTAGTGGAAGGCAGCGACATTGTTATCTGCATCGCCGCGGCTACGGAGCCGGTGGTTAAAGGGGAATGGCTGGCAACGGGGACCACCCTGATCGGGGCCGGACCCACGACTTGGCGGATCCGGGAGGTAGACGACGCAACGCTGGTCCGGGCGGATAAGCTATTCGTGGACTCAGCCGAGCAGGTCCGTGACGAGGCAGGTGACATGGCCAGCRGCGTGGACCGGGGATTGCTTCAGTGGAGTCAACTATTGGAGTTGCGCCATGCCGTCGCCGGTACCGTAACGGGCCGGGACAATCATAACCAAATAATCTATGCCAAGATGATGGGCACCGGGGTGGCCGACGTAGCCGCGGCCAAGCTGGCCTACGATAAGGCCACGGAGATGGGGTTGGGAACGGAGATGGAGTGGTAGCTATTTAGCGTCCAAGTACTCCTTGGTGGGTAAGACGCTGTAGGTGTTACGCTCCATCAGGAGGCTTTCAACCGCTGCCCTAGCCGTGTCCAGCGAGGTGAAGCAAGGGATYTGGCGCTCTACCGCGGCTCTGCGGATGAAGAAGCCGTCCTGCATGACCGACGTGTCTCCCGACAAGGTGTTTATCACCGCTCCCACGGTACCGTTGGTGATAAGGTCCACCACGTTGGGATRGCCTTCGTCCAGTCTTTTGTTAGCCACGGTAACCGGGATRCCCAAAGCGGAGATCATGGCCGCGGTGCCCTCGGTGGCATAGAGGGGGCAGCCCGCTTGTCCCAGATCCCTAACCAGGTCAAGGGCTTCGGCCTTATTTTGGTCGGCGATGCTGAGTAGCACTCCCATTTTCTTGGTCAAATTTAAGTTGGCCGCCAACAGGGCCTTTGTTAACGCGCCGGCGAAGTCCCGGTCCACGCCCATCACTTCTCCGGTCGATTTCATTTCCGGGCTTAGATGCCAGTCCACGCCCACCAGTTTGCCCATGGAGAACACCGGAGCTTTTATCCCAACAAGGTTTTGCCTGGGCCACAGACCGCCTTTGTACCCTTGGGAGGCCAGGGWTTCGCCAAGCATCACTCGGGTGGCGATGGTGGCYACGGGCACGCCGGTGACCTTGGAGATGAACGGAATAGTCCGGCTTCCCCTGGGATTTACTTCCAGCACGTACACCGAAGTAGGGGCGGCGGCTTCCACCGGCAAGTGAGGGCTTCGATAAGGCGGTCCACCGAGAATAACGAATTGTATGTTCATCAGGCCGCGTATTYCCAACGACAGGCCGATGCGAGTTGTGTAGTCCACRATCGTGGATACTTCTTCTTYGGTCAGGTTCAGAGCGGGGTACATGGCCATCGAGTCGCCGCTGTGGACACCGGCGCGTTCTATGTGCTCCATAACTCCGGGAATCAAGACCTGCTCCCCGTCGCAGATGGCGTCCACCTCGCACTCTTTACCTTCCATGTACCGGTCGATAAGCACGGGTTGCTCCGGGGCCAGTTGAACCGCGGCGGTCATGTAACGGATCAGTTCCGAGGCGTTCTGCACGATCTCCATGGCCCGGCCGCCCAACACGTAGCTGGGGCGCACCACCGCCGGATATCCGATGTTTTGGGCGACYTGGAGGGCCYCGCYTACCGAGGTCACCGCCGCGCCCGGTGGCTGGGGTATTCCCAGCCGGGACAGGAACTCCTCGAACTTGTACCGGTCCGAAGCGGTGTCGATGGCTTCCGCGCTGGAGCCCAGGATTGGAAGACCGGCCGCGGACAGGACTTGCGACAGGTYGATGGCCGTCTGGCCGCCGAATTGCACCACCGATGGNGGAGGTTGGTCGTCCACCGTCTCGTTGTCGATGATGTCYCGAACGGCTTCCTCGTCCAACGGCTCAAAGTAGAGGCGGTCGCTAGAGTCGAAGTCCGTTGACACGGTTTCAGGGTTGGAGTTGATCATTATGCTGCGGACACCGCTCTGGGAAAGGGCCCGGGCGGCATGGACGCTGCAATAGTCGAACTCGATCCCCTGCCCGATCCTGATGGGCCCGCTGCCTATCACGATGGCTTTCGGTCCYGGCAAAGGCTCGGCTTCGTTCTCTTGGTCRTAGGTGCTGTAGTAATAAGGCGTTACGGCCTCGAATTCGGCGGCGCAGGTATCCACCGTCTTGTAAACGGGCCGGATGTCCCACTGGAGCCGGAGATTCCGCACCTGCTCCGGCAGCATGTCGGCCAGCGTCCCCAATTGCTCGTCGCAAAAACCCAACCGCTTAGCGCGCCACAACAGGTCCGGAGACAATGGCTCGGACAGCAAGCGGCGCTCCATGGCGACGATCCGCGTTAACGCGCTGATGAACCAGGGGTCGATATAGGTACGTTCCAGCAGCGCAGTAGAGTCCACATCCCGGCGAATGGCCGCCATGATTGCCCAGAGCCGGAGGTCGTTGGGTTCCAGAGGCAGGCGGTCCAGGGAAAACGCCCCGCCTTCGCGCCACGCCGGATCTTCCCATAATAGAGTGCGTCCGCCCAGCTCCAAAGACCGCGCCGCCTTTTGCAACGCGGCCTCGAAGGACCGGTCGATGACCATTACCTCCCCCGTGGCTTTCATCTGGGTGGTAACACTACGGTCGCCGCTGGGGAACTTGTCGAAAGGCCAGCGGGGTATCTTTATCACACAGTAGTCTAACGCCGGCTCGAATGCGGCTTTGGTTTTATCGGTGACCGCGTTGGGAATCTCGTCAAGCCGCTTTCCCACGGCGATCTTGGCGGCGACGCGGGCGATGGGGTAGCCGGTGGCCTTGCTGGCCAGGGCCGAGCTGCGGCTGACCCGGGGATTGACTTCAATCACGTAGTAGGGTGAGTCGGTCTCGGGTTCCAGCCCGATAGCCTGGGCAACTCGCTTATGGGGCTGCAGAGCAAACTGGACGTTGCAGCCACCCTCGATACCCAGTCCGCGAATGATCTTGAGGCTGGCGCTCCTGAGCATCTGGTAGTCTTTATCGGTTAGGGTTTGGCTAGGGGCGACGACGATGCTGTCACCGGTGTGGACGCCCATGGGGTCGATGTTTTCCATGTTACAGATGGTGATGCAGTTGTCCGCGCCGTCGCGCATGACTTCGTACTCTATCTCTTTCCAACCGGCCAGGGACCGCTCCAGGAGGATCTGGGAGATGGGGCTGGTGGAAAGACCGCTTTCGACGATGGCTTCGAACTCTTCCCAAGTGTTGGCGAAGCCGCCKCCGCTGCCTCCCAGGGTGTAGGCGGGCCGCACCACCAAGGGTAGACCCACTGATCTGCCGATGATTCGAGCCTCTTCCATGGTTGACGCGATCTCGCCCCGTGGTTCCGGCTCGCCTACGTCGCGCAGGAAATCCCGGAACAACTCCCGGTCTTCGCATCGGCGGATGGTATCAAGAGGAGTGCCCAGCAGACGGACGTTGTACTTATCCAGCACGCCGGCGTCAGCCAAGGCCACGGCCAGGTTCAAGCCGGTTTGGCCGCCTAAAGTTGGCAGGATGCCGTCGGGCCTCTCCCGCTCGATGATGCGGTCTAGGACGTCGACGGTCAGGGGTTCTATGTAGACGTGGTCCGCCGTCGCGTCGTCGGTCATGATGGTTGCCGGGTTGGAATTAACGAGTACCGTTGTGACGCCCTCCTCACGGAGAGCTTTGCAGGCTTGTGTGCCCGCATAGTCAAACTCGGCTGCCTGGCCGATAACGATAGGCCCGGAGCCGATGACCAGTACCTTTCCCGGTTTTCCCGAGTTGCTAATCCCTTTTGCTCCCTTTAACCGCCACTAACCGCCGRCGCGCCAGCGGAYCGGTTTTATTGATTCTGAATGCCTAAGACGTCGGAAGGGGGCCCGGCAATGTGATTAGCTCCTTTTTTTGGAGCATGTTTAATGTTTGAAAGATAAATGATCCCAAGAAATTKCCGGCCGGGTCAAACTCCGAGTATTCGGCGAAGTTCTCCCGGTTCCGCGGCGGGATCCGGAAGACAACCTCCCCTGGGTCTTGARCCTCCAGCTCGATATGGCCCACCGTGGGCCGGTCCCGGTCCCGGTGGACCGAATTGATAAGTTTGATAGATAAGTCCCACCGGACTCCCAGCTCCGTCCGGCCTGGAGTGAGCTGATATTCGTGTCCGGCGTGTGAAAACCAGGGTACCTCTTCATCCAAGAGCGATACAACGCTCGTCAAGTCGCCAGGGATCTCCACCTCCACACCCTCTTCCACCAACACCAAGGAGAATGAAGACATTTGGTTACCTCCAAAATATTCCTATAGGCCGTGCAAGGTTTAACGGACCTGGCGTATTTAGTAGATCTTCCGGGTTATAGACTATATAGGCGATCCTCCTTGGTGTAGATTTGGTAAAGCAACTAACCGGCCCCTTGAACCAACTTGAGAAAATGATCGAACAGGTATTCGTTATCGTGGGGCCCCGGCGAACCTTCCGAGTGGTACTGAATGGTAAAGACCGGTAGGTCCCGGTGCCTCAGCCCCTCGATGGTATCGTCGTTCAAGTTTATGTGAGAAATCTCCAATTCCGGCGGCAGAGAGTCCTTGCTTACGGCATACCCATGGTTCTGCGCGGTTATGTAAACCCGGCCGTCGGCGAGGTCCTTCACCGGATGGTTGCTGCCTCGATGGCCGAACTTAAGCTTAAAGGTCTGGGCGCCCATGGCTCGGGCTAGAATCTGATGTCCCAGGCAGATACCCATCATGGGTACCCTACCTATCAACTTCTCCACGTTGGTCACCAGATAGTCCAGCAACTGGGGGTCTCCCGGACCCGGCGAAAGAAGGATACCGGAAGGCTTCATGGCCAGCATCTCTTCGGCGGCCATTGTGGCCGGCACGGCGATAACCTGACAACCTCGCTGGCGCAGCAGGCGCAGAATGTTGTATTTCAGTCCGCAATCGGCAACCAATATCCGGTGTTCAGGCGCGCCAGGCTCCAACGGAGGTTCGTCCCATACRTAGTCGTGATCGGTGGTAACCGTGCGMACGAAGTCGACATCGTCGTAACGGGTGGATTCGGCCAAGCTTTCCAGCGCCAACGCGGGGGATTCCGTGGTGATGATACCCGACATCACGCCGCGATCGCGAAGCCGCCGGGTTATGGCCCTGGTGTCCACCCCGCTGATGCCGGGTATATCCTGGGACTTGAGAAATTCGTGAAGAGTCTCATCCGCTTGGGAATGGCTGGGCTTATCGCAGTGCTCCCGGACTATCAATCCGGACACTTGGATCCGGCGCGACTCGAAGTCCTCCCGGTTGATGCCGTAATTGCCCACCAGAGGATAAGTCAGCGTCACCAACTGTCCGGCGTATGACGGGTCGGTAAGGACTTCTTGATAACCGGTCATGCTGGTGTTGAACACCACTTCGCCATCTCCGCCGGACTCCGCCCCAAAGGCCTCTCCCCGGTGGATCGAGCCGTCTTCCAGCACCAGATGCGCTTGCTTAAACAACGGCGCCATCCTGATAAACGAACCGGCCCTGCACTATGGTGGCCACGACCTGACCYTTCAGCGTTGTGCCGCGCAGCGGGGTGTTCTTACCCATGGATTGGAATTCGTTGGGGTCCACCACCCACTCCAAGTCGGGATCAAAGATCACTATGTCGGCCGTGGTTCCGGGCGCCAGCGTAGACAAATGGTCGAAGGAAGCGCCCAAAACACGAGCAGGACCCACGGTCATCCGCTCCACGAGAGCGATCAGGCTCATGTGGCCCCCGTGGACCAGTTGCAAGGCCGAGCCCAAGGCAGTTTCCAAGACACTGATGCCTGAAGGAGCGTCCTCGTAGGTGACCAATTTGCTGATCAGCTCGTGGGGGGCATGGTCGGTGGCGATACAGTCGATCACCCCATCGGCTAGGCCCTGCACCAGAGCGTCTACGTCTTGTTGACCGCGCAAGGGCGGGTAGACTTTGGTCAAGGTGTCGTAGGCGAAAGATGCGCCCGTCCCGGTCCCGGAGGCCTGCCCGCCCAATACCCATTCGTCGGTGATGGTCAGGTGGTGGGGGCAAACYTCAGCCGTAACCGGAATGCCYCGTTCCCKGGCCTGCCTTACCAGCGGCACGCTGCCGGCGGTGCTGAGGTGGGCCAGGTGTATACGGCCCCCGGTTAGTTCGGCCAGGGCAATGTCCCGGGCCATCATGGCTTCTTCGACAGCGGATGGGATGCCTGGAAGGCCCAGTCGGGTAGCCACCCTTCCCTCGGCCATCACCCCGTKTCGTGACAATGACAGGTCC
This sequence comes from SAR202 cluster bacterium, assembly GCA_002401285.1. The sequence goes on from NVSQ01000034.1 coordinate 11,585, forward strand.
TGGCAATGGTTGGTGACAGGGAGTCCTAGGTCGGAGCTGTAGCTCAGGGCCAGGCGCATCAAGTTGGGGTCTTCCACCGGGTCGCCGTCGTCACTGAAAGCCACGACGCCGGCCACGGCCAATTCTTCCATCTCGGATAACTCTTTCCCTTTGCGGCCTTTGGTGACGCAACCGATGGGAAAGACCCGGACTATKCCTTCGKCCCTGGCCCGCTGCTGGATAAATTCAACCATGGCGGAGTTGTCTATGGGCGGGTCGGTGTTGGGCATACAGCAGATGCTGGTGAAGCCGCCCCGGGCCGCGGCCCTGGTCCCGGCGGCGATGGTTTCTTTGTACTCGTAGCCCGGCTCCCTCAGGTGGCAGTGGATGTCGATAAAGCCCGGACTGGCCACCAGCCCACCGGCCTCGACAACGCTGCATCCCTCAGGAATGTCGTCGGTAGAGACAGTGCCCGATGCCAGGATAACGCCGTCCCGGACCAAGATGTCTCCCACCTCGTCCACCCCTCGGCCGGGGTCGATGATGCGCGGGCCTTTTATCAATATCGTGTCAGAAATCAATCCGAACACCTATTCACCACCGGCAGACAGGTGGTACAGAAGGGCCATGCGGATGGCCACTCCGTTGGTTACCTGCTGCTCAATGACAGACCTGCCGCCGTGGGCCAGGRTGGAGCTGATCTCTATCCCCTCGTTCATTGGGCCGGGGTGCATAACCAATGCATCTGGATTGGCTCGGCTTAACCGGGCCTCGGTAACCTGCCAACGGCGGATGTACTCCCTCATACTGGGCAAGAATCCGCCGTTCTGACGTTCTGCTTGCAGTCTCAGCGCCATTACCACGTCGGCGCCCTCCAGGGCCCGGTCCAGGTTAGTTTCGACCTGAACCGATGCCAACGGGTCATTTTCGTCGTCATCGACGCGGGGYCGGAGCATGTCCAAGGGCAACAGGGTGCTTGGTCCGCAAAGGACCACCTGTGCTCCCATCTTGGTGAATCCCCAGATGTTGGAGCGGGCCACTCTGCTGTGCAGAACGTCGCCGACGATGACGACTTTAAGTCCTTCCAGCCGCCCGAGTTTCTCCCGAACCGTATACAGGTCCAAGAGAGCCTGGGTGGGATGGGCGTGAATGCCGTCCCCCGCGTTGATTATTCCAACGCGGTCCAGGTGCTGGGCCAGCAGGTATGGCGCTCCCGAGTGGGGGTGCCGGATGACGATTATGTCGACTCCCATCGCCTGGATGGTCAGGCCGGTATTGAGCAAAGACTCGCCCTTCTCAGTACTGCTGCCGCTCGCGGACATGTTGATAACATCAGCRCTGAGGATCTTTCCTGCCTCTTCGAAGGAGATACGGGTGCGGGTGCTGGCTTCATAGAACAGGGTAACGACGACCCGTCCACGCAGGGCCGGTACYTTTTTTAWGTCCCGATGTAGGACCTCCGACATGCCCTCAGCCGACTCCAGGACTTCGAGGATCTCTTGTTGGGAGAAATCGTCCAAGTCCAGCACGTGACGCCGGCGCTTGCGCGCGACGACTGCCTCGATCTGAGGTTGTGTCTCGGTTTCGATGGCGTTCAAGAGGCTCATGTCTGCCTATTCCTCCACCCGAACGATAGCTACCTCGTCGATCCCATCGGTCTCGACCAGTCTGACCCGGACTACTTCATCCGGCGCCGTGGGAACGTTCTGGCCTACGTAATCGGCGCGTATGGGCAACTCCCGGTGGCCCCGGTCCAACAGGATAGCAAGCTGCACCTGCTGGGGACGSCCGAAGTCGTTGAGCGCGTCCATCGCGGCGCGGACAGTGCGTCCGGTGAAAAGCACGTCGTCTACCAGCACTACCTTTTTGCCCTGGATATCAACGGGCATCCTGGTGGGRCGAATCCGGGGGCTCATCCTGGATTTCACGTCGTCGCGGTATAGATTAATGTCCAGATCCRCCACCGGCACCTCACTTCCTTCAAATTCCGAGAGATTGCTYGCCAACCGCTGGGCCAGGTGGACGCCGCGGGTATGGATCCCCACGATGACCAGATCCTCAACCCCACGGTTTCTTTCCAGAATTTCGTGGGCCACCCGGGCTAAAGCCCGCCTGATGTCCTGGTCATTCATTATCTGCCGATCAGCCATAAGCTCCTACGTGACGACATTGCCAAATTCGACGAAAATCCGAGCCTACGATTGGTCTCTTGAGCCTAGCTCTGCCGTTATGTAACGTAGGCTCGATCGACCCACGCAACAAAAATCCCCTTGCCCATCAGTTGGCAAGGGGTTTATGCGCATCCAGYCCGCCTTTGATGGCGAGTKGGAGTGGAAAGGGCKCTAAACTTTGCCAGCCTCACRGGACTGTCTTAAAAGCTCGGCCATCCCGATCAAGGACAGCCTTACSACCCGGTTCTATCGATTTAATTTAGWTTATGTTAACACACTCTCAGGCGTGCGGGAATCYCCTACGCCATAACTTTTTTCCGGCGGTTCTGTACATAGTCTACCAGAACGTATTCGCCCAGATTGCCGGAGCTGGAGTAGAAAGCCCGGCCCCGGTTGATCCTGGTCAAACGGTCAACAAAGTTCACAAGTTGGTATGAGTTCTCCAACATGAACGTGTTGATCAGGATGTCTTCCTGAGTGCAACGCTTGACTTCCTTCAGCGTTTCCTGCTCGGTGCGGAAGCTGGGAGGATAGCTGAAATAAGCCCGGTCCCCTTCCAGGTGGGCCGTGGGCTCGCCATCGGTGATCAGCAAGATCTGGCGGGTGCTTCCTTTTTCCTGGTTTAGCAGCTTGCGGGCCAGCATCAAGGCATGGTGCAGATTCGTCCCGGAAACCCAAGCATTCCAACTGGATTTGGCCAGGTCTTCCTCTTTGATCTCCCGGGCGTAGTCAGAAAAGCCGATGATAAATAGGGAGTCACGGGGGTATTGGGTTCGAATGAGAGACATCAGGGCCAGGGTTACCTTTTTGGCCGCTTGGAAGTTRTTGAATAGGCCCATGGACCGGCTTTGGTCCAGCAGGACCGCAGTGGATGACCGAGTCATGTGCTCGCTGCGGTAGATCTCAAAGTCCTGGGGGGTCAACTGGACCGGTAATCCTGGACCGCCCCGGAGGACCGCGTTCTTCACCGTGGTCTGCAGGTCCACGTCGAAGGGGTCACCAAACTCGTAGATCTTTGTCTCGCCCAAACGATCGCCGTTGGCGCCTCGAACATCCATTCGGTGATCGCCCAACCGGTCCTTYTTCAAGTTGGCGAAAACTTCCTTCAGGGCCTTCTGGCCGATACGACGGATGCCGCGAGCCGTTAGGTCCATCTTGTCGTCAGCGGTGACGTAACCCGCTTCCTGCAACATCTTGCGCAGGCGGTCCAGTTCTTCCCATGCCTTGCGGGCCTCTTCTCCCAGCAACTCGGCCAGCTTATCCGGGTCCAAGTCGCCCAACTGCCCGGTGCGCATGGCCTCTTGTAGCTGTTGTTCTAGTTGGTCCAAATCCTGGAGATTCGCCATCATCTCCATGGCCTGTTCCATGGTTAGGCTGTCGTCGCCCAGGAAGGGGTATTGGCGCCGCAATTCGTCCATGGGCATCAGTTGCTCCATGAGCGACGCGAACTGGGACATCTGTTGCCGTGTCTCAGGGTCCAGGGCCGACATCAGTGCGTCTTCCATCTCCTGGCGCATTTCCGGGGACATGCTGTCCATCATGGATTGCATCTGCCCAAGCTGCTGTTGCAGCATCTCCATGAGTTCGTCGAAGGACTGGGGCGGGTTGGGGCCGAAGGCGGAGCCGAATTGGTCCATAAAGCCCTGGAAGTCGGGTTCCAGACCCTCCAGCTTGTCCTTCATCATCTGATTGAGTTGGCGCATCATCTCTTGCATCGCCGCCATCTGGTCCGGGGTCATACCCTGGATCTGGTCACGCATCTGTTGGGACACGTTTTGAGCCATCTGGCTCTTGAGCATGTCCAGAAGCTCTTGAAATTTCTGCTGGGCTTCCGGGTCCATGAAGTCGTATTCCATGAGTTCTTGGACCTGCCCGCCGATCCCATCCGGTAATTGGTCAAGTTTCTCCTGGTTGCGCCGCGCCCGTTGCTCCAACAGCTTGTATAGGCTTTCTTGTTCGGACCGCTCGTCTTCGGGGGTGGCATCTACCTGTTCCCSAGCCTGATCCAAGCGGCGTTGGATGCCTTCTCTTTCCGTGCGGAGAATGTCTTCCAGGCGTTCCTTGAGATCGTCTACCACCGAGTCCATGTTGTACTGTTGCATCTGCTGGCGGCGGCGGTTCTTCAGTTGCTCCATGATGTCCCTGAGGCCGGGAATCTGCTGACCGTCCCGGTCTTGGAAACCCTGACGCAGCATCTCCCTCAAGGCGCGCATGACATCGCCTTGGTTCATGATTTCATCGGAGAGCCGGTCCATCAGCTCTTCAGCATCTAATTCGAAGATGCGCTGAGTGCCGTCCCACTGGGAGTAGAGGTAGTTACGGAAGAGCATTTTAACCTCGTTCCGCCGGATTTGGGCCGCGCCGGGACTTGGAAAACATTGCCTGTACAAACACCATCATACCCCGGTAATTTGAGAAACCGCAAGGCGRAAATACCGTGCTATAATTCCGCCACTCCTTCAGGAGGGCCAAATATGCTCAGTCCTTATACCGTGCTGGACCTGACTGACCACCGGGGCGAGTTGACCGCCATGATGCTTGGCGACATGGGCGCCGACGTGATCAAAGTTGAACCGCCTAAGGGCTCTCCCAGCCGCCGGCTCGCTCCCTTTCTGGAAGACGCTCCCAAGCCGGAGCAAAGCCTGAATTTTTTCTCTTATAACCGCAACAAACGTGGAATCACGTTGGACCTTCAGGCCGAACCCGGCCGCCGGGCCCTGCTGACCCTGGTGGAAAAAGCTGACTTCGTCATCGAATCGGCCGAGCCGGGGGAAATGGCTTCCCTTGGTTTGGGTTTCGACGAGTTACGGAAGCGCAATCCCCGCCTGGTCTATGTCGCGATCACCGCCTACGGACAGGACGGACCCTACTCCGGCTTCGCGGCTAACGATCTTACCCTGGCGGCCATGGGCGGACCGATGAGCCTGCAGGGCGACCCCAACAGGCCGCCGGTGCGCATCACCGTTCCACAAGTCTGGCTTCAAACCTCGGCCGAGGCGGCTGTTGGCGCGATGACCGCCCACGCCCTTATGGTGCGAACCGGTGAGGCCCAATTCGTCGACGTATCCGCCCAAACCGCCATGGTGTGGACCATGCTCCACGGCATGGCCGCCCACGCCATACAGGGGTTCGACATCAACCGGGGCGGCTCGAACCTTCAGCTAGGCACAGTGATAATGCCCTTGGTCTTCGAATGCGCCGACGGCTATGTTGTATTCGGCCTGTACGCCGCTGCCATAGGAACGTTAGTGCACTGGTTAGTAGAAGATGGGATAGTTCCAGAGGAGTGGATCGAAGGTGAGGATTGGCTGGCCTACGGAAGGTGCTTGTTGCAAGGTATGCCGGTGACTTACCCCTTAGAAGAGACAGTGCAAGCCACCCGGCGGTACGTTCGGCGTTACAGCAAAAGGGAGTTGATGGAACGAGGCCTGCGAGAGGGCTTTACCATCGCCCCGGTGAGSACGACGGCGGACTTGACCCGTTTCCGCCAGCTTGAGGAGCGAGGATTTTGGCTGCAAGCTCCGTTGCCAGATGGGCGCGAAATTCCTGCGCCCGGACTGTTCGCCCGGTTGACGGAGACACCCATGGRCGTGCGGCGTTGGGCGCCCACCCTCGGCCAGCACAATGCAGATATTCTGGGTGAGAAGTTGGGTTTATCCGATGGGGAAATCGCCGMRGCMACCGGCWYCRWMRGARCKTAGGAGGAGTTYATGRCTGAWCARCTTCCCTTTGASGGCCTCAAAGTCGCCGACTTCTCTTGGGTGGCGGTAGGTCCCATCACCTCCAAATATCTGGGAGACCACGGTGCCACGGTGGTGCGGGTGGAAACCGAGGGMCGTCCCGACATCTTGCGGGTTGCGGGGCCTTTCAAGGATGGAGTGCCGGGGCCGAACCGGTCCCATTTCTATGGAGACTTTAACTCGTCCAAGCTTGGTTTATCCCTGGACCTTAAAAACCCGGCGGGCTTGGACATCGCTTGCCGCCTCATCGAGTGGGCCGACGTGTATTTTGAGAGTTTTACGCCCGGCACGATGGATGCGCTGGGCATGGGTTATGAGAAGGCYCGATCCTTGAACCCCTCAATCGTTATGGTCAGCACTTGTCTGATGGGCCAAACCGGATCGGTTTCCCACTTCGCTGGCTATGGTTTCCACGCAGGAGCTATCGCCGGGTATTACGATATCACTGGGTGGCCGGACTTGCCTCCTGACGGTCCCTGGACCGCCTACACCGACGTCGTGTCTCCTCGCTTCATATCCTCCTTGGTCATGGCCGCGTTGGACCACCGGCGCAGGACGGGACAAGGACAATATATCGATGCCGGACAGATGGAGATGGGGTTGCAGTTCCTAGCACCCCAAATCATCGACTACAACGCCTCGGGCAGGCTGGTGACCCGGAACGGCAACCGGTCGGAGACCGCCGCTCCCCAGGGAGCCTATCCTTGTGCCGGAGATGACCAATGGTGCGCCATCGCCGTGGATACGGAGCAGCAGTGGGAAGATTTGCGCCGGGCCATGGGCGACCCGGCGTGGGCCGGCCACGACCGCTATAAAGACGTYGCGGGCCGGTTAGCCAATCATGACGAGATTGACGGGCATATTGGGCGGTGGACTGAGGCCAAAGCGGCCCAAGACGTGATGGAGTTGCTCCAATCCCACGGAGTCCCGGCCGGAGTGGTGCAGCGGAGCAGCGACCTGCTCCGAGACCCCCAGCTGGCCCACCGCAACCTTTACCACTACATGGATCACCCGGAGATGGGCAACATCCCTTACACCGGCCACCAGTTCAATATCCGTGGCTACGACAGCAGTCCCCGCACTCCTGCTCCCATCTTGGGGCAGCACAATGGGTACGTGTTAAAAGAGATATTGGGGATGACCGAAGAGGATATGATAGATGCGGTGATTGCCGGGGCGATCGCGTGAGTTAGTTCTCAAGGGGAGGGAACATGTCCCTTCCCCCTTTTYGGGGAAGGTTTGGATGAGGGYGATACCCCCACCTTAATCCTCCCCCACAAGAGGGGAGKGGAYATTTTACACCACCTTCGCCCCCAAAATCTTCTGAAGATGTCCCAAAGCCCACGTSTGGGCGCCGGGGTCGAAAGTTGCGACGCAGTCCGTGGGTACCTCCACCTGGTAATCCCGGTTCCGGGCGTCGGCGGTGGTGTGGAGCACGCAGATGTCGGTGCAGACCCCGCAAATAATGATTTTTTCGGGTTTGGATCTATCCAGTCTTTGGGCTAGGTCGGTGTTGAAAAAGCCGCTATAACGGTTCTTGGGCACCACGTTGKYTGYRGTGACGAAGGACTCCAACTCAGGGATGACGTTCGGCTCCTCGGTCCCCTTGACACAGTGCACCGGAAATACTTGGAACTCCAGATCGTCGRGGTCGTGGTGGTCTGAGATAAATAAGATTTCAGAACCGGCAGCCTGTYCCCGCTGCAACAGACCCAGCACGTTTGGGATGATTTCCCTGGCCTCGTCGCCGCAGTACAGGTTGTGGCCAGGTTCTAGGAATCCCTTAACCATGTCAATAACCAGTACTACGTTGGCCATATCGTCTCCCTGCTCAAGGCCGMGCTGGAACCGGCTCTAACTTTCTTTCCAACCCTTCTGGTGACTCCGCTTCTAGACCAAAACAGACCCGGCCCGCGCTGTGCTCCCRCACTCTATCCGAGAACGCGGGTGGGAACTCCCTCTTTTGACTGGCTGAATCTGCKTTGAAGACGGCGCACAATTCGTAAACTTTCTCGCTCAACRCCCGGTACTCGTAGGGTTCGCCCGATTCCGGGTCTTCCGCCGACCGAATAAAGGACCGGCGGCCTTGCATGTCGGTAAGTTGCTCGGGCAACCGGCCGTTCTGTTCCCAGTAGGCGTCTATACCAAATGAGATGCTGGTCAGGTCGTTCACCCTTCTTTGGTCAAACTTCAGCGTACGCTGTTCAGCGGGCGTTCCAACCAGATAGATGCCATAGCTGACCGACGACACCACCGCCAGGATAGCCAACGCCATGAAAACCTTGAGCGGGGCTGGCGATTTCATTGCTGGTCGACCTTCTCCGTTTGCCGCAGGTCCCATAAGTAATAGCCGAAAATGGAGCCTACAACCAACAGTATAGTCAAAACTTTCAGAATGAATGGAGTCGACAGGTCCCCTCCCAAGAGTTTCGCCAACAAAGTAATTAAGTCTCCGGTGATGATGCTCGACGCGACGACCAGCGTGAAGTACGTGAGCCACTTGCGCAGTCTGGATTGCCGGCGTTCCGGATAGACCGCGGAGTCCTTGGTGAGCCGCCACATCAAGAAAAGGTATACCGGGAAGGTGACGATTATGGATGCCAGGGCCATTCTGATTCCGCCCAACCCCCCGCCGTGGGAAAGAGGGTCTGGGAAGGTCTTGTCGATAAAGCCGAAGATGAGGGTAATTAAACTGAAGGCGGTGACGTAAAGAGCTATAAAGGAAACCAGGTATAAAAATGCTTCCCGGGCCTGCAGGTAAGGTTTGGGTCTGGGCACCGGCACTGGGAAGTCTATCTCCGCGTAAGCCGACAACGCGATGGTCAATTCATCTTCACGCCAACCGGCCTGCAGAAGAACTTCGCGGATCGCGCTACGYTCCAGCCCTTGGGCAAGGGACTCYTTGACGAATASSTCYARTTCAGTRCTCATGGAAGTTCGATATTTNCCCYCGTTAGCCCGAAGTCGCGGATYCCAGGCYRGCATATTGGGCGTCTTGGGCCAGCATGTGGGAAAGACCCACCGTTTCAAAACATTGATGAAGGGTCGCCATTCGGTCCATCATGGATGCCGTCGTTCCCGTATTTTTTAGCTCACTCATCAACTCTGAGATGGCCTGGCAGACCACCATGAAGGCGCTTCCCGGGAAGATGACCAACTTGAAACCCAATCGCTCCAATTCATCGGTGGGAATCAAGGGTGATTTGCCGGATTCCACGAAGTTGTACAGCAACGGAACGTTGAAGTTGCTGGTGACCCTCTCCGCTTCTTCSGGCGTCCGTAGYGCTTCGACGAACAGRACGTCGGCGCCYGCCTCGACGTATGCGTCGCAACGGCGCATGGTGTCGTCCCAACCGGAGACCGCCAAAGCGTCGGTGCGGACGATGATCACGAAGTCTGGGTTGCTGCGGGCATCCACCGCGGCCCGGACTTTCTGAACCATGTCGGCCGTCGAGATGATCCGCTTGTCGTCCAGGTGTCCGCACCGCTTGGGGATGTCTTGGTCCTCAATGTGGATGGCCGCTACCCCAGCCCTTTCGTACTGGTGGACCGTTCGCTGCACGTTCAAGATGCCGCCGTATCCTGTGTCGGCGTCGGCGATAACCGGCACGTCAACCGTATCGGCGATGCTGGCCGCGTTGGAGACCATTTCCGTCATCGTAGCTAATCCCAGATCGGGATAGCCCAGGGTGGCGACGGAGGTGCCAGCGCCCGTCATGTAAACGGCCGGGAATCCCGCCTGCTGGATGATCCTGGCGGTGAGGCAATCGTAGGCGCCCGGCGCGACGATAATGCCGGGTTCACGCAGCAATCGGCGCAAACGGCTGGCTGGATTCTCGCTTGTGTCCATTTTGGCCTCCTTTAACGGACCGGCCGGCGTCTTAATAACGGGCCGGATGGGTTTCTTGCTTCAATCCCGCCTAAGCCCATCGGCTAGGGCAGTACAAGGAAGGATTGTGGCGGCGCGCACTCTGTTGCGTTGACCGGCAAGTTAGAGGGCRGGCTGTCTAAGCGATCATCCCCCCGTCTATAGTCAACACCTCGCCGGTGATGTAGGAAGCGCCGTTGCTGCAAAGGAAGACTACCGCTTCCGAGACGTCCTCGGCAACGCCGAAACGGCCCATGGGGATGCGGCTTAGTATCTTCTCCCGGGCGGCCTCCGATAATTTCTCCACCATACCGGTGGCTATGTAGCCAGGAGCCAGGGCATTGACCGTTACGTTGCGGGAGGCCACTTCCCGGGCCACCGATTTAGTGAATCCGATCAGACCGGCCTTGGCGGCGGCGTAGTTGGCTTGCCCTGGGTTGCCGCTGATGCCCACCACGGATGAGATGTTTACGATTCGGCCGCTACGCTGTTTTATCAGATGAGGCATAACGAACCGGGTGCAAAGGAAAGCTCCCCTTAGATCGACCTGGATGACTTGGTCCCAGTCGTCCGTATTCATCCTGAGAAGTAGGCGGTCACGGTTGATGCCGGCGTTGTTGACGAGAATATCGATGCGTCCCCAATGGCTCACCACCTGCTGTATGGTCGACTTGGCGGGTTCCTCTTGGGCTACGTCCCCTTCTACCAGCAAGGCTTCTCCGCCGGCGCTGATGATGGAGGATACGACTTCTTCCGCCGATTCCGGGCTTGAGAGGTAGTTGACTCCAACTTTGACCCCGGCCTCGGCCAATCGGCGGGCGATCACTGCTCCGATGCCACGAGAGGCGCCGGTGACCAGAGCTACTGACCCGCTTAAGTCAATTCCCGGCATACACTAATTCTTCAGGACTTCGGTGCCGGAAAGCTGAGCCAACTCTTGTCTCATACTTTCAACCATACCGATCTGGGCGCAGCGCACGCCGGTGTGTATCGCGCCTGCGATACCGCTGGCCCGGCAAGAGCCATGTCCCAACATGACCATTCCGTTCACGCCGAACAGAGGGCCGCCCATGGTCCGCGGCATGTTGGTGGTTTCCCAGAGGTCTGAGGAGACTTTGGCAAGCTCGGCGGCGGGTAAATGGTCCGCCAAACGCTGCTCCACGTAATGGGAGAGAGCGGTTCCCAATCCCTCGGTGAATTTCATGAGGATATTTCCCACGAATCCGTCGCAGACAATAACGTCGACGCGGCCGGTGAAGAAGTCCATACCTTCCACGTTGCCGATGAAGTTGAGGTGGCTTTCTTGAAGTAGCTGATAGCTCTCATGTACCTGGCGGTTGCCCTTTGCGGCTTCAGAGCCCACGCTGAGCAGACCGACCCTCGGATTATCTATCCCCAAGAATTTTTGAGAGAAGACCGAGCCGAGAGCGGCGAAGCTCAGCATCAAAGGAGGGCGGCAATCTATGTTGCTTCCCATGTCCACGAGCACCGTCCGAGGCGCCACGCCGAGGAAGGGGCCGCCGATGCACGGGCGTTCCAGTCCGTCCATCAAACCAAGGATGAAGACCGAGCTGGCCATCGACGCGCCGGTGGAGCCCATCGACACCAGAAGGTCGGCATCGCCACTCTTCAGCAACTTGGTCGCTACAACGATAGAGGATTTAGGTTTCCGGCGCAGTCCCTCAATGGGGTGTTCGTCGTCCCCAATCTTGCCAACTGAAGCAACCACTTTCACCGGTTTGTTCTTGATGTCGTAGTGGGCCAGTTCCGATTCTAACAAGTTTTGGTCGCCCACTAGAAGCAACTCTATGTTGTGGGTGTCTAGCCCTTCCAGAGCCCCTTTTACCGTTTCAGGAGGCCCAAAGTCGCCACCCATAGTGTCGACGGCCACCCTGATCAGGACATCTCCCCTTCCCTGACCTTCGAACATATTTCCTCTTTTAATCCACGGACCTTTGGATATGTCCCTTGGGACATGTATTTTGAATCATAGTGGCGGCGATGTTGTACCGAGTCTCAGGCAAGGACCGCTCTAGCCGTAGCGCTCCCCATTATAAGCTCCTGGCCGTTTGCCGGATTCCAAAGGCCTACAGAATACGCCACCCTTGAATCATTGTCCCCGGTCTTTCGGCCCCAGGATTCAACATCGTCCCCCAAGTATGCCGCGCCCTTAAACCTGGCTTTGATAGCCCCGGTTTCTAGCCAGGCCCGCCCCAGTTCAGCCATCATCATTTCCCCGATAAACGCCAAGGTCAGCATGCCGTGGGCTATGATACCCCTAAAAGGGGTGTTGGCCGCGAATCCGGCGTCCAGATGCAAGGGATTGGCGTCACCGGATGCTTGAGCATAGGCGTTCAACCGTTCTTGAGAGATCATTCTGGAAACTCTCGGCATCGACCCGAACTGATCGCCGCCGTTTCCAGAATCATCCCCCTTTGTAAAGGGAGGTTGGGCGGATTCCATCCCGCTAGATTCCTCCTCAACGGAGTCCACGACCAAGACCGTGCTCTTTCCGCACTGTATTTGTTCGCCCCCACTGTCCGTTAGCGTGTAACCAACTGAAAGAAATTTCATGTTGCCGCGCTGCCGGGGTTTAGTGACCTGAGCGGAGGCGTGAATCTCTTCGTCGAACTTAACCCCCCGGAAGGTTTCCAATTCCTGCAGGCTGTGGATGGCTCCCGGTGGCAGAGCTAACTGATCCAACAGCGCTCCCAAGGACCAGGCCGATAGGGCTAACGGCGGCGCCATGGCCAGATCAAAATAGGCTGGTTGTTCGTCCCCAACCGCATTTAGGTACTGGCGGACCTTATCCTCGGTGACCGTCCAGACTCCCAAATCCAGTTCGGATCCCGCTGAAACCGCCAATCCATCCTCCCCTTGCGGAATCGCCGTGGATTCCCCCAGGGAATCTCTAGTGGTCGATTATACCCAGGGTGCACCTTAGCATCAACATTATCGCCCCGTCACTAGGGCCACTTTTGTTTTTTGCCGATTGGGAAACCGGTCTACCATGGAGTAAACGTTTATGCGGGTAGGGAACCGTTCCGCCGCGAGACGGGTCAATGAATGGATACCGGGTTCTGCTCAGGACTATTCGCCGAAGGCTTCCGCCGCCAACTCCACGATGTGGGCGCCGATGGCCAGGGACGACGTAGCACCGGGTGATGGCGCGTTTAAGACATGGACCGCTTCCCGGCCCCGAATGATGCTGAAATCGTCCAGCAACGCGCCGCTACGGGAAACTGCCTGAGCCCGAACGCCGGCGCCGCCGGGGGCCAGGTCGGTGTCTTGAATCTCGGGGATCAGGCCCTGTAAGTCCCGGACAAAGACCTTTTTGCTGTAAGAACGGTGTATTTCCCCAAGGGCCGTTTTCCAGTGTTTCATGGCCATTTTCCAGAAACCTGGGTAGGTGAAGGTCTGAAAAGACTCCGCGAGGCTGACGTCGGCTTTGCGGTAGCCCTCTCTTTTCAAAGCCAGTACGGCATTGGGTCCGGCCTCTACGTAGCCGTGAATGTTACGGGTGAAGTGGACGCCCAGGAAAGGGAATCGGGGGTCGGGTACCGGGTATACCAAGCCATTTACCAGGTGATGGCTCTCGGGGCGCAGCGTGAAATACTCGCCTCGGAAGGGAATTATTTGAATGTCCACGTCTTCGCCCATCATCTCGGCCACCCGGTCGGCGTACAGTCCGGCGCAGTTTATAAGATGCTTGGCGTGAAGCGCGCCACCGGGAGTTTCCAGCACCAATTCGTCTTGGGTTCGGATTATCCGAGTTACCGGAGAGTTGGTGAAAATGTCGCCTCCGGCCTGCTGGAACTTCTCAGCGTAGGCCGCGGAAACCTTGCGATAGTCGACGATGCCGGTGGTGGGCGCCCATAGCGCCTGGATCCCAGCTACGTGAGGCTCCAACTCTTTCAGCCGTTCCGGGCCGACCATCTCCAGTCCCTCCACTCCGTTGGCGATTCCCCGCTCGTGGAGGGTTTGCAACCGGGCCACTTCTGCATCGTTGGCGGCCACGATCACTTTGCCGCACTGATTGTACTCAATCTCGTTTTCATCGCAGAACTGGCGCAGGGACTTGGCGCCGCCCACGCAGAACTGAGCTTTTTGCGAGTCTGGCCGGTAATAGATACCCGAATGGATGACCCCGCTGTTGTGGCCGGTTTGGTGTGTGGCAATCTCGGAATCTTTCTCCACCACGGCGACCCGCCAATCGGGGTACTTTTCTAGTTTGATCTGCATGGCGGTGGAGAGGCCGATTATGCCTCCCCCAATGACCACGACATCGTAGGTTTTTGATTCCATCATGAACCTTTTTTGAGGCCGTGGCGCATCGAATTACGGCCTCGGTAGCTTCGCCTTGCGGCGCCGGGTAATAGTAGCATCAGGTTGGCGGAGTGTAAATCCGGCGCTGAGGCTACGACTCCAGTATCGTGACGCGCAATAGGTCCAGCGCATGCAGGGAGGCCCTGGTCCGGTCTGGCAAACCGGGACCGGCGAAGTTGTAAACCCGCCGGCTGATGCCCTGGCTGTCCGCCACTGCTATATAGGTGTTACCGGCTCTCAGGTTTTCCGAGTTGGAGCTGGAGCTTCCTCCGGTTGGAGCACCGGAGTCCGGCAATGACAGGACCGCCAGCCCCAAGTCTGCCCCGGCCCCGGCCCGAACCGCCGCAGCCAATCGTCCGGTTAGGGTTTCAGGGTCCGTTGCTGAGACGGCCTTTTCGTCGATCTCGCCGTTAACCGCCAAAACCGCCCGTAGTGTAGATCCCTGCTGTCCGACAGTGCCTTGCAGAAAGCGCATCCCGTCGGCTTCTTGCAGATGTTGGGCGACCAGCCCACCGGTAAGTCCCTCGAAAGAAGCAACGGTCAAATCTTTGGAGCGCAACAACTCGCCGACGACGTCCTGCATAGATTGCTCCCCGGTGGCGAACACGTGATCTCCCAGCAAGGACCTGACCTCTTTCTCCAATGGAGCTATCAGGGCGTCGGCTTCACCCTCGCTGGCCGCCTTGGCGCTGATACGAACGTCAACCTGTCCGGGGTGAGCCAGTACGCCCACTGTCGGATTGTTGGAGTTGGCGATGAGGTGCCCCACTAGGTCGTCCACCCCGCTCTCGCCCATGTCCGCCACCTTCAGCACCCGGGAGTAGATGGCCTCGGAAAGATCAAACTTCTCCCGAAGATAGGGTATGACTTCGTTGTCGAACAACCACTTCATCTCGAAGGGGACGCCCGGAAGACAGATGACCACGGCCCTAGGGTCTTCCACGATAAAGGAAGGCGCGGTGCCGTTGGGATTTTCAACCGGTATGGACCCCTCAGGGATGTACGCCTGGCGGTCGTTGTTTTCCGTCATTATGAATCCCCGGCGGCGGAACCTGGCCTCGATCTGGGCCAACAGTTCCGGGTCCGAAACCAGTTCCCGGGAGGATGCTTTGGCCACGATTTCCCGGGTCAAGTCGTCCTGGGTGGGGCCGATACCGCCGGAGGTTATCACCACGTCCGACCGTTCCATAGCGGCGGTGATCGTTTCCAGCATACGCTCAGGATTGTCCCCGACTATGGTTTTGTAATAAAGGTTCATCCCCACCGCGGCCAGGCGTTGCGCCATCCAAGCCGAATTGGTGTCAACTATCTGACCCAAAAGGAGTTCCGAACCTATGGCTACTATTTCCGCGTTCATGTCATCAATCTCCTGAGTGGTAACGGCAAGGGTAGACTGCCGTACTTAGGCGGTCAAGACCCGCCCTCCACGCATGAACACCGAGGGGTGTAACTCTGCCCTGTGATACAATGTGGCCTGAGACCCGGCCAATCCCACGAGTGATACCCCACGAGTAATTTTGCTGTTTAGGAGACGACCTCCGTGACCAAATCACGGCTCGTCCGTGCCTCGTTAATCTCTTTGATCTGTTTCTTCGCTTTGTCTTTTGCCGCCGCTTGTGCCGTGCAGCAACTCGGGCAATCGGGCAATGTTGATCCTACTCTTGATGGATTGCCTCCAGAGTTCCAACGTCTGCTGGAGGTTTGGGGGCTCCTGGAAGGGGAGCACATAAACGGGGAAAAGCTGGACCCCCAAGAAGTTAGCGACGGGGCGATCAGAGGCATGTTGGACGCCCTGGGGGACCCGTATTCGGCCTTCTACAACGCGGAACAATACAAGATCGCGACCCAAGATCTGAAGGGCTTTTTCGAAGGTATCGGGGCTGAGGTGGGCATCAGGAACGGGCTGGTCACGATTCTAGCTCCCATGCCCGATACTCCCGCTGAGAGAGCCGGCATTCGCCCCGGCGACATTATCCTGGAGATTGAAGACGAGAGCGCCGAGGGGATCAGCCTGATGGAGGCGGTCAACAGGATCCGCGGCAAGAAGGGTACTGTTGTTAAGCTCCTGATCTTGCACCGGAATGATACCGATCCGGTAGTGATCAATGTTGAGAGGGGAGTGATTACCCTCATTTCGGTACGCATAAACATGGGAGACAACGGCATCGGCCACCTGCGCATCTTCAACTTTGCCGAAACCACCAATAAGGACCTGCTGAACGCGTTGAAGAGGTTTGAGGACTCCGGCGGCACGGGGATCGTTTTGGACTTGCGAAACAACCCCGGAGGGT
Organism: SAR202 cluster bacterium; assembly: GCA_002401285.1. The sequence goes on from NVSQ01000034.1 coordinate 27,960, forward strand.
TGCTTACCTCAGTGGTAGACGTTACCAGCCAGTTCCTTGAAGACGGTTTGGTTCTTTATCAGATCGACGCTCAGGGTCACCGCACCGATTGGAAAGTGAAGTCCGGGGGGAAAGCCAAGGAAATCCCCTTTGTGGTTCTGGTCAACGAATTCAGCGCCAGTGCCAGCGAAGTGTTTACCGGCGCGATGATGGACCACGAGCGGGCTACTGTTCTCGGGGGCACGACCTTCGGCAAGGGCAGCGTAAGTAATCTTTGGGTATTACAGGATGGCTCCGGAGTTAACTTTACCATCGCCCATTGGTTTACTCCTAACGGCACCTTGATCGAAGGTGAAGGTCTCTCGCCCGATGTTCAACTGGACAAGGTGGAGGACGGTTCTGAAGACGTCCATCTGAACCGGGCCATTGAACTTCTGCGGAAACAGATCGCCCAAGGCAGCTAAGGCATGACCACCAAAAAAACTGAACGCCCGCAAAAAACCACCCGAACCGTAGCCACCAACCGGAAGGCGTTCTTCGACTACGAGATCTTGGACCGGTATGAAGCCGGTCTGGTTCTCACCGGGACGGAGATCAAATCGATCAGAGCGGGAAAGATCGACCTTCGGGACGCTTACGCGCGGCCTCAGAACGGCGAGCTTTGGCTGGTCAACGCCCATATTGCCCCCTACGACGCCGGCAGCGTCAACAATCACGACCCGAAGCGGCCGCGTAAATTACTGATGCACCGTGAAGAGATAGCAAAGCTGAAGAGCATAGTCGCCGAGAAGGGCGTCACGATCGTGGCTCTAAGCCTCTTCATCAAGGGCCACGTCGCCAAAGTAGGCCTGGGGCTGGCTCGGGGCAAACGGCAATACGATAAGCGGCGGACGCTGATAAACAAGGACATGGACCGGGAGGCCCGCCGGGCGCTGGGCACCGTTCGTTAGAAAGGACGCCCACCGCCATTTGGCGCCATCATTTGTTCGCTACCGGATCTCTTCTTGTCGCTTAACCCAGCCGCTCGGCCACCGGGAGTACCCGGTCCGCTAAGTGCTCCATCACTAGGATGGACTGGTCGATCCCCTCCACCCGGAAGTCGTAAGTCAGCTGGTCTATGCCCAGTTCGCGGCAGTAGTGAACGTCATCGATGATCTCCTGGGTTGTGCCGATGATCGCGCCGCCGCTGCGCACAGAACTCCCTTCGCCCAATCCCATGTCGGTGAAATGCAGGCTGCGCTTCAGGGATATTGATACGGACGCCGGGTCGCGGCCCGCCTCCTCGATCTGCCGGTGAAGATAGGGTAGGTTTTGAGCCACGAAGTCAGGGGTTTGGCGGGTGGTGTGCCAGCAGTCGCCGTACTTGGCAGTCCGGCGCAACGCCCTTCTAGTGTGTCCGCCCACCCAGATCGGGATGTGGGGTTTCTGGATGGGTTTGGGGTAGAACTGGATTCCCTCCACATGGTAGAACCGGCCGTGGAAAACCGGCTCGGGCTGGGTCCATAGGGCGATGAATATCTCCAGAAACTCGTCGGTCATGGGTCCCCTTTCCGCGTAGGGCACCCCCAGAATCTCGAACTCCTTCTCCAGCCAGCCAACACCCACGCCGCAAATCATCCTGCCATTGGTCAAAACGTCCAGAGAGGCGAACATCTTTGCTTGGACCACCGGGTTTCGATAGGGCAGGATGATAACGGTGCTGCCCAACTTGACCGTCTCGGAGCAGGCCGCCAAGTATCCCAACAGCGTCATGGTTTCTAAGAATGGCTCGTCGGCGGGGCGGGAAAACGAGCCGTCGGACGTATATGGATACTGTTGGGTCCCTCCGGTGGGCAGAACGATGTGGTCGCCCGCCAGCACCGCATCGAAACCCAAAGCCTCAGCCCGCTGGACGAATGCGCGTAGGCCGGGACCGTCGGGCAACCGGGGAATACTGATGGCGACTTTCATTCTAAAAGTGCTCCTTTGCGTACGGTCATTCTGTTTCTCTCTAGGATGGTTCTCCGACGAACTATCTATAAAGCAACGTTATGCAATGTTAATTGTTTGGAACGGCCAGTCACCGGATGCCTGCCACGAGCCCATGACAGGCGCGATTCGGAGTATATCACCCATGATAATGCGGTCAAATCGGGGAGAGTATTGGTGAGGGTTAGGGCGCCCGGATCGGATCTACTCGCAGCCCGGTGGGTAGGTTCGGGTTGACACCTGCGCTCCTTGACCGTTGAACAAGCCGGCGGTATCCGGGTCGGAGTTGTTCCATATAGAGCTACCGCGCTGGAAAGAGAACCCACCCCATTCCGGGTGCACTTGATTGGTGTATACGCGGACTCTTTCCCCGGGCACGATGGAATAAGTAGGGAAGGTGAATGTGGGTGAGCCGTCGGACACGTCTTGGAGCCGCCAGCCTTCCAGAGATACGGAGCCGCCGCTCAGGTTGGCGATCCGAACATATTCGTCGGCTTCGCTTCGGGGAACCAGGCCGTCGAAAAAGATGCATTCGATCACTACGCTACCTGCTGGTGGCGGGGTGGCAGGTACCGGTGTTGATGTTGGAGGAGGCGTCGCAGTGGGGATGGGCGTGGGGATGGGAATAGGTATAGGGGTTGGAGTTGGCGCGGGCACAGTTGTGGCAGTTGGCGATGGAGTAGGAATCGGCGTGGCAGTTGGAATGGCTGTTGGAGATGGTGTGGGAAACGGCGTCTGGATGGGCGCCGGAGTTGGAGGCTTCGGCGTTGATGTTGGGGGAACCACGGGAATGGCCGTGGGCCGGGGCGTAACGGCTGCCACCGAGATGGGCGTTGGGACCGATGTGGCTTGTGCCGCTGCGGAGGGTGGATGAGTTGGCGTAAATGAGGCGGCCGGAGTTTCCGGGCTATCCTTCGCATTAAGAATCGGTGCGGCTGTCGGGATAGGACGCGCTGTTCCGGTGGTTGCAGGCGATGAAGTGGGTGTGATTACCACGGGAGCGGCTGTTTGGGCCGGAGTGGGGCATAAAGTAGGAGTGGGTAAAGGTGTGTATGTTGGGTAGAGAGTGTAGGTTGGCTGGGGCGTGTAGGTAGGAGCGGGAGCAGGTGTGATCGTTGGGGTTAGTGTTGCGGTTAAAGATGGCGCAGGCGGGAAATCGATCTTTGGATCGGGTGATGCCATGGTCGGCTCTGGCCTTGACTGAGAAGGCGGGGCAGCAACTTCCGATGGTCCGCAACCGGCCATCAAAAACACGGCAATCAATATCGCCTTAGCCCATGGTAACTGGCACTTTCGCAATGACGAGACCGGCATAAAATCTCCAACGAGAGGTAGCTGTTCCCGTTTAGACTTCGCTCCGGCCAGGATTTTGGACCAACGAGGACGTTCAGATGACATTACAAAACAACGAATTGAACCCATTTATGATGTTCCGGCAAGTGAACAGGATTTGAGTATAAAAAGTTATGTCTACAGAATGTTTGCCAGAGTCGATTATCATGCTATAATTCCGGGTAACAACTGCCTCTGTACGGCATGGTTGGAATGGCTTAGCCAGCCGTTCCACCGGACCGCACCCGGCAGTGGCGTAGGGTACTCAATGGGGGCGGGTCCAACTTCCGGACAGGAAGCCTCCCGTAACGGTTTGGGTGCTCACAAATGGATAAGGAGGACAATCGTGGAGAAAGGAACATCTGTAATCAACGCAGGCGCTGTCGATATCGCGATGGAATACCGGACCGACCTAATGCCGGACCAGGGCTTGTGCGTTCAGGTTTATGGCAAGGTTGAGGGCAAAGACACGGAGATCCTGCGGTTCGACTGCTTCGACCAGACYCCTCATTACCAYTAYGGGCCGGAGAACCACAACATCCGSCTMAATATGGACAAGACCACYGYGGGCAACCCCCTGGGTTGGACGATGGACAACATCCGCCACCGGCTGCCGTCGATGATTCGCCGAGCCGGTTATGAGGAGCTAGCYWCTGCTGTTGAAGCCAATCCCGCATCGACAATGACCATGGATGAAGCCGAGGCTACGGGCCGGGACCTGTCCCGGAACGGACGCCGAACCGTGCATCACCTCATGCCCGAATTGGTTGAGGGCGACAAGATTGAGGTCGGCAACCTGAAATTCGGCCTGGAATACCGCCACCTGCCCCAGATCAACGACGAGGGCATGGCGATTCACGTCTTATCCGACGTTGCTGGTCAGGAAGTAGAGTTACTGGCATTCGACTGCTTCCAGAAGGGCCCCCACTATCACTACGGCCCCCGCAACCAGGACGTCCGGGTTTATTGGGACGTCACCACCTCCGGCGAAACCCTTCGCTGGACCCTGGACCAGTTCAAGGCCGGAAACCTGCGGTCCATGATTGAACGGGCAGGCTACCCCTCCATCGCCGCCGAGGTTGATGAGAAGTTGGTTCAAGAGATCATGCCCCAGATCGAGGCCCGGTCATGGGAGTTGGTTGCTCAGAACAATCAGGCTTCTAACGGCCAGACCGACACCCGGAAGACTAAGGCCCAGCTCATTCAAGAGTTGGAGTCCCTCCGCGAGCAGGTAGCCGCCCTCTAGGACGACTATTCTGGGATCAGCGGTACGCCGCCCTGACGGGTAGCAACCCGCGAAGCGCCAATGGCCATGCTAAACGGCCCCGATATCATCGGGGCCGTTTACTTTTCTTGACTAAGTTTTGTGGATCGGCAATCTTTGGHTACATCATGGTGTAGCCGGCGCTAACGCTGAGGGTCTGGCCGGTGATGAAACTGGCGGCGTCGGAGGATAGAAACACCACCGCGTTGGCGATCTCGCTGCCCTTGGCCAAACGGCGGAAGAGGTAACCCCGTTTCACCCGCTCCAATACATCTTCGGTGAAAATGTCCCTCATCTGATTCCACATGCTCTCGGTGCTGATGGACCCGTCCTCGCCGGGCACCACCAGTCCGGGGCACACCATGTTCAGCCTCAACCCGTAGCGCCCTGTYTCCCTGGCTATCGACTTGCTTAGCGCGATCACTCCGGCTTAACAGGCGGAATACACTGCTTCCCGATATTCGCCCATTCGTCCGGCGTCGGAGCTGATGCTGACGATGGCGCCGGATTGGCGCTCTATCATGGACGGTAGTACGCCGTGGATGCAGTTGATGGCCCCCAAAGATTGACTTTGACCTCCTTTTCCCACTCTTCCCGGGGTTTTTCCATGAACAGCCGGTCCACGGTCCAACCCACGTTATTCACGAGAACATCCACGCTACCGAACTCGGCGATGGATCGTGCGACCATATCGTCGACTTGTTTGGGGTCGGTGACGTCACAGGCGATCACCTTGACCTTGCTCCCTGTGTTCATCTGCGCCACCTCKCCGGCAACTACCTCGCCCTGACTCGGCGACAGATCGGCGATGGTGATGTTGCTTCCTTTTCAATGCGCGGTACGTGGTGGCGCCGGAAGGCCAAAGATTCCCCGATTTCGTAAAGCCCCTCCAGCAGTTCGGTCCCCATCACTTGTATCAAGTGGAGACAACTGGCTACTTCGATCTGGTCAGCTCAAACCTGACCTTTGGCGGAGACAAGATAGACTTCTATCCTGCGGCATCAAGGTGGCTGGCCAGTGGGTTGCCGGGCGTTAGGCAGCACCCGACAGTGTTAATGGGCAGCGCTTCCAGCAGAAATGAGCGGTTGATGCCCCTTTCTTCCGCTCCAGGGGTGATCTCTAAGGTAGAAGTCTCCGCAGGCCCATCTCGAGGCACAGTCCTTTCCGAGGAAGTCRGCAGTAATTCCTTTGCGGCTGACGTCWGCGTGGATCGCGATAGCTTGCTGATGCTGAAAGTCACTTATCATCCAAACTGGCRAGCCACCGTAGATGGGGKAGAGACGGACMCSGTYATGYTGATGCCCAGTKTKRTSGGRRTCCAGYTGCCTCMAGGSGAMCACAARGTRCKGTTGGAATAYMGRCCYCGKMGTYTGCGGRTGRTSYTGTTGRKCTTGGGAGTACTGACTTTGCCGTTGATCGCACTCGCGGAGATGCGTGGCGAAGCATTTTCTAGGTGGTTCGCCCTCCGGGTAATGGGACCAGTCCGTGGTTTGGTCAACCGCCAGCATGGATGAGTAGTCTTCAAGACCGTTCGCGATATATTTGGAACGTTKGCAGTRATATCGGAGGGTTGGCTTATCCGGCGACGGGCGTCACCATCTGCTAGGAGAGATCTGGGGGAGAATCTGCGGTGMGTCGCTACGTCGTCCAGGGGCCGAAGACAGGCCCAATTCTCCGCCTAACGACGACGGGGACTGGCCGGCGGGGAGACCTTGGGAACGCCGCCGAAACGGAGGCGAAGGAGTCCTTTGATATCTTCGGTAGCGGTCCCGGCGACGTTTACGGTACTGTCCGGGTCGTCGTCCCATTTGACTGGCAAGGAGCTGATCTGGAAACCGCCCTTGGCGGCGATTATCAGTAATTCCGTGTCAAAGAACCAGTTGTTGTTCTTGATCTTCGGCAGCAGCGTCTTGGCGGTTTCCCTAGTCATTGCCTTGAACCCGCACTGGGCGTCGGGGAATCCGGTAAAAAACATGGACTTGATCATCAAGTTGTAAGTGCGGGAGATGAACTCCCGTCGGAATGACCGGGTGACTTTAGACTCCTTGCTCAACCGGCTGCCAATGGCGATGTGTGCCCCTGATTCGATGGAATCGATCAACTGAGGAAGGTGGACCAGGTCGGTGGAAAGGTCCACGTCCATGTAGCTAACAATGTCGGCGGTGCTTTCCATCCAAGCGGCTTTTAGTGCCCGGCCCCGGCCTTTCTGGGGCAGGTAAAGGTAATTCACTCCAGGATACCTCTCGCACAACATCTCCGAAACTGAGCGCGTGCTGTCGGTAGACGCGTTGTCGGCAATGATTATCTGCCAAGGGTTGATGACGTTGGACTTAAGGTAGTCCGTTAGGATGAGGATGCTGCGAGGGAGAGCCTGTTCCTCGTTGTAGACGGGTACCACAATGTCGATGGTCAAAGGCATATCCAATTCCCGCCTTGATTTATCCCGTATCGATTATTTATCCCAGGTAAATCCCATTGAAGGGCTTATTTGCGAGGGCGTTGCGTTGGGTCTAGTGCCGGAAGTGGCGTACGCCCGTAAACACCATCGCCAGCTTGTGCTTGTTGGCTTCTTCTATGACCTCGGCATCACGGATCGAGCCGCCGGGTTGGACTATGGCGGTGACTCCGGCCTGCGCCGCAAGTTCGATGTTGTCCGGAAAGGGAAAGAAGGCGTCCGACGCCAGGACGCTTCCGGCGGCCTTATCCCCGGCAGCACGCCCCGCCAAGTGGACGCTGACCACGCGGTTTGGCTGGCCGGCCCCCATGCCCACTAGGGTCAGATCTTTAGCGAACACGATGGCGTTTGACTTGATATGCTTTGCGGCCTTCCAGGCGAATGCCAGGTCCCGCATCTCCGCGTCCGTCGGAGAGCGGTCGGTGGCGGTCTCCCAAGTGGCTGGGTCTTCGTCCAGAGCGTCTGGCGCCTGGACTAGCACTCCACCGGTGATGGGACGCAGATCGTAGTCKAGCCCACCGGTGTTCGGYCCCACCKYCAGGATGCGCARATTACGTTTTTTCTTCAATATATCCAAGGCCTCKGRCTCGTAATCGRGAGCGACTACGACTTCGTAGAAMAYCGGATCCATCGCCCGCGCGGCTTGGGCGGTGACCGTCCGGTTATACCCGACGATGCCTCCAAAAGCCGAGACCGAATCACCCTGATAGGCCCGCTCGTATGCTTCGGCTTGGTCCTTATGGCTGGCCAAACCGCAAGGATTGGTATGTTTGATTACGGCCACGGTGGTTTCTGCAAAGTCGGAAACGGTGCGCCAGGCCGCGTCGGCATCCATCAGGTTGTTGTAGGAAAGCTCCCGGCCGTGTAACTGCTGGGCGTGGGCGATTCCTCCGGTCCCACTGTCCGCCGGCACGTAGAGGGCGCCCTCTTGGTGGGGGTTTTCGCCGTAGCGCAGGGAGGCGGTCTTGTTCAGCGATATGGTTAATGTTTCCGGCAAGCCGGCCGTATCTTCCGATGACACATCAAGATAGCCGGTGACTGCGGCGTCGTACATGGAAACGTGGCGGAATGCCTTGGCCGCCAATGCCCGGCGTTCCTCGTGGCTTAAACCGTCCGCCGCCAGCTTTTCAGCCACCCAAGAGTAGTCTGTAGGRTCGACAACTACGGTCACGGAYGGGWRRTTCTTGGCGGCGGCCCGCAACATGGTGGGTCCGCCAATGTCGATGTTTTCCAGCGCCTCCTCCAGGGTCACATCAGGACGGCTGACGGTCTCCCGGAAGGGATAAAGGTTGACCACCACCATATCAATAGGGTC
>NVSQ01000003.1 GCA_002401285.1 SAR202 cluster bacterium
GATGACCAACTCGGCTGTCTGAACCTCATCACTCCGGCCAAACGCCAGCAGGCGGCAGCTCTGGTCAAAGACGGTATCCCGGTGAGCTGCGCCCGGCCCATCAGCACCGATATGCACGCCGACGTCACGTTCCAGGTGCAGCGGTTCATGGTGGACAGCGGCGAAGGGCGGAACGAAGACTCTGTCGAGCGCCAATACACCCGCCGGGGCGCCGCCGAGTTCATCGGAATGGTGTTCCACGGCCAGAGCATCACCCACATCGACGCCATGTCCCACTACTCTTGGCAGGGCCACCTGTACAACGGCAAACCGGCCCAGATGATCACCTCCCGGGAGGGCGCCCAGACTCATTCCATCGAGGCGGCCTACTCGGGCATCGTCACCCGGGGCGTGCTGCTGGACTTGCCGAAGTTGCGGGGTGTCGATTACCTGGACCCCAACGAGCCGGTGATGCCGGTAGACCTGCTGGAGGCCGAGGAAGCCCAGGGCGTAAAGATAGAGGAAGGAGACATACTCCTGGTYCGCACCGGCAACTACAAGATGCGGTTGGACAGCCCGCCGGCCAAGGCCCTGGAACCAATGACGGCCTGCCAGGTGGCCTGCACACCGCTGTTCAAGGAGCGGGGCATCGCGATGCTGGGCACCGACACCTCCAACGACWTCCGMCCCTCYCASTAYSSCAMCATCGGMTCSCCKCTRCATRYCATGTGCYTGGTSACKCTGGGGTGCTGGCTCATCGACAACGCCAACCTGGAGGAGCTAAGCCAAGCCTGCGCCCGGCGTCAGAGGTACGAGTTCATGCTGACCCTGGGGCCCTTGCGGCTAAGGAACGTCACCGGTTCCCCGGTGAATCCGATAGCCCTGTTTTAATTCCCGGCTGAGGGCACTTCCTCGGCCTTGCCTCACGACAGCCCTGGAATAAAGGGCTTCACTATCGACAAGACGATCGAGACCGCGAAGAGCAACGCTCCCACTATAAGCACGGTAAACGCCGGTGCGGCGAATCCTTGGGTAAGTTGCTGGCCGAAGGATAGRACGAGGTCGCTGATCAGWTTGATYGCCGGGCCTGGAATACCCGGCGCATTCGCGGTGATCTTGTCCACCCCGGTGATCAACCAATCCACCACTTTAGATTCGAGTATTTTACCGATGACAAATATCAGGCCGCCGGACACCAATAGGAAGATGCCGGGCCATCGCATCGCCGCGCTCAATTTGGGAAGGTGAAGAACGGCCAAAAGAATCGCCCCGCCGTACAACATCAGGGCCGCTAACGTGCCGCCCAAGGCCCGGTATTGCACAACCAATGCCTTGGCATCAGCCACTTCGACGCGGATCTCTTCCTCGGTARRATCGCTACTTGACTCGGCCAGGACCCGAATCAGGTTTAGCCGGTCACCCTCGTCCAACCGTTCACGGATCTTGGCGACAGCGTCGTCAACCAGCGGCTCGGACAAGGGCCTGGCCGCTGCTTTTAACACTCCATGGGTATCCCCGGCGACGAACGCCGCCCGGATGTCGTCCGTGGAATTACCTAACGCCTGGGTTATCCGGCTATCCAAGGTGTCGKCGGCGAACAAGGCTGGGAAAGCTGCATCGAAGATCAGCACGCGGCACGGCTCGGCAATCACCTTGATGGATGGCAAGGAAGCTGGTACTTGGCCTCCCGCCAGATTCCGGAATACTTCTTGGTAGCCGTCACCAACACTCTTCACGGTACCGGGATTACATTCAGCGGGGCCAGGATCCGCTTCGGGAATGCCATCTATACGCCGGTCAACGTAGTCTAGCAACGTGGGTTTTATCTTATCTATCGCCGACCCCATCTCCAAGTAAAGTTCCAGAGTGTCCAAGTCTTCGTTAAAATATGCCATCGCACGCTGAATCGCGCCCTCCACCTGCGACTGCAAGTATTCCGGAGGCAGCAACCCACGGACCAGCCCCACAACGTCCTCGGGACTCACCACTTTGACGTCCCCAAGAAGTTCTTGAACTTTGTCTTTCGCCTTTTGGTCCAGCAGAACATCGTCGTAGATCCGGTTGTAGGTATTCTGTTCCGCGATGGTATCGGTATAAAATTCGGCGTTCAGTAATTTATCGACGATATTATTCACGACCAACGTCAGCAGGAGTCCGGCGAAAATGGCGATACCCAGGATCGGAGTCGCCACGAATCGGAGAATCAWTAATGGCAGGCCCATAACTTATGCCAACCTCCCSGTCYTATCAGTYRAGAGTTCGTACTTTAASCTTGATTGAAAAAATACAGTGACATGGTGCGGAACAGGCACCATCCGGGATCATTGGCGCCCGACTGACGCCAGGCRTGAAACAACCCCGAATACGTCCGCATATCCGGCATTTATGGGATTGTAGCATAGCGACTTGCTTAAATCATGGCCGCAACGAGTGCTGATAGGGCTTCAGTTTGAAGGCCAGCAGACTGGTTTTAGGAACGCCCTCGATAGCTCCTCGCGTGCTTCCCCAAAAAGTTTTCCACGCAAAATAGGGAATCGATACATCATGCGGGAGTCATGGAATCAGAGGAAGGCAGTGCGGACTAAACCGTGGGGAGTGATTCACAGTATGACAATTATCGCGTCGCGAACCGGCTGAAGGCGATAAAACGGTGCGCTTCAGGCGGCATTTCGATGTGGTGTTCAGGGGCCTTCATTGACACGTACATAGGCTCGTGATATGTTTCACATAGTCTCGATTTTGCCGATTTTAAGGGGGAACTACCATGCCGGTGAGCATCGCCGTCCTGGCCAAACAGGTCATCGACCCAGAGATGCCCATGGCCGCTTTTCGCATCGACGCCGATGCCAAAGCAGTCGTCCCACCGTCTAACATTCCTCCTGTCGTCAACGGCTTCGACGAAAACGCCGTGGAAGCGGCCTTACAGATCAAAGACTCCCAAGAAGCTTCTATAACCGTCATTTCCACGGGGACTTCTTTCGCCCTGGACGTTATGAAAAAACCCCTCTCCATGGGCGCCGACGAGTTGGTCTTGTTGCAGGACGACGCCTTCGAAAATTCCATCGACAGTTTTTTCACCGCCCAGTTACTGGCGGCAGCGATACGCAAGCTGGGCGGGTTCGACCTGATCATCTGCGGCAGGCAAGCATCCGACTGGGACAACGCCCAAGTCCCGTTGGGGGTAGCCGAGATATTGGGCCTTTCATGCATCTCATTGGGCAAAAAGGTGGAGATTAAGGATGGCAAGGTCTCCGTCGAACGGATCACCAACGACGGCTATGAAGTAGTGGAGGCGCCTCTCCCGGCTCTGGTTACCGTGAGTAACGAATTGGGCCAACCTCGCTACCCCACTCTGCGAGGCATCATGGCCGCCACCAGGAAGCAGCCTACTATCTGGAGTTCCTCCGACCTAGGCGCCGACGCCTCCCAACTAGAGCCCAGGGTCACGTTACAAGAACTGTTCGTGCCAGTGCGCGATCAACAATGTGAAATCATCGAAGGAGATGACGCTGCCGATGCCGGAAGGCAACTGGCGCTGAAACTCCGCGAGGCCAAGCTGATCTAGCCAGCCGTCAGCTTTTGGCGGTCAGCTATCAGGACAAGAATCCATTTCAAAAAGTGGTTCGACGAGCTCGCCACGAACGGAAACTGAAAACTTTGCCGTTCGTCCTGAGCCTGTCGAAGGACACAGAGGCGGAGGTAACATGGCGGACGAATCGGGCGTATTGGTCCTGGGTGATTCAACGGGCGGCGAGCTTAGCTCCACGTCCAGAGAACTGCTGACGGCCGGCCGCAAAGCAGCCGACGACTTGGGCGAAGAGTTGGCCATCGGATTGCTGGGCGACACATTGGACCAACCGTCCCAACAGGCCATCAGTTATGGGGCCGACAAAGTCTACGCGGTTACCCATCCCCAATTGGCCCAATACCAAGTGGACCTTTACCTAGCCGCGATGGAAGCCCTCTGCCGGGACGTGTCCCCGCGCGTCGTATTGATCGGGCGAACCAACGAAGGAAGGGAGCTTGCCCCTCGGCTGGCGTTCCGGTTGGGCGTCGGATTGGCCCAAGATTGTCTGGAGATATCGATCGATGCCGGGTCGAAGACCCTGCTGGCCAACCGCCCGGTTTATGGCGGCAACGCCATCGCGGTGGTTCGGTGCAACTACACTCCTCAGATCGCCGCCATCCGCCCCAAGGTCTACGAGCCCTTGGACCCTGACTCCTCAAGACAGGGCCAGGTTGTGTCTTTCCCAGTGGAGTTGGACCCCTCCCAGGCCCGCAGCCAGGTGGTCAACGTGGTGGAGGAAGCGGCCGAGGGAGTTAAGCTGGAGGATGCGCGCGTCGTGGTCTCCGGCGGTCGCGGTTTGGGCGGACCCGAGCCTTTCCAGGACCTGGAAATTCTGGCCAAGCTGTTGGGTGGCGCCGTGGGCGCGTCCCGGGCGGCGGTAGACTCCGGCTGGGTCCCTTCTAGCTACCAGGTTGGCCTGACGGGTAAGACCATTACCCCCGAGGTGTATATCACCGTAGCCATCTCCGGGGCCAGTCAGCACATGGCGGGCTGCTCCGGCGCCAAGGTCATCGTCGCCATCAACAAAGACGCGGAATCCAATATCTTCAAGGAAGCCCGTTATGGCGTTGTTGGGGATTGGGAGCACGTGGTGCCCGCTTTCACCGAGGCGGTCCGCGAACTGACCCAGAGCTAAGACAGCACCTGGAGGGGTTATGCCATGCTGAGACCTTCCGCTTCCAAAGCGACACCCGAAGAACTGGAAGGCTTCTACCGGGACCTGGAAACCTACAGCACCGCTCCTCTCTGGACCCGGCAAGAACAGGCCCTGGTCAACGAGCCCAACAGTAAAGCCCTACCCTACATATGGCGTTGGAAAGAGCTGCGTCCCCAAGCCATGCGGGCGGCCGAGCTTGTGGGCACCGAGGACGCGGAGCGACGGGTATTGATGCTGCTGAACCCCGGCTTAGAGGGCCGCATCGCCACTACCAACAGCCTGTTTTCCGGCCTGCAGATCGTCATGCCGGGAGAGTCGGCCCGCGCCCATCGGCACACGCCGGCGGCTCTACGATTCATCATCGAAAGCGACGGCGGCCATACCACCGTCGAAGGCGACAAGATACCCATGCTTCCCGGAGATCTGGTGTTGACGCCCAACTGGACCTGGCACGACCACGGCAACACCACCGGCAACCCCATCATCTGGCTGGACGGTCTGGACCTGCCTTTGACCCACCTGCTGGAAGCCGTATTCTTCGAGCCCTATCCCGAGGACATCCAACCGATTACCTTTCCCACCGATTCTTCCCTGACCGCCTACGGCTCCGGCGTGCTGCGTCCCGCCTGGGAAAAACCTCAGAGTACTCATTCGCCGCTGATGCACTATCCGTGGGACAAGACATGGTCGGCGCTGCAGGGCTTGGCCCCGGTGGCCGACGGAAGCCCATATGACGGAGTGATTCTGGAATACACCAATCCCAATACCGGCGGACCGGTCATGCCGACAATGGCCTGCCATGCGCAGTTGCTGCGACCCAGCGAAGCCACCAAGGCCCACCGCCACACCGCCAGCGTCATCTACCATGTGGTTGAAGGGGAAGGCTATTCGATCGTTGACGGACAGAGATTGGATTGGAGCGAAAAGGACGTTTTCTGCGTTCCTGGCTGGGCTTTCCACGAGCACGTCAACTCGTCGGCCGCCAACCCCGCGGTGTTGTTCAGCTTCACCGATGCACCCGTCCTGCATGCCTTGAGCCTGCTACGAGAGCAACCCCATCCCCAAGAACACCAGTAGGCGGCTGGAACCGCGTCAATGCTGGCAGCTACATCCCCCCTTGGGAAGGGGGCCCGACAGGGAGGTCGTGTCCTCCCTGGGAAATACTCGGCTCGCTACTCCAGAATAATGTTGTCGATCAAGCGGGGTTTGCCCAACTGAACGGCCACGGAAACCATTACGCGCCCCTTAACTATGTCTAACTCTTCCAGKGTTTCGGCGTTGGCCACACTAACGTAGTCGATGCGTTCGATCAACCCTTCGCTCTCCAACACCAGTCTGGTCTCCGAACGGATCCAACTGCCGTCGGTGATCCCCTCCTGCCAAAGTCTTTGCGCCAACTGTAACGCCCGGTAAACAACCGGCGCGGCCCGGCGTTGTTCCTCAGTGAGATAGGCATTGCGGCTGCTGAGGGCCAATCCGTCGCTGTCCCGCACCGTGGGAACCATCACTACCTCCACATCCAGGTCTAGATCACRGACCATCTTGCGGATAACCGCCGACTGCTGCCCATCCTTCTGCCCAAAATAGGCCCGGTCGGGACCGATGATGTTAAACAGCTTGGCAACCACCGTGGCCACTCCCCGGAAGTGGCCGGAGCGGTGCKCCCCCTCCAACCGGTCGCCCAGTCCGCCAACATCCACCCAGGTGTTGAATCCCGGCGGGTAGATCTCTTCAACACTTGGCGTGAACACCAGGTCCACCCCCTCTTCCCGGAGCAAAGCCAAGTCCCGCTCCAGGTCGCGGGGATAAGCCGACAGGTCTTCTTGGGGTCCGAACTGGGAAGGATTAACGAAGATCGTCGCCGCAAGGGTTGAGTTATCCTTGCGCGCTTGCTTCACCAAAGCCATGTGGCCTTCGTGAAGCGCGCCCATGGTAGGCACCAAGCCCAGGGGACGCTTGGCTGAACGGCAGGCTCTGGACATCTGGCGCCGGTTTTGGAGGACTTGCATGAAGACGCCGTTTCTCCTTGAAGGCCGGTACTTTACCTCGACCCCAGGCCAAGCGGCAAGAGGGGTTGGGCGGGGACCTWWTTAGGGCAGGACGGTCAGGTTTTCCAAGATCGATTCGTCCATCCCAAAGCTTTGCTTATCGGTGGGGAAGGTTCCGCCTTCGACGTCCTGGACGTATTGGGCGAACGCCTCTTTTATCGACTCGGCCAATCGGGCATACTGTTTCGCGTGCTTRGGCACAAAATCGGTGAACAGMCCAAGCATGTCGTGGAGTACCTGGACCTGTCCGTCGCACTCAACTCCAGCCCCGATGCCGATGGTAGGCACGGTCAATTGTCTTGATATCAGACCTGCCAGTGGAGTCGGCACCAGTTCCAAGACAATGGCATAAGCGCCGGCAGCCTCCAGGGCTTTGGCGTCACGCAACAACTTGGCCGCCGCTTCCCGGTCCCGGCCCTGCACGCGGTATCCTCCAAAGGAGTTGATGGACTGGGGGATGAGTCCGATGTGGCCCATCACCGGTATGCCACTCTCAACCATCCGGTTTACTGTATCCGCCACGTTCTCGCCRCCCTCCAGYTTTACGGTTTGCGCGCCGCCTTCTTGGATCAATCGGGCGGCGTTGGCGAGTGCCTGGGACTGGTCTATGTGGTAAGTCATAAMAGGCATGTCGGCGACCACCARYGCTTGCTTGGCGCCCCGGACCACGGCTTTGGTATGGTGCAAAATGTCATCCATCGTCACCTTGACGGTGGACTCGTAGCCCAGCACAACCATGCCCAGGCTGTCGCCAACCAGGAGTATTGGTATCCCGGCTTGATCAGCCAGGCATGCCGAGGTGTAGTCGTAGGCRGTAACCATGGGTATCTTTTTACCGTCGGCCTTCATCWGGCCGATGTCCCTGATRGTCACCTTTGCCATGCTTGCAACCTCCGGAAATTTGGGTATGCCGATGTTCGCCCTGGGGAACCGACTCCCCTCAATCCCCCRGTTTGGAAGGGGGATGCTAGGCCGCATGGCGTTTGATTATTCGATGCCTATATAGTGGTCGACCAGTTCTTCTATGGCGGTCAATTGGCTTGGGCCCAGGCCKTGCCCTACCGCCAAAGGCAGGGAAGCTCGGGCCAGATTCCCGTACAGGGACACCAACTCGGGTGAACGTTGAAACAACGCCTCCAAGTGGGAGCGAAGGGTCGACAGGTCGCCGCGGATGGCCGGCCCGGTGGCGCTGGGCAGCAACCCCTCTCKCGCCACGTTTCCCAGGGTRGCGGAAGWCAAAGGCATCAAGGCTTGAATCGCTTGTTCTGGGGAGAAGCCCATCGTTTCCCAAAGGCTCACGGCTGTTTTCAGCAAAGCCACCAGATAGCCGCACCCGAACACCGCGGCAGCGTGATATAGGGGMCGGTCTTCGCCGRGGATGGATACGGAATGTCCRTCCAAGTCCTGGGCGATACTGTGCAGATATCCGCCGATCCACCCTTCACCGTCTACCGCGAAAGTTACCCCAGACAGTCTGGCCGCGGCCTCTTCAGGGGAGGCCAGCCCGGCAAATGTCTGGAAGGGGTGGAAAGCTCCGGTCATCGCGCCCTGTTGGGCGGCGGATTTCAGCAACTCAATGGATGCCCCGCCGTAGCAATGGACCACTCCTTGGCCGAAACGCCAGTTCACCGACCTCGATACGTCTTCGATAGCAGAATCAGGAGTGGTTATAAAGACCAAGCCGGAGGCATCTGACAGCGCTTGTGCSGAAGCGTATACATCGCAGCCGGGAATACGGWCCGCCAACCACCGGGCCGAAGCTTCAGAGCGGCTATGTGCGCCGGCAACTCGATACCCCCGCTCCGCCAAAGCCAGGGAAAGTCCCCTGCCTAGCACCCCGATCCCGATGAATCCGATATCCAAGTTTCGGTTAGCCATGATTGATCTCACCGATGGACGGCACCCCGCCCAGACCGGTAGCTGTTTCCGCAGCCCGCAATACCGCCCGGGCGGTGACCTCGACGGAAGCGGCGCCCAATGCGGTAAGGTCCGAAGTTTGGGGACCCCGACCGGTGGCCATRGCGAACATGGTGTCTCCGTCCCTCATGGTGTGACAGGGCCGAATGGTTAGGGCCAAACCGTCGTGGCTCAAACCCGCCAGATGGTTGACCTCCTCCCGGCTCAGTAAGGCGTCGGTCGCGACCAGACCAATCGTCGTGTTGGTCATCRACGGACCTTCCTGGCTGCCGTCGTCTTCCAGGAGGATCTCCATCGGGTCCTCGAAACCGCCGCCTTCACGCCGGGGTCCAGCCATTAAGCGGCCCGTCTTATGGTCGTACAGGCCGCCATAGGCGTTAACCGCCACAATGGCGGCCACCACCGCGCCGCCGGKGAGCCGCAGGCTGGCGGAGCCGATGCCGCACTTGACCGCCGACGCGATCCCTCTGCCTTTTGCGACGGTTGCCCCAGTCCCCGCTCCTACGCTACCTTCATCTACTGGACCCGCACCGGCGGCAAGGCAAGCGGCAAGGCCTTCTTCGGGACCGGGACGAACGTCATGGGCAACCAGGCCCAGATCGAATAGGATGGCCGCCGACACTATCGGGACGATGGCCGGTCCGRCTTCAAAGCCAACACCCTGCCCTTCCAGGTACCGCACTACCCCGGAAGCAGCGTCAAGGCCGAACGCGCTGCCGCCGCTGAGAAGGATGGCGTGGACCCGGTCYACTCGGTGGGCCGGCCTTAACAGGTCGGTTTCCCTRGTGCCTGGAGAGCCACCTCGAACGTCGACGCCGCCCACCGCTCCTTGACGGCAGATAATCACGGTGCAGCCGGTGGCATGGGCCCGGTCGGTGTAGTGACCGGCCTCCAGCCCTTTGACTGCGGTGATGGTGTTATTCACCCGGCCCTCCGGGCACGCTTGTCYCWYCCAAAHANGCGATCCGAGCCAAACAAAAGGAAAGCCCCGACGCAGCGGGGCGCAAAACAWACAACACTTTCGATTGTGGCCGTCTCGGTCGGCATAGGATCCCAGCGGCCCACCAGATTGCTGAGTCTACGACTGATGTCGCRGAYCGCTTGGTGCTCGCCCCCGCTAYGGGTGGGCGGCCACCAGATTGTAAGAGGGGCCGTTGGGAGTGTCAAGCGGCACTAACTCTTCCGGGAGTGAGCGCAACTTAAGCCCGGCCAAGACTTTNATCCTGAATTCGGCTTTACTTCGCGGGAAGGGCGGAGGGGAATAAATACCACAACGACCGCGGATATAGCCGTAAGGATACCGCTATAGTAAAAGATTGAGCTCAACCCTCCCGCGTGGTTGATGATCAACGTGACCAAGAACGGCGAAGCCGCTCCGATCAGCCCGTTGATCCCAAAGATCAATCCCACCGCYGTCGCTTCGGTACCGCGCCCAACCACGTCCAGTACCGCCGCTTGCATGATCTGGTGCAACGCGAAGGTACCCAGCCCTAGCCCGGCCAGAACAAAAGCCAGCAGTATCGAATCCCCGGTACTCACAACAAGCAAGGACAACACCGCCGACGAGGCTAATCCCGGCAGCAGCACCGCTTTCCGGCCGAACTTGTCTGACAGCACGCCCAGCACCGGCGCCGAGAATATTCCCATGCCCGCCAGCAAGGAAATGTGAAAACCCGCTCTGAAGTGCCCCATTCCTAAACCAGTCTCCATGTCCGTCAGATAGAAGGGTGTCCAATGGAACAGGGCRTTCAACGCTATGCCCCGAAAAGTGGACGTCAAGATCAGTCCTAAGACGACCGGGTTTCGCAGCAGCCGCAGTCCTGATCCTAACTGAGCCCGTGATCGGGTCCGCTCCCCCGGCGCATCTTCCTTGCCAATGTCTTTCAGCAACCACCAGACGAGGCCTGCCAAAATCAATGATGGCGCCGCATAGATAAATAGCACGTGGCGCCAGAGAAGTATGGTGAGCAGCGCTCCAGCCAACAGCGGACCCAACACATTACCGATATTCGASCCGAAGCCATGCATGGCAATGGCAAAACCCCTGCGGTCGGGGAACCGCTGGGACAGGGCCGCGGCCGCCGGCAGGTGCCACAGCGAGCCGGGGACCGAGACCAGAATCACCGCTGCGATCAAAAGTGGRAAGTTGGTGGAAGCTCCCACCAGGNCATAAGCGATGGCGGACCCGGCCATGCACCCGGTCAGAATCATCCCCCACTGGCTTTTGAGGATGTCCACCAACGCTCCCCCGCCCAGGCNGACYAACCCGGRACCCACCTGCCTGATACTGAGCAACGTTGCCACTTGAGTGTAGCTGAGGCCAAGGGATTGGGCGATGACCGGCATGAATACCGGAAATCCCTGATCGTAAAGGTGGGAGGCGCCGTGCCCCAACGAGAGACTGGCCAGGATGAATCCACGGCTGCGCCCGCGTTTCAAGGGCACCTGCGCTACCTCATCCACTGTTCTCCATTTTTGTTCTGCCGAATAATGCGTAGTGGATGAATAATCAGTGCTTGCGATTCCCTGGGTGAGTCTAAGGTCAAGTCCCGGCCTTGGCAAGACCTAAACCAGAACATGAACCCGTGATTTTTGATGATGCCAGTGGGTGCCTATGGCTGGGATGTGACCCTTGTGCTATGCTACCGCCTCTGGCGAGGCTCCGGCTGATGCCGATAGCTCTCATCTGAACGACGTTCGACAGCCAACCAGAGGCCGGACTTCAAGTTGGCGTGTCCRCCGTTTAAGGAGGCGTTTCACAATGTCTTACCCAGGTCTCAGCCTAGAAGGTCAAGTGGCCCTGGTAACCGGCTCCGCGCGTGGCATCGGCGCTGCCCTGGCCATCGGCCTGGCCCAAGCCGGAGCCGATGTKGCAGTCTCGGATATACCTCAAAAGCTAGATGAAGCCAGAGGAATCCAATCTCAGATCGAAGGATTGGACCGGACAAGCGCCACCTACGCGCTGGACGTGCTGAACCTGGCAAACATCCGGGAGTCCGTGGCCGCCGTGGTGCGGGACTTCGGGCGGCTGGATATCTTGGTGAACAACGCCGGCATCCGCCGCAGGCAACCGGCTCTGGAGGTCACCGAAGAAGACTGGGACGCCGTGGTGGACACTAACCTGAAAGGCGCGTTTTTTTGTTCCCAAGCTGCCGCCCGGCCCATGATCGACCAAGGATATGGGCGAATCATCAACATCTCTTCCCAACTGGCGGTGGTAGCACGGGAAGACCGGGCCGCCTACTGCTCCAGCAAGGCCGGTGTAGCCAATCTGACCCGGGTTTTGGCCTTGGAGTGGATCAAATACGGTATCACCGTCAACGCCATCGGCCCCGGTCCCACCACAACGCCCGGCTTGCAAGAAGCCGACCCCCGGTCACCTTCGGAGGTCCAGCAAGACATGTCGGCCAACATGCCCTTGGGACGGAGGATGGAGCCGGAAGAATTGGTGGGAGCGGCCATCTATCTGGCCAGCCCTTCGTCATCAGCCACCACAGGTCATTTGTTGATCGTTGACGGAGGGTGGACAGCGATCTAGGCCAGCTATCAGCTATCAGCGGTCAGCCATCAGCATTTAGGAGGTAGACGATGAGCTTGRAGGACCTGGAACGCCGGCTTCAAGTCCTGGAGGACGTTGAGGAGATCAAGCGGCTCAAAGCGCGCTATTGCGCCTACTGCGACGACAATTACAACGCCGAGGCCATTGCCGGCCTCTTCACCGAGGACGCGGTTTGGGACGGCGGGATCCGTGGCCGAGCCGACGGCCGGGCGRGAATCCACGACTTCTTTGTCCGGGCTTCCCAGCGGCTGCCCTTTGCGATACACATGGTAATGAACCCGGTCATTGAAGTGGACGGCGATACCGCCACCGGCTCCTGGTACCTGTTCCAAGCCTGCACCTACGCCGAAGATGATCAGGCAGTGTGGGGTTCGGGCAGATACGACGAGGAGTATGTCAAGATAGACGGGGTTTGGATGTTCAAACACCTGAAGCTGACGTCCTTTTTCTGGACTCCCTTCGACCAGGGTTGGGCTAAGACACGATTTTCTTAAACAAGATTCCTTTGGGATAGAAGACTATGAACCAGATGCAGGATATGGTTGCCATCGTCACCGGGGCCAGCAGAGGGCTGGGCAAGGCCATCGCCTTGGAGTTCGCCGGGGAGGGGGCTAGCGTGGCCATCTGCGCCCGCGCCAGTTCACCCACCGGTTTAACCGGCACCATGGATGAGACCGCCCAGGCCATCCGAGACGCCGGAGGCGAGGTCTTCCCCTTGGTCTGTGACGTGACCGACGACGGCCAAGTTCAGGAWATGGTCCGGCAGGTCGAGGAGCRMTWCGGGCGCATAGACGTRCTTTTCAACAACGCYGGAGCCATGGTACTGGGRGAGTCTATCCTGGAGATAGACCCGGCCAGTTGGGACCGGATCATGACGGTGAACGTGCGGGGCCCCTATCTCTGCTCCCGGGCAGTCCTGCCTATAATGATGCGCCAGCGCCGGGGCAGCATCATCAACATCGGCTCCCGCATGGCCGACGACCCCACGCAAGGTGGCGGCGTTCTGTACAGCACCAGCAAGGCGGCCGTCCACATGTTCAGCTTTTGCTTGGCTGATGAGGTGCGGGAATACAACGTCGCCGTCAACGTGCTCTCGCCGGGCAGCCTGCGCACCGAAGGCTCGGCCGCGATACCTTGGACCCAGCGTGACTGGCATGAGCGGGTTGAACCTTCTGAGGTAGGCCCGTCCGCCGTCTACCTGGCAAAGCAGGACGCCCAATCTTTAACCGGCCAATTGGTCTTGCGGGCGGAGTTCGGAAAAACCTGGGGGATGTAGCTTTCAGCTATCAGCGGTCAGCTTTCAGCAGTGGGGACCCCTCTCCCGGCGGGAGAGGGGCCGGAGGTGAGGGCCAACCCGCCACGGGTAGCGATYGACAATGGTTGTGGCAGTGAAYAGAGTACCGGAATAACGAGCATCGACTCATTGCCAATCGCGTCGTGAATCGTTCACATGGAGGATTGAATACATGGCTACTGTGTTGGATCACACCATCGTCCCGGTCAAGGATAGAGAGAAGTCCGTGGAGTTTTACACGCGGATCTTTGGGTTCGACAACCTGGGGGAAGTGGGYCCCTTCTTGGCGGTGAAGGTCAACGRCACTCTGAATTTTGACTTTCGGGAATCGGACGACTTCCGCAGCATGCACTATGCGTTCGCCATGGACCACCAAGAGTTCGAAGACGCCTTCGYCAGGATCCAGGAATCTGGGATCTCCTACGGCGACAGCCCTCGGGAGCAGGAAAACATGAAGGGGCCANGGGATGTCCGACGGCGCCAAGGGGATGGGCAAAGCGGTCTACTTCAAGGACCCTGACGGCCACCTTTTGGAGATCAAGACCTACTGAGGCCTTGGGCCCGGCTACCGGCAAGGTTKTTCGGATATGGTCAGCCTGTCTAACGACGGGCCGGTGGCCGGGACGAACTGGCCTCGTCTAATTTTGTTCCCCGGCGCGAGATTGGCGGCCGATGATTGATGCCACCCTATGACCACRCCCCAGACRGTCAATAACAAGGGCGACCCCGCTGCTCCTTCTCATTGGTTTCACCGGCGTGAATCCCTCRTTGCCTACTTTCTGGTCCTATTCGCCGTCGCCTTCAACCTATATCACCTCTACCCTGAGGTAGCAGGCGACGTCYTGGCTTGGAACGATACCGTTTTCCACCGGCTGGCCATARAAATGGTGGTAGAAGCCATCAAACAAGGACAGGACTTCACCGACCCGTGGCAGGGCTCCATGRGCATGGGCTTTCCCCTGTTCCATTACTACCAGCATTTCCCACATGTGACTATTGCGCTCGTCCATGTTCTTACTCTTGGGTYATTCGCCATCGCCGATCTATTGAACTGGACGAAYTATTTGCTCCTCAGCCATTTTCCCATATCCATCTACTGGTCATTACGGCGCTTCGATTTCGATCAACTGTCGGCTGCCATGGGCGGCCTTGTCGCATCGCTTGTCGCCACCGCCGGCATTGGCGGCTTAAGTTTCGCTAGCTATGTTTTCCAAGGGTGGGGGGTTCATACCCAGCTTTGGGCAATGTTGCTCCTGCCCCCGGCATTAGCTTTAGGATACCGAGTTCTGAAAGAGGGGAGAGGATACTTCTGGGCAACGCTATTCCTTGCCGTAACGTTGATCTCCCACCTGATATACGGGTATATGGCCTTCCTTACCCTTGGCATCCTCGCACTTATCCAACCTACCGGATCATCCAGCATTAAGTCTCTTTTGCAGACTATCCTGCGGCGATGGAGCCGGTTGATTATCCTGTTGCTGCTCGTCGTAGTAGTGACCTCGTATTTTCTGGTTCCCTTTTTCCTAGACCGGCCTTATCTGAACAACAGCGTTTTTCATCATCCGACGAGACACGACTCTTACGGCTATGCTGCGGTGCTTCGGGGTCTGGTCGTGGGAGATTTATTTGATTTCGGCAGGATACCTTCGTTGACCTATTTGGCGGCTGCTGGGTTCGGGATCTGTTTACTCCGGTGGAGGAATGAGCGATACCTGATCCCGGTAGCGATATTCACTCTGTGGCTGATGCTCTATTTCGGCAGAGCAACCTGGGGTAGCCTCATGGACGTGTTACCACTTAGCCGCGAGWTTCACATGAACCGGTTCGTYGGGGGGNTTCATCTGGGAGGCATATTCTTTATCGCGGTCGCGTTGGCTGCCCCACTACGCTGGGCTCTGTCTYGATCCCGCATCTGGTATGTCGCGGCGGCTTTGGGGTTGACCTTGCTGGTGCTATCGCCGGTCTACATCGAAAGAAGGTCGTACCTGGCGCAGAATGCCTTATCGATAAATGAAGGCCGGCAGGCTCTGGCAGCCGATGACGATCTAACCGCGCTAATCGATAAACTAAAGCAACTTCCACCCGGCCGGACCTATGCCGGGMAACAACGCGGCTATGTTCTKGACAATTGGAGCGACGATTACCGGGTTGGCAATCTAAGRGTCGATAACCTGCTACAAGCAGCGGGCATTGACATGGTGGAGAAGATTTACCACAGCTATTCACTGAATASTGACGTTCTGATCAATTTCGATGAGCAGCGTTATGACCATTACAATCTTTATAACGCCCGGTACGTGGTGGCCCCTGAAGGCCGAATATTTCCGGAGATTGTGCAGCCGCTGCAGCAATTTGGGCGCCATCGCTTGTATCAAGTGGATACTACGGGCTACTTCGACCTGGTCGACTCAGACTTGGCCTTCGAAGGGACAGGGACGGAATTATATCTGGCGGCATCAGTCTGGCTAGGCAGCAGACTGCCAGGGGCCAAGCAGCATCCGTTAGTGTCGATCGGCAGTCGCGCCCAGGGAATAGAACGCGGGTTGCCACTTTCTTCAGCTAAGGAGGTCATCGCCAAATTGAATCCCCCTGACGGTCCATCTCGTGGCAGGATCATCTCCGAGGAAATAGGCAACAATTATTTCGCGGTTGACGTTAACGTGGAACGCGAAAGCATGTTGCKACTGAAAGCTACGTATCANCCCAGACTGGCGGGCAACTGTCGATGGTGTGAAGACGGACACGGTCATGCTGATGCCCAGTTTTGTGGGAGTTCGGTTGCCCCCGGGAGACCACAAGGTACGGATAGAATACCGGCCCCGGCGACTGCGCATGATTCTGTTAGGTTTGGGACTCCTCACGTTGCCANTGATTTGGCTGGGTGAGAAGCGGGGCGAAGCTCTGTCTTGGCGGTTGGTCTCTGGTGTTTCCGCCAGAATATCCGGCTTGGTGAAACGTCCGAATAGCATTGGCGGAAGACAGAATCGGAGGGGCCGGAGACGCCGTYAATCCTTCCTGAAGAGAGATTGACCCGGCGGGTCACCCCCATCCAAAACTTCCCGCGCAAATGGGGAAGGGATAAATCATGTCCTTGATCACCGGGGAGTATCAGCCTGAGGGTGAGGCTCGATTAATCCGAAGGTACGTCGGCGTGGAGATGGCCGTCCCGCACCGTGACCTCGTAAGACCACATCCTGGCGTTGGGGCCGTTGATGCACTCACCATCTTCAGGTTCGAAGCGCCAGCCGTGATCTGGGCACATGAAGCAAGTCCCCCAATCGACGATCTCCCCTCCGTGGTGGGGGCAAACGTTGGACAACAGCTTGTACCCTTGCTTAGTACGCACTAGGAAAAAGGAATAGTCGCCCCAATCGACCTGTGCGGGGAACTTTTCAAAACCCGTTTCAGGACCCAAGTCGATCATATTTBCTCGCAGCGTGCAGATTGGTCAAAGCGTAGCCTCTAGACCGTTGGTAGTATAACCAAGCCGGGYTAGTACCTCAAGGCTGTTTGGCTCCCTGGAAAACCGATTCGGGAATCAGGTCTCCATATCATTCTAACCGGCCTCTTGACTGATCGGCCGATTTCCGGGAGTATGGGGCAATCACACTATGTTGTTTTTAGCGGGAGGCGAGCATGCCCGACTTATCCAAAGACGAAGTGGTAGCTCTTGGTCACGCGGTGGGCTTGGAGATTCAAGACCCCGAGTTGACCGAAGTGATGTATAGCCTCAACGCCCTCCTGGAATCTCTGGATCAGATCAACCCGCCCGGTCTGGACAGCGTGGAGCCACTACCAATCATCCTGCCTCCGAATAACCCCTCGGCCTAGCCAGAGCCCAGCATACCCAAACCGGTCCAGGCAACGTTCTTGGTCTATTCCTACCATGAACCAGTCTCGGAAKGAGGATACCCATAGTGACTCAAGGCAAGGTCAGTCCCGAGGAGCTGGAGCGATTCTACGCCTCCACCGACCAGGCAAGCCTGGCGCCCGGATGGCTSCGCCGCGGYGAAGAGCGGCCCRCGGTGGTTCCWTTTCTCTGGAAATGGTCYGAAGTTGAACCGTTGGTCATGCGAAGCGGCGAGGTTGTCACTCCGGACCGGGACGTACAGCGCCGGGTCTTGCGCCTGGCCAATCCCGCGTTGGGCCATGGCACCACCCACACCATTTCAGCGGCGTTGCAACTCCTCCTTCCCGGTGAGTGCGCCCCGGCCCACCGCCACACCCCCACAGCTATCCGTTGGATCTTGCAGGGGGAAGGCGTTTACACCACGGTGCAGGGAGATAAGTGCTACATGGAACGTGGGGACCTTGTTCTCACGCCGTCCTGGACCTGGCACGACCACAACAGCGAGGGCGACGCGCCCATGATTTGGCTGGACGGCCTCGATACCCCGTTGGTTCACAACCTGCACGCCACCTTCTTTGAGAACTACCCAGAGGACGAACAACCGGTTACCGGAACCGGAGAGTCGATTCAGAAATACGCTTCCGGGGCTTTGCGGCCCGCCTGGGAAGACACCAAATTGCCTTATTCTCAACTATGGCACTACAAATGGGACCGGACCTACGACGCCCTCTGGAATCTGGCCCAGGTAGATTCCAGCCCCTTCGACGACGTGGCCATGGAGTATTCCGACCCCGCCACCGGTGGATCGGTATTAGCGACCATGGCCTGTTGGATCCAGCTGATCCGTCCTGGCATCCACACCAGGGCGCACCGGCACACCACCAGCGCCGTCTACCAAGTATTTGAAGGTGAGGGATACAGCATCATCGACGGCCAGCGGTTCGATTGGAGCCCGGGAGACCTCTTCGTAGTGCCGTCCTGGTCGTGGCACGAATTCGGAAATGATTCCAGCCAAGAAGCGATCCTTTTCTCCATCCAGGACAACCCGGTCATCAAATCCTTGGCCCTTTTCCGGGAAGAAGCCTACGAGGAAAACGCTGGCCACCAGTCAGTTACGGGAAAATTCTCCGGCCTTCAGCGCTAAGGAACCTCTACCATTCCGATCTAAGGAGTTAGGACCATGCCAGACAACAACAGCCAAAACCGCAGAATCTATGTGGGATTGCAAGAAGGCGTTTGCGCCATATCCGGACAGGGAGAAACCTGGATCTGTGGTGACGTCACCCCCCTGGCCCACGCCGCCGCCCGGCTTACCGCCAGCCCGGTAGTTGGAGGAAGGGCCTACCTGGCCGCTTACGAGGCCGGGGTCTACCGCACCGACGACGGCGGACAGACCTGGCGCCATCTGGACGCCTACCCCAGCGATTACGCCCACAGCGTGCAGGCCGACGCCAGCGACCAGGGRAAAGTGTACGTGGGCAGCGAACCGGCATCCATATATAGCTCCTCTGACGGCGGAGATACTTGGGAGGAGTGCACTGGATTCACGGCGGTGCCCGAGTCYAGCCAGTGGGGTTTCCACGCACCGACCCGGGACTCGCACGTTCGAGATTTGAGAGCGGCCCCCCACGATTCCAGCTACTTGTACGCCGCCATAGAGGAAGGGGGTATGGTTCGATCCCAGGACGGCGGGGCAACCTGGAAGCAATTGCCAGGGATCCACGACGACGTACACTGCATCGGAATCAGCGGCGCCAGGCCTAAAAGCGTCTATGTTGCCACGTCCCGGGCGCCCTATCGCACCGACGACGAAGGCGACAATTGGGAAGTRATCAACAACGGCCTGGACGGGCGATACGCCTTGCACATAGCCGCGGCACCCGACGACGCCGACGTGGTTCTGCTGACGGYGTCCGCCAACGCACGGCGGGAGAATCCCCAGTTCTATCGCTCCACCGACGGTGGCCGCAACTGGAAGTTGATCGAGTCGGTGGGCCAAGACGAAGATATGGTAGTCTCATTCGACTGGGACCTCCAATCGCCGGGCACGGTGTACGCCGGTACGGAACCRGGCCAGATCTTTTGCAGCAGMRATCATGGAGAGACCTGGCGGCAACTCCCGGTAAGCCTGCCCAAACTGGCCGTCGGGGCCATGGCTGTGGCATCGGCCTGAGTCCTAACTAATTTGTAAGACAAATGCATAGGGGCGTCCCGAACAGATCGGGACGCCCCTTTCTTTATMTCTTATTTCCCGCCATGCTTTTCCGGGTCTACGACTTCGGATACATGTCAGGCATCAACGCGTCCCGCCACTCCACTCCGATCGGCACCACGCTTTCGATGGCCCGCACATTGTAATAACTGGTACCCACTCCGGGTGGGTCGCCCCCATCGGCGACAGTCCTTGACGCCTCCAGCAACATGCGGCGAGCCGCCACGATCGCCATGTCGCTGCGGGTCAGGTTTTCCCTGGTGCGGTCGACTATAKGCCCCATGCTTTCCTGAACCGCCACATCCTGGGCATTGATGCCCTCGATGCCGGTAAAAGTCTCGGTCCTCTGGGCTTGTCGATCTATGAGCCAGTCGTTGCCGATATTTCCCTTGGTACGGAAATCCGGCAGAATGTCCTGAGGCCCCCTGCCGTAGCCCCGCTCGATCTCCTGCCATTCTTCTTCGGTTATCGGTTCTTCCCCAAAGCTGTAGATGAAGTTGTAAATCATACAATTTTCATCATCCATTGGTACCCACATATGCCCGGCAACGTGGGGCTTGGCCGGCTGGCCTTGGTACCCCGCCGCTTGCCGGGGACGAAATTGGTGGAATGGCATCACGTAGTGGTAGGCCCGAACATAGTTGCCTTTCTCCCCCAGAGCGCGRACGCCAACGTACCGGTATCCGTAGTCCGTGGTATCCACTTCCAGAGCAGGCGCGCTTCCGACCACGAAGTTGGAGTTCACCGCAATGCCAGCCCGGTCGGTATTTGCCGTTATTGCCCGATGCAGGATAGGCGCGTGAGCGGTGTCGACTCCTCCTTCCAGACCTTGCAGCCAATTGCATTCCTGACGATTTTTGGACACGTGCCGGTGCGTGGCTTGAACCTGGGTCCACTCAAAATTGGGCGGTGGCGGTATTCGGTCTTCAGGCCCCAGGTAGGCCCATACAACCCCGCCCGCCTCCACCGTGGGGTACGACTTCGTCCACATCTTATCCTTGAAGTCGCTGTCAGGGGGTTCGTTCATCATGTCCAAACAGTTCCCCGMAACGTCAAACTTCCACCCATGGAACACACAGCGGAGACCGTGCTCTTCGTTTCGTCCCAAGAACAACGACGCCAGCCGGTGGGGGCAGAATTCATCCAACAGACCGATCYGTCCCCCGGTATCGCGGAAGGCCACCAGCTTTTCTCCCAGCAGCTTGACCCGAACCGGAGGGCAGTCTGCATTTGGTATTTCCTCAGACAGGAGAGCGGGCAGCCAATAACGGCGCATGACATCGCCCATGGGCGTGCCCTGGTCCGTTTGGGTCAAAATGTGGTTTTCATCCCTGCTGAGCATAGCCCCTACCTCGCGTTAGGATGTTCGCCGGTCATGAAAAAACGCCCAAGACCCGGTACCAAGGCCCCCCGGCCATCTTAGTTCTACAGAGGGTTGTGGGGATCAAGAACATACATTACTAAARRCYSKYKKMARRMMYCTAKAYYMYGSWWRYCSWKTYCGACCNRSWASYTSAKKSSWSWMSKWRSTGRSCRCCTTACCTTCCGCGTTGGCCTCTTCGACGAAACCGGGGATCTGGGTCCAGCGGACGTTAGAGGCATCATGGGCCAAACCGATGCACTCGCCCTGCGAGCTTTCAAGGCCCAGTGGGTGGGACACCAACTCTATAAGGTTGCCGTCCGGGTCGTTGATGTAGGTGTAGTGCTCGCCGGTATCTTCGCGCGTACCTTGATATGGGTCCACGCCTCCGGTGCCGGTAAACGAGCCTCCGCCGGACCTGGAATAGGAGACTCCGAGGGAATCCAGATGTGCCAGAGTCTCGTCCCAGTCTTCCACTTCCACCGCGAAGTGTACTTGAGGCACCGGGATGAACGCCTGGGTAACAGACGTGTGAATCTCGGCGGTTCCTATACGAAGTTGAAGCTGGCGTTTGTTCAGCGCCGGCCCCCGGTCCAAGAACTCGGCTCCCAGGACCTTTTCGTACCAATCACGGGTCTGCTGGCGGTCTGTGATCTGGATGTTGATGTGGTGAATCATGCAGATTATTGACATGGCGCCATCTCCTACTTTCGTTGAAATACGCGACACCGGTGCCATTATCTTCCAAACCTCCGGTCCAAGCAAATTCTAACCGGATCAACGTCCTCCTTTCTTTTCCCAGGCCGCGAATACGTACCGACGACTCATCAGCTTGCGGGTTGCCAGCACATCTGATCYTGTTACGTTGCTTGCCAGACTAACCTAGCCGGTGGTATAAATACTGGCGTCGGGTCAGAAGCAGCATTCGCAAGATTATCCATCCCAWTTYGTCACACTATATCCTTAATCTCCTGATYGARAGGAGTTGTCATGGGTTCTCCTATCTCTAGGACTATCTTGATAACCAAAGCACTTATCCTCTTGGGCTTGATGATGGCCTTGTCCAATTGGAACAACTCACCGTTCGTCTACGGGCAACAACCACCGGCCCACGTTTTCCAGGGCAAGGTCACGGTCAACGGTCGGCCTGCCCCAGACGGGACTGGTGTAATAGTAATCATCGATGGACGTCGAGCGGTCGACCGGGGAGCGCTAGTAAAGGCCGGGAACTTCCGCCTTTTGGTGCCACAACGGGCAGGAATGTCCTTCGCCGGCAAGACCGCGGAATTCCGAGCAAAGGTGCCCGGCGGACAATCGCTTAAGTCTGACCAGACCATCGTTTGGGAGCCCGGCGGGAAGACACGGATTGACTTGAATTTCGGGAGTGGTGGRCARCCTCGCAAGCCAGGTGTACAAATCCCGGGAGCTCCGGGGATGTGGAACCTGGAATGTATAGCTAGAGTCCTCGGGCGCATGCCTGCGGGGATAAAGGATACCACTGACGAAGAACGGCTGCGTATGACTCGAGAATGCATGGTCAGCGGCCAGAACCAACCCGGCTCTCCCCGGCAACCCAACCCAGCGATCCAACAGACTTCGCAAGAACTTCAGAACGCTCGCCAAGAACTCGAGAATTGGAAACGCGAGAAAGGTCAACAAGTTCAGCAACAAGTAACAGATCTACGAGGGAAGCTGCGGGAATTTAAGCAAAGTCTAAATCAACCTGTGCAAGATAAAGGGCTGGAACTTAACAAGTTACAATACCAACGAACCCTAGATGAATATAAACAGGTTCAGCAAGACTGTAAGAGCAACGAGCGCGTCTGTAGGAGAATACCCGAACTAGAGATGCAGGTTCGACAAGCAGAGCAAAACATAGAAAGACGCGAAAGAACGGTGGTTGAAGACCGTGAACGACGCTTGAATAACCGTGAAAGGGAGACCGGATCGCGCATACAAAGCCTCGAGAGCAACTTCGCACGGGAACTCCGCCAAAAAGAAGAGGAATTGAGACAATTAGAGCGCCGATTGCAGGAGACAARTACTGAACAGCGCCGCCAATCACAAGAGCAACGGCAACGGCAGCAGGAGCAGCAGCGCAGACAGGCAGACGCCCAACGGCAGAGAAAAATGGATGAGGAACGGATGCAGGGGGAACGGAAGCGTATGGAGAGCCAGGAACAGATGCAGMGGGAGGARATGRARCGGCARASRAAAATGGATGAAGAACGGATGCAGGCGGAACGGAAGCGTATGGAGAGCCAGGAACAGATGCAGCGGGACGAAATGGAACGGCAAAAAAGATTGGATGAAGAACGGATGCAGGCGGAACGGAAGCGTATGGACAGACAAGAACAGATGCAGCGGGAAGAGATGGAACGACGGAGGGGGTTAGATGAAGAACGGATGCGGATAGATCGGGACCGTCGTCCCAGGTCCCTGCCCGGCGAAGGTGCGCCCGGCACTCCGTTCGAAACCGAAGATAAGAGGAGCGGCCGGGGATTCTTCTCCAACAACGCCGTCGGAGGACTTGGCACGGCCAACTCCATGATGGACCCGACTATGCTCGCGGTAATCGGTATCGTGCTTACCCTCGGCGCCACGATGCTGCAGATGGTCAAGGGGGGTTAGCTCATGGCGACAGTTGTAAAAAGGGGCCTCGGGAGCAGGCTCGGAGACAACCTAATAATCAGTTTGTTCCGCCGGCTATTGGTCAGCGCGATTCTTGCTACACCTTTCTTGCTGTTCGGGGCGTACGGATTGTTGACACAAACCCAAGGTGTGGAATTTCTCCAAGGTTTCCAAGGCGTCGAAGGCGGCGAGGTGGCTACGATTCCCCTATGGGCCTCTGTCGTCATCCTGGTGGTCGGGGGAGCTCTCATGGCTATCGGCCTCTATATGACTTTGGCAGGGGTAGCCCCTACCCCGCCTCTATCACCCGGGGAAAAAGAGTTAGTGATGCGCCACCCCACCATGAAGCCTGCCTACGCCAGGTTAATAGTAAGCATCCCTTTCTTCCTGGTTGCGGGCTTCATGGTGACAACAACGATGTTGCCGTACGTATATCCTTTTGTCTTGTTCTTGATAGGGTTGTATTTCTTCTTCAAGGGAGCCATGCGGTACCTCCGCAACTTGCATATTACCTACACCGTCACTGACCGCAGGGTTGTACATATGTACAAATTCCTGTGGCTGGACACCAAGGAAATTCCGGTGAGCCGAATCATCTCCATTTCAGAGGCCCGGAACTTCTTCGAAATCCTGACCGGACGAGGCAGCGTAGTGGTGGCCAGCGGTATCGGGAAGCGGCAGGTAATTCGTATCGAAGAAATTAATGACCCTGGGCCTGTTGCCGAAGCCCTTAGATCTCTACTGCCCTAATCTAGCMCCTRAGCCGGGCCACGAATTGCAGATTYCCTCGCGGTGATCGCTCGGGTATGCGGTAAACGGCTGGCTTGTCCATCGGAATTTGATCAAACCGTCCGGGMCCGCCTTCCATAGGCTGGCCGATCGACGCCGGTTGTACCTGATTCCCGGCTTGTTGACAGAGCTTGAGCTGCGCCTTACAATCGRTCACACTTTTAGCCCTTGGCAGGTTTACGCTTTGATGAGGCGGACCCAAGTCTGTAACATCCTCTCCATCGCCCACCCCATATTGCAAGCGGGGCTTCCTTGGGTATCCAACCCGGAATTGGTTGCCGCCGTGTCCAATGCGGGAGGCCTGGGCGTGCTTCACCCCACCGCCGGGCTGGACGTCGACGGCGACCTTGTCACCAACCTGMAAGCCAACATTCGCCGGGTACAGCGGCTAACTTCCAACTCTTTTGGCATCGCCTTGTATCTGCCCAATCCCAGGATTGAAGATATGATTGAGGCCGCCATTCAAGACGGGGTCCGCATCGCCATCACCTATGGGGGAAGCYCGGCCTTATATACGGGTACCYTGAAGGATCATGACATCGTGGTACTGCACCAAGTGTCCACGGTACGTCATGCGCGGGGCGCCGAAGCGCAGGGCGTGGACATTGTGATAGCCGAAGGATTTGAAGCCGGCGGCCTGCGGGGTCCAGACAAAGTGTCCACCATGGTCCTGGTGCCCCAAGTAGTAACATCGATCTCCATTCCCGTGATTGCCTCTGGGGGAGTGGTGGATGCTCGAGGGGTGGTGGCCGCCCGGGCTTTGGGCGCCCAGGGAGTGCAGATGGGCACACGTTTCGCCGCTACCCAAGAGTGCATCTCCCACCAAAACTTCAAAGAAGCGATCGTAGCGGCCATMGACAGCGGTACGGTCATCGTGGGTGGCGATCGTTGGCCCACCCGGATCCTTCGCAACGRCATGGCTCTGCGAATGAAAGAAGAAGGACTATCGGGACCCGATAACGACTTCGAGGCCTGGGAACATGAGTTGGGGATGGCCGTGGCCCGGGCGGCAATGCTTGACGGAAACCTGGAAGATGGGATCGCCTACACTGGGGCCGGAACCGGACTGATCTCCGAGATTAGCAACGTGGCCGCAGTTTTCAAGGAATTGGTAGACGGCGGTCAGGCCCTGGCCAAACAATTGGGATAACCTAGCTTCADACTAAAGGCGAAATACCCGGCTAAAGGCGAAATACCCGGCGGCGCGCCTTTGCTATCGGGCCCTACGGAGGTCCGGAAACCTCTCGCTCCACCAGCTCTTCCGCGTGGCGCAATATCTTTTCTTCCCTCTCTGGTTCCACTCCCCGGCTTTCCAGGTAAACACGCAACGCCTCCATCGGCTGAAGATCTTTGGCGGAATCGGCGTCCAAKCGCGTCCGGCGAGATTCTTGAGGCGTCTCACGGTTGATCGCCGCGATGTAGTGGGCCGCGCTAAGGGCCTCTCGAATGTCCGCATCCCTGAGCTGGGCTTCCACTTCCGCCGGCAACGTAATCCTAACCCGCACCACCGCGCCGGCAACGTCCTTCCGGSCGATGGCCCGGACCACGGCAGAGGTCGGATCCGGGTCGCCCATGGGCACGGTAACGTCTACCGTGACGAACCGCCGGGCATCGAGCCGCTGAAAGTTGAAATCGGCTAACCGTTTTCCTTGAGGCGCCGCCGGGTCGAGATCGACTACGCAAAACCCCTTATCGTCGCCCTCCTCGGAAAAATCCACCCGTTGGAGGCTGCCGGAGTAGGCCATAAATGGGTTTTCTTTTCTCAAAATCTGGTGCTTATGGATGTGGCCCAGGGCCACGTAGTCCACCTGAGGCCGGCCGATGTCGCCGGCCAGCAACACATGGTCTTGGCCCAGCATCATGGATCGTTCAGTACCCACGGTAGCCCCATTTACCGTCACATGCCCGGTCAATATGGCCGGAATCTCCGGGTCCAAGSCCTGGGCCCTGGCGTAGATCGCTTCGGTCATCCGGCTTTGGACCGCCTGCCGCACCTCTTCAATGGTCAGGCCCCGAGATTCTTCCCGGCTCAGTATCCCGCTGCGCCGGGGCCAGGGAACGGCCACGATCTGCAACGGGCCGGACTTGGTTGGTATCGTGTAGTTCTGAAGGTTGCTTCCCACCTGCAGGTAYGGCACTTGCAGGGTTTGGAAAATCTCCACCGCCGTGGCCCGGCTCACCGCATTGGGGAGRTCGTGGTTGCCAACCAACAAGAAAGTGGGAATCTCCGCTTCCGACAGGCGGGCCAGGCGTTTGGCAAATTCCCGTTGATGAGTCTGGGAAGGGTCGCGGCCTTTATAYGCGTCGCCGGCTAGAAGCACTAGATCAACGTCTTCCGTCAGGGCGTAATCCACCACTTCATCCAACGAGGACAAAAAGTCGGCCAACCGGGTTGACAAACCGGTCTCGGGGTCGGTCTGTCCGTAATTCTCGACACCGATGTGCAGGTCGGAGAAATGCAGAATACGCATCGATCACACCTGATTAAGTTGGGGAGACCGGCCTCTTCGCCAGGCTTCAAATATACAGGAACCGCCTCTTCATGGGAATTAAATCTGGAGGGACCCCAAAGTTGACAACAATGGCGGCGGTTCCTAGAATCAAACTGAGMCRAAAATTCTAAATATAAATTATCAGCAAACAGCAAGGCGAAAACATATGACTTCTCCGAAAGAACTTTTCTCCCTTCAGGAACTGGACCTAGCTCTCGACCAGATCGACAGCAAGACAGCCAAGGCRGARAAAGAGGTGAGCATAGGGGCAGCAWTGGGGGGATTGGAGGAGGCATTACAGAAAGAATCACAGAGCCTTGAGGAATTCCAATCGCTGATGAAAACTCGGCGCGTGGAAGCTGAAACCCAGCGAGAGCGGTCCACTCACTTGGACGGACAACTTTACGGTGGTGAGGTAACCAGTCCATCGGCCTTGGAGAGTTTGGAGCAAGAAGCTGCTAACGTTCGAGCGCAGATGGAGAAACTAGACCTCGAACTTACCGARCTTTCATCGCGCACCGAGGAGTCTCAGAACAAGTGCACCGAGATGGAGCAGCGATTGTCGGAGAACCGCACCGCCTGGGAATCCCGCCAATCCGAACTAACTGAGTCGTTGAACCGGCTGTCATTGGAACGTAAGGACATCGCCAGTCAGAGGGGTGATCTGGTGGCCACCTTAGACCCAGCCGGAGTTCAGCATTACGAAAAACTTCGCAACGCCAAAGGCGGGCTGGCGGTGGCCAAGGTCTCAAGGGGCCTTTGTCAGGCGTGCCGCATGGCTCTGCCCACGCAACAACAACAAAGTGTGCGGAATGGCCGCCAGACCGTTCTGTGCAGCACCTGCGGCCGGATTCTTTTCCTTACCTAGCTTATTTTCCATAAACCACCCTGTCTCCAATTACCCAAGTCCTTGATCCACCGGGGTCCGATTCACTGGGCACGCCCGCACGCCCGCTGGTGGCGTTTGCTTGACCCTCTGAAAATTGGTGTGCTACAGTCGAGTTGGAGAGGGCAGGTATACTGGGTGGCCGCCGCCCCGTACTTCGTTGGAAGAATCGGGGGGGAGGAAAGTCCGGGCTCCACTGGGCAGGGTGCTGGGTAACTCCCAGGCTTCTAAGGCGGCATTGCTGCCGSCTTAGGGGACGGATAGTGGCACAGAAACATACCGTCCCGGTCCGCCGGGATAAGGGTGAAATCGGACGGTAAGAGCGTCCGGCCGTCTGCGGTGACGCAGCGGCGGCTAAACCCCACCTGGAGCAAGGCCRAATAGGGGGACTATGGGCGCCCGGCCCGTCCCCGGGTTGGCTGCTTGACCCCGATGGCAACATCGTCCCGTTCGCGGGATCCCGGCGGCATCAAATGCCATCGGGAGGGCTAGATAGATGACCACCGCCCCGCAAGGGGATACAGAACCCGGCTTACAGGTCTACCTGACCCTCCCCACTCCACCTTCGACCCGTAACTAGGYGTCCTTCTCTCCGTCTAAACTCGGCGAAGCAGTTGATGAATCCACCGCCAACATTTATGATGGTGTCTGGGTCTAAACAGGCTCTGACGCCGTCTCTCAGACCCAGCTCAAATTAGGAGGAAACCACCGCCCGTGTACCTGGATATGCATAGCCACTCCGTTTCCTCGGACGACTCCCGGGCCACCGTGGAGCAGTATCTGAAGTGGATAGGGGTGCTGCGCAAGCGGGGCCACGTGGTGGACGGCATCGTCCTGACTGAGCACCGCAAGTTCGACTTCGACAAGGATTACTCGGCGCTGGCAAGCCAGTACGGCGTGGTRGTGCTCAAAGGATCTGAGTTGGACACCCGTTACGGCCAYGTCCTGGTCTACGGAGTGACCGAGCCTCTGACTCGGGAGATAGACTTTTCAAACGTAGCCATGGACACCAGGGAACTGCTCAAGGCCGCCCGCCAGCACGATGCCTATGCCGTCCCAGCCCATCCCGGCCGCTTCGGCATCGGCTTGACCGAGTACATTCAGCAAGGGGAAACCTTTGACGACGTGCGGATCGTCGAACGGCTCAACGGCGGCAGCCGGAAAGGTGAGAACGAGCGGGCYTGGGAGTTGTGCGACAACATGGGCTACCTGGGCGTTGGCGGCAGCGATGCCCACCTGACCAGCCACATCGGCACATGCCTCACCAAATTTCCAACCGACATAAGTACCGAAGCAGAGTTGGTCGAGGCCCTGCTGTCCGAGCAGTTTCAACCCGTTTGGCTTAAAGACGCTACAAATGGAACCACCGGGGAGTGAATCATAATTCYGGCCCGCATCGAGGACGCATCCGGCATCCCAGCACATTACTTGATAACAACGGTCATGGAGATTAGAAAATGGCAACAGAGCTAGACTACGACCGCTCTCTGCACGACAAGGAGCACGAGGCAGGTCCCTTTGAGGTGACCGAATCTCAGATCCAGGCATTCAGCAGGGGTATCGCCGAAACCAACCCCATCTATACCGACCCAGCCGCAGCCAAGGCCCAGGGGTTCCGGGCCATCGTCGCGCCCCCTACCTTCTGCACCATCATGGTCCGCCAGGTGTCGCTGTCCGATATAAACCTCAAGTTCAACGGTGCTCCCATGGGCGGTGGCATGCATGCCGGACAACGGGTCCAGTCCCGGGCCCCCATCATGGCCGGAGATGCGCTGACGGCCTCTTCTCACCTGAAAGATGTCTATGCTAAAACCGGCCGCAGCGGAACAATGGTCTTTATCGTTTGGGAGACTACCTTTCGGAACCAAGACGGTACTGTGGTGGCCGACGTTCAAGAGTCCTTCGTCCGCCGGGGGTAGGGGTTCCCATCGAATCGGCCGGTTAACTTAACGAATGATTGAAGGTCCCTCAGGAGGAGTTTTGCCTTATTTTGAAGACGTAGAACTCGGCGACGAGATCGGCCCGCTGCAGACGGAGGCGACCGACTACGGCGTGTTAGAGTTTTGCCAGGTATGGGACAATCGGGGTCCCAGCCGTTTCACCGACCAAGCGATGGCCGAGGAGTCCCGTCTTCCCGGTCCCATAGTTCCGGGCATCATGTCAATGGGCATCATGGCCCGTCTCCTGACCGATTGGGCCGGAACGGAAGCGCTGAAGGACCTGGACATTGTTTTCCGCCAGCCGGTCCCACACCACAAACCGCTGACGATCGCCGCCACGGTTACAGACACGCGCCAGGAGGACGGTGAGAACCTGGTGGAGTGCGACATATTGATGACCGGCGCTGAAGGCGAACGATACGTTGGCGGCAAGGCCATCGTCGTTCTTCCCAGCAAGCCCTAACCGGCCAGATCTGCGGACCCGGYACCAATTTTKTTTGGCGCTTTGATCCAGCCGATCCGCGCTTCTTTATCCTCGGCTTCGACTATCCGCTAAGAAGGTGACCGACACGTTGGACAGCCTGCGCCAGGTGGCCTTCCTGGTCCGCGACCTTCCGGAAGCCGCCGAACTGTACCGAAAAACCCTGAAAACTGCCCCTTGCCACACCGGCGAACTGCCTCAATATGGCCTGTCCAACATGGTATTGCCCGCCGGTCAGGGTACTTTCATCGAACTGCTGCAACCWACSTCCGCMRAYWCCWMYGSKGSCCGYTWYCTRGARCGGCGRGGSGARGCRCCCTATMTRYTGATMTTCGAGWCSMRYAAATWCGAYSAACTSRTYRYCCRYYTSARRTCMYTGGACGTYCGWATCACCGGRSARACYGARGARGSYGGSCASCGYTCKGYYTTCATMCAYCCRKCTKCGGCSAACGGCGCTTTCCTGGAAATCATCGAGGTGAATGACTCCGGCAATCCTTGGCCCGCCGCGGGCCCCAACTGGTCCGACGAAGAAACCAAACCCTTGACTAAGCAGCTCCGCCAGTCAGCGATTCTGGTCCGGGACCTGGACCAGGCCACCCAACGCTGGGAGGAGATGTTCGGGCTCAAGACGACTCAACGRTTCGAAGTAAGCTTCACCGATCTGGAGATCGCCGTCATCCCGCTGGAGGGACTGAACACCTTCATCGAGCTGGCCCAACCCACCAGCAGCGACACTACCTCGGCCCGCTTTCTAGAGCGGTACGGCGAGGGCATTTATCTGACCATTTATGAGATCGAAGACTCCCTGGCGATGGACTCTTACCTCCAAGGTCAGGGGGTCCAATTCACCTCTTCACGAGTGACCGCCAACTACACCAACCTGGGTTTCAACAGCATCTGGCTACATCCCAGGGCGATGAAAGGTGCGTTTACCCAGCTTTCCCAGGTCTTCCACCCAGAAAACCCCTGGCCCCCGGCCGGAGACACCTGGTACCGRTAGGCGGAGTAAGCGCGCTAGYCGTCTCACCGGCGAAAGCCGGTGTCCAGGAAAGTTGATATTGCTAATGTTCGATGGATCCCGGCCTGCGCCGGGATGACGAAAGCCTAGACAATGCATCGGGTTATGCCTCCCCGAGTTGACCCCGGTAACCGCCCATGATAGTGTATAAATATTAACGAGACYAGGTATCATTATAGTTAGATCAAGAGTAATCCCCTTAGCAGAGCAATTGCTGGACACCCTGGGCGAGCAGGGCTACCGGTCRACGTCGCCGCGGAMAGCGGTCACCCAAGCTATCGCCGCAAAGCAGGGACATTTCACCGCCGAGCAGCTCCGCCAACAGTTGCCCGGAGTGGGTAGAGCGACAATCTACCGGTCGCTAAAGCTCCTCGTTGACTCCGGCGCCCTTTGCCGGGTGCTTTTGGAAGACGGCAACCTGCATTACCAGTTAAGCCATCAGGGGCATCATCACCACCTGCTTTGCGTCGAATGCGGGTCATCTCAAGACCTGCTAGGTTGCGACATTGAAGACCTGCTCCACCAAGTGTCGGCAGCCCACCGATTCCAGCTAAGTGGCCACTGGCTGGAAGTTTACGGTAGGTGTTACGACTGCCTGACCAAGGCTGCCACGGGGTAGTCTCTTTTTTTGGCCCATATTGATACTATATCTCAATAAGGAATCTAATTGATACCAGGTATTGATAAACTCCCGGAAACGTCGGAGAACGTAGCTGTTTCCCGGCATTCYAACYCGTCGTCCATCATCCCGGTGCTTTGGGTTTTACTGATCGGGGCTACGATGGCGGCCGTGGCCTGCGGTGGCATCACGACGGCCGACACCCAAAAGCCCCTTCGGGTGGTTACCACTACCTCCCTGTTAGCTGATCTAACTCAAAATGTAGCCGGCGCCAGCACGGTTGTCACCGCCGTG
The DNA here is from genome assembly GCA_002401285.1 of SAR202 cluster bacterium. The sequence continues at coordinate 32,094 of NVSQ01000003.1, forward strand.
ATACCTCCGGGCGCCGACGTGCACTCCTTCCAGACCACACCCAACCACAGCATCGCGATAMGCAATGCCGGACTCATCGTTTCCAACGGCGGAGGATTGGACGACTTTCTGTACCCGATGATTGAAAACGCCCAGGAGGATGGCGCCGTTCACATCGTCGCGTCCCAAGGYTTGGCGGGCGTATCGACTAGGCAAGACCCCCATTTCTGGCAGAACCCGGCCAACGCGGTCCACTACGTCAGGCGMATCCAGGAAGGCTTATCCACCGCAGATCCAGCCAACGCGGAGAGCTATCAGGACCGCGCCGACGCCTACGTCCAACRATTATTGGACCTGGATCWGGAGATCAGCCGGATCCTCTCAGAAGTGCCYCCKTCCCGCAGGCATCTGGTGACCTACCACGACGCCTTCGCCCACTTTGGAGCTCGCTACGGGTGGCGCACGTCGTCTCTGGTGGCCAACGACGCCGGCGGAGTCACACCCAACGCCATCGCCCACCTACAGGAAAGGGTCCGGGAAGAAGGTATTGCCGCAGTGTTCACCGAGCCTCAATTCCGGTCCAAGGTCATCGAGCTGGCGGCCAGGGACACCGGAGTCGAGGTCGGGACCATTTACTGTGACGTATTAGGCGGCGGCAGCGGCGCTGACACCTACCTAAACATGATGCGGCTTAACGCCCGAAACCTGGTTAAACTGCTTCGCTGATGGRAATATTCGTCTAAAGCCCTGCCCTGTCTCCCGGCTCAGGGAAACGGGATAAGTGGTAAAGGCGATAAGGATATATATGCAACCCGTGAAACCATCCCACCGAACCGGCCCAGAAGATACCCATTCCGGGCCCAACGGGCACAACGATGCCCAAAGGGTGGTAGACAAGCCCACAGCTGCTCTAACGCCAGCCCTGGCGATCGATGGGCTGTGGGTTAGWTACAACGATCATCCAGCATTGGAAGACGTTTCTCTTCAAGTATCGAAAGGCGAGATCCTAGGCATCATCGGTCCGAACGGCGCCGGTAAGTCGACTCTATTGAAGACCATCCTTGGTCTGATCCACGCCTGGCAGGGCCAGATCCGGGTACTGGGAGAACCTGTTGCCACCAGCCGCCGCTTGGTCGGCTACATGCCACAGGTGGAACAGGTCGACTGGGATTTTCCGGTTACAGCCGGCGATGTCGCTCTCATGGGCCGGTACGCCCGGCGGGGTCTTTTGCGGCGAACCACCGGAGAAGACCGGGAAGCGGCGGCGGCGGCCCTAGACCGGGTCGGAATCTTGGACCTTMGCAACCGGCTCATTGGAGAGTTGTCGGGCGGTCAGAGACGGCGGGTGCTGCTGGCAAGGGCGCTGGCCAACCAACCGGAGCTGCTGCTATTGGACGAGCCGATGGCCGGCCTGGATGCCACGGCCCAGCACCAATTCCTGGATATCATCGACCGGCTGCGGTCCGACGGCGCCACCGTTGTCTTAAGCACCCACGACTTGTCTTGTGTATCGCAACGTTGCGACAAGGCTGCCTGCTTGAATCGGCGGTTGGTCGCCTTCGGCACACCCGGGGAAGTCCTCAACGAAGATATTCTTGGCGAGACATTTGGCACCCACCTCTTGCTGGTGCATGTGGACGGCCAGGCGTACGCCTATCAACACCACTCCCACGACAGCGGACCGGGCCCTTCTTCTGCGAGCGGTCAAAGTGGGGGCAAATAGTGGGGTCCGCGATTCATTACTCAAGCCCGATACACCCGGCGAGGTCCTTCGACAAGCTCAGGACGAACGGAGATAGCCGAYCGGGACAAACCGCACCGCGCGGTTGCAAGGGCATCAGAAASCTGTGATCGACCTCTTGATCGATCCCTTGGAGTTTCCTTTCATGCAGCGGGCGTTTCTAGCCGCTGGATTCGCCTCGGTGGTCTGTGCTTTAGTGGGCACCTTTGTCGTCCTGAAGGGCCTGGCGTTCATGGGCGACGCGGTCGCCCATTCGTCCTTAGCCGGAATGTCGGTAGCCTATTTTCTTGGCGGCAACATCTTCTGGGGAGCCTTGGGCTGGGCTGTCCCGGCTTCGTTGCTCATCACCTTTATCAGCCGGAAGGCTAACCTTCGCCTTGACGCATGCATCGGGATCATTTTCGCCAGCGGTTTTGCCCTGGGCATCGTTCTGATGAGCCGGGTCACCGGCTACGCGGCCGACCTTTTTGGCCTACTGTTTGGCAACATTCTGGGTATCTCTTGGGCCGAAGTTGCGTTGATTGGCGGAATTGCCGCCGCCGTTTCCCTTGTGATCGCGGCTTTTTACAAAGAGTTGTTGTTCACCTCCTACGACGCCACCATGTCGGCTGCTTCGGGGATCCCGGTGCGGCTGATGCAATACCTGCTACCGGTTCTGGTGGGCGTCACCACCGTCGCCTCATTGAAAGCGGTGGGCATCGTGCTGGTGCTGGCGCTACTGGTGACACCTTCGGCCACGGCCATGCTTCTGGCCCGCCGGATGCCCTCCATCATGGCCTACAGCGTCGCTGTGGGCTTAATAGCCACCGTCCTGGGCCTGTATCTATCTTTCTACGCCGATCTGCCGTCAGGCCCCAGCATCGTCTTGGTGGCGACCGGATTGTTCTTGCTGGCTCTATTGTTCTCGCCCATCAAAGGAATCCTCTGGCGGCGGAACGCCCTCCCATCACCTTCCCAAGAGCCGGCCGGATAAGGCTGGGATTCCGCCCGGTATCCGCCCATTCCGGTGGTAGAATCTAGACTAAAACCAGTTATCAAATCTAGGATTGAGAAAAGACATGTATGACCTTAACGGAAAAGTAGCCATCGTCACCGGCGCAGGAGGCCGCCACGGCATCGGCCGGGCCATCGCCTTGCGTTTGGCCCAAGAGGGAGCGGACGTGGTGGTAACCGACATCCAGCGGAGCACCGACGCCATGCGGCCTGAAGACCGCCAGGCGGGGTGGCGGGGTCTGGATAGCGTGGTCGGCGAGATCGAGGCGCTGGGACGACAAGCGTTGGGGCTGTTTTCCGACGTTTCCGACACTGGTCAGGTCTCGGACATGGTGGCCCAAACTCTGGACCGGTTCGGGCACATCGATATCCTGGTGAACAACGCGGGGTCGCAGCCGGGCAGAGACCGGGTCTTGCTGGTGGACCTGGAAGAGGACGCTTTCGACGAAGTTATGCGGGTCAACGTCAAAGGCACCTATCTGTGTTCACGTGCGGTAGCCACCCACATGATAGCCCGGGGCGGCGGCGGTAAGATCATCATCATATCCTCGGGAGCGGGCAAACGGGGCCGGGCACGATTTGCCGCCTATTGCTCTTCCAAATTCGCCCTCATCGGATTTACCCAGTCCATTGCCCAGGAGTTAGCCGAACACAAGATAAACGTAAATGCTATCTGCCCCGGCCTGGTCGACACCGAGMGSRSMGRCWKSMTCSCCNGNCGGCCCYGGCGCCCGAGGGGCAATCGGCCGAGGAGCATCGGGTCTTGATGCTTCGCGAACGGTCCGAGTCGGTGCCTCTAGGCCGAGTAGCCCAGGGTGACGACATCGCCCGTACAGCGGCCTTTCTGGCTTCAGGGGAGTCCGACTACCTCACCGGCCTGTCCATCAGCGTTGCCGGCGGTTCCGAAATGAACTGACCTCGGACCCGTGCGTTGATTCTACGAAAGTTCATAACTCCTAGAGGTATTTATATGCCCCTTGAACGCGCCCAAGTGGAACAGATCGCCCTGCTGGCCCGAATCAGCTTAACCCCCGAAGAAGTGGAATTGTTCCAGGACCAACTTTCCCAGCTTCTTGAACAGTTCCAGGTACTGAGTGAACTGGACACGACCGACGTGCCGCCCACGGGTCACGCCGTGGACCTGCAGGCTGTGATGCGTGAGGACGAGGACGAGGCCTCCCTGGCCCCGGAGGACGTGCTGAGCAACGCACCGCGCCAAGAAGGAGAATTTTTCCGGGTCAAGGCAGTCCTGGAGGAATAGGCTAGATGGCTGCCGAAGAACGGTTGACGATCCATGAGGCCGGCCGAAAGTTGGCCCAAAGGGAGATTTCCTCGGTTGAGCTTACCCGCGCTCAATTGGAGCGCATCGACCGTCTGGAAGAGCGGATCAAATCCTTTATCACCCTGACGCCCGAATTGGCGCTACGGCAGGCTGAGCAAGCCGACCAACGCATCGCGGCGGGAGAGGCTGGGCCCCTGACGGGGATACCCATGCAGATGAAGGACGTCATCTCCACCAAGGGCGTCACCACCACCTGCGCGTCGCGAATGCTCGAAGACTATGTGCCGGTCTACAACGCCACTGTAGCTGAGAGATTACTGTCCCAGGGCGCCGTCTTGCTGGGCAAGGGCAACATGGACGAGTACGCCATGGGGTCGTCTTGCGAAAACTCGGCCTTCTTCCCCACTCGAAACCCGTGGGACCTGGAGCGGGTCCCCGGCGGCAGCAGCGGCGGCGGAGCGGCGGCGGTGTCGGCAGGGCAGGCAGTCTACGCCCTGGGTTCAGACACCGGCGGCAGCGTTCGCCAGCCGGCTTCGCTGTGCGGAGTGGTGGGGATGAAACCCACTTACGGCATGGTTAGCCGCTATGGGTTGGTCGCCTATGCGTCGTCCCTGGACCAGATTGGCCCCATCACCCAGGATGTCACCGACTGCGCCCTGGTATTGAACGCCATCGTAGGGCACGACCCCAAGGACTCAACATCCCTCCGCCAACCGGTGGCAGACTATGCGGCGGGTCTCGGAGAATACWYWWSMYCGTCCCCCCTTRCGAAGGGGGGACTACAGGGGGRYCCCKTCCGCTTGGGAGTGCCCGAAGAGTACTTCGTKGAMGGSATGCAAGACGGCGTCCGTGAGTCGGTGCAGGCGGCCATAGAAACTCTAGAAAGTTTGGGGGCTTCAGTAGAGCCGGTCTCTTTGCCCACAACCCGGTATGCATTGGCCTGCTACTACATCATCGCACCTTCCGAATGCTCGGCCAACTTGGCCCGATACGACGGCGTCAAATACGGCTTCTCATATCAAGATACCCAGAATATGTGGGAAGCCATGGAACGGACCCGTGCCGGCGGGTTTGGCCCCGAGGTGAAACGCCGGGTCATTTTGGGAGCTTATGCCTTGTCCGCCGGCTACTACGACGCTTATTACCTGAAGGCCCAGCAGGCCAGAACGCTGATCCGCCGGGACTTCGACCGGGTCTTTGAGCAAGTGGACGCACTGGTCACCCCCACGTCGCCGGTCGTAGCTTTCCGATTGGGCGAGAAGATCAACGACCCAGTGGAGATGTACCTGATCGATGTTTGCACGGTGCCCGCCAACATCGCCGGACTGCCGGGTATCTCGGTGCCCTGCGGCTTCTCCCAAGGCCTCCCCGTGGGCATGCAAATCATAGGCCCCCATCTATCCGAACAACGGCTGCTGAACATTGCCTACGCCTACGAGCAGGCCACCCAGTGGCACCTGGAGAGGCCAAACATCTGATCCCTTCCAACAAGACCTCTCCCAGTGCTAGAATTGGTCCCAGGAGATAGGGCCGATGCAGCGCAGTAAGATAAAGGAAATCCTGGGGCGGGAAAGCGCCGGTGGCGACGTTTTGGTACAGGGCTGGGTCAAGACCCGGCGTTCGTCCAAGGCGGTATCCTTCGTCCAGGTTAGCGACGGCTCCACCTTGGCGGATATTCAGGTGGTGGCCGACGAATCGCTCCCCAATTTCCAGGCGGTCGATGCCCTGACCACCGGTTGCAGCGTCAGCGTCATCGGAACACTGGTCGAGTCGCCCGGCAAAGGCCAGAAGTACGAGATCCACGCCAAGTCCATCGAGGTCGTCGGCGAGTCCGACCCGGACACATATCCTCTGCAGAAGAAACGGCACACGGTGGAGTTTCTTCGGGACATCGCCCACCTGAGGCCCCGAACCAACACATTTGGCGCCATGGCCCGCGTTCGAAACGCCTTGGCCTATGCGATCCATGGCTTTTTCCAGGACAAGGGATTCCTGTTCCTCCAGGCGCCCATGATCACCGCCAGCGACGCCGAGGGCGCCGGGGCCATGTTCCGGGTAACGACGCTGGACCTGGAAAACGTGCCCATGAAGGACGGAGCCGTCAATKCCGAAGAGGACTTCTTCGGCAAGCCMACCTTCCTTACGGTCAGCGGCCAGTTGGAAGCGGAAATATTCGCCTTGGCCCTTTCGGATGTCTACACGTTCGGTCCTACCTTCCGGGCGGAAAATTCCAACACGTCCCGCCATCTGGCCGAGTTCTGGATGGTGGAGCCCGAGGTGGCTTTCTGCGACCTGGACGGGCTGGCCGATCTGTCCGAGGAGTTCCTGAAGCACATCTTCACCTACGTGCTGGACCATTGCCAGGAAGATATGGGGTTCTTCAACCAGTATTTCGACAAGACMGCTATCTCCACCTTGGAGGGAATCGTAACCTCTGACTTCGAGCGTTTAACCTACACCGAAGCCGTGGACATCCTGCAACGTTCGGGCAAGTCCTTTGAATTTCCAGTGGTATGGGGTTCCGACYTGCAGTCGGAGCACGAGAGGTACCTGGCTGARACTAARATCGGGAAACCGATCATCGTTACCGACTATCCTAAAGAGATYAAAGCCTTCTACATGCGCCTMAAYGAGGACGGGAAAACTGCCCGCGCCCTRGACGTGCTGGTGCCCCGCATCGGCGARATCATCGGAGGCAGCCAACGGGARGAGCGCCGGGACGTGCTGTTGGAGCGGATACGCCAGTCGGGTTTGGACGAAAAGAATTACTGGTGGTATCTAGACCTTCGCAGCTACGGAACCGTCCCTCATGCGGGATTCGGCCTGGGGTTCGAGCGCACGGTTCAATTCGTCACTGGGGTCGCTAATATCAGGGACGTTATCCCATTCCCCCGGACCCCCAACAACGCCGAGTTCTAGGCCCGGTCCAGGCTGACGGAGAACACATTGCCGGACGGCCCCTCGGCCCACTCCCATGCCGGAAAAGAAGTGCCCAACGCCCGGAGTATGGTGTCGGCCTTCGGCCCCGATAGTCCTGCTTTCCACCAGGCTTACCCCGAATTGCTGGCCCTGTTCCAGCATGTCAAAGATGTTCCGGAAGTTTCGCTGCAATTCCGCCTGTGGCGCGGATACCAGCTTGGCGTTGATCGCTCTCCCGAAGACGATGAAGCCCTCTTCATTAGGGAAACCTATGTCGCTCTGCTGGCCCGTCTGGTGGCTAGGATGTTCCTGGACGTCAGTCCCATTACGAAGGATGTAACGGAGCTGACGAAGATTCTAGAGGGAGAATTCTTCCAGGCGCAGAACATCACCAACTTCATCGAAGACGATTTCTTTACCTGGCTGCTATGTCCGCCAGTCGTCGACCAAGGCGCCGCTCTGATGKCAACCCTGGCCGCGTCCTTGTCCMACTACGRTTTCGTCAGTGGCATACCTGATCTGCTAACGGGGTTATATGAAGAATTCGCACCCCGTTCACCAGAGACAGACGCTGGCGGAAACCCCGTTCCAGGGTGGCTGGCCGAGTCTGCAATGAGCAATGATATCGGGTCGCTCCCCGGCCCGGACCAAAGCGTCTTGCACCCGCACTGTGGGTCCGGGCAGTTTCTGGTYGCGGCCGTCGGCGCCATCAAGCAAGCCAGGCTGGAGCGGGGTGACGACGCCTTCGACACATTGCTGCTGATTCTTGACCGATTGCAAGGGATGGACTCTCGTCCGCTGGCGGTGACGATCGCCCGCACCGGTTACCTGCTAGCCTTGGGAGACCTGGTTCAAAACTTCCACCCACCGGTRCTGTTGCCGGTGTACCTGTCCGGCGTCACGACACCGCCGGTGCGCGATCCGGAGCAAGGGCGCGGCGATTCGGAACCTGTGTACGAATTCGGATCGGGTGAACCCGGCGAGGTTTTCCACATCCCGGAGAGCGTCGCCCTTGACCCGGTGATGCTCGATTGGCTGTTCGGCCGATTGCCCAACTACTTGAGAGGAGCCCTTCTCCGCACCCGGGGTCAGGACACTGAAGACGCGATTCAAGCAGTCCTGGCGGCCTTCCATAACTACCTGGCCGCTCCCAAGCCCAGAACGCCGATACCCGATCCACTGAGTCGTTTCGCCGCCGAAGTGATGCTGAAAACCGCTGAATCTTTGATCCGGATTTATCTGAATCAGCCCACCAACGTCTGGCTGCACATCTTAAAGAACGCGCCCGCTCCGGTACATATGGCCCAGCGAAAGTTCGACTTGGTACTCGATAGATTTTCCACGGATTCCTGAGGCTCCCACGGTCATTGTTGACGCTCATTCTCCGCTCYRAATATAATGAGTTGGATTTCCCATGCCACGCTCCCGGAACACGACTGCCCAAAAAGGAGACTAGATGACCACCCAAGAAACCGTGCTGCACCCCGCGGCAATAATTGAGGAACTTAAAAAGAACGAATTCACCCACGTGGTGTGGCTTCCTGACAGCGAGACCAATTTCATGTATCAGTTGCTGACCAACGAGCCGTCCCTCGACTTGGTGCCCGTATGCCGGGAAGGGGAAACCATGGCCATCGCCGCCGGGCTCTGGGTGGGCGGCAAAAAACCGGTTGTATTGATTCAAAACACCGGAATCTTCGAATCCGGTGACTCTATCCGAGGCCTTGGGTTGGACGTCAACCAGCCCTTGGTTATGTTGGTGGGTTATCGGGGATGGAGCCGCCACGGCATCACTCCCGATTCGGCGGCCCGTTTCATCGAGCACATCTTGCATGCCTGGGGAATMAGCTACTACTTGATAGAGACCGACGACGACGCCGGRCGCATCACTTCCGCCYTGGAAGAAGCCGAGCGGACCAGCAAGCCGGTAGCCGTACTGGTGGGCACCGAGTTCGGTGCCTAAGGCCACGTAAATCCGGTATGACTCCGGCCAGGTCCTTCGACAGTTTCAGGGCGAACGGTATCGGCGCCTCCTCCCGTTYGCGGTGAACTCCGACCGAAGGCCGCGAGTCGCGACAAAGTCGGACTTGTCGAACCACACTTTGAAATGACGCAAGACCCCTTCGAAGGAGAATAGCGAAAAAATGATAGGCAACACCGATGCGGTAAGACTTCTGGATAGCAAGCGCGAGGATTCAGTTCTCGTAGCGACCATGAACGCCAACAACGTAGGCTTCGGCCTGCCCAGCGTCACTAACAACGAGCCCYTGGACTTCCCGATCTCCGGGGCCATGGGCAAAGCTTCTTCGGTAGGTCTGGGTCTAGCCCTGGCCCAACCAAATCGGAAGATCATGGTTTTGGATGGTGACGGAAGCCTCCTGATGAATCTGGGGACTTTGGTTACCTTGTCCAACAAGGCCCCCAAGAATATGTACCATTTTCTATTCGATAATGGCGTKTATGCCGTCACCGGWGGTCAGCCRGTGCCCGGAGCCGSCAAGGTYGACTGGGAGGATATGGCCAAGGGAGCGGGCTACGCCGCCGTCTTCTCATTCGATAATCTGGAAGACCTCACCACGGGTATCGATCAAGTCCTAGCCACCCAGGGGCCCGTGTTTATCCACCTGGCCATAACACCGGAAGTCGAAGACACTCCAGTGGCGTACCGGCCTCGGGCTCGCCGGTCGGTCCAGACTGCGTTCCGGGAGCTGCCGGTGGCGTTGAGTAGCGACTAGGCTACYCCCGRTGTGCCAKACCATACGGTGCTCCGGTTCGAMATAGCYGGTSCATATCCGAACGTAACGAGGCGATGGCTTGGCCGCCGCCTCGTTTGCTATTATGTTATGGTCATTGATACCGTTAAAACACAAGGCTGGTAGATGCTAAAATCGTTGGCGAGGGGCTTGTTCGGCAGGCTACTGGGCTACGGAGGATTGGTCCTGGGGTTCTGGCTGCTTCGGGAAGCCTTCATAGAAGTCAGTTATCCGTTGGGCGTCTTGGRTGGTCTGGCGATTCTGGCGGCGATGTACGTGATTGTGAAGGCCAGAAGCCCACGTAGCGATTCCACGCAAGCTCAATATTCGAGCAACGAACTCTCTAAGACCGAGGAGGACGACCCTGGTGATTCCCTCGATGGAAGCAACGAAAGCGATAAACTACCACCGTAAGGATTCCTTGGTGGTGGCGACTTCATCGGCATTGCGGGAGTGGAACGGGGTCTCCCAGCGCCGGAATCTGGACGTAGACCTGACGGATTGCATGGACCGGGCCCCCGCGGTGGGTTTGGGATTGGCTTTGGCCCAGCCCAATCGCAAGGTACTGGTCTTGGATTGCGACGCCACCCTGCGCACTGACTTGGGCGCMTTGGCCACTGTGGGACAATCCGAAACGGAAAACYTGGTCCACTTCGTTTTCGACGATGCTAACAGATCCTCCACCGACGGCTTACCCATCCACGGCGCGGACAACGTGAATCTGCTGGCTATGGCCGAGGGAGCGGGTTATGCCAAAACCTACCAGTTTGATGCCTTGGAGGAATTYCTCATCGGTTTGGAAGAAGTGATGGAACAGCCGGGGCCCGTGTTCGTGCTGGTAAAAGTTTTYCGGGATGGAGAGCAGTTGCCCTTCCCAGAGCGCCCGATGGCCGAAGGTTGGGGCGCCGTCCGCCAAACGCTCGTGAATACATAGAACGGGAGCCCGTGATAGGGAGTGTCMAATYTTCGACTGGAAGTTCTAGAGGGAAMACMGAAGAACGTTYGTCCAAGAGGTCCCGCAGGCTTACCGAACCCCCGAGTYAGGCGCTAGGCCGCACCAATATCTGACTTGCCACGTTGTATCCGATGGGAACCCTGTTTCCTCCCGACGCCACCATGATAACGCCCAAGTACGGAGCAGCCTCATCCACGCTAATCTCATTGCCAGGTAGGATCAGGGCATCAGCCAAGAACTTGAGAAGCATGATGTCTTCTTCCGGTACYCGGTCGACCACATACGCAACATTAGCGGACGCGTCTTCCAAGGTCAGAGATCCGGGGAGTATCGCAGGAGCGCCGGTGCCGGGAATGGGCCGTCCGAAGGGTGACCGGTCAGGATATCCCAGCTTTTCCATGAGCTTTTCCTGGAATTCCTGGGACATACCGTGCTCCAGGCGGTGGGCTTCCACATAGGCTTTGTATAGGTCCATGCCAAGAAGGCTAACCACCAGCCATTCCGCCAACCGGTGTCTTCGGGCGATGTCGGCGCCGCCCTCTATGCCTAGCTTGGTGAGCCGTATCCGTTTATCCTTGCCCATGTCGACCAAGCCTTGACGTTSCATGCGGCGGACCATGCCGGCCACCGATGGGACCGACGTCCCCAACCCTTCAGCGACCGGAACCTGTTTCAGGGTGTCGGTAAGCTGGGTAGTGGTGGGAGAAGACGAATCTTCCCACAGCTTGTACAGGCACAGCAGATAGTTCTCTGTTCCCGGCGATAGACGCTCGTCGGGAGGGTCTTCTGCGGTACCTTTTACTCCGTTGCCAGTTTTTATCATTCGCGCCATCGACTATCCACAGATCCCGGCCTAATCTCGATCTACCGCCCTGCCTTCCGAGAACGGTTTAAGGGAATGCCCCTGACGCAGATCTACCGATACCGTGGTACCCACTGGTAGATCTTCAATATGAGACAGGAGACAACGCACGGAGTGGCCCGAAGGAAGGGCGACGCGATACAGATAGAACGGACCCCGAAATTCCCGRCCGGTGATCCGTCCCTGCCCCTGGCCGGAAGGAACACAGCTCAGACAATCCGGACGCACCATCACCTCCAAGCTTTCGCCGGTRTCCTCGAGGATCTCCATCGGCGGACCGAAGGGTCCTGAACCGTCCGGCCAAGAAACCGAGCCAACTTCCGTCATCAACTGGTCGCCCTGACGCCATGCGGGAATAAAATCGACCATGCCGAAGAATTGAGCCACGAATCGAGTAGCGGGGTTATGAAAAATATCTTCCGGWGGCCCGATCTGTTCGATCCGGCCCTCATTCATAACCGCGACCATATCACCCACAAGTAAGGCTTCTTCCTGGTCGTGGGTAACGAATATGGCGGTGATGTTACCGTCTTTGAGAATCTGCAGAACGTCCTGTCTCACCTGCTCYCGCAACTGRGGGTCCAGGTTGGARAATGGCTCGTCCAGCAGCAGTACCTCCGGCTGTGGCGCCARAGCTCGGGCCARGGCCACTCGTTGCTGCTGCCCCCCTGAAAGTTCGTGGGGCATCCGGTCTCCCAGTCCATCCAGGCCAACCAGGTTCAGAACGTCGCCCACTCTCTYCTCCCGGCCATTTCCCCTGGGAAGACCGTAGGCAACGTTCTGCGCCACGGTTAGGTGGGGAAATAGAGCGCCTTCCTGGAAGACCATGCCAACGTTTCGCTTCTCYGGGGGCATGGCGTATCCCGGCTGGCATACCTGGCGGCCGCCCACCGTRATGACGCCTYCATCGGGCTGTTCRAAACCGGCGATAAGGCGCAAAGCCGTTGTTTTTCCGCATCCACTAGGACCGAGCAGCGCCACGATCTGACCCGGTAGCACCCTCAGATCTAGGCCCGCTATGGCGTTCACCTGGCCGAACCGTTTGGTAAGACCTTGGCACTCCAAGGCGGCTATCTGGGAGCTGGTGTCGTCCGGCTTAGTGTGAATGTGACCGGGGTGGCTCACCATTCGAATCGACCGTTCCTAGCGTTAGCAGTTCAGGCGCTGGGCAAATGACGKTTATTCGGCCCAACCAKTCAGTAACTAAATCTAGCCATTCACCGCTACCAATAGCATGCATCAAAATTAACTATACATCTACTGTAGCAGAAAGTTAGTGTAGACATTTAATCGTCCAATGTCAACCGAAATCGTTGGCTCAATTTACGAGCAAAAACAGCCATGCCAGTCCGATATATCGGGCCTGAGGCGCATAGGATTCGGAGAATAACCATGGTCTTCCYTTGCCAAATATCAATGCATTACGTWTCGGTTTTAGATATAATTTTGCCTCAAAATGTCATTTCATTGTATTGACATATCAATCATGGAACGGTATAGTCCGACGTTAAATAATGATGCCCATATTATGCTAGTAAGCCCATACACTAAAGCAATCTTTGATCGGCCATGTCAGACCTCTGACAGGTCTCTCCAAAGTGACGATATGYGGTGGACCACACCGAAAATGTTCATTTTAGGAGGTCGACCTCATGAGCCGGGTTTCCGCGTTMCATCCACTCATTCCTTTTTTAAATATATAGTGGCCGGCGCCGGACGGCCAAGCGCTGGTCTGCGGTGGCTATTAGCCATCCTGTCATTGGCCGCTATCCTAACGGGCTGCTCCGGTGGGGCTGACAAAGAGACCGTGGCAGCGGCGGGATCTCCTGGGAAGCTCACCATTTACTCGGGCCGCAGCTCGTCGCTGGTCGATCCGATCATTCAACAATTCGGTCGAGCCTCGGGGATAAAGATAGCGGTAAAGTACGCCAACACCGCCCAGTTGGCGGCTACTCTATTAGAAGAAGGAGACAGGACACCCGCGGACATATTCTTCGCTCAAGACCCGGGTGGCTTAGCAGCGGTGGAGCATATGCTGGCTCCTCTGGACGCGACGATTCTGGACCGGGTGCCGGACTGGGCCCGGTCYCCGGACGGCAAATGGGTCGGCCTGTCGGGTCGAGCGCGAACGGTTGTGTACAACACCGAAACTCTGACCGAAGCGGACCTGCCAGACGACATGTTCGGATTTACCGACCCCAAGTGGAAAGGGCGCATCGGCTGGGCGCCCACCAACGCGTCGTTTCAGACCATGGTTTCCGCCATGCACTCTATATGGGGTGAGGATAAAACCCTCCRGTGGCTTGAAGGAATCCAGGCCAATGACCCGAAGGTATACCCCAAGAACACCCCCCAGGTGGCTGCGGTGGCCACCGGCGAGATCGACGTGGGCTTCGTCAATCACTATTACCTTTTCCGCTTTTTGGCSGAGGAGGGTGAGTCCTTTCCAGCCCGTAACTACCATCCTAGGACCGGCGGCCCGGGCGCGACCGTCATGGTAGCCGGGGCCGGAGTCTTAGCCGCCTCCGAAAACAAAGAGGTGGCGCAGCGGTTCCTGGAGTTCATGCTTTCCAAGGTTGGCCAGCAATATTTCGCGGGACAAACATTCGAGTACCCGCTGGTGGAAGGGGTCAACACCCCCAAAGTTCTTACGCCACTATCCGGATTTAGTCATCCTGATATTCCGATAAAGGACTTGGGAGACCTGAAGGGCACTCAAGACCTACTCCGCCGGGCCGGCGTAACCCCCTAGAGATGTTGGGGATAACCACCGGCGGATTCAAGTCATTGGGCCGGGCAATCTCGATGCGATACCGGTTCTTGCTAACCAAACCGGGACGCCCCCCGGTCTTATTGTTGCTGGCCGCCGTGTCCGTCGCGGCGGTCTTGCTGTTATCTCCCTCTTACCTGCTYMTMCGTACTTTRGGSGCRGGACCGGARGYYTGGGACCTTCTGATHCGYATTAGGGTKCTGGAGATWCTGGGCCGSACSCTACTCTTGGTRGGYGTGGTGACCGGAGCMTCSATCCTGCTGGCCATCCCCTTGGCCTGGTTGACCGTTCGCACCGACCTTCCATTTAAAACCGTCTGGTCGGTGGCCACCGCGTTGCCTTTGGTGATTCCCAGCTACGTGGCCGGCTTCATCGTGGTGGTGACCCTGGGACCGAAAGGCATGCTCCAAGGACTGATGGAGGGTATGTTCGGCCTGGAGCGGCTGCCGGACATCTCCGGCTTCCCCGGCGCCGCTTTGACCCTCACTCTGCTCAGCTACCCTTACGTACTATTAACCGTGCGGGCAGCCTTCTTGCGGTTGGACCCATCACTGGAGGAGATATCCCGGGGGTTGGGCCGAAACCCCTGGGCCACTTTCTTCGGGGTAATCCTGCCGKCATTGCGYCCCGCCATAGCCGCCGGCGGCCTGTTGGTAGCCCTGTACGCCTTGGCCGATTTTGGCGCTGTTTCCCTACTACGATTTGAAACGTTTACCTGGGCTATCTTCTTGCAATACGAATCGGCGTTGGACCGGGGATTGGCGGCCGCCTTATCCTTGGTTCTGATTGCCATTGCCTTAACCCTGGTGGGCGGCGAGGCCTTCACCCGAGGCCATTGGCGTTATTACCGAAGCGGTTCCGGCGCCACGCGGCCCCATGCGCCGGTGCGCCTGGGCCGCTGGCGGTGGCCGGCATTGGCRCTATGCGCCGCGGTTGTCATGGCGTCCCTGGTTCTGCCCATGTCAGTCCTCGCCTATTGGGTTTTCCGGGGCGTTTCCGCCGGAGAACCGCTGCTTCTGTTGTGGGAAGCCGCCCGTAACTCAGTCTACGTCTCCGCCATCGCCGCCGGTGCTTGCGTGGCGGCGGCGCTACCCATAGCCGCGCTGTCGGTGCGTTTCCCCGGCATGTTGAGCGGGACCTTGGAGCGGATCGCCTACATCGGGTTCGCTCTTCCCGGAATCGCCATCGCCTTGTCGTTGGTATTCTTCGGGGCGAATTACGCACCCTTGCTCTACCAAACCACCGSCCTGCTGGTGTTGGGCTACGTGGTGCTATTCGTTTCGGCGGCGGTGGGAGCTGTCCGTAGTTCCTTCTTGCAGGTAAGCCCCAATGTGGAAGAAGCGGCCAGGGGATTGGGACGGACACCCTTGGGAGTATTTGCGTCGGTTACCCTCCCGTTGGTGCGGCCCGGCATCGTATCCGGCGCCGCCCTGGTTTTTTTGCTGACGATGAAAGAATTGCCCGCGACGCTGATATTAAGTCCCATAGGTTTCCAGACTTTGGCAACTTCCATCTGGTCGGCGGCATCCGAAGCATTTTTCGCCCAAGCGGCGGCTCCGGCCCTGCTGCTGATCCTGACTTCCTCGATCCCTCTGGCGTTTCTTCTGCTGCGCGGTCGCCAATAGGCTATAATTTGGCGGCATCGGACGGATCGGAATCCCCCNTTCCGGGAGGTTGGACAACAATGCTCCACTGGGAAGTGGGAGGGTCTATCAACATCGGGTGGCCCGACTTCGGCGTTCCTGAGCGGGAATACACTTAGGTCGAGGTTGACCGGCACGGCCAGGTGTTCCGGGCCAGGGTTACCGACGGTCAGAAAGAGGGTGGTTTCTTAGTGGTGTTCGACTGACCAGAGGTGGTTCTGGAGATGCTGGCCGAGCAGGCCAACCAGTCATTAGACTTCAAAACCGTCGTCTCAAGCCTGCGCTGCAGTATAGACGGCACGGTGTTACGAAGCTTCGATTACGAATGGTATCCAACGCCGGAGTATGCCGGCCGTCCATCGTTGCTCACGAAAACCATCGCGGATTCTCTGGACTCCATGCGCCGGACCACCGGAGATTGACCCCACTATCCCCATGACTAGAACGCCAGGCTAATCACCTGGTTGAAAAGAGGTCGAAAATGACCCAGGATAACAAACTATCTTCCACGACGGCCGCCATTCCAGACACCAAAGTCACGGTCTACGAAGCTTTGTACCGGCGGCGCATGTCCTGGGATTTTCAGGACCGTCCCGTCGCCAAAGAGGTTGTGGAACGAATGCTGTCGACTGCGGTTTGGGCGCCCAACCACCGGTTGACGGAGCCTTGGCGCTTCTTCGTGGTGAATAAGGACAGCGGCATCAGGAACATACTTRGCGACATGGCTTTCGAGGCGTCGATGGACCGCAACAACAACCCGGRCCGGGCGGAAAAAACGAGACAGGCCCAGCTAGATCCKCCCATCCTCATTTACGTTTACACCGTGCCCGGAACCAACGAAAGCGCCACCACCGAGAATTACGCTTCCGTGTGCTGTGCCGTTCAGAACATATCCCTGACCGGAGTCGCTGAAGGCTTGGCGGTCACTTGGGAAACCGGTGGCATCACCSGTCACCCCCGCCTTAGTGAGACCCTGGGCGCCGATGCCGAGTGGAGCCTTGTGGGGTTGCTATCCGTAGGCATTCCCGCCGGACCCCTGGAATCTAGACGTACATCCGCCGAAAACTTTACGACCTGAGTGTAGAGAGCCGCATTCATGGACTTGACCACTGCTCCAATGTATCATTACCGGCGTTGGCCGGTGGYCGACGGCTCCGAAGGTTAATCATCGGATTTAATTCGTACAAACATCTTGAAAGGAGAGAGACATGAGAAAGATTACATTGAGCTCGGGTTCCAAAACCGAGGTGGAATTGGGCGGACTCTTTACCGGGACCCGGGTTTGGCGGCAGTCGTCGTTTAACCCAGAGGATTTTACCAATCTAAACTTCGGAATAGTCGCTTTCGACGCCGGCTCCCGCAATAAGTTCCACAAGCATTCCAGTGACCAGATCCTGATAATCACCGAGGGCACTGGCACCGTCGCATCCGACACCGAGAGTCTAACGGTTACCGAGGGCGACGTCGTGGTGATTCCAGCTCAGGAGAACCATTGGCACGGCGCTCCCGACGCTACTGCGATGACCCACATTACCGTGACGGCCAAGGGCAGCCAGACTGAGCAGACTGAAGCCTAGCCAACTTACCCGTTTACCCGGCAAGTCAAAGAGTCCCGGCGGCAATCACGCTAAGCCGGRACYCTTTCTATTACCGATATGTCATTYTGAGGAGCGGGGMGACGAAAGAATCTAGCCCCATCGCAATGAGAGATTATTCGCTTCCCTCAGAATCGTTCATGCTGGTTGGCGCCAGCACCACAGCCCACGATAATGGGCGATTCGTGTCACTCCGAGCCTTCGGCGGAAGGAGAGGAGTCTCATGCCTGGTTGTAGCCGTCAACCGAGATTCCTCGCCGCCCTTCCGCCGAAGGGCTGGTGTCGGAATGACGAAGCGTGCGGCTGAAGGTTGGCAACTCTAACTTCGGAGCGATGACGGCCAAGGGCTTCGCCACGCCTACAGATGTAGTCAGCGAAGAACCGTTGCCAATGATTTACGCCGGATGCGCCTGAACCCACTCGGCGAGAACCATGATGGTTTCCTCCAGGCTTCGCTCCGTGTCCCGGCTCTCAGGGGTCTCGTCACCCATGGAAGTGCTACCGATCATTCGGTACATATCGGCTACACCCTGGAATAAGTGTGGAGTCAGGCCCAGGTGGTCGAATGTGTCCTTAATCTCTTCCATCTCGCTAACCCACCGGCGGGCTTTAGCGGGAACGCCGGGCAAACCCCGCTCCATCCGCTGCAATATCGCTGGTTGGCTGCTTTGGAATTCCGCTTTTACGAAATCCGAAAGTCCCATCATCTCGGCGGCCATCAGCAATTCGGAATATAAGGCCGACGACCCTTTGGTCATTGCCGCATAGCACATCTTGATTCCGGAAGCCTGTCCTACCTCCGTCCCGGCGATCCGTACGTCTAATCCAAAGTCGGCYAATCCTTCAAACTCGGAGGTGTTGTCTCCGGAGGCGTAGAACCGGGGGCTGGAACCGTTCCGGGGTGGGCTACCCACGATGGAGGCGTCGATAAACCGGCCGCCCGCCTCGGTGATGNNAWNGNGGWTNNNCNCATCCGYCGNSKCRRCCWGMGSMSYGWKGGCGKTNWSRCTSRCCGAACAGAACATCCGCTCCGGTGGCCTTGATCGCTGCGGCTACTTCCTGGCAGATGCTTGGCACCATCTCGGAGACGGAGATGGAGAGAATTATCTGGGATTGAGCAACCATGTCGTTCAGGTTCGCCACGTCAGTGATGCCGGCMGATTCCGAAAGGTCCCTGGTCCGCTGGCTCCGGCCCGCCAAACAGGTAACAACCCGCAACTCATGCTCCCGTAACAACTGGCCCACGGCGTGGCCCATATCTCCGGGACTGAGGATCGCTACTGTTTCAATCGACATTTAAGTGACACCCCGATGTTTGAATTTATTGAGTTAACYMTAATATTACGTGGCCGGSACGCCTGCCGTCCAGCGAAGAAAATCCCCTCAACATTCTTTTTCAAGAGATAAGAGGGGATCAACTCTTAAAAAGTGGTTCGACAAGCTCACCAMGAACGGTGGAAGTTCTCTTTCCCTTTCGTTCTGAACCTGTCGAAGGACCCAGCCGCGGGTTGGCGAATTAACCTTTAGAACAACCCGTCGACAAAACCGATCTGATACATCAAAAACCCACCGAATATGATACTAAACGTTCCCACGGCGAACTGGATCGTACGGTTTATATTGGGCAAACGACCGGCAGAAACCACGAAGGGAAGGCCGATGATCACGGTCATTACCCCCATRCTGATCACCGAACCCAAGCCGAACAGCAGGATGTAGGCCAGACCCACTAACGGCGACTCGATGGAAGCCAACACGAGCAACGYCAGGGCCGCGCTCCCGGCCACCCCGTGTACCGTGCCAACCAAATAGGACTTCTTCCTCAGGAAAGGCTTACCTATCCCATGCGTTTCGTGGTGCGCCGGCGTGTGCTCCGGGGTCGCCGAGTGGGAATGGAAGTGCTGATGCGCTTCGTCTTCTTCATGGCCATGCGCGTGCTGGTGCACCTTCTTTTTCCGGAAGCTATAGATGACCTGGGCGCCCAGGGCTACCAGCATCACTCCGACACCAAACTCAAAGAGCAGAGCCATCCGCTCCGGTATCGTCAGCCGCAGAGCGATGATCGCTATACCGATGATTAACAGTGTGGTGGTGTGTCCCAAGCCCCAGGAGACACCCACCCAGAAAGACCGTAGCGGGTTCTTATATTCACTGACAATRGTCGATACGGCAACCACATGGTCCGGGTCTAGAGAGTGCTTGGAACCCAGAATCAATCCCAGCACCAAGGCCGCGAGCAAACCCAGCTCGGCTAGTTGTTCCTCCATGATGTCTCCTCGTTAAATGGCGGCAGCCTGTCTTTAGTGCTGGTGCGGGGTATTTCGCCCAGACCGGCACCCGGAGCACGTCCCCGTGATCGCGAAATGCTCCAGATCAGGCTCAAAATCAAACTCTTCCAACAGAGTGTCCCTGAACTCGTCCAGGTAGGTAGGGCTTAGGTTGAACGCCCCGTTGCAAACACGGCATACCATGTGATGGTGGGGGCCRCTGGGATCGATCAACTCGTAGTGCAGGCGGTCGCCGATGGCCACCTCGGTTACCACGCCCAGGTCTTTGAACAGATGGAGRGTCCGGTACACCGTGGCGATGTCCATGTAGGGATACGCCTCTTTGGCCCGGCGAAAGACTTCGTCCACCCCCATATGTCCGCCACCATCGGCAACTATGGAGAGAACCAGTATTCGCTGGGGGGTGAGGCGGTGGCCCTTCTCCCGGAGAACATCGATCGCTTGTTGATGCTGTAGCATTCTGTTTCGGCCAATAAAGGTAGTTGCAACCGTTTGCGTTTACATATTCTATCAAACTGCAAAGGGTTGTCAAGACAAATAGTGGCCGATTCACGACTGGGGAGAAGATCCGGCGCAGGTTGGAAGGGTGCTAGACCTTTACAGTGGCGATCATGCCGGCGGCTAGGACGCGGGCCCCGGCCATGGACAGGAAAACGATGGGCCATGGACTGCCGGTCATATCCAACACGAAGCTGAATATGATCGCTTGAAGCCCGGCGTAGGCGTAGCCATGGGCGTCCAGCAGCCCGGAAGCAGTGCCTGACATCCGCCTTCCCGCAATGTCGATCGCTACCGTCGAGATAGGAGACAGTCCCATGGAGATACCGCCGATCAATAGCAACGACGCTCCCAGGGCGACATTGGTTGGCGGAACCAGGGCGATGGCGACGAGAGTCACGGCACTGATCCCGCATGAGACTAACACCATCGGCCGCCGGGCGCTGTGCAGTAGGCGATCTGATATGAATCCGGACAAAGGTGGGGCAATCATGTATCCCAATGGCAGCAGGACGGTAACCAAGATGGTCGATTCTATGGAAAGTCCGCCCTTGGTGAAGTAGTAGATGGGCACCCAAGTCGTCAGGCCGTACCGAACCACGTTCTCCAGTCCCTTCACGTGGCTTGCCAGCTGAAACCGTGGGTTGGACAATAGCTCTTTGTATGGACCAAGCCCCCTGAGACGCTCCGGCGAGATCGCTTCAGGGATGGCCGAGACCTCGTCGTCTTCTATGTATTCGGGAAGGCCAACGTCGGCGGGGCGGTCTCTTGCCAAAAAGAAAAACGCGACACCCAGCAGGGTAATGACTAACGGCGGGTAGCGGAAGGCGGCTCGCCAACCGAACTCGGCGCCGACAAACCCGGAGATCCACCACATCAGCAACATGGCCCCGCCGGTGAACGTGCCGAGGATCCCCATGGCGACCCCTCGGTGGCTCCGCGGCCACCATTGGGAGATCATGCTGATCCCCGGGCTCCAGCACGCCGCGTTAACGAAGCCGGTTATCCCCCAGGGTATGGCGATGGACATCGCCGAGCCGCCGTAGCTGGTCACCCAGTTGAACACTGTGGTAAGCACGGCCCCCCCCAGCACCCACAACCGCAAGCCGTAGGCTTCCGCCAAACGCCCGTGGACCAGATCACCTAACCCGAAGCCCCACAAAAGCAGGGCGTTGATCATCCCGATCTCTAAGTGGGTCAGCGCCAGGTCTTCTTGGACGAGGGGGGCTATCGGCCAGAAGTTAAACCTCCCCAGGTAAAGAAAAAGGTAGAAAACGCAGAAAGAGAGCAGAACGCGCCACTTCCAGCGATGATAAGTAGGAGGCAGCTCGGCGTAGGGCAACGCCCGAACGCCGCTCATCGGCCGCACCCGTCCTCGGCCGCGCCGGCCCTGTTATGCCGGTTCATAGGGGAATCTTGAGCATGTCGGACCATTAAACTGTTACGGTTTCTAACAAACAAGTCGAGGCTGGAAGTGTTCCCGATTAATTAAGCCAGGGTAGCACGATTGTTAGACTGCACCAACCGTACCACTTCTTCCACCGATTGGGATATGTCACCGGAAGAGTCCACGTTCAAGTGGGGCCGGGCGATCGTTTCTTCGTGGGGATACATCCTRCTRTAGATYCGCCATCCGGCGTCTGAATAGTCGCTGGGATGCATCCCGGCTCCCCGGTCGGACAGACGGCGGCGGACGATCTCCCCGGGCGCTGTAATACGTGCCAAGACCATCGGGACCGATACTCGATCGGCGATCTCGTAAACGGGTTGTCTAAAACCCTCGGTCAGGTTGGTGGCGTCGAGCAGCACCAGCCGGTCCTGAAGCAGGTACTCTTCAATCAGCAGGTAGCAGGCGGCGAATAGACGGGCACTTTCACCCCGGGTATATTTGGGGTTGGGCGCCAGTACCTTGCGAAGCCGGTCGCTCTCCAATACCAACAAAGGCAGCCGTTTCCCCAACGCCTTGGCGAAATGCGATTTTCCGGTCCCTGGCAGTCCGGACAATATAATGAGGCAGGGTTTGTCAGTCGGCCCGGGCTGGGTTAGGGCGAATTCTCTAGCCAAGGCAATGCGCAGAGGAACGGCGGTTTCTTGAACTAGGGCGATGGAAAGGCCGCCAAATGGCTGACGTTGTTCGGAAGGTTCGCTACTCAAAYTTCAAACGGCCTGGTTTGATTCCATATACGAATCGTGATTCCATTCGCCCTCGATCTCATGAGAAGCCACGCCCAGCAGGCCGGGCCCGGTATGGGCTCCCATGACCGGGGAGAACTGGCTGATAAACATCTCCTGGCAGTTGATCTCATCTTGGATAAGCCGCTCGATCGCCAAGGCATCCTCCGGGGAGCCGGCTTCCATTATGTTAACCACTACCGGCGCACGGCCTACACGCTGCTTCATGATAGCCACCAACCGGTCCATCGCCCGGAGGCGGCTCCGTGGCCGCTCCAACAACCGGGCTTCGCCGCCTTGCAACTCGGTCAATGGTCTGACACCCAAAAGAGAGCCGGTCCACGCCTTGATCTTGCCCACCCGTCCACTGCGGTTCAGATAGTCGAAACTGTCTAAGAACGCCAGCAGATTTACCCTGGGTATCAACCGTTCGAGCCGGGCGGCGATGGGTTCCAGGCCGTAACCGTCGTGAGCCCACCGGGCTGCCGCCAAGGCAATGAGGCCCAAAGCGCCCGCCGCCGCTTGGCTATCGATGACCTTGATCCGGCAATTTGGCAACCTCTCGCCGGCCGTYTCGACGGCGGCAAGAGCCGACCGATTAGCCACGCTGAATTTGGCCGATACGGTAATACATAAGATGTTACTCGCCAACTCACCGGCGGCCAGCATTCCGTCAAGAAACTCCTGGGGCCGGGGGGCGGCGGTGGTGGGCACTACTCGGCTGTCGCGAAGCATCTTGTAAAATTCGCCGGGGCTGATGTCGACGCCGTCACGATATGAGCGGCCATCGATAATCAACTCGTGGGGGACTAGGGTGATGTTCCATYGGCGTATCAGATCYGGGGGCAAACAGCAGGCGCTGTCGACTACTATGGCTACGTCAGCCTGTCCGGCCAAACGGCCGGCATCTCGMAACTGGGCTGCACGATCAGTGGACATAGCATCCACCTTTCCGGCACATGGYCCTTGGATGTAMGTAAGGAATCAGCACGTCCGARGGGAAWYGGGTWGYMGTCACGGCCTGGGCMMGGCGCMSCGRRTRGTCTATACCCCTAACTTACTTCGAACCAGAGCCACGACCAAGATGACAACGAACGGGCTGAAGTCTATCCCGCTGAACACGGTGTACCGCCTTATGGGGGCAAAAATCGGCTCGGTGATCTGGTTCACCAACAGGTTTATCCTGACCAACGTGGGATGGGGCCTTTGCCCGGCGATAGGCATGATGAACGAAAGGGCCACCTTGGCGAAAATCACGATGTATATCGCATTGAAAAACCACTGCAGAAGAACCATAGACCGCCCTATCTACCCCTGTCCAAGTTTGATTGATTTTTGGAACGCGGCATTTACCGCATCAACGATGGCCGCGGGAACGCCGGCCCTTTCCAATACCTGCAGACCCTCGGCGGTAGTCCCACCAGGGGAAACCACCATATCCTTCAGGTCGGCTGGGTGACGTCCGGTTTCCATCACCAGTTGAGTGCTGCCGTATACGGTTTGGAGCGCCATCGTTCGCGCCATGTCTCTGGGCAACCCAACGTAAACCCCGGCGTCGATCAGCGCTTCGATAATCATGAACACGTAGGCGGGGCCGCTGGCGCTCAACGCCGTCGCCATGTCCATGTATTTCTCATCGTCTACATAGATTTCTTTGCCTACGGTTGACACGATGGACCGGGTAAAATCCCGCTGTTGSTCRCTCACCTGGSGGGAGCAGGTCCACATGCTCATTCCCTGGCCGATCTGGGCTGGAGTGTTAGGCATCACCCGAATGATTGATTCGTGACTGAAACCTTTTGARAGGGTGGACATCTTGGCCCCGGCAATTATAGAGAGGACCGCCTGCTCCGGCCTAAGACGTTCCCCAAGTTCCTGAAATATAACCGGCAGGTCCTGGGGTTTGATGGCCAAGATCAGCAGGTCGGCTTCTCTAGCCGCATCCAGGTTTCCCTGGTGCGCTTGCACGCCGAACTCGCTGGAGAGGAATTGCCGCCGTTCCGGTCTGGGCTCCCCGATGGCTACATCGGTTGGAGCGGCAACTTGGGCGTCCAACACACCGCGAAGGATCGCCTCAGCCATGGTGCCGCCCCCGATAAACGCTAACTTCATCGCCATTACATCTCTATCAATTATCCCTTCCCCSTCCAAGGCGGAAGCTTAGGATGGGGGTGATACTTCACACCCTGTGCCTGTTCAGCAACGGGAGACCAATTTCCYGGACCCCACGCATCCGGGGAAATGATAACTTTAGCATACAGTTACGATATCTAAKGCCCATTATAGCACCGTGGCTAAATCGGGCATGCCCTATATTCCGGAATTCTTGGACCGATGCATCAGAAATCCGAAAGTCCGTTGCCCTTGGCCAGGCCCACCGCCAGCTTGATGGATTCCAGCATGCTAACCTCGCTGGCGATGCCTTTGCCGGCGATATCGAAAGCGGTGCCATGGTCCACCGAAGTGCGGACGAAGGGTAAACCCAGATTAGCGGTGATGCTTTCCTCGAATCCGTAGACCTTGACCGGTATGTGCCCTTGATCGTGGAACATGCACAGCACCGCATCGTACCGCCCTTGGATGGCCTGATGGAAGATTATGTCAGCCGGCACGGGGCCGGTGACGTCGATACCCMGCTGGCGGGCCGCCTCAACCGCCGGAGCTATCTCTTCGGCCTCCTCATTGCCCAGCAATCCGCCGTCGCTGCCGTGGGGATTAAGGGCGGCCGCGCCGATCCTCGGACTTTTRAACCCCCAGCTTACGAAGTTGTCGTGGGTCAACTGAAGGAATTCTAGGATCCGGTCCTTCTTCACGTAGTCGCAAGCGATCCGCAACGACCGGTGTGTGGAGAGGTGCACCACCCGCAGATTTTTGGCCAGCAGCATGGTGGCTACCGTCTTTGCGCCGGATAACTCCTGCAGAAGCTCCATGTGGCCGATGGACTGATACCCGGCCAGGCTGGCTGCTTCCTTGTTCAGCGGCGCCGTCGCCAGACCGGCCACCACGCCGGCCAACGCCAGTTCCCCGGCCCGGGTCACCCACTCCATGGCCGCCTTGCCACAGGTTGGGCTGATCTCACCCACGGTGATGTCTTCAGGGTTGAGGTTCTTTATATCCAGGACGTCGATCACCTGAGGGTCATCTCCCGCCGTCGCCGGGTCGTCGGGTTCGTTTATGCGTAGTGATGTCCCCGTCAACTCCACCGCCTTTTGCATGGCATAAACGTTGCCCACCACCAAGGGCCTGCAGGAGGCATAAACCCAAGCCTGGGATAGGGCTTTGACCACTACTTCCGGACCGATACCGCAGGGGTCTCCCATGGTTATGGCGATGGCGGGTTTTTCAATGACAGCCATATTTACGTCTCCTGAATGCTGGACATTTGCGACGGTAATCTGTTTGAATGGAGTTACCGGTTTGGACCAACCTGGGCGCTGCCGAGATTATAGCACCTGATAGGRGCAAMTCAGGCGGCCCGAAACRCGGTCCAMGGCGCAAAKTSYGGAAAACTGATRAGTCGATTACAGCCGGTCTGGWARCWGAMGAATCTTGACCGGAAAAGAGAAGCCCCCGGGGCCAACCGGGGGCTTCAGGGAGGAGGGCAGGCAGGTGCATTGCACTGTCACCTACGAGGCTTAGCCACCTGTACCGTTGGGCGACCCCAACACTCCACCACCCGCACCTGCCTGTTGCCCCCAAAAATACTRATCAGSCGCCCGGCSCCCGGCCGGTTGGCAAGTTTCTCCAGTCTCCAACGATTTCCKAGACCTAGCTTCATCTTTACTCGCACTTGTTCCATCCGCAGGAAACGCACATCAAGCACCCTTCCTGGTAGATGACCGGCGTGTTACATTCGGGGCATTTTCGGGCCTGGAAATAGCCGCTACCTTTAGACCCATTCCCATTGCCATTCCCGTTTCCGCCTTCCGCTAGAAGCTTTACCTGTACGCCGTTCTCGCCGGATTGTATCGGCAAGGCCGCGGCCTCTGACGTGTGTCGCTCCATGGCAAGAGCGACGGCGTCAGGACCCGAACGCACCAAGGTCCCATCATCCCAAGCCGGGCAGCAAGTGATTCCCCTAAGTTGCTCTATCACGATCTTAGGATCCAATCCAGAGCGAAGGGCTAGGGATACCAACCGGGAAATAGCCTCGAGTTGGGCCGAATCGCAGCCTCCGGCTTTACCCAGATTACCGAACACTTCGAAGGGGGTCCCTTCTTCGTCGAAGTTTATGGTCACGTACATGTTGCCGTGACCGGTGCGCACTCTCTCGGTGACGCCGCGGATGGACTGGGGCCGCCGCCGCGGTGTTTGGTAACCGGATTGGCCCGTTCCCAGCAACTCTGCCAGCGCGGCGCCAGAGTCCGATTCATCTTGCTTGCCGGTCGCGCCCGTGCTTAGGACCTGCCCGGATTTACTACCGTCCCGGTACACCGTGATCCCCTTGCATCCCAGGTCGTAGGCCATGGTATAAGCGTTAGCCACGTCATCCGTCGTGGCATTATGAGGGAAGTTGATCGTCTTGGAAACCGAGTTATCGGTATATTTCTGGAAAGCGGCCTGCATCCGCACGTGCCATTCCGGGCTGATGTCGTGGGAGGTGCGGAAAACTCCTTTTACCCAATCAGGCACATCCAGGGTTTCTAGGCTACCCGTCTCCGCCAACTGTTCCATCAATGCTTCGGAGTAGAACCCTTCCCGCCGGGCCACTGCCTCGAAGTAGGGATTGACTTCCACCAGACGGGTGTTGTCCATCACGTTTCGGACGTAGCTGAGGGCAAACAGCGGCTCAATGCCACTGGAGGTACCGGCAATGATGCTGATCGTGCCCGTGGGGGCAATGGTGGTRGGAGCCGAATTGCGCATGGGCCGCGGCTCCCCGAAGGGACCTGGAGTACTATAGGTACTGCCCGCCCACGCCGGGAAGGTGCCTCTTATATGGGAAAGCTCGCTGGATGCTGAAGCGGTCTCGTGATTAACACGAGCCATCACTTGTTCCGCCAGCTCCAAGCCTTCTTCGGAATCGTATTGGATGCCCATCTCGATGAGCAGGTCGGAGAACCCCATCACTCCCAGCCCGATCCGGCGGGTCGTCTTGCTCATCTCCTCGATTTCTTTGATGGGGTAGTTGTTCATGTCGATTACGTTGTCCAAGAGATGGACGGTGGTCCGCACCACACTTGCCAGCCGGTCCCAATCCATCGTCACGTCACCRTCCTGGTACCGGACCATGCGGGCCAGGTTAACCGAAGCCAGGTTGCAGGACTCAAACGGCAACAAGGGTTGCTCGCCGCAAGGATTGGTGCTCTCGATCGTTCCCAACTGAGGATTGGGGTTGTAGTGGTTGATCAGGTCCAGGAAAATCAAACCGGGATCTCCGGTCTTCCAGGCCATCTCCACCGCCAATTCAAATATCTCGCGGGCGTTCTCCTGGCGGACCACCAYTCCGGTACGGGGGTTAACCAGGTCGTAATCCTCACCCGACTTCACCCGTTCCATGAAGTCCCCGGTTATGCCGATGGAGATGTTGAAGTTATTCAGGTTTTGGCCGTCTTCTTTGGACTGGATAAAAGTCCTTATATCCGGATGGTCTACGTTGAGAATGCCCATGTTGGCGCCCCGGCGYGTGCCGCCCTGCTTAACCACGTCGGTGGCGGTGTCAAAGGCCCGGATAAAGCTAACCGGACCGCTGGCGATTCCCCCAGTTGAGCCAACCACGTCGCCCGCCGGACGCAAGCGCGTAAAGGARAAACCCGTCCCCCCGCCGCTCTTATGRATCAGSGCSGTCTGCTTGACCTTGTCGAAGATCGAGTCCAGAGCGTCGTCGATCGGCAATACGAAGCAAGCGGAAAGCTGCTGCAGCTCCCGGCCGGCGTTCATCAATGTGGGAGAGTTAGGAAGACATTCCAGGCGCCACATCATTTCGTAGAATTCGTCTTCGGTGGCTTGCCGTTGYTCTTCGGTGGCTCCGTAGTTCAAGTCGGCCTGGGAAAGATTTTGAGCTACCCGGCGGAACATGCCGTTGGGGTCTTCCAGGATGTTGCCTTCCCGGTCTTTAGAAAGGTAGCGGCGGTCCAAGACCACCTTGGCGTTTTCAGTCAGTTCTTGAGTCCGCTCGTTTATCAGCCGGGAAATGCCCGCCTCTGACAGTGCCAGGGCGATCGCCCGCCGCCGGTCATGAATCGATATATCAGAACTCTCGCGAGTGGTTGTCATTGCCGGGTCCTCCTAAAGGGTCACAGGGTGWAACAACGGTGCGGGAACATGCGGCGTAACCCATCCCGCCATACCTCCCAACCTGTAACACCTTAACCGCTCGATGTTGTCATTTCCTTGMCCTACTGTCAGTGAAGGCCCCGCCGCTTGATCCACCGATGAGTCCCCTGAGGGAAAACTTTAGGGGTCAGCGGCTTTTTCTTTCAACWAATATYAAAAGTGTATAAAAATCCAACCAAATACCAGATAGAGTATGAGTGGGCCAAATTGCTACCATAAATGGTAGGCCGAATTGTACAAGCMGATATTTGGAAAGTCAATAGTACCCGGAACGAAAATGGGGAACTTCGATAAATCTCGGAAGGATCCGTGAATAAGGCTACTAAAAAATGGAMATCCGCCCTCGGTTGTGGTCCTTCCTAGGACGACGGAGGGCGGCATTTCCGCGGTTCACTTTAACCATGTAATAACAGGACRGGCAGCCAGTTGGCAGCGACGGMGCATCGCGAGAGTTCGACCGGTTTATATCCAAATGCCCGTCGTGATAGCCACGGGGAAAAGGAGTGCTACTCTTCTGGCATTCCCAGCCAGCAAGTCATTAAGCTGGCGCGCACATTCTGATCGATGGCGTCTTGAGTTTCCGCTATGCTGTTTATCTTGTCGGTCTCGAACCTTATATGATGCTCCAATCGCAGACGGGGCACTGGTTCTTGACGCAGCTGAGATTCCAAATCGTGGATATCGCTGTTTAAGGTAAGCAGCCTGKAAAGAACGGAAGATTGCAAGCTATTGTTTGACAAMGTTATCTCCTTCTGGTTCGCCGGTTGACTMTTGAATATTGCTATCGCCGTTGGGTTTTGAGATTCGGCCCCGCTGGCGAGCCTGGCCATTTGCGGTCCTCCGCCTTTTACGGCTAGGTTCTCCGGGCRGCACATCCATTAAAGGTAGCTGGGTGTTCTCTTCTCTGAGGTCTTGCACCGCTTGCTCAAAGCTTTCGATCTGCTGAAAGTCCTGATAAATGCTGGCAAACCTTATATAAGCGACCCGGTCCAATTTCATCAGCCGTTCCATCACCATGGAGCCGAGAATGGACGTCGGGACTTCTACTTGACCCAGATGTTGCAGCTCCGCCTCAACATCCTCCACCATCTTCTCGATGGTCCGGGAAGAGATCGGGCGTTTGGTGCAGGCCTTCCTGATCCCAATRATCAGCTTTTCCCGGTTGAATTCCTCCCGCCGCCCATCATGTTTGGACACCATCAGGGCGGYKGCCTGAATCCTTTCATAGGTGGTGAATCGAAGGCCGCAACGCTGGCATTCCCGCCGGCGCCGTATGCCGTTTTCCACCACCCGGGAATCGGTTACCTTGGAATCACTGAATGTACAATAAGGACAATGCATATCTTGACTATTTTCTTAAAATAATTCCGAAATCATTTAAGAATACTACATACTGTGTAGGTTTTATGTCAAACTACCACCGATAGTAGTCAGATTGTATACTCGAGTATAGCCAAAGTCAATAGAAACGCGCCGGATTCCGCCTCTCAGGCTCCGAACTGATTTGCGTTCAATATGTTATGTCCCCTTGGTACGATCCACAGCCACTACAACAAGGCAAGTAATCGCGGATTTCGGAAATACCAGCCGATATTCTGGGCGAAATCCCTACTCCCTATCTCCGGCCTCGGCATAATAGGCGTTCTCGTTGTTTCCATTGGCGTCGGCTATCGAATCCAGGGCTCGGGGGCAACGTCCCCCATCGACAAAAAAGTAGAGGCCGCCCCATAGTGGGACGGCCTYGATAAGGTTCTCGGCGCCTATTTGTTTAAGGTTACTAAGGAAAGAGTATTATTGCTTCCAGGCYTCCGAGAATATTCCTCATATTTGGTGGAGCTTCATGCTCCAGTAGGTTTTCCATGTGGCGCCCCCGGATGGTTTTCCGGRGGCGCCACATCATATTAGCCCGGTTAGTTTATCTGAAGAACCCCCGGTTCCTGGAGGACGATTGGCGGCGCAGGAAGCTGGGAACGTCCAGTTCCTCTTCGCTTTCGGGGATTACGTCCTGCAACAGCCGTTCCAGGTCGGCTTCACGGGCATGGTCATTGTCCGCCATCACTGGGAAGGAAGCGGCTACCATGGTGATTTTTACTTCGTCGTCCAACTTGGGGTCACGRCAGGTCCCGAAGATGATGTTGGCGTCCGGGTCGGCCATTTCCTGGATGACGTTGGCGGCCTCCTGGACCTCCTTAAGGCTAAGGGTTGGGCCGCCGCTGACCACGAACAGGATCCGCTTGGCCCCGTCCATGGCRATATCCAGCAACGGGCTCTTGGTGGCCATTATGGCCGCCTCCACCGCCCGGTTTTCGCCCCGGCCCTTGCCGATGGCCAGCCAGGCGGGACCGGCGTTGCTGAGAATGGTCTTCACGTCGGCAAAGTCGACGTTGATCTCGCCGGGTACCGTAACCACTTCGGCGATGGCCTGGATGGCTTGCTGCAAAACGGAGTCGGCCATCTTGAGGGCGTCTTCCCAAGTGAAGGTCTGCTCGCCCTGGGTGTTCATGGTCAACAACCGGTCGTTGGGGATCACGATGACCGTGTCCACATGGTCCCTGAGACGGGCGATCCCYTCTTCGGCGTTCTTGCGCCGGTTATTGGCTTCAAAGGAGAAGGGCTTGCTCACCACGGCCACGGTCAAAGCGCCCGACTCCTTGGCGATCTGGGCAATCACCGGCGACGCGCCGGTGCCGGTGCCGCCGCCCATACCCACGGCCAGGAAAACCATGTCGGCACCTTCGACAGCCTTCTCGATATCCTGCCGGCTCTCTTCCGCGGCCTGACGACCCAGGTCGGGTTGGGCGCCTGAACCGAGTCCCCGGKTNCWGKYKCTGTCCGATGGCGATCCGGTGCGCCACATCACAGCGGAAAAGGTGTTGGGAGTCGGTATTGACCGCATAGTATTCCACAACGGGCAACTTTTCCTTAAACATCCGGCTCACGGCGTTACTGCCGCCTCCGCCTATACCCAAAACTTTAATAATAGGGACGGCCAGGCCCCCTTCGGGCATCAAGTTCAAAGGATCCAAGTTTTCCCGTGCCGGCTCCCAAGACGCTGAGTTTTCCAAAACCATGGTTTCCCCTCCACATCACGAGTTTTATCCTGTTTTACACTGGTTGTTCCGGTATCATTCGGCGTCGCAGTGTTGTTGATTCGATCACGCGTCGCCATCGCGATAMGGTCTTCAGGCTGGGCCAATCCCCAGCGGTTACCCGACTTGAACGCCTTGCTCTTGTTTGCGACCTCCCATCAGCCGCTCCCGCAGAGATCTGTGGACTTTGACCGTCCGGTCTCTGGTGCTATAGGAGCGCCTTTCCCCTTGATGTTTGATTCCCCAAAGCAGCAGTCCCACCGCGGTGGAGGTGCTGGCTTTTTGTAATTGCGTAGGCAGCCCTGCGATGCCCTGAGGGTAGGCCAACCTAACTGRACCTCCCAAKGTTTTCAGAGCCAGTTCACGTATCCCGGGCAACTCGGCGCATCCTCCSGTAATCACTAACCCGGCGGTTGGAAGTTGCCGTAGGCCTGACTGGCGGACCCGCAACAAGATCTGTTTAAGCATTTCCACTGTCCGGGCATGCAGGGGTTCGCAAAGGTCTTTGCGCTTGGCGATCCTTCGAGGCTGCCCTTGGAAGCTGGGCACCACCACTTCTTCGTCTGCCCGAACTAGTTCAGGCAAGGCATTACCCCACTTCAATTTGATGTCTTCAGCCAAGAAATAAGGGATGCGCATAGCCACGGCCAGGTCCCTGGTGAGTTGATTGCCGCCCACTGGAATCACCGCCGAATACCAMGGGTTTCCCTGACGGTAAATCATTAGATCAATGGTCCCGCCGCCGATATCGACCAATACGGCGCCCATCTCTTTCTCGTCGCCGGTCAGAGTGGACTCAGCAGACGCCAGCGATTCCACGACCAAGCTCCTGACCGAAACCCGGCTGGCCTCAATGGCTTTAACCGTATTTCTTAGCGTTGCCGCGTCTCCCATCACTACATGGGATTCAACGTTTATATGCTTGGCGTGAAGCCCGGCGGGATTTCGCACCGCTTCCATGCCATCGACTTCATACCCAATGGGTATCATGTGCAGAATCTCTTGAGACGGGTCCACTTTGGGAAAGGACGACCGGATCAACTGATCCAGGTGCTGAGGACCAATATCTTCATCGGCGCTGGGATTTTCCATCATGTCTTTCGTGTTAAGACAACTGATGTGGGACCCGCTAACACCGGCATACACTCCGGAGATGACTCCCCGGCCGATGTACCTTTGTGCTTCTTCCAAGGAGGATTTAACGGCGACTTTGACCTCATCTATGTTGTCTATGCGGCCTTTCTGCATCCCTTGGGAGGTAACCATTCCGGTCCCCAAGATCTTCAGATCCCCTTCAGCACCCACCCTAGCAACGATAGAGCAGACCTTATTGCTGCCGATGTCAACAGCGGTGTAGAACGTTTCCTTACTCAAATCAATACCGTCCTTTCATCCTGGTTGGGCMTTGCCGGACCCTTCAGCGGCGCTCCGCTACCCGCATYCGGGCGCTGCGGCTTCGTGGATTACCGGCCACTTCCTCCGAAGATGGCCTGATTATTCTGCGATTTATTAGGTTCAAAGTAGGCTCGTGCTGGCAAACGCATAYCGGAAGTCCCGGAGGGCAGATACAGGCGGCGGACTCCCGTTGAAAGGCAGTCTTAACTATCCTGTCTTCCAGGCTGTGGTAGCTGATGACCGCCAGTCTTCCAGAGGGGGCCAATAGATCGATCGCCGCAGMTAATCCAGTCTCCACGCTAGCCAACTCATCGTTGACCTCTATACGGAGTGCCTGGAAAGTACGTGTTGCTGGGTGTACCCGGTTTCCCTTCCTTGATCCCGGACCCAAAGCTGCCGCAACTAGGGAAGCCAGTTGGCCGGTGGAGTTGATGGGCCGGTTGCGGACGATCGTCCGGGAGATTCGGCGGGACCGGGGTTCCTCACCATACCGGAATATAACGTTGGCCAGGTCCTCTTCAGAGTAGGCGTTGACGATGTCGTCCGCGGAAAGAGGCCCATTGGGGTCGTATCGCATRWMYARSKSWTMAWYMGWYCGNMWMYTGRANYSAWWTSCWRRYRKAWCAANCWSGSRRSAASRYWKMCMYWWKTSYATNSARYATCMCNATCAACCCGGTCGAKTCCGTGATMGTTGGCCATAGCCACCATTTGGCTGTAATTACCTTGAATGGGAATAAAACTTTCGCCGAATCGCTCCAGACGAACGGCCGCCCTGGCCAAAGAACGGGGGTCACGATCGATGCCCAACACCCGGCCTCCGGGARCTGAGGCTTGAAGCAAGGCGGAGGCGTGTCCACCTTCGCCCGCGGTGGCATCCAGATAAACGCCGCCTGGATGCACCAACAGTCGTTCCAACGTTTCGGAGAGAAGAACCGGTTGATGGAAAACAGAGCCTTGGTCAGCGGAACCAGTGAACTCCKTCACCCTGCCGCTCCAAGATYCGTAAAAAGGCCTTTCGATTGTCGTTGCCGCAAGAACCACCGTGTCTCCCAGAACAGTAGGCTCTGGCCCGCCCTGGGGCASCTTGCCTACCGCTGTCATACTGTGTCGGCCGCCCGATCACCACGGAACCACTCGTTAGGTGATCGCTTATTAGCAGATCAGGGATTCTTCCCCTAACCCACTCTAAAAGGCTACCGTTCCGGGATCCATCGGCTATCCTGCTAATCGTCAGGTTAGCCAAAGTTGGCCGGCTGATGCTAGTACCTTACGGCCTGCGCCGGCGTTGGTGCGGCAAGGCGATGGGGCTCTAGTCCACTCAAAACCTTTATCCGCGCCATTTGGGCAAACTTACCAATCAGGGTATGTAAATGTCAACGGTTTTTAATATTATTTTTAWACCTTTTTTATGTTTTGGCCAAATAAAAGTCTCAAGCCGTTCCTAGGGCGGTGATCTACSTTTCCCTAGTTCGGTACTTCATCGCTATCCTTYATATAGGTAGGGACAGAACCAATACGGCTAAGGTTCGCGCATCTAGCACTTGAATAGACGGCGTGTGATCAYCGCCGTCCATCCGGGCGCGTGAGGCCGRTRGCCTTTTTGCGTGAGGCCGGTAACCTTTTAACAAAGGGGTGGTTATGCTATACTGAGGCSTATTCCAAGTTCAMAAGTCGTCGSCGRTGTGGGGAGGGGAAGGCAGTGTTCAGTACGCCTRGCRTCSKGTAYCCCCAAGRAYTCAGRRCCCACAMCATCTCAACRGAACGGAGTTAGTCARCGGTGATCGTCACCAAGGAGTCCGTAACCCCCACAGATATCACCCTCAATGTAACCATGGCGTCCGAGGACGAAGAGCCCTTCATCGGCCGGTCTTACCGCCGGTTGGCGAGCCGGGTTAAGATTCCTGGTTTCCGCCCTGGTAAAGCCCCCAGATCAATAGTAGAAAGTCATTTGGGCCGCACCGCTTTGGTGCAGGAAGCGCTGGAATTCATGATTCCAGAGACCCTGGACCAAGTCCTCAGCGATGAAGATATCCAAGCCTTTGCCGACCCCCAGTTGGAACTTCTAGAGATTGAACCCGTATCATTCAAAGCGATTGTTCCTTTAGAGCCGCTGGTGGACCTGGGCGATTTTCGAAGTATCCACGTGGACCGGGAACCGGTAACGGTCAGTGACGACCAGGTGGACCAAGTCATTGAGCAGCTTCGATCTGAAGCGGCCCCTTGGGACCCGGTGGAACGCCCCGTCCAATTTGGTGACCTGCTGAACTTGAACGTCGATGGCACCATCGAAGGGGAACAAGCCATCAACGATAAAGAGGTCGACTTCATCCCGCAAGAAGACAATCCCATGCCCATGCCCGGGTTCTCAGCAAACCTGGAAGGCATGGCCGCCGGAGAAACAAAAGAGTTCTCCCTTTCCGTTCCCGAAGACCACAACCAAGAGGAATACGCCGGTAAAGATTGTCAGTTCAAAGTTGAAGTGCTCTCCATTAAAGAGAAGCTGCTCGCTGAGTTGGACGATGAATTCGCCAAAGGGATCAGGGACGGTTATGAAAACATGGAGGCCCTCAAAGACTTCGTGCGAGGGCGGATAAGGGAAGACGCCGAAGCCTCCGCGGAGCGCCAAGCTCAAGATGCCAGCCTGCAAGAGTTGCTCAAAACGGCTTCGATTCAGGCGTCAGATCTGATCTATCAGCGAGAACTGGACCACATGTACGAGGAACGTGAGCGATCGTTGCGCAGCCAGCGCATGGATATGGATACCTACCTTGGTTACATCGGGAAAACCAGCGAGGAGTGGCGGGAGGAGCTTCGGCCTAGAGCCGAGGAGCGGCTGAACACCTACTTGGTGCTCCGGAAATTGGCCCAGGAAGAAGATATCGAAGTCTCGCCGGAAGACATCCAATCTGAGATTGATTCCATAGTTGCCACAGCGGGGGATTCCGAGGAATCGATGAGAGGTTCCCTTTCCTCCGAAAGCGCCCGGGAGTCTATACGGTCATCCTTGGTAAACCGTCAGGTCATGACCCGTTTGGTGGAGATCGCCGGGGCGGCRGCCCCYGTGT
The DNA here is from genome assembly GCA_002401285.1 of SAR202 cluster bacterium. The sequence continues at coordinate 68,369 of NVSQ01000003.1, forward strand.
CTGATGACCAGCCTACCAACGATGACAACGCCGAAGACACCGAAGAAGAAACCACTGCGGCCGGTTCGCCGGACCCYGAAGTACCAGAGCAAGGAGCAGAACCAGATGCTTAACTACCCCCAAGATCCATCGGTCAACCAAGCAGCGGGCTTCGGCCAGACGGCTGGAGAACAAGGATTGTTTGTCCCCGAAAGTATTATTCCCATGGTTATTGAAACCAGTCCCCGGGGAGAGCGGGCATTTGATATCTACTCTCTACTGTTGAAAGAGCGGATCATCTTCTTGGGCACTCAGATCAACGACCACATGGCCAACGTGATTATCGCCCAACTCCTTTTCCTCGAACGGGAAGACCCGGACAAAGGCATCAGCATATACATCAACAGCCCCGGAGGAGTCATTAGTTCCGGCTTGGCGATATACGACACTATGCGGCTTATCAGTCCCGAAGTGTCCACCATATGCCTCGGCATGGCCGCCAGCATGGCTACGATATTGCTGTCCGGCGGCGCCAAGGGAAAACGCTACGCCTTACCCAACTCCACCATCCACATGCACCAGCCGATGGGAGGCGCCCAGGGCCAGGCCAGTGATATAGAGATCGCCGCCCGGGAGATTCTCCGSYTKYAMSWSMYGAWACGTWWNCAKMMTRWSNGAWRWCAMYKKWCRWRCWKMYRMCAMGWTCRSNAGGGATACGGACCGCGACTTTTATCTCACATCACAGCAAGCAGTCGAATACTCCTTGGTAGATGAGATACTTGGTTCCAAATCAGACACATCCGATGACTCCGGCGAAGAGAAAAAGGACTCCAGCGAAGAGAAAAAAGATTAGATAAAACATCGTCGACCCAATAGTTTCGAATCCAAAGATGAGATTARCCCTACGGTTCCCGAGGCCGGYAAAGCCTGGCAACCAGGGTGGCACGGGMAAGGGATTATCGGATTCGGTTTCGGAGGTATCTTCGTAGATCTGGGGGTGAGTGTTGGCCAGCAATAAAAACGCGCCGAGRMTCTCGCAGTGTTCGTTTTGCGAGAAATCYCAGGCAAGGTCCCGTTTGGTTATGGCTGGACAGGGAAGGGCGGCGGTCTGCTACGATTGTATCCAAGTTTTAAACCARTTGGTTGAAGAAGAGRCCCCCAAGAMAGCGGTGGACCGGGGGGATGACGGAYCGCTGGTTCCCCGAAAGATTTACTCCAACCTGGAAACCTACGTTATCGGYCAAGATCGGGCYAAAAAGATYCTGAGCGTGGCCGTCTACAACCACTTCAAACGGATCTGGAACGGCAAGAACTCCTCGGATATTGAGCTCCAAAAGACCAACATCTTGCTGATGGGCCCTACCGGCTGCGGCAAGACCCTCTTGGCCGAAACTCTGGCCCGCACTCTTGATGTGCCATTCGCCGTATGCGACGCGACGTCGCTCACCGAGTCTGGATATGTGGGGGAGGATGTGGAAAACATCCTCCTCCGTTTGATTCAGGCAGCCGACTGGGATGTGGCCCGGGCCGAGCATGGCATCATCTACATCGACGAGTTGGATAAAATCGCCCGCAAAGAAGGCGTGAACCGCTCTATCACCAGGGACGTATCCGGCGAAGGCGTCCAGCAAGAGCTACTCAAGATCATTGAAGGGTGCGTCGCCAACGTGCCGCCGCAAGGAGGCCGCAAGCACCCTCACCAAGAATTTCTGCAGATCGACACCCGTAACGTCCTGTTCATTTGCGGTGGGGCCTTTGACGGCTTGGACGACATCGTCTCTCGAAGGCTGGCGTCCGGTTCCTCTCGCTTGGGTTTCCTCGCCGGTGGCAGRGGTGGGGAAGAAGAGGAACCTAATTACCTAAGCCAAGTTGCTCCGGAAGACTTGCTGCAATTCGGGTTCATCCCTGAAATGGTGGGCCGGCTACCGGTAACCGTGTCCCTGGATTCCCTGGACAAAGACTCTTTGGTCCGAGTACTTACCGAGCCTAAGAACGCTATAGTAAAGCAATACCAACAGCTATTCAGCATGGACGGTGTGGAATTGGAATTCACCCCGGAAGGGCTGGAAGCCGCCGCCGAGCGGGCTCTGGAACATCAGACCGGCGCCCGGAGCCTGCGCTACATCATCGAAGAGACTTTGCTCGACGTGATGTACGAGCTTCCTTCATTGACCGATGTCGCGCGGTGCATAGTGGGACGGGAGGCGGTTGAAGGATCGGAAGACCCGGTTCTGATTGGCGAGTCCGGTGAACCCCTGAGCATATCCCTGGGTTTGGTGGAAAAGTCAGCCTAAGAACCGCTCCCGATTTGTTCCGAAGCSATTGCCCGTTTWATCTCCGGGTCCAGGCATATACCTTGAAAAGTATTTGTCCCTAGGCGGCCGGAGTGCGTCCCGGCAAATACCTCGCCATCCCTGATGCTTAGCCGTCCCTCGGCTACAGCCCGCAGTGTCTCAAATAGCAGGTAGGGCTCCTTCTGATATTCGACCTGACGAATCAACTGAAACAGGGCAAACTCCTCTCTTTCGTCTTCCTTCACCTGATCCAGATTCCTTTGTTCCAAAGCCTGCCGATGCACATCGAACTCCGAACCGGTCAGCGGCGCCGTGCAGTAAGAGATCAACGGCCCCCTATCCACTTCTTCGGTGGCCAGGTGGATCATTGCGCCAGTCTGGGTGGCCTTGGTTTCGATCAGACGCCARACAACCTCTTGCCAAGTGCCGGTGGGGCCGTCGGGCAAAGCTGGGTGCAGGTTCAGAAGGGAATACTGGCGGCACATGTCGCCGCCCACGATCAACATGTATCCGGCCAGCACGCAGATATCCGGTTGAAATTCGCCTAGCAATTCCATCACCCGGACGTCGTATTCGTCCCGATGGTCGGCAAACCGGCCCCCCAGCGCTCTCCGGAACTTGTTGGAGGAGAGAGTGATCAGGGGCAAGCCGTACTTCCCGGCTAGCTCAAAAAACTGGTCCGAACCTTCGGCCTCGCCGGGCTCCCGGTTGCTGAAAACGAACTGGATGCGGGCATCCAATAGACCTATTGCCAAGCGGTCCTGGACAAATCGCAACAATCCYTGAGAACCGGGCCCTCTCCCGGTGGAAAACCAGCCGATATTAAGCATAGCCACCCAACATCCAACACGGAGAAATCTACGCCTGTGGTTCCCACTCTTCCTCGTCTGAGTTCGACGAGAAACTGTCTTTCAAGTTCGTGATCTTCAGTTCGGCCTCATCCAACAACTGATTGCAGCGCCGGACCAGATTCATGCCCTCTTCATATCGAGCAGTAGCGTCGGCGAGGCTCAAGCCCCCATCATCCAGAGATTCGGCCATCTCGTTCAAGCGGCGAAAGGCCTCTTCAAATAAAAGGGTGTCCAGTTCTTGTGTAGACTGAGGTTCTGGTGAGTCAGCCATATCCAACGTCTCCCCGGTTTAGCCTGAAAGCGGAWTTCCCCTACYGCCCCGTAGACGAATCGTGCCGAATAAATCTCCTGACGGAATCCATTGGTAACACGTGGTGGACCTAGATCAGGCGCTCCATACCGGCGCCCGCGGCCACGGCCTTTTTCTTCCTGATGACGGTTTTGGGCTTGACCGCATGGCCGGCGGTGGCCTCTACTTGACCGTCGCTGACGGTGATAGAAAGGGCATCACCATCTTCAACCTGGTCCAAATTGGTTACAACTTGGCCGGTGACCCGTTTCTGAACCACGGAATAGCCCCGGCGTAGCGTGGCAACGGGATCCAGGGCGCGCACCCGGTCTTCCCGGTTTTCCACTTGCATACGGATGATTTTCAACCGGTTGGTCAGGGTGATTCCCGCGCCTCTGGCAATGTCATCGACCTTCCGGCGCCAGTTGCCCGTATCAGGCAGGATTCCTTCAARGTTTCCTGACAGCCGGGCCACATCGTCGCGGCGCGAATCCACCTGATAGGCCCAGGCCCGGTCAAGATAGGCTAGAACTTCGTCCAACTGCTGTCTCAAGACGTATTGGTCGGGRGCCACGATCTCCGCCGCCGCCGACGGCGTCGGAGCTCTCAGATCGGCCACCCGGTCAGAAATGGTGAAGTCAGTTTCGTGACCTATCGCGCTGACGGTGGGGATGTGGCTGGCGTAGATGGCCCTCGCCACGATCTCTTCGTTGAAGGGCCACAGCTCCTCCAAAGCGCCCCCGCCCCGCGCCAGCACTATGACATCGGCCCGGCCGTCCCGATTAAGGCCTTCAATGGCCGAGACGATCTCAGCGGCGGCTTTCGGGCCTTGCACCAACGATGGAGCAAGTAGAAGCTCCACTAGAGGGTAGCGTCTTTGGATGACGTTTTGGATGTCATGGAATACCGCGCCGGAGGGGGATGTCACCACGCCGATGACCTTGGGGAAGGACGGTAGGGGCCGCTTTCGAGACTCGTCGAACAACCCCTCGGCTTCCAAGCGTAGGGTCAACCGTTCTAATTCCAAGGCCAATTCGCCCACCCCGGCGGCCATGGCCAGATCCACCATGAAGTCGGTGGTGCCCCGGGGTTCGTAGAACTGGAGTCGCCCATGGACCAAAACCGCCGTGCCACCGGCGAGCAATTCCGCTCCCGGCTGGCCGCGAAACATGACGCAGTTAAGCAGGGCTTGGTCGTCTTTCAGGGAGAAATAAGAGTGGCCGGCGGAAGAGACCCGGAGATTGGAAACCTCACCCTCCACCAGCACGTCGGCCAGTAGCGGGTCGCTTTCCAAGACCTCTTTAACATGTTGCGATACTTGGCTGACGGTGTATACAGCCACTGAGCTAGCTAACTCGCTCGGTATATTCTCCGGTGCGCGTATCCACCCGGACTATATTGCCCGCGGTGACAAAGGTCGGCACGGTTACCCGCAGCCCCGTTTCCAGGGTGGCCGGCTTAGTGCCCCCCTGAGCGGTGTTCCCTTGGAAATTCGGCGGGGTCTCTTTCACTTCCAGATCTACGTGAGTCGGAAGGTTGATGTTAATCACCTTCCCTTTGTAAAAGACGGCTTCAACAACCATCTGCTCTTTCAGATAATCGAGGGCTTTGCCCAATTGGCTGATGTCCAGTTCAWACTGGTCGAAGGTTTCTTCGTCCAGGAAGTGGTAATAGTCCCCGTCAGTGTACATATACTGGGTCCGCCGGTTTTCGATGTCCGCCATGGAGAATGAGGTGTCGTATCTTTGGAAAGTTCTCTCTACTACCGCTCCGCTGAGGAGGTTCTTCATCTTTATTCGGGTAACGGGCGCCCGCTGCTGCATCTTGTGGCGCTCGTAATCCATTATTTGCCAGGGCTGGTCGTCCAATTCAATGACCATTCCCTTGCTTAGATCGCTAAAGTTGATGCTCATTCCAACCTCCCTTCCGGTAACAAGCTGTCAGCCATCGGCTATCAGCTACTGTAGGTTCAGGCGTGAGGATTCCGCCTCCTTGCAGCGGCAATCCGGGTCACGTCCGTTCAATTTTCTGATTCTGGCGAATCTTTCTGCTCGCGGCGCCGGCTGAGTCCTGACAGCTGANTNNTNNNNGCTGAATGCTTTATTTGGAAGCTTTGCTCAGGACCTTTGCTCCATCGTCTCCAAGGACCACGATATCCTCGATTCGGACGCCACCCCAGCCCGTTAAATAAATGCCGGGCTCCACGGTGAACACCATGTTCGGCTCCAGGGTTTCCGGGGAGTTGGGGCCAACCCTTGGGCTCTCGTGAACCTCTAAGCCGACGCCATGACCCARACTGTGGCCRAAATTATCTSCRTAMCCCGCCTCGGCGATGACCATCCGCGACAATCCGTCACAGTCCTCACCGCTCATACCGGCCTTTACCGTATTTATTGCGGTGAGTTGGGCCCCCAACACGATGTCGTAAATCTTATTGAAAGTCTCGTCAGGCTCGCCGACCACGACGGTGCGGGTTATATCCGAGCAATACCCGTCTGCTATTGCTCCCATGTCGATGACTATGGGCTCCCCGGCCTGTATGGGTCGGTCCGAGGGCATATGGTGCGCCATCGCGCCATTGGGACCGGAGGCCACGATGGTGTCGAAGCTGAGTCCGTCGGCGCCGAACTCCCGCATCGCCATTTCCATCCGCCACGCGACTTCCTTCTCGGTCATGCCTTCTTGAATAGTAGGGCAGACAGCTTCCATCGCCGAGTCCGAGGCGTCGATCGCCTTCTGCAGCAGCGCCATCTCTTCCGAGTCTTTAAACACTCGATGCTCTTCAGCGATGCCGGAGGCAGCAACCAACGAAACTTTACCCAGATTCCCGTCTTCTTTCAGGGCATCCCGTACTTTCTCATAATTAGCCACGGTCATATGCCGACTTTCAAATCCAACCCGWTGAACGCCGGWTTCCTTGAGTTGCTCCACCAASCAGCCCCAACCGMCTCGCACYTGAATTACCTGAAAATCGGGCGCTTGATTGACGGCCTGCTCGGAGTAACGTGAGTCGGTAAACAACATGGCCCGGCTGGGGGTGATGAGCAAGTATCCCGAGGACCCGGTGAACCCTGAGAGATAGCGGCGGTTTTCCGGAGCCGAGATCAGGATCGCGTCCAGATTTCTCTCGGCCAGTTGAYCCGCCACTCGCTCCAGGCGGTCGCTCATTGCGGTCCCTCTTCTTTGATTATCGCGGCAAGAATGTCCAGAGCCGCAGTATAACTTCTCCAACCAAACCCCGCAATCTGGCCTCGGGCGATGTCGGTAACGACGGAATGACGCCGCCATTCATCTCTTGCGTAAGGGTTGCTCAGATGAACCTCAATGATCGGCACTCCGGCGTCGATGAGGCCGTCCTTTAATGTATAGCTGTAATGGGTCAAAGCACCGGGATTAATGATGATCCCTTGGATGGTCCCAAAATGCTCTTGGATGCAATCAACCAAGTGCCCTTCCACGTTGGACTGGAAGAAAGTGATCTCCACTCCCAGTTTATCGGCCAGTTGAGACACTTCCCGATTCACATCGTCCAAGGTCATAGCGCCGTAGATACCAATGTCCCGGCGGCCTAGGGCGTTGATATTCGGTCCGTTGAGCACTAGGAACTTAGTCATCAGGATCAGTCTCCGGAGGTGCTGATGAAACCGGCGGCATATCGGAGCGGGGATGGTTGGTAAGATAGGCCGAAAGGGCCTCCTGCTTGGTGACATGGGTGTATATCTGGGTGGTGCTGGGGCTGGAATGTCCCAGCAATTCCTGAATCACTCGCAGGTCCGCGCCCCCTTCCAACATGTGGGTAGCGAAGGAATGCCGCAGGGTATGGGGATGTACCCCCAGGGTTGTCTGCGCCTGGATCCCGTAGCGGCCGACCAGCTTTTCCATGCTCCGGCGAGATAGCCGGGCGCCGTAACGGTTTAAGAAGAGCGCCGRTTCAGGGCGTATCGCMAGTTGGGGCCTCCCYTCGTCCAGGTAGCGCCGCAATGCCGTGGCGGCAGGCTGGCCGAATAGCACCCATCTTTCTTTAGAGCCCTTGCCCCGGACCAGAATCTCTTTACTGGTGAAGTTCACGTGAGGCAGGTCCATGGTTTGTATTTCGCCCAGCCGAACGCCGCAGGAGTAGAGCACTTCCAAGATCGCCCGGTCCCGCAGTCCCAAAGGAGACGCYTCATCCGGGGMATCMAAAAGCCGGGCCACATCCCGCTGTCCCAGAAAACTGGGAAGGGGTTTTTGGACCTTCACGCGGTAACTCCGGCCCGACGGCACCGGACTAGCTTTGAACAATCCTTGCTGCACTAGAAACAAGTAGAAGGAACGTAACACCGTGAGTTTACGGGCGATGCTGACCCGGGCGTATCCCTTGCCATCCAGGGCATCGGTGGCCAGCCAGGCCATGTATCCCCGGAGCATCGCCCGGTCCATATCTTTCAGAGTTACCTCTTCCAAACCGAGGTATTGCCGGAAGGAGCCGATGTCGTCTAGGTAGATCCGGACCGTGTTTTCCGACAGCCCCCGCTGCCCTCTAAGGTAATCAGGATAACCTTCAACCAGGGCGTCAAAKCGGACCAACTCGGCGKAAATTGGTGTTCCGTGGTCAATCGCCAACTGGCGTCAACTCCRGGGAYGGCTCCAGGATGGCCTCACGCCAATCGCAAACGGTGCACGAAAGCATGTCCCGGCCTTGTTGCACCATCATGCCGTTGCACTCTGGGCAAGGGGTGGGCACGGGGCGCTGGTTGCTGATAAAGTCGCAATCTGGGTAACGGGTGCAGCCGAAGAATGGCCGACGGCCGCCTCGGGCCCGCCGTTCCACAATCTCGCCGGCACAGTCGGGCTTGGGGCAAGAGACACCGATCTTGWWCAAGATCGGCTTGGTGGTCCGGCACTCGGGGAATCCGGTGCAAGCCAGGAACCGGCCGAACCGCCCGGTCTTAATCACCATGGGTTTGCCACAGGTTTCACAGACCTCGTCGGTTTCCTCTTCCACCTTGGTCCGGGGCATAGACTCTTCGGCATTGGCCAAGGCTTTCTCGAACGGACCATAGAATTCTCCCAGCATGGGGACCCACTCCCGTTCCCCCCGGGACACCTCATCCAACCCTTCTTCCATCTTTGCGGTGAAGTCCAGGTCCATCACGTCGGTGAAGAACTCAAGGAGCAGATCAATAACCGTGACTCCCAGCGCCGAAGGCAAAAGACGGTTTTGTTCCTTAGTCACATAGTTCCTGTCCAGCAAGGTTCCCACAGTTGGGGCATAGGTGCTGGGACGCCCAATACCCTTCTCTTCCATGGCCTTGATCAATGTGGCCTCGGTGAATCTGGGCGGCGGATGGGTGAAGTGCTGCAACGCCTCCAGATTCCCGCAGCCCAATCGGTCGCCGGCCGCCAGTTCAGGAAGGGATTGGCGGCCATCCTCGGATTCGTCATCGTCGATGCTTTCCAGGTAGAGCGCCCGGAAACCTGGGAACTTCAGCACCGAGCCGGTGGAGCGGAACATGTAGACCTTGGACGTTCCTTTACAAGCTGCTTCAATATCCACGGTGGTGGCTTCAGTCCGGGCATCGGCCATCTGACTGGCTAACATCCGGGACCAAACCAGGCTGTACAGGTTGAGTTGAGGCCGGCTCAGGAAGGCTTTAACGGAATCCGGAGTGCGCCGGATAGACGTGGGCCGGATCGCCTCGTGAGCTTCCTGGGCGGATTTGGCCTTGGTGGTGAACACCCGAGGCTTTTCCGGGACATAGTCCTTTCCGTAAGTTTCGGTGATGTATCCGCGGGCCTCGCTGACGGCAGACGTTGCCACCTGCACCGAATCGGTCCGCATGTACGTGATCAGTCCCACCGATTCTCCGCCACCCACTTGGAGCCCTTCGTAGAGTTCTTGGGCGATGGACATCGTACGGCGGGGGGTCAACCGCAGTTTTCGACCCGCTTCCTGCTGCATAGTGCTGGTGGTAAAGGGCGCGGTAGGACGCTGCCGGACATCCCGTTTTCGCACGTTCGACACCGCGTAGGCCGCATCCTTCAACTCGGCCTCAAACCCGCGGGCATCGTCCTCGTTGGGAATGGTCAAGCGGTTCTTTTGGCCTTTCACCGAATGCAGCACGCCCGTGAAGAGATGGGGCCGGGCGGCTGGGCTCTTTTCTTTGTGGAGTTGGGCCTCTAGGGTCCAAGATTCGACGGGAACAAAAGCCTGGATATCTTTCTCCCGGTCCACCACAATTCTCAGGGATACCGACTGCACTCGCCCCGCCGACAGGCCGCGCTGCACCCTCCGCCAGAGAAGGGGGCTGATCTGGTAGCCCACCAAACGGTCAAGGATGCGCCGCGCTTGCTGAGCGTTCACCAGATCCATGTCGATTTCCCGGGGATGCTGGAAGGCTTCTTCCACGGCCTCCTTGGTAATCTCGTGGAAAACCACGCGCTTGGGAGGATCGGGCCGTTCGTCCCACTTCGCCGCCGTTTGCAGGTGCCAAGAGATAGCCTCTCCTTCCCGGTCCGGGTCGGTGGCTAGATAAATAGTCTTGGCCTGGTCGCCGGCCTTTTTCAGGTCGTTGAGGATGGACCGCTTATCCCGCATGATTACGTAGGAAGGTTCAAACTCGTTTTCTATATCCACCCCAATCTTGCTTTTGGGCAGGTCCCGCACATGGCCCTGGGAAGCCACTACCACGTACTTGTTGCCCAACATCTGGCCCACCGTTCGAGCTTTGGCTGGAGACTCAACTATCACGAGTTGCTTCCCGGCCGCACTTCTAACGGACGAGCCTTTCTTCGTTCCCTTGGCGGTCTTGGCGGTGGATTTACGGCTACCAGCTTTAGTAGCTTTAGTAGCACGCGTTTTCGATGCGGTTTTGGCCTTAGTTACCATAGACTTGGGATACCTCCCGTAAACGGACATAGTGCATGCAGCCCACCTGCCGCACCAGGCCTTTCAATTCCAGCATGGTTAGCATACTGCTTACGGACGTAATGGGGATGTCCGCGATTCTTCTAATGTCATCGATGTGTTGTGGATCGTCGTTCAAAAGACCCAGTAAAGCCGACTCAGGATCGCTATCCGTATCCACCGGCAGGGGCAATTGCACCTGGCGTGCCACCGCCGTCAAGTTCAACTCTTCCAGAATATCGGTAACGTTGGATACCAGCTTGGCTCCTTCCTGAATCAACCGGTTGGTCAGCCGGCTCATTGGAGAGTAGATACTGCCCGGCACGCAGAAAACTTCCCGGTTCTGCTCCAACGCATGATACACGGTCCAGCGGGCCCCGCTGCCTTCCCCAGCCTCAACCACCAGRGAACCCAGGCTGATGCCRCTGATYAAACGGTTCMGCCGGGRAAAACTCCGGGAATCGGGCCGGACGCCCGGAGGATATTCGCTGACGATAGCGCCACAGCCCACGATCTGTTGGGCCAAGTTGGTGTGTTCCCTGGGATAAATTATGTCCAGACCATTGGCCAGAACGGCGATGGTCCGGCCACCGCTCTCCAGAGCCGCTCGATGAGCCACTCCGTCTATACCTCTCGCTAGGCCGCTGACGATGACGATACCGTTGTGCGCTAATTCGGCGGTAAGCCCCGCCGTTGCTTCCMTTSCATAGGAAGTCGGACCCCTGGTACCAACTACAGCTAACGACCTTTCGTCGGACGGTAAAAGCGTTCCCTTGAAATAGAGGACTGGCGGAGGGTCCGCGATCTCTTTCAGCCGCACGGGATAATCATCATCGTGCCAGCAAGCCAGATTTATCCCGGCGCGTAGGATCCTTTCAAGCTCGGATTCCGGAGTGATCTTGCCACGAAGGCTTATCAGGTCTCTGGCGGTCCGATCGTCAAGACCCGCCGCCTTGAATTCACTAAGGCTTGCCTTCCAAGCCTTTTCCATGTCTTCAAAGTAGGCCTCTAGCCTACGAAACCTTACCGGTCCCAATCTGGGCACAAGGTTCAACGCCGCCCAGTATTTTATGTCCACCATAATAGCGATTCTAGCATATCGCTGAAGTTTGAAACAACGCCGCCGAGGACATATTATCCGACATTATCCGGCGCTAGTTAATTGACATTAGACCGTGCCTGCTGTAACATYCGAGTCGCTACTTTAGATATGAACAACAACCCTACAAGGTTGTTTACGCTTGACCTTATGGCTCCCCCTCAACCGAGGCTCGATGTTACCTCGAACGGCGCCATGGGGCYGCTCCGAACAATCACCATGACRGCCGCCATAAAATCCTTATATCCCAGCGTGGCGCGAAAATTGCTTCTCCTTTGCAACCCCCAGCCCTTGCATGCCAATCGGCTTAACCTTAAAATCCAATCTGCCCGATACTGACTCAGGGAGACATAAACATGGAAATGCGTGACTTCGTCGTCCGGTTCGCCGGTGAAGGCGGACAAGGGGTSGTTACTTCGGCAGAAGGATTAGCCCAGGCTGCCACGCAAGTCGGCTATCACGCTCAAACTTTCGCTACTTTTCCTTCCCAGATTATGGGAGGACCCACGTGGACCCAAGCCCGGATCGCCGTGGACCCGGTTCTAAGCGCCGGTGACGACGTGGATGTACTGGTGGCCTTCAATCAGGACGCCTACGACGAGCACAACTCCGAGGTTCGAGATGAAGGCGTCATCATCTTCAACTCCAACGAATTCCAACTTGAAGGCGACTCTCGAGGCTTTGGCCTTCCCTTCGACGAAATAGCCCGGTCCACCGGAAACAACCGGGCCGCAAACATGGTCATCATCGGAGCTCTGGCCCACCTGGTGGATATGCCCCAGCAGTATCTGGAGGAGTTCGTTACCAAGAGATTCACCCGCGGCCGCTCCGGTGACGAAGAAATTATCCGTTCCAATATCCAGGCAATGACACTGGGCCGGGAACACATCTCCGAGAGCGGACTCGCTCTGGGCGCCCTGGCTGCTCCAAACCCGCCAGACTTCGCTCAAATAATGCTGAAAGGAAACGAAGCCTTAGCCCTGGGCGCGCTGGCCGGAGGCTTGGACTTCTACGTTGGATATCCTATCTCCCCGGCCACGACTATTCTGTTATACATGGAACGGAACCTGGTCGGCGAGGGGAAATTTGCCCATCAAGTAAGTTCGGAGATCGAGTCGATCACCGCCATCCTGGGAGCGGGATTCGCCGGTAAAAAGGCAATGACGGCCACCGCCGGACCGGGATTCTCCTTGATGAGTGAGGGTCTAGGGCTAGGTTGGATTGCTGAGATTCCCTTGGTCGTCGTGGACGTGCAAAGGGGCGGCCCGGCTACCGGACTGCCCACCAAGACGGAACAATCGGACTTGATGGCTTGCATGTTCCCCGCACACGGCGATGTCAAGATGCCAATCATTGCGGTGGGCACGGTGGAAGAGTGTTTCTACGGCGCGATCAAGGCTCTTACCTGGTCCGAGCGGTACCAAGGGCCGGTGATCTTGATGACCGAGATGGCTTTGGCAGAGCGCGTGCAGAACATCGCCAAGCCTGACCTTTCCCAAGTTGAGAATCAGAGACGGCAGGTCTACGAAGGGACCAACGGATACCATCGATACGCCGGCTTCGAGTTGTCCCCAATGCCGCTACCCGGCAATCCGGGAGCATACGTCGCTAACGGCAGTGAGCATGACGACATGGGGGACACTACTCACTTGGCCAGCCGCCACATACAGATGACGGAGCGGCGTTTCAGCAAAATAAAACTTCTGGAAGAAGACGAGTACGAAACGGACAACGTCGACGAGTCCATCGTCATGATGCCTTGGGGCGGTTCGAAGGGTCCCGCGCTGGAAGCCTATAATCAGATGAAGGCTTCGGGGGTTCCCGTGGGCTGGTTCTACACCATGTACCTGAATCCGCTGCCTCCCAAAATGCTGGAAGAACTCAAAAAGAAAGACTTGGTGATTGTCCCGGAACTGAACTATCAGGGGCAGTTCGCCAGTATCTTGCGTTCCCAAGGGGTGAAAGCCGAGGCCATCACCCAATATACGGGCCTACCTTTCAAAGTGCGAGATTTGGTAAAGCGAATCACCGAAGTTACGGAGGYCGTTAGGAAGGAGGCGGCTGGGGTATGAGCAAGAAAAACGAAGAGTACGATTTCAAGTGGTGCCCAGGTTGCGGAGACTTCGGGGTCCGCAGGGCGTTGGAAATGGCGATGATTGACCGTCTCGAAGAGACGGGGCTTCCGATTGAAAACAACGTGGTGGTCGCGGGCATCGGTTGCTCTGGCAATCTGGTTCATCTCCTAGAGGGCCGCCAGCCCTATGGCTTCCATGGTATTCACGGCAGGTCCTTGCCCATCTCCCTGGGCGTAAAGATGGCCAGGCCCGAGTTGAACGTGGTGGTTGTGGCCGGCGATGGCGACTTCCTGAGCATCGGCGCCGAGCATATCGGGCCTCAGGCTGCCCGTAACCTGAACATCTGCGCCGTGATCATGGACAACGGAGTATACGGRCTTACYAAAGGCCAGAGYTCYCCAACAACCAAGCTCGGTGAGATAACCAGTTCTACCCCCTTCGGCAAGATCGAGTCCCAACTTAATCCCCTGGAGCTGTATTTAACCCTGGGTGTTTCCTTCATCGCTTCCGGCTTTTCCGGACAGGTTAGGCCGTTGGCCAAGCTGATCACCCWGGGKATGGAGCATAAGGGGTTTTCCATAATACACGTACAATCTCCTTGCACCACCTATAACGACACCTTCGAAATGCTCAAAGGGAACGTCCAAAAGGGGATCGAGCCAGGACTGTGGGAGATTCCGGAAGATCACGACACTAGCGACAAGGGCGCGGCCCAGCAATTACTCCAGCAAGGCGGCGTTCCCGTGGGAGTGCTTTACAACGACACCTTCCGCCCTTCCATGGATCAGCAAGTGGAGCAGATGTGGACAAGGGCGAATCCCAAGACCGTGCAGGAATTGKTGGACGCGTTCGAATTCTGACCTGACCACAGCCTCAGAAACTGTAAAGCTCCCCGSMTWAKSCGGGGAGCTTTTGTTTTGAAGGATTCTATCCGCAGGGACAGACTGGTAGACAGCCCGGCCGTGCTACTGGTTGGCGGCTAGATATTCTTGAAGGTGTTGCCGAAGGAAGATGCGTCCCCGGTGGAGCCGGGCCTTTAGCGACGAGACGGATATATCCAGTATTTGAGATGCCTCTTCGTTGCTCAGACCCTGGACGTCCCGAAGCACCACCGCCGTTTTAAGGTTGGGCTGCAGCATGTCCAGCCCCCGCTCAAGGTGCTCGCGAAGCTCGCTGTTCAGCGCCAGCTTCTCGGGACCTTCGCCCGGGCTGGGCAGTTCGATCTCTTCATATCCTGTTTGGGTGATGTTCCGCCTAGGCCGCTCTTTGCGAAGCTTCATCAAGGCAGCGTTGGTGGCGATGCGATACAGCCATGTGCTGACCCGTGATTCCCCGCGAAATCGTTCAAAGTTACGGTAAGCAGCTAAGAAGGCATCCTCGGCATCGGCGTGGTTCCCCAGGATTCGATAGGTGAGGTTGAATACGAAATCACCGTATTCGGTTACGATGTCTTCAAAAGTTTGTGTSGTCTGAGATTCCATCGGTTGTCAATTATTTCAGGAAATATACCTTTAACCTGCABTGTGCATCTAAAGTAATGAGTTTGYCTATAGAAGGCCGATTCGCTACTCAGGGGAAGGCGTTGGGGAGCGCCACCCACCACCATGATTGGCCGCTCTTTGGAATGAGGACGGTTGCTGTTGGTTGGACATGAGATTAGAATRCCCTGGGGRTTGTTACATTGATCGGACTACTCAAAAAGCTATTTCACCGCGACGGCGACGACTGCGAAGAAGTCCGCAAGCTTTCGTCGGACTATTTGGACGAGGACCTCGCCCCACCCAWACAGTCGGYGATTCGGGCCCACCTAATTAACTGCGGTCCTTGCCGCGCCTTCGTTGACACTCTGGCTACCACTATCGGAATACTTTCTCGGTTCCCCAAGGTGTCAACGCCTCCTACCTTCCACGACTCGGTCATGGAACGCATCAATCAGGAAAAGAAATAAGCCGGATRCCTGATCGCGGATATCGGCCGCGGGGCAGTAAGGGTTAGGCTGGCAAAGACGTCGATCAACTCCGTGGTGGTCTGAAGGTTTCCCGTCGCCTTGCCCAATAGACGTGGATAATCACCGCGTTTCGATTCCGGGCAGTCAGCTRGACAGCAGCGTCTCTTCCTGAAGCGATTGGTACTTGGATGGGCACTTCACCAGGATGGCGTCTGTCTGAAAGATCTGGTCCTCGCCGTAGCTGCCTTCCAATATAACCTCGGAATGTGGGTTGAAGAACAGGTCGGGCAGTACCCCCACATATGTCGCGGATAGATACTCCCCGGCCGACCCACCGTTCTCGTCTCGAAGTTGGAAATGGGAAACCGTTGTCCTTCCCTCTCTCAGGAAAGAGTCAGCCACCAGTTTGCCCGACACCCGGAGCGTTCGTCCGTCATGGACATCTGTTTTGTTGATAAGCTCACCCACGGTCAAGAAATAAAGGGCATTCCCAGGGAAAGCCGCGTATATCATGTACCCAAGAGCCAGCGAAACAACCGCCGCAAGAATCAGGAARCGGGTACGGTGACTCTGATTCTCCGGCTCTGCTTCGCCTTCAGCTTCTGTCCAGTCCGGCCAGTCCGGTTCCAACTCAGCCAATGTTTCTCCTCTTGTTTCCCTACTACCCAATTATATACTGAAATCCTAGCTAGCGTCCTCCGGTTCCTGTTGCTCCAGCGTCCGGCGCAATTCGGCGATCTCCTTACGCAACTCCTGTTGGCGCCGGCTGACGAAAAACGCGTAAGCGAAGAAGGCCACCCAAGCCACCGTGAACGCGGCMAATAGGAAGGGCAGATTAGCTGCCGGCAACGTGGCCTGTAGCAGAACGATCAGCATAAAACTTAACACCTCAAGTCAGGAGAAGAGAATTCAGACTGGCATCAGCGCCCGGCCCGTCGCGCCACCAGCCGTATTCCTCGGAGCCGGTCCTCGCTGTTCCTCAGGGCCGTCCGTTCCGCCACCAGATAGGCAAATAGAAGTAAGAACGTCACCATGGAGAAAAGTAGGATCCACAGCATRATTGGCTCCAGGGCATTTGCCTGGGCGAAGGGRCCCACCACCGGRGACGGGTGTATCGAACGCCACCAAACCACCGAATAGTACACTATCGGAACGTCGACAAACCCCACGATTCCCACCACCGCCGAGTAACGGGCCGCTTGCTGCTGGTTAGACGCGTGGGAGCGAATCATCAGATAGGAAACGTAGATCAGCCAAAGGATGAGGGTGGTGGTCAGCCTGGGCTCCCAGGTCCACCAGGTGTTCCACAGCGGCCTGCCCCAGATGATTCCGGTCAGCAGCGCCACGGTAACAAACACCACGCCAACTTCGGCGCACGAGTGRGCTAGCCGGTCCCATTTCCCGTCACGCCGCACCACGTAGGCGATGCTCGCTAGGAAAACCAGGAAGAACGCCAGGAAGGACATGATGGCGATCGGCACGTGGAAGTAGAATACCCGCTGGACATGGCCAAGCACCGCATCAGTGGGAGCCACCACGAAAATCAGGTAAAGGTCCGCCAGCATGAACAGACCGCTCAACACCACCAGATAACCCGTAATATTTTGGCGGACGCCATTCCCCAGCAATCGGTCCTACCTCCTCTTCTTTTCCAGCATCATTCCTCTACAACTACGGCAAAAACCCACGGACATATTACTAAGAATAAGGCGTCGAAGATAGCTAGCAGAGGCAGCCATCGGTTCAACCCAACGCCCGGCTCGGAACCGATCGAGGCCGAAGACGCCTCAACCGCGGCGATGATTACCGGCAAGATCACCGGGAAGAATAAAACCGGGAGCATGATCTCACGCGATCTGGTCTGAACGGCGATAGCCGAGAACAGAGTGCCAACCAGCGCAAACCCCAAAGTGGCCATCACGATGGTTAGTACCAAGGTGAAAGACAACACTGGAAAATTGAGCAGAGCGCCGAAAATCGGCAACAAAGCGGCCTCAACCAATAGCATGAATAGAAAGCTGCYCAAGGCTTTCCCCAAGAAAATGGCGTCACGGCTTACCGGAGACAGTAGCAACCCCGCCAATCCCCCCTGCTCCATCTCCCGAACGAATGAACGATTCATGGCCAATGTCGCCGCGAAAGCAAAGGTCACCCAGATGATCCCCGGAGCCAGCACGGTAACCCGCTGAGGTGTGACGTTTAGGGCAAAGTTGAACACCACCACGATCAGTAGGCTGAATACCAACATCGACACCACTAGGTCCCGGGAACGCCACTCCAGCAGGATATCCTTCCTTACCAGTATCAGGACGGGCCTCAATAACTGCATCATCGGCTGGCGCCCAGAGATACAGTTACCCGCCGGAGAAATTCGGCAGAGTCGCCGGTCCCTTCCGGCCCACKKAGATGGAGMTTCCCYTCGGCCAGCAGACCYAGTTGGCCGGTCCACGAGAACCCCAATTCGGTATCATGGGTCGTCATGACCACGGCGCGCCCAGATTCGGCCCACTCTTGTAAGAGTTCTCTGAGTAACTCCACCGAGCCACGGTCCAGCCCGCTCTCCGGCTCGTCCAATAACAGGATAGAAGGCCGATGCATGATAGCCCGGGCGATAGCTACCCGTTTCTGCATTCCWTGGGAAAGGCTACGTAAACGCTGGCCGGATCGGCGGTCCATCCCCAATTTGGAAAGGGCCTCGTCGGCCTTTTTTTCAGGGTCATTAAGGCCGAACAGGCGTCCGTAGTAGACCAGGTTTTCAAGGGCAGTCAGATCGTCATACAGAAAAGTTTGATGGGCAACGACGCCAACCCGGCTCCGAACCGCTTGTGGGTTGCGCTGCAGGTCGTAACCCGCGATCAACGCCTTCCCCGCGTCGGCTCTGGCCTGGGCTGACAGGATTCGCAGCAAGGTAGACTTGCCCACGCCGTTGGCCCCGAAAATGACGAGAAATTGTCCCCATCCCAGGGTCAGATCCAAGTCCCAGAGCACCGGCCAGTCGCCGAAACTCTTTTCCAATCCCTCTAACTTGATAGCGTCGCCAACAGAGTTCACCGGCACAACGATGTTTTACCCTACCGCTTCGGCTAACCGGAAATAAGAGAAAGTAACCAAGTCAGACGATTCCGATTCCCCTGGCCCATGGTTAAAATCCTTAAAAACCTTGCCGCCGCGATAGTCCAACGCATATCTCCCCGCCGTCCTTCAGGTACGGCTAGCTATCCAATGATAGCCCTGAAGGAAGTCGCAATACAAGCTAGAGGCGTTCTGGGAAGTATCAATGAAAAGGACAAGAAGACAGCCCGGGCCGCAAGGGAAACTCACCCCCTGTCGTAAAATGGGCAGGGGGATCTAGTCTCCAGCCAAAAGTCACGAGACCGATAGCGCCCGTTGCGGGAAGATCCCTTAAGCGCTGTCCCGGATGTAGGTCAGGACCGCCTGGACCCTGGGGTGAAGGTTGCCGTTGTGGCCCAAGTGGAGTTCTTGGTATATGGCGTTGATATAATTCTCAACCGACTTGGTGCCCAATACGAGATTTTCGGCGATGGAGGAGTTGTTGTAACCCTTGGCCATCATCGATAGTACTTCTTGTTGGCGCGGAGTGAGGCCGGCTGTATCCGAGCCTCTACGCGGCTTCATGCTATTGACCACTCCCTGGTCCATCACCRCCAATCCGCAAGCCGCTCCTTCGATCGCGCGAACCAAAGCTCCGGCATCGGTCACCGACTGTTTCAAAACGTAGGACCACCCGGAGAGATCGTCGGAAGCAATCATGCTCACGTACTCCCGCTCCTTATGGGCGGAGAGAAGAATCATGCCCATTTCAGGATGGTTTGATTTGATAGTTCTCCCAGCCTCGATACCGTTGGGATCCCCGCCCAATTCTATGTCCATCAATACAACATCGGGTTGCAATTGGCTGGAGGTTTGGATCGCTGCGTGACCGTCGGACACCGCGTCAACAATCTCCATATTGGGTATAGAACCCAAAGAGATCTTTAGCATGTCTCTAAAGAGACCTTCGTTTTCCACGATAAGAACTTTAACCATCAAWCCCCCTCGAACCGCCCKTCTACGTTCCCACATCGGGCTCCTTGTCCTAGTATTCAAGGGCCTTATATCGGATTCTATGGAAGATAMTTTGTTAAAGCAATGTCAAATTTGCCGGCCCGTACAGCAGCTTCGCCGCCCGATTCGAACACTGTCAGTTTTCATCGCTAGACCATCCCTATCGACTCTCCTTCATCTCTAGCAGGACAGCCACACGGCTCGCCAGCCGTTGCCGTTAAGCGGTGACACTAGGACAGCAAAACCCACGCAAGGGAGTTCAACGGTGCAAGCGGTCTCGCATTGGCGTAACTAGGTAAAAGTTTGATTACAAGTTCCGGATAGAACGAGGGTGAACGAAGCGGTACATTGGAAATATCGAATTCGCAGATGGGAAAGCGGCAGGCACATCGCTCCCGAGAGGCATATTTATGAAGAGGGCTTTTGCCCGCGGGACACACACTTACCACGGGTGGTACGTGGTCGCGGTCTGCATGATCGTCGCGATCGTCACTGCGCGCGGCGCCTTCGGTGTTTTCGTGATCCCCATGAGCGAAGAATTCGGCTGGGGCCGCGGCGCCATTTCAATCGCGGCTTCTATGGGTTTCCTTTTCCACGGCCTGATGCAGCCTTTGTTGGGCAAAGCGTTAGACCGATTTGGGRGCCGGCGTGTGATTCTCGTTAGCTTGACCATTTTCGGACTAGCCACCRCAGCCCTTGGCCTGACGTTCCACATTCTCTTCGTTATCTTCATGTTCGGAGTGATAGCCGGAACGTCTTTCAGCGGGACCTCTCCTGCCAACACCGGCGCTTTGATCGTCAAATGGTTTCGGCGGAGACGGGCCACCGCGGTGGGGCTAAACGGCGCAGGTGTAGCGTTGGGGGGCCTTCTTATTATCCCTTTGGCCGCCTACATGATCCAGGCCACTAATTGGCGGCTGGCCTGGGTGACCCTCGGCTTGATTGTCCTGTTAGTGGCAGTTCCCCTCGTTTATCTGGTAGTGSACGACGACCCGGAAAARCTGGGGTTGAGGCCCGACGGTGACGCGCAGCCTCCCAAAGGCGACGTCAGTCCGGATTCAAACCATCTGGCCGGACCGTTGCAGACCTCCCGGTGGCGCGAGTCATTCCGGTCCTGGCCTATTTGGCAAATAACGGSTGGTTTTTTTGCCGACGGATTCACTRCGTCGATCTTGCTGGTTCATTTTGTGCCTTATGGCATTGATCGGGGCCTGTCGCCTTCCGCAGCAGCAATCGCGTTCGGATTCATRATGGTGCTTAACGTCGTAGGGAGCACGACTGCTGGATTGGTGACCGACATGATGCAGCGCAAGACCGTGCTGACGCTGATCTATTCACTGAGGGGTTGCGCCTTTATCGCCCTGTTGCTTTTGCCGGRAAACTTGGAATTATGGGTGTTTGCGGCCGTCATAGGGTTTTCGTTTATGGCCACCACTCCTCAGACCGTTTCCTTGACCGCCGATATTTACGGCCTGAGCGCGCTGGGAATCATCACCGGTATGACCGTTTTAGTTCGGCAGATTGGCGGCGCGTCCGGTATCTTGATCGCTGGGTACCTGTTCGACGTGACCGGCTCTTACACACTACCATTTACCATGGCCGGATTCTTGTTGCTGCCGGCAGTGCTCCTGTCGTTMACGATCAAAGAACAGAAATATTCCGCACGCTATCAGACCTGGCCGAAACCAGCACCTGTACTCAGCGGATGTAACAATAACCAATCAATCACKGGTGCTTGATACTTATCCCGCCGTCCACCGCCCAGGTCTGCCCGGTGATGTAGGCTGCCGCCGGGGAGGCCAGGAACACCGACAGATAACCMGGTKCTTTAAGTTTTCCAGTCCGACCCAAGGGGATCTGCTTCGCGGCAGTGTCCTGGCGGGTCTGATAGGCCTCAGCGGACATTTGGTCTGGGTCTGGGAACGACCCAGGCGCAACCGTGTTGACCCGAACACCAAATGGCGCCCATTCCTGGGCCAAGCATTCGGTAAAACGCATCAGTCCGGCTTTAGCCGCGTCGTAGGCCGAGTACCCGGGACGGCCCCTGAAGGACGCCCAACCAGAGATGTTGATCACGCAACCTTGGCGGCGCTCCAACAGGTGGGGGCCAACGGCCCGGCATCCTTGAAATGCCTCGGTTAGGTTTATGTCAATCACATGATGCCAATCTTCTTCGGTCATCCCTTCGATGTCGCCGCCGGGTAGTTTCACCACGGGCTTGTGTATAGAGTCGCCGACACAATTGATCAATGTGTCGATATGGCCGAACTCCCCCAGCACCTGCTCGGTTATCCGGTCCATGTCGGCCGTCTTGGTGGCGTCACCCGCCAACGGGAGTGCGGTGCGTCCCAAAGCCCGGACTTCCTTGGCTACCTGATTCACACCGGTCTCGGTCAATCCGGTGATGGCTACATCGGCGCCCGCTTCGGCGAACACCATCGCGATGCCTTTGCCGATTCCCCGGCCTGCGCCAACCAACAATACCTTTTGTCCGGCTACGTCAAATTCTGGAATACTCATCTCGTTGAAGTCACCTCTTTTACSCAAATATCGGCAAATATCGGGTTGATAAACCGATCCGGTCTGCCGTAAAGGTCCTTACGATGGCTGGAAGTGTAGCCGAGCACGCAAAGCCAGTCAATCGAGGGCTAACCGTGCGTATCCCCAGTCCGATTCCGTCCTAGTAAGGTGGAGTATCGGCGATATTAAGGTTCGTTTTTGAAATGGTTGCAATGGCTGGTGTAGACGGAGATAATCGTTGAGCCCACGCCGTTGATCCTGCGTCCGGCGCGCCCGGTTGAGGCCGGATAAACCGTCCAACTCCAATAATCAGGAGAAACATCGATGAGAATCTCAGGTATCTCGCCCACGGCCAGATCAGCTATGGAATCATTTAGGGCGACTACGTGAAACAGTTGAGCGCCAGCCCCTTCGAACCCCACGAAGTGATCGACCACGTTCATCCCTTGACCGACGTCAAGCTGTTGGCGCCCTGCGTACCGGGCAAAATCCTGGCCATCGGGCTCAACTACTCCAGCCACCTTAATGACCAGACGAGTCCACCCGTGCCCATGGTCTTCTACAAAACGCCCACTTCGGTCATCGGACCGGGCGACACCATCATCCGGYYCAAAGGAACGAAWAAGCTRGACGCTGAGGCCGAGCTGGTTGTGATYATGAAAGACAGTTGCCGCAACGTCTCCAAAGAGGACGCCATGCAGCACGTTCTGGGTTACACCTGCGRCAACGACGTCAGCRCCCGCGACTGGCAAGAGGAAGACCGGAATTGGTGGCGCGCCAAGTCCACGGATACCTTTTCCCCCGCCGGTCYGTGGATCGAGACCGACTTGGACCCCCACAACATCCGGGTCACCGGCCGCATCAACGGTAAAGAGRTGCAGAGCGAAAGCACTACATATCTGATCTTCGACATCMCGACCTTAATATCCTTCTGCTCARAGTACGTCACTCTGGAAGCCGGCGACATGATTTACACTGGCACGCCGGGAACKCCGGGTGAGATGAAAGACGGCGACATCTGCGAGATTGAGATCGAGGGGATCGGGGTGCTCAGCAACCCGGTCAAACTTGAAGAGTAAGCTCCATTGATCGTGCTCGCCTAAGAACACGAACGCACCCCCACTCTAACGCCCCCCAATACGGGGGAGAGTTGGAGTAGGAGTTCGGAGTCCCGGGAATGACATCGCGATCCAGAGCCAGCCAATTACCGGTCTGTTGCCATGGTCTCCCCCCGGTACCACAACTCCCGCTACAGATGCGAATGGGGAGGTAGGTAAATGCTGAAGACGCATATTACGGAACGCCTGRGAATTGAATACCCAATCATCTCCGCSCCCATGAACGGCGCAAGCGGCGGGAGTTTGGCGACCGCCGTTTCCTCGGGGGGAGGACTGGGGACTTTTGGCTGCGTCAATGCTGCCARTACCTACGATCCTGACTACATCAGGCAGCAGATCGAGCACATTCGCTCACAAACGACTAAACCTTTCGGCGGTGGCTTCATCACCCAAAACATTCCGCGAGCGCCWCAGAACTTCGAGGCTGTGTTGGRACAGCAAGTACCGGTTATCCTCTTCTCCTTCGCCGATCCTACGCCCTGGTTGAAGCGTGCCAAAGAAAGTGGGGCCGTTACAATTTGCCAGGTTCAAACGATGGACGGGGCTCGTTTGGCTGTTGCCGGCGGGACCGACGTCCTGGCGGCGCAAGGTARCGATGCAGGKGGGCATACCGGTACACTAAGTYTGTTGCCCTTTCTCGTCCGTGTCGTCATTGAGTTTCCAGACTTGCCAGTACTGGCCGCCGGGGGGATCGGTGACGGGCGCTCCCTGGCAGCCGTGCTAGCCGCGGGCGCCGATGGAGCCTGGATGGGCACTGTCTTCACGGCTGCTCAAGAAGCCTCCGACGTTGCAGATGCGCACAAAAAATTGATTGTTGACAGCGACGGGGAAAACACCATTCAAACCCAGGTATTTGACATCCTGAATACCGGATTAGCTGGCAACCCGGATTGGCCTGAAAGGGTCTCTGGCCGCGCCTATAATAACCGGTTCGCCCAGGAGTGGCACGGCCGGGAAAATGAACTCCGAGACCGCCTGGATGAGATAATCCCAGCCTACGCTGAGGCGAGGCAGCGCGGCGACCTCGAGGTGGGCTCAGCTTGGTTTGGCAAGGCAGCTGCATTCGTCGATGCTGTTAAGCCTGCGGGCGACGTCCTCCGTACCATTTGTGACGATGCAGAGCACCATTTGCGCCAGCGGTTCGTTCAGTCGGWYCAATGAAACCCTAGGGACCTACGTCGCCAGCGATATATTTCTAGTTGTGGCGGGGATTGGCCCTAATCCAACTCCACCTTGCGGACGATGAAGGCGTCGGAAGCCATGATCTCSGGAATGCGGGGCGGCAGATTATCGAAATCGTCAGCTACGGCGCTGATCAGCCGCCCACTCAGCTTGCCGGATTCCTCGCTGGCGAAAAACACGGCTAGGTCGGCGGCCCGGTCTATGGACGCTCCKCCGCCGCCGGTCACTTTCACTCCCAGCTCGAAAAGGTCCTTGTCGCCGACTAACTCCGCGCCGTCCCGCAACTGCTCCCACATCCGRGTATCGATGGAGCCCGGCCCCAGGGAGTTGATCTGAACGTTCTTACCATTCAATTCCAGCCAGATATTCTCGGTTAAACGGACGACGGCCGCTTTGCTGGCGCAGTAAGCCGAGGTGTTACGCCAGGCCGCGGTGGCGCCGGCTCCGGCCAGGTTGACTATCTTACCCCTGTCCTGGGCAATCATCACCGGCAACACCGCCCGGCAGCATAGATAAGTGCCCACCACGTTCACCTGGATAGTGTTGATCCACTCGGCAACGTCGTTGTCCTGCAGCAGTCCTACCGGCCCCCCGATGCCCGCGTTGTTCACCAGGATATCGATGGTGGAAAACCGGTCCACAGTCTGGCGGACCATCTCATCAACGTCGTCCTGTTTCGTCACATCGGTCAGCACGATATGAGTGGCGGCCCCCAACTCCTGAGCCAACCGGGCYGTCTCTTCCAAYTCGCCGGCGCTCCGGGCTGCCAGAGTCATGATGGCCCCTTCCCGGGCATATGCTAGCGCAATGGCCCGGCCGATGCCGCGCCCGGCTCCGGTAATTATCGCGACCCGGTCTTTTAGCCGCATATCGATGCTCCTTGGTTCTTCAGCTTCCCACTCCYCCAGCACCCGATCAAAGAGGAGTACCAAAGTCTAATATAGGTATTTACGGCTGATTCCGCCAGGGGTATACCATCGGCGCTTGCCGTTGGTCCKWMGGACCAACGATCACCTTCCGCCCTCGCTGCCACTGGACTAGAACCGTCGAGCGTCCGAGCTGACAGCCAGTGACCGGGTCAATCTTGAACCGTCCGTAGAAGGTTGAGAAATCTAGCCGTCCCGCCGTTTCCCGCAGTGCCGAGTCTTCCAATGTCCCCGCCTCTTCCACGCAGCGCTGGGCCACCAACCCGGCGGCGTACSCCTGGACCATCGGATAATCTACGGTTCGGTGTCCCTTACCCTGTAGYAACGCCATCACCTCGGCGCCGGTGGGACSSTMMYMKYYSKSRTMGRKGMYSGMGRSKWYCCACTGGCTGGGGCCGACGAATCCGTCGGCGGCTTCTCCCAGGTGGTCCTTGAATTGTTGYATTGGGGCGGCCACTACCGCTACCCCTTTTAAGCCCAGTTCCCGTCGCGCCAGCTGCCCGGCCAGCAACAGGTCATTTTGGATACGCCCCACGCCCAACAACAGGTCCGGACGGACCCGYTCCACCTCGTCGAGTACGGCGCTGAAATCGTTGATGGACGGCTCAAATTCTCTYAACAAACTGATCYTGAACCCCAATCGCGCRGCCTGGCTTTCCACGGTAGAGGTGACTGCCTTGGGAAACGCYCCGGTGCTTGCCCGCACTATCGCCAGGGAGTCGGCGTTAGGATCGGCCCCTCGAACCAAGGGCAGCCACTCTGCCAGGTAGCGGCTGGCCGGCGTGAGTACACCCACCACCCATTTGAATCCTCGTTGGTATATGGTGTCGGATGCCCCGCCCTGGTTCCACAGCAACCTGCCATGGCCCTCCGCCACCTGGGCGGACGCAAGAGCCAGAACGCCRGAGTAAGGCCCAAACARAAGGTCTACGCGGTCTCTGGTGATGAGGCGTTCGGTGGCCWGGCGAGCTTGGGCCGTTTTGCTGGCGTCGTCATAGTAGACGATTGAGATCGGCCGGCCGGCATCGGAATGCCCAACTTTTACGCCGCCTGACCGGTTTACATCTTCAACCCAGGCCTGCAGTCCGGCCAAAGCCTGATGTCCCTGCACTTGGAACTGACCGGAGAGCGAGACRGGGATGCCCACCTTCACGGTATCGGAGCCGACCATCCTAATATTGCRTCAAGTTCATTGGCTTGCATTGCCCGGATGTAGAAGCCCGTCATTGCTCCGAAAATAGAATTGCCGACCTTCGGCCGCACACTTCGTCATTCCGACACCAGCCCTTCGGCGGAAGGGCGGCGAGGCTCCGACTTCGTCGCGAGTCCCTGGCGGAGTCGGGAAATCTCAGGTGACCGCTACAACCAGGCATGAGACTCCGGTCCTTTGGCCGATTGACCGGAGTGACATTAGGAATCTTTACTTTATTAGACCACTAGCCATCAACCATCGACAGCACAGCTTAGAAACAACCGGATGGACCGGAGAACAAAACGCTAAGCTTTAGACCGGAAGATGCCGAAGGAACTGGTGTAGCCGTGGAGGAAGGTAGTCCCGCTGACCGGGCCGATCTCGCCATTGCAGAAAAAGCCGCCCAGGGGCACTTGGCCCAATWTATCGTGGAAAATTCCGGAATCGTGGTTGGKCTTGCCGTAGAGATTTTCTCCCCGGCCCAGGCAGGAAAAGAGCAACGCACCCTGGATCTGGTTTTCCCGGTTTTCGGTGGCGTACCGCTCCAGCACCGCGGTCAAATCGTCGGTGGAAGTATCGGCGTCCCGAAGATGAAACTGAACCACCTGTCCCTCTTTCAAAAGCTCGCCTATGGCCAGGTTCCCGGTTCGCTCATCCATTCCCACGACGTTGCGAATCAGGAAATCGCCTTGCTTGGGGTCGTCCAGAAGCTCGTCCATCACAACGCCCAAGAACAGGGAGTTGCGCATCAAGCCYCGGTCCCGSTCGCCGGAATTTTCGAATAACTCCTTGAGCACSACCATCGGCGTTTCCCCGTCCAGTGCGACCAGAATGTTGCTGCGGCTCTCGGTTATCCGCATGGTATGGCCGACGGGACGGCAGCCCTGGGCCACCACGGTATCAACGGCTATGTTGCCATGAAAGGCCAAGCCRACCGCTCCCGAATGGTAGGTCTGATCGCCCAAGAACAAAGCGTTTCCGCCCTGTTGCTGGGCGCCGCTGGCCAATCCGCCRATYTTGGCCGCCCGGCTGAAAGCGAAATCCAAGCCCAGTATCAGGTTTTGCACCGGGAACGAATACGGGTCCGCCAACACCACGAATTGCGGGTCCTGGCTGTCAGTTACGTTCACCAATGCTTCCCAGTTATCCGGTCCGGAGTCCAAGTCGGGAAGGCTGTCGCCGTCCAGATGGAATTCAACGATCTCCACATCGGGCAAGACGGCGGCGGTGATGGACAATCCGGGCCGTTGCTCCACTTCTTCCCCATTTCCAATGATCCCTCCGCCGGAGCAACCAAACGCCCGAGCCGAAGGCAGCAATTTCCTTATCATGGGAACCACGTCATCGTATCCGGACTGGTGATGGGGCGAAGCGAAGATAACCGCCAGGTTGGGCTCTTCRTCCCCCAATTGAGCCCTTAGACCGGTGACGCACTCTTGGATAGCGTCCTCTAAACCGCTCTTTTCCGAGATTGCGGAAGCCCACTTCATTCGGAATACCTCCCCTGGCTGGTTCAATATGCTGGGTTAAGTATACCAAGCGGTGAGGTTGGCGGCATTACAAGCCCTCATCGAAGGGGTTGGGCCGCAACAGCAAGGCCACAGCCAACCGGACCGTGTCTCTCAATAGATCTGGATTCACGTGCTCCAAAGTATCGTCTGCTGAGTGGATCCGAGAAAAATCCTGGGCARAAACCATTAATACGGRRATACCTGCCCGTCGAAAACTGGCGTGGTCGCTGCTGCTGCCGCGCCGGTCTCTTCCCTTAGAAACCACGATTCCTTCATTCTGAGCCAGTTCCGCCGCTCGGTCGACTAACGGCGTATCACCCAGAATCTCGAGGCTTTCCCCGCCGCCAAGCGCGTCGAAGTTGAGCATAGCGATGATTTCATCCCTCTGGCCGCCGGACAATGAGTCAATGTAGTGAGCGCTGCCTCTCAGACCCASTTCTTCGGAACCGAAGGCGATAAGACGTACCGTAAATGGTAGGGTATGCCCGGCCAATTCTTCAGCGATGGCAAGAAGGACCGCGGTCCCGGACCCGTTGTCGTTGGCTCCAGGCACGCCGGGCAAAGTGTCGTAGTGCGCTCCTAGAATCACAACGCCCTGCCCAGAGCCGGTCATTTCAGCCAACACGTTTTGCGAAGGACGTGAATCTACCGTAACCGTAACCG
This sequence comes from SAR202 cluster bacterium, assembly GCA_002401285.1. The sequence goes on from NVSQ01000003.1 coordinate 96,967, forward strand.
TGGCCCGCACTTCGTCCGTGGCGATAAGCTCCAGAAGCCGCTCCCCCTCCTCSCGGGARATAGCGACCGCGGGTATTTCCCTTCCTCCGGCGGATAGAACTCCCTGAAAACTGCCCMGAGAATTGTTGTAGATGACGACTCCAACGGCCCCCGCCTCGGTTAACCGCCGAACCTTCTCGCTAAACCTGATGAGACCCCGCTCCACCAAAGCGACTTTCCCTTCCAATCCCTCCTCTGGGATGTCCTCTTCCTGGGCCAACCCGGCAGATGTAAATCGCCCTGATACAGTACCAGTGGCCGACCTAACCAACGGAATAACCGCCACTTTCTCTACGCCAGGGATGTCCAGAGTCAAACCGGACAGCTCCGGAGATAGCATCTCCGTCGTAAATACCTGGRGAYCKGTTTCGTATCCGAACGCTTCAAAACGGGACACCAGGTATTCTGCCGCCGCCAACTCCTCCCTGGTGCCGCTGGCGCGAGGCGCAAACTCCGTAGAAAGCTCCGTCAGGTACCGGAAGGCCGCCGGGCTGTCGTTCTTTGATAAGGGTGCGACGGTGGGCTCAGGAAAGGATGTTGGAGTTGGAAGCGGCGTGGCGGTGGCCGGCGATGGYGCCGGTGTRGCCGTGGTCAGAGAGACGGACTGGGGCGAGACTTTCTCCGGGGCTTGGATCGGCGAAGGTAAGYTAGTGGCTGMKYYGKTNTGSYAMKGGTNACKWSGSNASSSWRKGCYYCGSSGGASTCRTSSGNNYWSWVYHSBNNAGCMCGNNGTTCCCACCGCCGCCACCACTACCAGGATCAATACCGGGAATCGATTTATCAAAATATGGGATGGCCTATAAAATTGAAAGTCCCCGACCAACCAGGTTGAGGCTATGTGTAAAAGATATGATGCAGAGGCATCAAGCAAGGTTCAGGTTGTATCGGGCGAAATTCTGCCCCGGAATGCATCTACGCCTTAAATATCTCCCGGCGGGACAGTACCCTCTCCATCAGCGGCCTCATGCCCAGCTCGCTGGAGATGGCCAGAGACTCGTCAAGCAGAGCAACGGCTTTGGGGCGGTCGCCTTCGCCGTCCCGCYCACGAAGGGCGTCGGCGTGACATCCTCGGTGTCTAGGGAGACGTTTTCTCAACTCAATTCCCGCAKGGCGGCGGCYAAGAAGTTCTTAGCGTCCGSRTTTTCCGGGTCGAAAACAAGGAGGTCCAGCGCGCCTTGGCGAACGGCGGCCCAGTCGCGACGATCGGCGGCGTCTTCAATCTGGTCAAGAATGCGGTCGATTCGCCTTTGAAAACGCTCGCTGGGCATAATGAAAGTATGGTAACGGCAGGCTGAAAGGATGTCCACCGGCATATGCGCATGGTAGACAGGGTGGGTAGGAACATTAAAGAGGAGCCGGGTTGTTTAGATCACCTGGTAAGACCAGATCTGGTGGTAGACTTCAGGTTCACCCTTGGGGAGAGGCTGGAAAGGCTCGGTTACTTTGGCCAGTTTCCAGGCGCCGGCGCTATCCAATGCGTCCTGTTTCTCTTTGAACTCGCCGTCCTGATACACATCCGTTCGGAGACTGAAAACGATGTGGCCGCCCGATTTTGTGATACGGATCAACTCGTCGAATGAGGACGACGGGGCATGGCCCAGGGTAAATACACCAACGCTGATAACCGCGTCAAACTCGCCGGTCTCGTAGTCTAGCTTATCTCCCAAGGTCATCTGATGAAAGCTATKGTAAACGTTCTTTGACTTGNCYTCGTCCAGCATGCCCATCGATAGATCCATCGCCACAATGTCGCGAAAGCCCAGTCCGGCAAGAATCTCACCCACCAATCCGGTTCCCGCCCCGGCGTCTAAAACCTTGGCGGTGCTGGGAACAAATTCGGCAAACAACTGGACCGCGTTCTGGGGTGCGTTCCAGGCGAAATCATCCTCCAAGTCTTTGTCATACGCCGCGGCCCACTGGTCGTATCGCTCCTCCAACTCCTGGTTGTTAGTGGCCGCATATACCCATTGGAYTCTTTCTTCGCTGTTTGRGTTAACCAAACTAGTACACTCCTAAAGTAAGGAAACATTCCCGGGATGAAGCCGGGCCGGCGCTACTTCTTGCAWACAAATAGACCCCAACCCACCTCCCGTTTGTCCACCGCTTTAKCAGKCTCCTGGTAAGCGGTTGTCAACCACTGGAAATGCTCCGCGTGTTCACCTTCACCTTTGGGAGTACGTTCGGCMAGGGCAAGATAGCTGGATTTTAGGTGCTCGGAAAGGTCTTGAGCCTCCAACACCTCAAAGCCTTCGCTCCGCAACGCGTCCTGATAAGAGTCGAAGCTAAAATCGGTATCGTAGAGAAGCCGGGAATAAACATATTCCTGCCCATCAGGACTGATGTCGGGSTGGGGCTTGGTTAGATCATCGAARACCATGATCCCACCGTCACACAACACCCGGTAAGCCTCCTTAAGCGCGGCGACTTTATCATGCACATGGTAAATCACCGCCTGGCTCCAAACGTGAGTGAATGTTCCATCTGGAAAGGGGAGCTCGGTGGCCGATGCCTTCTCAAAAGCCAACCGGTCCTGCAGATCGGATCGTTGGTTCGAACGGGCTTCCTTGGCGTTGTCCACCCTGACGCCACTGAGGTCGACACCGATAACCTGACAGCCCAGAGCTTTGGACAGCCAGATTGCTGTGGTCCCGTTGCCGCACCCCAGATCCAAAACTATAGCGTCTTCATCGATACGCCCTTTGTCAACCATTATGCGGTTGAGATTGGCGGAAGCTTTGAGAAAATCTTCACCGGTACTCTGGTCAAATACGCCCCAGTGAACGCTGCCGTCCTCGTCCCAAACGGCCCGGTAGATACTGTCCTCGGAATCGTAGTAGGACTCGGTATCTGTTTCAGTGAATTTGTTGGACATGTCTAACTCCTTCAAGGCGCTCAACGTAATTGTTCTTTGCCTCGACCAATATCATCTTGGGCTCAATGGGATCGGTGGTGAGATCAACGGCCATGATGATAATGCGATCGCCATCGTCAACTGATCGTGCGGCCAACTCTGCACGGCAACTCCTCCCGACATCATCTGGATTCGCCCCGGTAACAAAGGCACTATGAATTTTCGGCTTCAGCTCTGTTCTCATATATTTACTTTGGATAATTCTGATTAGCGGGTTGAGCGAGGGCAAGTTCTGGCGGAGGAAGCTCATACGTGCCGGACTGAGGCTCAAACCCTGAAGATGACCACGGAGCCGTGGCCGTGGATGTTAAAACGAAGCCAGCTAAAGCTCACAATGGAAAGAATGCTTTCGGCTTCGTTGCGATCGGTGTAGTGAAAGATTCCCGCTTGCGCCATTACATATCGATGCGATCAGGAAAACGGCTTACTTCCACCCGAGCAATTCCCGATTTT
>NVSQ01000035.1 GCA_002401285.1 SAR202 cluster bacterium
GTGGGAAAAGAGACCATCCTCTCCGATGATTCCCTCGGTGATCTTCTCGGTGAGGGCCGGTCCAAACACCTTTAGCCGGTTCTCTTTCCCGATGCTCTGGTCCCAACGGCACAGAAGAAAACAAGGATAGTCTATGTCGTGATCGAAGTGGTGGTGGGTGAAAAACAGGTGGTCTACCTGAGTGGGGAACAGACCTGCTTTCACCAGCTTGTGCGTGGCCGCCGGGCCGCAGTCGAACATCAGTAACTGCTCACCGAACTTGATAACGTGGGAACTGCCGAACCGTTCCGCGGTTGGTGTGGGCGTGCCCCCGCCCAGAACAAAAATTTCCGCCATGCTCTCTCCTCTTGTAGTCTTTGAGTATTTTCTTCGAGTTTTGCGCCCGATTGTTGCGTCACCAGAATACCATTCGGTGATAACCAAAGTAACCGGTCGATCGCTCGCTGGCGAGTAGGACAGGGCGATAAAGCCGTTCCCCCGACATAGAATCGCATTGACAGTCCAAAGTGGTACTGGTAAATTGGATAAGTTGGTCTAATGTGACCGGCATTCTTTATCAAGACCTTTCCCAATAGGAGTATCCGAGTGCCACGTTACGACTATCGTTGCACGTCTTGCGGCGACGAGTTCGAGCTAACCCAAAGTTTCAGTGAGGCTGGGAAAGGGACCTGCCCGGTATGTTCCGGGGCAGGACAACGAGTCTTCCACGCCGTTCCGGTGATCTACAAAGGCTCCGGCTTTTACACCACAGATTACGGGCGGCCCAAGCCCCCGGTGGAAAACGGCAGCAAGGACGATTCCTCTACCAAGGAAAGCAAACCTGCTGCCACGGAAGGGACGTCCGGGAGTTCGGACAGCAAATCAAGTTCCAGCGATACATCTTCAACTTCATCCTCCGGTTCGTCGGACTCCAAAAGCGAGAGTTCGGCAAAGGCTTCCAGCGATTCCGGGAGCTAGCCTCATTACCGGTGTTGGCGCCCACGGCCTGGGTCTTTAGGGGCATAGAAGAAGGTAAGCGCCGATGCGGGCCTTGGTTCAGCGAGTGGTGGAAGCCTCGGTCCTGGTGAAAGGCCAAGAAGTTGGGCGTATCGGCCCTGGCTTAGTGGTTCTCCTAGGGTTCGCCGGAGATGACGAGGATTCCGACTCCCTTTTTCTGGTTGAAAAAACCGTGAATCTGCGCATTTTCGCAGACTCGGAAAACCGGTTTAATCGCTCCGCCCTCGATGTGGGGGCGGAGCTTCTTTTAGTAAGCCAATTCACCCTGTACGCCGACACCCGCAAGGGCCGCCGGCCGGATTTCAACCGGGCCGCCGGGGCCGAGCAGGCACGAGAAGCATACGAGAAGGCGGTGGAGCTATTCCGCAATACCGGATTGACCGTGGCCACCGGCCGTTTCCAGGAATACATGCAAGTGCTACTGCAGAACGACGGTCCGGTCACAATCATGCTCGATAGCGCCGACCGCAACCGTCCCCGGCGGGGCTAACGGTGCCAGCCCATGCCGATGAACAGGCCTCTTAGATAAGCGATCTGGCCGCCGTGGGCAATGTTGTCCCAGGTGAACTGTCCCAGAAGCATGGCCACCGACCGCGGCTCGGCCACCGGGGGAATCACCATAGTTTTTTCCAGGTCAGCCTCAGTCAACGACTCTATATACGCTACAGCGGCGGCTTTGACGGCTCCGTAGTAGCCAATCTGTGCTTCCTTGGATGGAGGCGTCCATTCGGCCACCTGATCGGCAGTCCAGCCCACTCCCCGGTCTTCTGCATCGCCGGGCATGCCGAATTTTTCGTGCCAGCCGTCCTGGATCCAGATTTGGGGAATCGACCTGAATCGGGTATGGATGAAGGTGTCCACCACCCGGGTCATATGCCAAAGGATCCAAGCGGCGGAATTGCATCCGTTGGAGGGCTGCCGGGCCATGGCGGCATCGTCTAGCCCTTCCAGGGCGGTGTCAACCATGTCCCAGTTGCGTTGCAAGGCGTAGAGAATAGATTCGGCAGGGAGCAATGTCTCCTCCTCGGTTACCCCGTAAGTTTCCTACTGACTCCCCGGCCCTTCTGCGGAAGGGCCGGAATGACGATGGTATGTTCCCCGCCTCGGCCTATCTTTCATGGCCGTCTTGGACGCCGGCAGTACCTATACGGGAATCTCCGCGGTCATTCCGGGCGCAAGCTCAACATCAAACGCCAGCAATATCTGACCAACTAGAAGATAGTGGCCGATCAATCCGGTAAAGTTCACCGTATCCTGAACACCGAACCGGTCCTTCACCGCGTTGAATGTGGCATCGCTGATCTTATGATTTCCGACTAGTTCCTTCGTATAGCGCACCAAGATCTCTTCGTCGCCGGAAAGGCCCTGGGGAGCCGTGCCCTTGGCGACCGCCTGGATGGTCTCTTCAGATACGCCCGCTTCTCGGGCCAGGCGGGCGTGGGCGGAGAATTCGTACTGGGAGGTGACCTCGCGGGCCGTAGTGATGATAACCAGTTCCTTAAGAGCTTCCGGTACATCGAATTCGAAACGGACAAAGGTGCCGGTGTGCGCGACCCTGGCCGCCAATTGAGGGCTGTGGAGAAGGATGCCGTAGGGACCTCTAACGCTGCCACGGCTGCCGACTATCTCGTCGAAATATTGCTGGTCCTCGGGTTTGAGTTCGTCCCTGTTCACGTTGGGCAGTCTCGCCATTTCGTTTCCTCCTAATCTGTTGCGGCCTTCCGCCGGATCGCTGAAAGCTGATGGCTGACAGCTTTATTGAAATTCCAGGTCCAGGCTGATATCCAGGGCTTTGGTGGAATGGGTCAGACCGCCGACGGATATCAGATCGACCCCGGAGGCGGCCACGGCCCGCACTGTCTCCAATGAAATACCTCCCGAGGCCTCGACCGCCGCCCGGCCGTCGATGATATCCACAGCCTGACGCATCATTTCCGGAGACATGTTGTCCAGCAAGATAACGTGGGCCCCCGCGGCCGCGGCTTCCCCGGCCTCCTGCACAGTCTCCACTTCCACTTCGACTTTGATGGTGTGAGATGCGTTCGACAAGGCCAATCGGATGACGTCCTGAAGCCCCATCTCCTGGGAACGTAACGCCTCGATATGGTTGTCCTTGATTAATATGCCGTCAGCCAGGTTGAGACGATGGTTGTGGCCCCCGCCCATTCGTACGGCATATTTGTCTAGGTAACGGTGCCCCGGAGCGGTCTTACGGGTGTCCACTATTCGGGCTTGGCTCCCTTCGATAGCCATAACGTATTGGTTGGTGTCGCTGGCTATGCCGCTCATCCGCTGTAAGAAGTTCAGGGCGACACGTTCGGCGCGCAGGATACTACCGGCGTCGCCTTCTATCCGCGCCAGATCCGTCCCGGGGGTAAGGGCTGAACCGTCGGGCAACAGCACCCGGACGTCCAGGCTTGAATCGATGCGCAAGAAAACGGACTGGCTGACCTCTATGCCCGCCAGCATCCCATTGCCTTTAGCCCGGATCATGCCCACGGCCTGAATTCCCTGGGGGACCAAGGCTTGGGTGGTGGGATCATTGAACGCCTGATCTTCCGACAGGGCGGCGTCGATCAGATTGTAAACTTCCGGAGGCAATTGACTCACGAGGCGTCCTCCTCTCGCGTAGATACTAAGAGTCCATCCGAATACCCAACAACTCCGTTCGCCCTGAGCCTGCCGAAGGGCCTCGACATCCATCAAATCCGCACGGGGTGACGCGTAGGCGACGGTGGTTCGACAAGCTCACCACGAACGGAGCGGGGTGACCTCGAGCTAGGCGGGGTCACCACTAACGGGACAGATAACTCAATCTGGCGCGGTTGCCGGACAATTGTACCGCATATTCCTGTAGCTGGAGTGGGCAAAAGTAAAGGCCCGCCTTATTTACGCCGAGCGGGCCACTTTTCACTGTCGGTACTGGGATAAATCGTCTGATCTAGCGCAACGACAACATCCTTTCCAGAGCTACTAGGGCGTCTTTTTTTACGTCGTCCGGTACGGTGATCTGGTTGATAACTTGGCCGTGCAGCAGCCCCTCCAACACCCACAACACGTAAGCGGGGTGGATGCGGTACATGGTGGAGCAAGGGCAGATCACCGGGTCTAGGCAAAAGATAACTTTGTCTGGATTTTCCAGGGCAAGACGATTCACCAAGCTGACCTCGGTGCCCACGGCCCATTGGCTGCCTGCCGGAGCCTCGTTGATCGCCTTCCTGATGAATTCCGTGGAGCCGACCAGATCCGCGGCCTGCACCGTTTCCATGGTGCATTCCGGATGGACCAGGATGGTGACGTCCGGATAGCGTTCCCGAGCCGTTTCTATCTGCTTTACGGTGAACCGGGTGTGCACGGCGCAATGGCCTTGCCAAAGGATGAGCTTGGCATCTCTAAGCTGCTCCGGCGTATTCCCACCCAAGCGTTTGAAGGGGTTCCAGAGCGCCATCTCGTCCAGGCTCAGGCCCAACTTCAACCCGGTGTTACGTCCCAGATGTTGATCCGGCAGGAAAAGCACCCGCTGGGATTGTTTCAGGGCCCATTCCATGACGGCCACCGCGTTGGACGAGGTGCAAACCGAGCCACCGGTCCGGCCGCACAAGGCTTTGATGGAGGCGATGGAGTTCATGTAGGTGACCGGAACGATGCCGCCATGGTCTCCCAGAACTTCCTGCAGGTCTTCCCAGGAGTCGTCGACGTCATCCATGGGAGCCATGTCGGCCATCGAACAGCCCGCGGTGATGTTGGGCAAGATGACTTTTTGGTGGGGCGCGCACAGAATACAGGCCGTCTCGGCCATGAAGTGAACGCCGCAAAAGACTATGTAATCGGCGTCGGGAAGTCGGGCAGCTTCCTGGGACAGGAGGAACGAATCGCCTTGGAAGTCGGCGTATTTGATTACTTCTTCCCGCTGGTAATGGTGGCCCAGAATCGTCACCGACTTGCCCAGCTTTTGTTTGGCCTCATGGATCCGCTGGTCTAGTTCTTCGGCGCTTAGGTGAAGGTATTCGTTGGAGATTTTCTGCCAGCGTATGTTAACCGCCATCTCTTCAGCAAGAGACTTGGCAGGAAGCTCGTCTTCGGGCTTGCAGAAGGCGGCGTGCTCTATCTCGGTGATGGGTATTGTAGGCTGACGGTTTCGGGTGGCCATCAAATGTTCCCTCAGGGATGCAAATGAACGTATTGCTGAGTCAGTTCCCCTTGTAACGACCAGGGACTGGATCGCGTGATATTCAGGTTGACTAACTCTCCCAGGTGTTCATCTTCAGATTGGAAGAACACCAGCTTATCGGACCGGGTGCGCCCATGCCACTTCCCATCCCTGCGGCCTTCCACCAGTATATCAACTTTCTGTCCCACAAGGGCTGAGTTAATCTCGGTGAGAATGCCTTCTTGCAATTCCTCTAGCCTCACCCTCCGACGGGCCTTCTCATCCTTGGAAACTTCGTCCTCCATCGTCCGCCCCGCTACCGTGCCGGGACGGGACGAGTAGGCGGCGCAGTGGACTTTGTCCGGGCGCAACTCCGCGATCAAGTCCACGGTCCTTTCATATTGCTCCTCGGTCTCACCGGGGAACCCCACAATTATATCAGTAGCCAATGATGAGTGGGGGATATTATCCCGGATTCGCCCAACCAGATCTATAAACTCTTGGCGGGTGTAAGGCCGGCGCATCGCTTTCAACACGTCATCGTCGCCGGCTTGGACCGGCAGATTGATGTGTTCGCAAACCTTGGGCAGGTCCGCCACTGCCCGAATAATCTCGCCGGTGAAGAAGGACGGGTGGGACGTCAGGAATCGTATGCGTTCCAAGCCGTCAACACCGTTCAACTGGGTCAAAAGGTCAGCTAGATCAGGTTTTTCGGGCAGGTCGAGACCATAGGCGTCCACCGTTTGGCCCAGCACAGTCACTTCCTTGACSCCCCGRTYYACCAGCARYTCCACCTCTCGAACTACCTCCCCCACCGGGCGGCTCACCTGCCGCCCCCTGCGGTAGGGGATGATGCAGAAAGTACACATAAGGTCGCAGCCGTGGATGATAGGGACGTAACAGGTCACATCGGGTTGGGACGGCGCCAGAGCCCCCACGCAGCCTTCCCAATCAAGGCCAACGCGCTCACCAACCAGGTCCAGCAAGGGGCCGTACTGCTGGGGACGCATGAAAACGTCGACAAAGGGGAAACGGCGAGCCAAATCGTCGGTTTTGGCGCCAACCATGCAGCCCATCAAAGCAACCACCCGGCCGGGTTCATTGCTTTTCCAGGGCTTCATCCAAGTGAGGTTCCCCACCACCTTGTCCTCGGCCTGCTGGCGCACGACACAGGAGTTCAAGACGACCAAGTCGGCCTCACCGGCGGTTTCCACTTGATGTAGGCCAAGTTGCTCCAAAGCCGACCCTARCCGCTGGGAGTCGGCTTTGTTCATCTGACATCCGATGGTCCAGAGGTGGAAGCTCTCCATTCTGATTACTCTTCTTACCCCGAATTACACGTGTCTGGTGATATTTAAGCGGCGGAGGGAGTGGGATTCGAACCCACGATCCCGATTTCTCAGGATAAGCGCTTAGCAGGCGCCCGCACTAGACCACTATGCGATCCCTCCCATCCTGGGTACATGGTATCAAATGGCCTCAGGCACAGCAATACCCGGCGAAACTACCTGATCGGGCACCGGAATTCGAACCCTGTTCGGATGGGTTCGCTAGTGTCAGACGCCCGGCTGCGATATATCCCTGCACGTTCAGACTCCAATTGTGCGGGAAACGTCGGACAGAATCATTTGGCAATAAAACATCATTCATCGTAACGAATTAGGCGGTGTGGTAACGCCAACCACTAGAATTATTCAAATATAAGCATATTACGTCATTCGCCATATAKATGCCGGTATTGACAGTCATCGGCGCATGCCATATCATTCTTGGTGATAAAYTGCTGGATAMCACAACGGAGAGAGTGCTAATGGATGAACTCGACCGCAAGATAATCAGCCTGTTGCAAATGGACGGGCGGGCATCYAACGCCAAGATTGCCCGTGAGGTCGGGGTCAGCGAAGGTACCGTCAGGCGGCGGCTGAGGCGGTTGATCCAAGAAGACGTGGTTAAAGTGATCGCAGTGCCCAACCTGGAAAAATTGGGTTACGCAACCACCGCCCTCATCGGTTTGCAAACAGGTCCGGGCAAATCTGACGCTGTGGCCGAAGAAATTGCCAAGCTGGAAGAAGCCCATTACGTCGCCATCACCACCGGAGCCTACGATGTCTTTATCTGGGCCGGATTGGAGTCGGCGGAAAGTCTGGGCACCTTTTTACGCACCAAGATCGGAGTCATTGAAGGAGTGCAGCGCACCGAGACGTTCGTCAACCTCGCCATCAAAAAGCGGACCTACGGATTGGTGCTCTAACAACTCAGACTACGAAACACTGATTCCAAGACGAAGCTTAGGACATTCCCCGCCGGGTAACATGATTCCCAGCGGGGTTTTCTTTGCCTAAGCGCGGGACCCGGTATGCCTCGGTAAGAATTCCTACGACCGTCTGCCTTGCAAACACCTGAGCCTATGCTATAATTCGGTSGGACGCCTTCCACCGAGGCTGAAGTCAAGGGTCGAGAAGAGCGCCACATTCAATTTCTAAGGAGCGGTCTAGGATGACCTACATCATTACTGAGCCTTGCGTTGGTGTCAAAGATTCAGCMTGCGTGGACGTTTGCCCGGTCGACTGCATCTACACCCGCGATCAGGACGACATGTTCTACATCAGCCCCGACGAATGCATCGATTGCGCCGCCTGTGAGCCGGTGTGCCCGGTTACCGCAATCTTCGCCGAAGATGCGACGCCTCCCCAGTGGGCGAGCTACATCGCCATGAATTACGATTACTTCACGAATAACGATCCCTCGGACCTGAAGCGCAAGTAACCGCCAGCGCATTTCCCGAGACTACACTCRAAACGGACARGTAAACCTCTGAAGGGCTACCCCCTCAGAGGTTTTATTTCGTTAATCCCAGCTCTCCATATTGAATTCCTCGAGCCGCCGGCAAACGATTCTCGTCTGCCGCCCACCCATCAGTGCGAACGCCTCTTACCCCAAGTCATCCAGGCAAGCCTGCAATGGTTTGCTGATGCATGTGAATATGGGTGTGTCCCGCTCGGTATAGGGCCGGGCCTCCGACTCCCTCAGGTCCGTGACCAGATCTAAAAAGCTGGCCGGATCGTCGGTTTCAAAACCCAGCACGAACTCCTGATCGTCCAGCCCAAAGGAATATGCCGTGCTGATCTTCACATCGGGGTATTTGTGCCCGATGGTGAAGTGCTGGCTCATCATGCGTTGCCGTTCTTCTAGGGACAGTTGATACCAATCGTGGGTTTTAACAAAGGGATATATGAACAGGTACTTKCGGCCGATGATRCGCATGGTAGACGACGCGCCTTCCTGTCCTTCGTGCTGATGGGTGTCTACGTAGGGAGACCGCCGGGTCATGGCTAGATAGGAATGAGGCATCTCCAGRTARCTGCCCAACTGCGTTTTATGGAGTTGGGCRAGCAGGTCGTTCAATGGTTCCAGAGTGGGGCTGATCTTCCATAGCATGAAGTCCACATCACCCCTGGTACCCGCCAGGCTGTAGCTGGCCATGGTAACGCTGCCGGAGAATTCTGCCACCACCTCCGCGAACTCGTTCTTACTATGGGACCGTTCTCCCGGCGGCAGCCTCCGCCATTGAGGGTCCACTTTAAAGAAAGAGTACTTAACGAAATCCCGTCTTCCTTCTTGAGCCATTGTCGATTCCTTACTCCGTCGATTTCTTGGATATAGACTCGGGGCACGGATTAAATGATAGAACCTACGGCACTCGATGACAACGCCTCAGCAGCTTGAAGTTTAACTCTGTCCAAAAGTTCCTGGAGAGTCTGGCATTTTGAATATCAAGTGCAATATCAATAATCTTNANATATATATTGATAATTTTAAGTTAAAGTGATGATATTACTTCAATAACTTGAGGACGTACCAAATGGCTCGAAGCTGGCAAGATCTGACCAAACTTTGCGGGAGCTCCTCCGTCACGGTGGAGCGAGTGCGCCTGGACGATGGCGAAACGGCCATCGAGGGCAGCTTCGAACTGCCTCCCTTGGCCCGTCTCTCCGGCGAGGACCAAATATTCGTCATCGCTTTCTTGCGCAGCCACGGATCGATCAAGGAGATGGAACGGGTATTCGGCATCAGCTATCCCACGGTCAAAAACCGCTTGAACCGGGTTTCCGGCCAGTTGGAGTTCGTGGAGACCGACCCAGYCCCGTCCCAATCCGAAGTGGTCGCCCAACTCAAGTCTGGCGAAATAACCGCGGCCGAAGCCATAGAGAGGTTGTCTCAATGATTTGACCGCCTTCTCTCTTACGGATACGGATCCGCAACAACGATATCCGCTTCAGTTTGTGGCTGCCCCTGTTCCTTATCTGGCCGCTCTTCCTATTGGCCTTGGTGATTCTAAGTCCGCTGATCATTCTATGCGCGGTCTTATTGTGGCCATTGGGCTTGAGCAAACCTTTGCTTTTGACCGGCCCCGTTTTGTTTAGACTGTTCTGCTCAATGAGAGGTCTGGAAATAGCGGTAGAGAAATCGTCGGACCAAGTGCTGATCTCATTTCGCTGATCGATCTCGTTACTCAAGATACCGATGGAGGCTTCAAATGACCGAAAACAGGCGGCAGATCCTGAACATGTTATCCGAGGGAAAGATAAGCGTGGCCGAGGCTGAGCGTTTGTTAACTCTACTGGAACARCCACCTTCCGGTAGACCCAGCGGGAGCGGCGCCGGAGAGGGCGGTAAAACCCCACCCAAGTACCTGCGCGTAGTGGTCGAGGAAGATGGCGAGTCAGGCAGTGAACGGGTAAATATCCGTATTCCCATGGCTCTGATCCGGTCTGGGGTCAAACTTGCGGCCCTCATTCCAAGAGAGGCTACCAACCGGGTGAATGAGAAGTTGCAGGAGAAGGGCATCGGCATCGACGTGGGCAACCTGAAAGTCGAARACCTAGAGCAGCTGGTCGATGCCATGGCGGAGATGGAGGTGGACGCGCAAGACGGCAAGAAGCACGTTCGTATCTTCATGGAGTGACCCGCTCATCGGAGATCCCTTAACGCCGGCGCCACTTAGCCTGTCTCATCTACTGGCCTTCCAAGTTGAATAATAACCGCCGGGTGCTACAATCTTTTAGGGCTACCGAGGGCGGTTCAGCCCGATAGGCTCCAAAGAGGTAGCGTTATGGTGACACTTGGTACTGCTGAATACACCTATGAAGTAGCTGAAGGCTGGGGAAAGCTGCCTGACGGCTGGTCATTTAAAGAAGCCGCCGCCGTGGGAGTGGATTCAAAAGACAACGTTTACGTGTTCAACCGGGGCGAACACCCGGTGATTGTCTTCGACAGGGAGGGGAACTTCCTCCGCTCCTGGGGCGAAGGCGTTTACCCCAGAGCCCACGGCGTGACCATGGGGCCCGATGACACGATCTATCTGACCGACGACGGCGACCACACCATGCGCCATTGCACCCTGGATGGAAAAGTGCTCATGACATTGGGCATCAGCGGCAAGCCGGCCCTCTTCATGAGCGGCAACCCCTTCAATCGCTGYACCCAYSTGGCCATMGACCYCRSYAACGRRGACTTTTACRTSKCCGAYGGYTACGGCAACGCCMGGGTGCACAAGTAYTCWCCCGAYGGTAAGCTCCTGTTCTCTTGGGGTGAGTCCGGGACCGGCCCCGGCCAGTTCAACATTGCCCACAACATCGCCACCGACAAGGACGGTTGGGTTTACGTGGCCGACCGGGAGAACCAGAGAATACAAGTCTTCGACCGCAACGGCAAGTTCGAAACCCAATGGATCAACATGGCCAAACCTTGCGGYCTTTACATCGATAAATCGGGCGACCAGCGGGTCTACGTGGGAGAGTTGGGCGTGGCCATCGGGCCTAACAGCCAGGCCTACGGGCTTGGACCCCGAGTCACGATCATGGATATCAAGGGCAATGTACTGGCCAAACTGGGCGACGGGCCGGAAGGCATCGAACCGGGCCAGTTCACCGCTCCCCACGGAGTTTCCGTCGACTCCCATGGCGACATTTACGTGGGGGAGGTCGCCTGGACCCACTCAAGGAGATACGCCAATCCGCCGGACGAGATCCGTTCGCTGCAAAAGCTGGTCCGCAAAGGCTAAACAACAACAGCCGGGCCGATTTACCCATGAGCAAGCCGCCGATCGCACGGCGATCAAGTCCCCCTTATTAAAGGGGATCTAGCGGGATTTCTTCATCCGCAGGAATCTCGATCCAGAGTCAAAGAAATTTCAGGGGTTCATTCATTTGCGGCCGCCCAATCTCACCACCACTGTGGAGACCTAACCGTGGCGCAAGACGTCATCGCCATAATCTGCGATTGCGACGGCACGCTCTGCCCGGACACCACCAACCAGCTTGTGTCCGCCCTAGGAATCAACACCGAAGAGTTCTGGAACCGGGACGTGGACGCACTGGTTGGTGATGGTTGGGATCACACTCTCGCCTACTTGAACAAGTTGTTGGACGTTACCCGTGACCGGCTCATCGACCCCTTAAGCAGATCCAAGATGGAAGACGTGGGCCAACAGGTGGAGTTTTATCCGGGAGCCTTGGATTTCGTTCGCCGGCTCCAGGATAGGCTCAGCGACAACTCCGAGTACCGGGAAGCCGGGATCTCCATCGAGTGGTACATCCTCAGTAGCGGTATCGAAGACATTCTGAGGGCTACACAGTTGGGTCGAATAGCAACCGACATCTTTGGCTGCGCCTTCGACTACGAACCCACCGGCCGGGCCACAACCGTCAAACGCTCCGTCACTTTCACCGAGAAGACCAAGTTCGCACACGCCATCAGCAAGGGCATATCCGGCGAAGAATTGCGGCGAAGGCCCTACCGGGTCAATGACGCTATGAAAGAGGAGGACAAGAGAGTCCCCTTCCAAAACATGGTTTACATCGGCGACGGTCCCAGCGACATTCCATGCTTCTCCATGATTAAAGCCCTAGCCGGCCACGCCATCGGCGTGTGGCCTCCGGAGGACTCGGAGCTGAAGAAGTCCTTCGAGTTGGCCCAAGGAGACCGCCTAACCGTGGGCCCCTACAAGGCCGACTACCTAGAGGGAAGCGACCTGTTCCGTATGCTTTGGCGCATCGTGGAAGGTATCGCAGATTCCATGCTGGAGAAAASGCATCAGCAGTTCAGGTCCGCGCCARGCCACTGMCACCGGCTATTTCACCGCGGAGGCCGCAGAGTGCGCGGAGAGATTGACATTATAGTGTCGAACCTTTGCATTCTCAGCGTGCTCCGCGGTTAGTATTTTTAGCGAACTCATATAGAGGATAGTACATGGAAATTAGACTGGGCAGCCAGGTGAGAGACGCCAAAGAAGCTGAGGGCACGGCGATCATAATCGACGTTTTCCGGGCCTTCACCACGGCGGCCATCGCCTTCAATCACGGTGTCCGGGAGATAACCCTGGTTGCCGATGCGGAAGATGCCCTGGCCCTGCACCGGCGGGGTGTGGGCGACTTCCTGATGGGAGAAGTGGCCGGCAAACGCCCCGATGGGTTCGACTTCGGGAACTCTCCCTACGAGATCTCCCAGGCCGACCTGGRCGGCAAAACCCTGGTCCAGTCCACCCGGGCGGGCACCGTGGGCGTAGCCGCGGCCACTAAGGCCGACACTATCTACCTGGGATCATTAGTGGTAGCCCAAGGAACCGTCGACGCCATTTTGAAGGACAACCCCAGCGTGGTATCCATCATCGCAATGGGCGACCAGGGAGTAGTCCGTTCCGACGAGGACGAACACTGCGGCATCTACCTACGAAACCTATTGGAAGGCCGTCACCCTGACCCCGCCGCCCTGCAAAGCCTGATTATGCAAGGCGGCGCCACCCAAAAATTCTTCGACGACAGCCARCCTCAATTCCRTCCCAAAGACGTAGAACTAGCCCTCCAAATCAACAAATACCCCTTCGCCATGAAAATAAACCGGGAAGACGGGCTATTGGTGGCCCGGAAGGTTATGGCTGCGTAGGAAAGGCTTTGGATTCCCTMTAGCCCAATATGCCCGAAAAGCTATGGAAAGACTCAGTCTTGCTACCCTTCGCTAAACCGCGCCGGGTCTAGGGAGGATACGCCGGGGACATMGGTGCTGCCCTTTACGATCAGGTCTGCAAGGCCGTGGCACATGCCGGTGCTCCAGAGGATGCCCTTGCGTCCGGAGCCGGTGCCGACGTACAGGTTTTCCCAGCCGGGCACCTTACCCACGATGGGTAGCCCATCGGCGGATATGGGCCGCAGGCAGGCGGTTTGCTGGACCARTTCGGCATCGGCCAGGGAAGGCGCCATCTTCAGCAAGTCTCCCATGATCTTGTCCCGGGCCGCAGTGGTGATCCCCACGTCGAACCCCGCCTCTTCTTCGGTTGTTCCAGCCCAGATCAACCCGTCGGGCTTGGAAGCGGCGTAGCTCCCGGCGTAGTTCAGGGAAGCCCTCATGGGATCGGTGGTCAACTGTAGGCGAATGACTTGGCCTTTGAGTGGGCTAACCGGAATCTCCACTCCGCACCAAGAGGAGGCCTGTTGAGACCAGGGCCCCACCGCCAGTACCACCGCGCCGGCCTCAAGTTGACCGGTTTCCAATGTTACTCCGGAACAACGGCCGCCCTCGCTGATCAAGCCGGTTACCCGGCGCAGGAGGATCTCGGCGCCGAACTTTTCCGCGGCTTGGGCGGCGGCCAGGTTGTAGCGGTAGGCCTCGATCGCTCCTGTGCCCTGAGCGTATGACGCCCCCAGGCACGCCGGATTAGCTCTCGGCTCCACTTTGAGAACGTCCGCTTGGTCCAGCCATTCGACATGGAAGCCCTTAACGTCCTTTTGCCATTTGATCTCTTCCTTATACCGTAGAGCCTCGGAATCGTCGAAGGCCAGGATCAGTCGATCCCGGAGGTGGAACTGGGTATCAACCCCTGAAGCCTCCTCCAGTTCCGGGGAGAGAGTAGCGTGCCGTTCTAAGCACCATACGCTGAATCCCAGGAGCGGATCGGGAATCCCGGCTCCTTCCAATGGTCCCAGGCCGCCGAACGCGAATCCCGAGGCGTGGCTGGCCACGGCGTCGGCCTCGACTATCGTCACTTTCAACCCTTCGCGGGACAGCAGATAGGCGGTCAAGCAGCCTATGATGCCGCCTCCAACAACAATTACATCGCGCCGGTCGGTAGCCACCCTTATCAACTCCTTAGAATTTAGGCTCGCCAAAAATCGTTAAGGATTTTCTTAATCCTTAACGRATCAGTTTTACCYCAAGCCCGATGTCCAGATTCGACCATTGCCGGTCGGCGGTAAGCACACCGTACCCCAATCGAAGTGCCAGAGCAAGGCAAGCACGGTCTGCCAAAGAAAGTCCTGCCGACCGAGTCAATGGACGAAGCCGCGCAATCATCCTGGCGTCAATGGCGGTAACTGGAAACACTTCAAATGCTGAAGACAACATCCCTTCGAATTCCAACCGCTCGGCGATGGCATCAGGGTCCTCTCCTTCATCCGCAAACTTTGACAGAACTTCAGCCCAATTCGCCGCACTGACGACACTAACTTCGGTCATCGCCTCGGACACTGTGCCCGCTCCGGGTTCGCCATGGAGGTAAGCCAAGATCGCCGATGCGTCAAGAACCCACATGTTACTCCCTGGCCGCCTCTGCCCGTCTTTCCTGAATCAATTCGTCGGCCAAACTTCTACCTGGTGCGATATGTTTCAACATCCCCTGAGCGCGTTTTATCGCCATTTGGCGGGTAAACACGCGGACCTCACCATCCTTAAAGGCTAAGATCACTTCGTCGCCAGGCTTGATGCCCATGGCCTTACGAAACTCGACGGGAAGGACTATTCTGCCACCTTGGCCTACTTTTGTCTTAATGCTATCCATSTGCCACCTCAACATAAATATACCACTAATTGATTTAATGGCACATTTTTCAGCGGTTGCCCGGATTGGACGATCCGCGGTATGCCGAAAAGAAATCTTYTCCTTCCCAACCTCCCCATATACTAGCCACGGCAAATACGCTAGGTGTACAATCTGCTCTACCCGATCACCGGCCCACTCCAACTATGAACAATAGCTCAATCTCCGCACACGACCCATTTCAACGGCGGTCGATCTCCGTCTCCGGAACGGAGATCGCCTATGTAGACGTAGGGTTGGGAGATCCCATCGTGTTTCTCCACGGCAACCCAACATCGTCTTATCTTTGGCGCAACGTCATACCTCACCTGCAAAACCTGGGGCGATGCCTGGCCCCAGACTTGGTGGGCATGGGGGAGTCAGGCAAAGCGAAAGACGGGAACTACCGCTTCTCCGATCACGTATCCTACTTGGACACTTGGTTCGACAAGCTGGCGCTCAACCAAAACGTGACCCTAGTCGTCCACGACTGGGGGTCTGCCCTTGGGTTCCACTGGGCCCACCGCCACCWGRTYAGAATGAAAGCGATCGTMTAYATGGAGGCCATCGTCCGTCCTCTCACTTGGGASGAATGGCCCGAGTCGGCGCGGTCGATCTTTCAGGCCATGCGCTCGCCCGCCGGTAATGAAATGATCTTGGAGAAAAATCTGTTCGTAGACCGAATCCTTCCGGCCAGCGTGATGCGGGCATTGACCACAGAGGAAATGGAGGTCTACCGGCGCCCCTATCTAGAGGCAGGTGAATCGAGGCGTCCCACCTTAACCTGGCCCAGGGAGATACCCCTGGACGGACAGCCCACCGATGTAGCCGACGTGGTGACCGGTTATTCCCGGTGGTTGGCCGTTAGCGACTTACCCAAACTGTTCATCAACGCCGACCCGGGTGTGATCTTGGTGGGTGCACAAAGAGAATTCTGCCGCGCCTGGCCGAACCAGGAAGAGGTTACTGTCCCGGGGACGCATGTCATTCAGGAAGACTCTCCGGACGAGATAGGTCAAGCCATCGCCCAGTGGTACTCGACCTTGTGAGAGTACCTTGCCTGATAATCGGCGTCGTGGTGACGTTGCTCTTTATGATCTTGATGGTGACTTGCCGGACCATCGGATTGCCGCTGTCCGACAATGTCCCTTCGCCGAACTCGCGCGTGGCCCCTCCGGCAGTTCAAAGATGAATCAGTCTCTTGACGGCTTTGCGTTTGGCGGCGCCCCTATTCCTGAACGGCGTAGCGAAGGTGGGTGATGTCTTGGACCCGCTGATCACCGTCCAACCTGATCGCTATCAAGTCGATACGCCAGTCGGAGTGAACTAGGTCGTGCTCTTGTAGAAACTCCTGGGCGGTGGCGAYCAATTTCCGAGCTTTGGCAGCGGTCACGGACTCCTCGGGCGTGCCGAACTCAACGCCCCGGCGGGTGCGTACCTCGACGAACACCAACTCCTCCCCWTCCTGGGCCACGATGTCCACCTCTCCYCAACGGCAYCGGTAGTTGGTTGCCACCAACACGTARCCCTTCTCTTGGAGGAACCGGCCGGCCATGCCCTCTCCCCATTTGCCGAGGCGGATGCGGGGGGTAGTCACGCTAACCGCCTCCCATTGCCTGGGCCGCCAGCCGCACCGGTGCGAACGAATGCCGGTGGATGCCGCATGGCCCCATCTCCCTCAATCGAGCCATGTGGTGCGCGGTCCCGTAACCCTTGTTGCGAGCGAAGGCGTAGCCCGGATAAATAGCATCAGCTTGCTCCATCAGCCGGTCTCGAGTCACCTTGGCCACGTTGGAAGCAGCGGCGATAGAATAGCTTATCCGGTCGCCGCCCACCACCGGTCGAAAGGGAATCGGACAATCCCGCATGTGAACGAAGTCCAACAGCAGATACGACGGGGAGAGGGGCAGATCAGCCACCGCCTGTAGCATGGCTTTAATGTTCGCYGGGCCGATGCCGATGCGGTCGATCTCTTCCGGGCCAACCTGGCCTACGCCGATGCCCAAGGCATGGATTTCCACCAGTTCGACCACTCTTTCACGCCGGGCGGGGGAGAGCTTCTTGCTGTCGTCCAATTGAGCCAGCCACGGCTCCGAACCGGTCAAATCTGTGGGAAGCACAACGGCGACAGCCACCACGGGACCGGCTAAAGGTCCTCGGCCAACCTCGTCCACTCCGGCCACCAGAGCGAACCCTTGCTGATAGAGCTCTAGTTCAAGCGAAAGGCCGGGCATGGTCCGTTCAACCGGGGATGGGTTCTTTGGCCGGACCACCAGGGRTCCCTTGCCAAAGATTTTCGCTGTTCGCGGTGTCTCCTTCGATGATGCCACCTCCCATCAACACGTCACCCTGGTAAAATACCGCCGCTTGGCCTGGGGTCAAGGCCCTCTGGGGATCGTCGAAGCAGACCATCGCACCGTCTTCTTGAGGGTACAGAACGGCCGGGGCTTCCGATGCCTTGTATCGAATCTTTACCTCCACCCGGGTGGGACCCTCAGGAGGAGAACCCGACGTGTAGTTGACACGGGACGTCCAAACCCGGTCCCGGTAAAGGGCTTCTTCCGGCCCAACCACAACCCGATCGGTCTCAGCGTCCACCTGCACCACGTAGAGAGGCTCTTTTGAATTGATTCCCAAGCCCCGACGTTGGCCTACGGTAAAATACTCGATTCCCTGGTGTTCACCCAAAACGGTCCCATCCACATGCACGACGTCTCCCGGAACCGCGGTGATGTGCTGCTTCAAGTAAGCCTTGTAATCGCCCAAGGGAATGAAGCAGATGTCCTGACTGTCCGGCTTTTCGGCGTTGATGAAGCCGGCATCCAAGGCCATGTCCCGGATCGCCTGCTTGGCATAGGCGCCCACGGGCATCAGGGTCCGAGCCAACTCCTCTTGTCCCATGCCGAACAGCACGTAGGACTGGTCTTTGGCGGTATCGACTCCCTTCTTCAGGACCCAACCATCAACGGTGTGCTCGATCTTGGCGTAATGACCGGTAGCCACGTAGGCGGCCTGCAGCGCCGCCGCCCGGTTCATCAAAAAGCTGAACTTGATCTTGTCGTTGCAGGCGATACAGGGATGGGGAGTCCGGCCCTTGCTGTATTCCCGGCGAAAGTAGTCGATGACGTGTTCCTGAAACTCCTGCTGCACGTTGAGTACATAGTGGGGAATTCCCAAGCTGCGGCAGACCATACGGGCGTCTTCCACGTCGTCCAACGTGCAACAACCCTGGTAAGAAGGAGGCAGGTTTGCCTCGTCCAGGCTRTACAGCTTCATGGTCACGCCGATCACGTCGAACCCCTGCCGCTGTAACAGCAGGGCAGCTACCGACGAGTCCACGCCSCCGCTCATGGCGACTACTACTCTTTCMGTCATCATTAAACCTCAATTACACAGCCTAGCACGCCGCCAARCCTGAATTCAATAGTGGCATCGGCGACCTGGGAAGATTGAGAGCTCTGATTGACACGCCTTTGACACCTGGCTACAATCCCGCTGAACCTGGCCGGGGCATCTGCCCGTGTGCGGCAGGACTTTCCCAAACTTCAAGGAGGCGCTCCATGCCTACAACATTCGGAACTTCAATGCCCAGCCGGGGAGACATGGCCAGCCCGGAAAACCTCCGAACTCTGGCCCAGCGTGCCGAGTCCCTGGGTTTTGATTCGGTGTGGGTAAGCGACCACATCATATTGCCCAGGAAAGTTGACTCCTTCTATCCCTACGCCGCGGATGGCGTGGCCACTTTCCGGCCCGACGAAGATTACTACGACCCCCTGGCGACGCTTAACTTTCTGGCGGGCTGCACCCAAAAGATTCGCCTGGGCACCCACGTGCTGATTCTCCCTTATAGAAACCCGGTGGTGACCGCCAAGAYGCTATCGACGTTGGACGTACTATCCGGCGGACGAGTGATCCTAGGCGCCGGCGTGGGGTGGATGGAGGAGGAATTCCAGGCTCTTGGGTTGGATACCTACGCCCAGCGAGGCGCGGTTACCGACGAATACATCCAGCTATTCAAGGAGCTTTGGACCAAGGACGAGCCCGAGTTTCAAGGGGAACACTATCAACTGTCAGGAATGGGCTTCATGCCCAAACCAGTGCAGAAACCCCACCCGCCMATATGGATAGGGGGTCACACCAACCCGGCCATCCGCCGCGCCGCCGAGTACGGCGATGGTTGGATGCCCATAGGTTTGCGCCCACCGGCCATTTTAGAGCCTGAAGAACTGGCAGAGAAGATTGCCCGCCTTCGAAGACTTACCGTCCGGGCCGGGCGGCCCGAGGACGCGGTCTCGCTGTGTTTCAGCACCGGGGTGACATTCGATGACTCTCCTGGCGCCACTCGCCGCATGATGAGCGGCCGGGCCGAACAGATCGCCACCGACCTGCGCCAATACCAGGATCTGGGCGTCCGAAACTTCATCCTAGGCTTCCCCGGCGATAGCGTGGCCGCTTTGGATGAAGCGATGGAGCAGTTTTCCAAACAGGTGATGCCCTTGATTCCTCAGGATTGACCGGACCAGAGATCGCGGAGAGCGCAGAGCTTTAAGCCTTTTGGTTGCCTTGAATTTTAAATTAGACCTACGACACCGTCGCCTGGGATACGCCGTACTTACTCTCTAGCTCATATACATCCTGCAATCCCAACAACTCCGCCACCTCCCATCGAGTGCCGTAACGGGAGGTGTCCACCTTTCCTTGGGTTTTCAACTCCTCATAGGAAGCCTTCAGTTGCTGATAGATCAGCCAGATGGTGCCGCCGCAGATCATTAGCTTATAGCCCAATTCAGCAACTTCTTGAGTCGAAAAGAGGTCGCCGTTGTACATCCGGGGAAAGTCGGGCAGATCCTTGGCGTAGGCCTGCAGGTCTTCCGCCGACTTGATCCCATCGACAAACACCATATCCGCACCCGCATCGATGTACTCCCGGCAGCGGCGTACCGTGTCCTCCCAGCCGGTGACGGCGTAGGCGTCGCAACGGGCGATGACGACAAACTCAGGATCGTTCCGGGCATCCAACGCCGCATGAATCTTCTGTACCATCTCGTTCGACGGTATCACCTGCTTGCCATCGAAGAAGCCGCACTTCTTGGGGAAAACCTGATCTTCTATATGTATTCCAGCGACCCCGGCCGCCTCGTACTCCCGCACCGTGCGCTGAACGTTTAAGGGATTGCCGTAGCCGGTGTCCGCGTCGCAGATCACTGGGACATCAATGGCATTGGCGATGTACTTGGCGTTGCCCACCATTTCGCTCATGGTCAACAGACCTACGTCTGGAAATCCTTTTTCGGCGGCGGTGCCGGCTCCTGTCATGTAAACCGCGTCAAAGCCCACCGATTCGGCAATCTTGGCGTGCAGGGCGTTTATCACAAATGGAGCCACGATCATCTGGTCCGACGCCATTAGCTGCCGTAATTTGCTTGTGGTTTTCATTGTCTTCTCCTTAAAATAGATCCCCATCCAAACGCAGGTTATTTAGCAAAATTGAATTATAAAGGATAACTGGAAACGATCTCCCAGCTAAGGTCAGCCGCCCACCGGCCTCCATTCCAATCCTCTTCGGCAGCCTGGGATTGGAAACGGACCAATAGCAACCGCCAAGCGTTGGCGGATTCCGGCACGGCTAGGTCGTCAACAACCCCTTGGGCAAACTCTAACGCGTCGGCCATCACCGCCGAAGGTAACTTGGCGTACTGCATCATTGTGACGTGGGGCSAATAGTCTCCTTCCACGTGTTCCATCTCCAGTACGGCGCCGGAAACCCGTCTTACCATGTCAACAACGTCCCCATGCAACTTGTGCAGCGCTTCCGGCCTTGGAGGCCCTGAGAGGTCTAGGAAGATGTTTCCGGAAGCGCCGGTCACGCCTTGGTGGTGTAGSGAAAATCGCGGTTCCCTCTGGCGGCTTTTCTCAGCGGCGGCCTGCAAACCGGCCTCAACTTCGGCCAGAGCGGCTTCCGAACACTGAAAGAAGCCGGCCACGGTTAGGTGCAACATGTGCATCTCGGCGGCCCAGCTTCCGTATTGGCCGCAGATCAACTGGCGCGCCCGGTAGGCCCTGGCGGTAAAGGACGGCGACGGAATGAGCAATATACCGAATCTGATAGACATGGGTTTTCTCGCTATTAACTTCTTGCGGCCGATAGCATAGGCCGGGTTTAGGAATGGAGTGGGTGGTGAAATACCTCCGGTCTGACTCGGAGGTTCAGCTTCAGGTCTAGAGCATCGACCATGACCGTCAAGAAGCTAGATCTGGCTGTATCCGGAACCCGGCCGATCGGCATCCACGCCCCTACCCTTGCCTTCGGTGATCCAGCCGAACTCCTTCAGGATCTGCTGGCTGTAGGTTACTCGTCCCGAAACCCGGTCCAGTGGCTCGGTGGCCAGTAGAAGGGCGGCCTTGGCCATAAGGTCCGGGCTCTCGCTTCGGGGGTCGTCCATCCCGGTTACCAAGTTATGAAATACCGTACCCGGCGTGGCCACCACCTGGGAAGGAGCTAGGGACGTTACCGACACGCCATCTTTGTAAACCTCAATGGCCAGACCTTGGGTGAACCGCTCCAATGCGGCCTTTTCGGCGCCGTAACAGGCACCGCCGCCATCGGCGGTAGTGTCCGGGTAGGGGCCCCTTCCGGGACCGACGGCGGACCCCGACGAAATGTTAACGATGCTGCCGCTACCCCGGGGTATCATGTCCTCTAGAACCAATTTGCTCAACAAGAATGGAGCGTGGAAGTTCACCGCCCACGAGCGCATCCACCGGTTCAACGGAAAATCTTTAACCGGGTAGTAGTAGGTCAACGCCGCGTTGTTCACCAGCACATCGACCGGTCCATAGATGTCTCGCGTTTCTTGAATCAATCGCTCGCAGTCTTCGGGTAGGGAGATATTAACCGCAACGGGCGTAGCCTCGCCGCCGGCTTCGCGGATGTCGCCAACGGTTTTTTCCAGCGACCCTTCCAGGGGGTGATCCCCTTCACGCATAGTTCGCGCAGCACAGATCACGCTGCCGCCCTCGGAGGCAAATAACCGGGCAATCTCACTGCCGATGCCGCGGCTGGCGCCCGTGATTATCGCCACCCGSCCGTCCAATCTGGCCATGTTTTTCTCCCGAGTTATAGATGAAAGGGAACGCGGTATCCCGAAGCTAACGCGCCTCGACTGCGTATAGTCTGCCGTCTCTTGACGCGACGAACAGCGTGTTTTCGGCCACCACGGGACTGGCGGTGACTTTTCCGCTGGTCTGGAATTCCCAAATGATTTCCCCGGATGCACGGTTGAGCCCTACAACCCGCCCATCCTCGGTCCCGACCATCACCGTATTGCCCGCCACGGTGGGAGTGGAGGTAACGTGACTGCCCACGTCACTCCCCCAAATCTTCTCACCCGATTCGGCGTCGACGGCGCTGACAGTGCCATCCAGGCCGCCGGCATACAGCATGTCAGGAGCAACCGCGATTCCTACGGACATCCCGCCTACCACGCGGTTTGTCCAGACGGTGCCATTCTGTACGGGCGGCGGTAGTACCCCCCATATGTACAGGTTCACCCTCCAGAACAGAATACCTCGCTCAAGTGGGTAGCTCTTTGCATGCCGGTCCAGGGCCCACACGCTACCGTCTTGCGTGCCAAAGTAAACGTAATCTCCCTGGAAAATCGGACTTCCGGAAATTTGCCTGCCTCGACCGGTATCGTAGAAGAACTGCTGGCGCGCCGATCGGTCGCCTACTATGTATAATTCTTTAGACAGCGAAGCCACGGCGACCGTGCCATCCACGTATGCGGGTCTATCAGTGACCCAGGCGCCGGTGGGGAATGTCCAACGTGTTTCCCCGGTGGCCACGTCCAAAGCGTGCACATTGCTGTCGGCCGACCCTATGTATACGGTGCCGTCGGCGACGACGGGAGACGAGAGTATCGGACTCCCTGTGTGATTCTCCCATTTCACCTCGCCGGTGATTCGGTCAAGAGCCACTACGATTCCCGGACGGACCGCGGAAATCACCAGATCGCCGGTCACCGCGGGCGTCGAACTGGATGGCCATCCACTGTGATACTCCCACAACATCTCTCCCGACCGAACGTCTAAAGCRAGGGTGCGTTTGTCTTCCGTTGTCAAGTAAACGCGTCCGTCCACGACCACGGGTGATGTTGCCAGGCCGTTGGTCGAGGAGAAGGTCCACCTCACCTTTTCCGGGAAGGGAGCCTCAGCCGGTGTATACCCCGTATTTCGGAAATCGTTTCCGGACTGGGCCCAAGCGTTGGGACTGGTAGCCGGGCCGGCGGAGGTTGTAGCCCCTGACGGGGCGAAGACTAGGGGGACCGGATCAAGAAAGACCACCACCCTCCACAGGATCAGCGCCAGCACGGCCGCCAGCAGACTGTATTGGTAACGTCTACGCCAGATATGGAGGCTAGGAATGCGAGAGCGTCGCTGTACTTGTGCTCTTGGGACCAGGTCGGCACCTGCGAGGAACGACCAGCAGCTAACACACCTAGTTGAGTCAWTAGAAGGGTTTAAGTGGCCGCAGACGCGGCAAACGCGGACTTGTTCGCYGACTTGTTCCTGCACCTGTTCCAAAAGTTGATTCAATCCCGCCAGTCATAGATTTTCTCTATAACGAGTGTAGGCTGCTGCTCCAAAGCCGTCAATCCCTTCCCGTTGGTCCGGCAGAGAAAGCCAGCTGAGTTTGTCCAACTGTGATTACAGTCGGTCAAGATCCCTGCTTTCAAGTGGAATAACTCCCAGTCGGAAGTTTCCAAGTAAATCTTGCGACGAATTTCGTCTTATATCCATAGCATACAATYAACGGCGCTGCTTTCCTTTTTAGACGATGGTGTCCGGCTTGAACACCGCCCAGGAAACGATGCTCAGGTATAGCTGCTCCAGCTTTGTCCCAACCATGTCCCCAACGATGGACTCTCCACCAAACTCCTGACGCCAGGACTCGGTTTGGCGCTGGTACATAATCAGGTTGCTAAACCGCAGGAAGCCAGTCGTTCCGAAGTCTAAGACCTTTCCGGCCACCGTCCGCCTATACACGAAGGCGATGTTGCAGAGAGGTCAATAGGTAACGACCACCGGCTCTCCCCCAACCGTATCGTTGACCACTTCGTGCCATATCATGATCTGCAGCGGATAGGCCCGAGAGTCGCCCGTGACATTGACCACCTGCACCGGTTCCCGGTCGGTCAAACATTTTTCGGCCTCGCCCGCCGTCTCAAATACCGGKCGGTCGGTCGGCAGTATATCGTCCTTTCCCGGCCCGGCGCCCATGATCTCACTGTAGTAGGCAGACCGGAGCCGGAAGTTCGTGCTCCAGCSAAAGATCGAAAAGGCGGCGGCGAGCATCTCTCGTTGTAGCTGTTCTTCGTTGATGGGACCAACCTTCCGCTGCGGGAACTTGGGCGTGGCAGGAATGGGGGTAAAAAGGAAATCAGGCGGAGTGGGAATTGGAGTGGATTCCTCAGTTGGCGCCTCCCCAACYGTCGTGGCAGGCGTCTCCGCATCCGGCCCACGCTGGTGGTCGACGGGGCCGGGCGTTCCCGCCGGCGCSMMMKMSKCSKTATTGGACGGGGCATAGGGACCGGCGCCGACGTTGGAGTTTCCCTCGCCGGAGCTACGGTACTGGAGTACTTCGGAGTGGCCGATATGTCTAGACTCGGCGGAACACGGGTTGCCTGGCCGGAGTTGGTTACCGGATTTTCTGGCGGGGATGACGGCGTCGTAGCGCAATCTAAAACCGACAAGCCGCCGAGTAGAGGGAGCAAGACTAAGGTCCGAGATACTAATGGCTTCATTCAACATACCTGATGTTAAGGCGAATCCCCAGGATAGGACCGGGTGTCTATTTCGGATAGCCGGATTGACAGTATTTCGATGCAATTTTCGGGATGGCGATGCAAACACGAAAACCGCTATTGACTTATTGACTTTCATTCGTATGATAGTTCATATTACCGCAGGCCATTGGCAGTTTTGCCCTCAGCTAATGCCTTCATCGGCGCGCGATTAGCTAAATTGTATTGCCTAAGTGAAGGTATCGCGGCTTTTATTTTCCTTTTTTGTGGGTGTATCGGCGCAATATACACCGATTTTCGACCGCCGTTGCCCTTAACTCGAGTCACCGTCACAACTTAACTGGGAGGTCGAAAAATGACGAGTCTTTGGATCTGGAACAAGAAAGCAGTTCTCTATGCTCCTCTTATATTCGTGCTGTTGTTTGCCTTTGCTTGCGGATCATCGGCCGAGCCAGTGATCGTGGAAAAGGAAGTAATCAGAGAGGTCATTAAAGAAGTCCCGGTAATTAAAGAGGTTATTAAAGAGGTCCTCAAGGAAATCATCGTAGAGAAAGAGGTTGTTAGAGAGGTCGTGAAAGAGGTGGTGGTGTTCGCCACCCCGGTAGCCGGTGTCCATAAAGTCGCTGAAAGGCCGGCCTGGGTGGATCTTGGCGCGAAGAAACATTTCAATGGCGCCATCAGCTTCGTGCACCGGGCCAATCCCGGCTTCTTAGACGTCCACTACGGCGCCAGCTCCACCACGACGCTGTTGCCTTCGGGCCCCCGGTTCAACCAACTCTTACAGTACGACCCCACGGCCCCCGATCAGATCGTAGGCGACCTGGGCGAAAGCTGGGAGGTAAGCGAAGACGGGATGTCCTACACCTTCCATATCGCCGAGGCCAACTGGCAGGACGGCGTTCCAGTAACCGCCGATGACATTGTATTCAGCCTGGACCGTATGGCCCAAGAGGGCGTGACCCGCGGCCGGGTGACCGCCATCAGGGACTTCTACCAGCGGGGCACCGCTAAGGCGATCGACGACCGGACGGTGGTGATGCCCCTCAAGAACCCTTCAGCCACGGCCCTTGGCTGGCTGGCGGTGGACTACTACAAGATTTACGCCAGGCACGTTGTGGAAAGCAAGAACCAGGACGAGCTGAACTGCTGCTTCGAGAATAATATCGGCTCAGGACCCTGGGTGTTCAAGGAATGGAAGAAGGGCGATTCCTATGAGTACGAGCGGAACGCCGACTATTTCAAGAACCCTATTCCTTTCTACGAGACCCACAAAGTGTACATAATCAAAGACGCCGCCCGGCGCTTGGCCAGCTTGAAGACCGGCCAGGTCCAAGGTTGGTTGGTCATGGGCGGCACAACCCTTCAAGACATGCTCCAAGTACAGAAGGAGAGCGAGGGCCTGATACGAGCCGTGAGTAGCGGGGCCGGCGCCGTGCGCGGCTTCTGGTTCAACACGGACGAGCCCCCCTTCGACGACCCCAGGGTGCGCAAGGCGGTATACCTCACCCTGGACCGTGATGAGATTATGTCCATTACCCACAAGGGCGAGAACATCGTCGGAAACTTCTTCCCACCCGGGTACGTGGAARCAGAAGCAGACATATTGAAATTACCAGGTTTCCGGCGTGGCCCGGACGGAGGGAGCCTCCCCGGGGACATCGCGGATGCTAAAAAATTACTGGCCGAAGCCGGTTTACCCGACGGCTTCGATATTACCTTCAATGTAGACGGGAGCAAGCAATCCAGGACTGAGGCCGAGTTGATAGCCGCCCAGCTTAAGGACAAGCTCAACATCAACACCGACCTGCAAGTATCGGACCGGGCCACCTTCTACACCGGCCTGCGGGACGGGACCCACAACTTGAGTACCATCGGCACCGGGCTTTATTTCTTAGAGCCGCAGACCGTCTTGGTCCAGTGGTACGTCAAGGACACGTTGCGTAATCCCCATAACTGGGAAAAACCCCGATTGAACGAGTTAATGGCCGCTGAGTCCAAGGAACTGGACCAGGTCGCCCGCCGAGAATTGTACAAGGAGATGGCGGATATCCTTAATGAGGGTGACAGCCACTATGTCGTCCTGGGCTGGACCGGTAGGGCCGGGGCTGTCGACTACCGCATACAGAACTTTAAGCCGCCATATCATCCCCACACCCTCTGGCGGTGGGACCAGATCTGGTGGGACCCGGACGCCAAGAACTTCGGCCCAGACGCGCCCCCTATCCGATAATCGATAGGATTACGAGAGCGCCGACGCCGACGCCGACGCACCGGGGCTAGCGAACGGATAGGTTTAGATCATAATCTGCCCGTTAGCCGCGGTACATGGTAGATCGACAAAGAACGGTAGGGATAGGCTTGAAACTTGCCCCTACCGTGATTGGCGCATACGCCTTAACCGGCTGATAGCGACCGGAGCCGAGTTTCAGGAGGGACCGTGAAAGAATACGCGGTGAGAAGGATTCTCCTCTTTATACCCACTTTGCTATTGGCCACGCTGATCGTGTTCGTTCTCTTCTTCATAGTCCCAGGGGACGCCGCCATGATGATCCTCACGGGAGAGGAAGGCGCCGGCGCCGTTACCGACGCGGATATCGCCAAGCTGCAGCATGAGCTGGGACTGGATAGGCCCCTCCACGTCCAGTACGGAAGCTGGGTGTGGGGGATACTCCACGGCGATCTGGGGGAGTCCATCTGGTACAGAGTCCCCGTGATCGACGAGTTGCGGGAGAAGTTCGTGGTTACCGTACAGCTCTCTGTGATGGCCATAATCATGGCATTTATCGTAGCCGTACCCCTGGGGATGATCTCAGCGGTAAAGCAGGACACCTTGACTGACTACGCCAGTAGGATCTTTTCCCTCATTGGAATAGCCCTACCCACCTTCTGGCTAGCCCTACTCATAATTTACGCCTTGTCTTACGGCTTCAACTGGCTGCCTCCCTTGGGGTACGCCACTCTATGGGAAGACCCATTCTTGAACATGACGCAACTATTTTTCCCGGCATTGGCCCTGGCCTTCCACGACCTGGCGTTCACCTCGCGCGTCACCCGGTCCTCCATGCTGGAGGTGCTGCGGGAAGACTACGTTAGGACGGCGCGCTCCAAGGGCCTCCGTGAAATGACCGTTATCGGCCGGCACGCCTTGAAGAACGCCATCCTGCCCGTGGTTACCGTCTCGGGCTACCAGTTCGCCCGCCTCCTGGGCGGGGTGATAATCATCGAAACCATATTCGTCGTGCCCGGACTGGGAGCCTTCTTGATTGAGAGTATTCAACATCGGGACTTCGTGGTGCTTCAAGCGGTTATCGTGCTCACTGCGGCGGTGGTGTTGACGCTGAACCTGGTTATCGACCTGTGTTACGGGATATTGGACCCCAGAATACGCTACAGCTAAATTAACCCGCCAGTGGGAGTAGACCATGATAGAGCGTGAAAGAGCAGCAGTCCTCCCTGAGATTGGCGGAGGGTTCCCGGGCGCTGGCATGGCCCGTTGGCTTGCTCGATTTGCCCGGACCAAGCCTTTGGGGGCTATCGGTGGCGCGATCACCGCGTTSCTTATACTCTTGGCGGTGCTGGCGCCGGTCATCGCCCCTTACGGCGCGAAAGAGGCCGCCAACCCTGACGGTTCCCGAAAGATTAATTATGTTCACCTATCRCCTCGGATAGACTACCCCATGGGCACCGACCACGCGGGCCGGGATGTGATGAGCCGGGTGATTCACGGGGCCCGGATCTCCCTATACGTGGGATTCGGCGCCGTATKSRTWGGSAYAWCYSTKKSCTKYRTYKWSGCAATCCCAACTACCTGCGCCGGAGGCCTCGTCGACCTCGTCGACCTCTCCTTCCAACGCCTGGTGGACGCCATGATGGCGCTACCCGGCTTGATAATTGCCCTGGCCATAGTGGCCGTGCTTGGCTCGTCMCTGCAAAACGTTATCCTTGCCATCATTATCGGCATGTTGGCGCCGGTGGTGCGMACCRTACGCTCCCRGGTATTGTCCCTCAAGGAATTAGACTACGTGCTTGCGACCAGAGCTATCGGAGCTTCACCCATGCGTTTGGTTTTCCGGCACATCACTCCCAACTGCATGGCCATAGTTCTGGTGGTGGGGACCTACTATGTGGGGCTGGCTATCACCATTGAGGCTTCCCTGAGCTTCCTGGGGGTTGGCGTCCCGCCAGACGTGCCTAGCTGGGGCGGAATGCTGAAGAGTACGGCGCGGCGGCGCCTTGGGTCGCCATCTTCCCCGGTCTGGCTATTTTCGTGGTGGTGTTCGGATTCAACCTTCTGGGTGACGCCCTCCGGGACTTGTGGGACCCCAAGCTGAGAGGCCGTTAGAAAGATTCCACTGATCGTCACGCCTCTCAACATTTGGAGGCATGATGACTAGAGCCCAACCTTGATTACATCGGGATGGGCTCTTATGATATGACCCGCATAAGGCTGGAACAAAACCATGATTGTGACAGTCGGGACGCGCTTTTCTCCGAACGGTTCTGCAACAAGGGTCCATCACCGCTTCCCGCCGGGGAGTCCCATTCCGATATTTACGGATTCACTAATCTAAAACCACTATTGACTTTCTACCATTCGATAATATATATTACCGCATGCGATTATGGCATAGCTTTACGTTAATGCTTTACGAGGTGTGGCATAGTTTGATCTATACCGATTAGATGAGCGAAGCACCTAATAACTTTCCCTCATTGTGGGTGTATCGCCGCTAAAGAGACCGATTATTTGCCGCCGTCGCCCTTAACTCAGGTCACCTAAACAAACCAGCCCGGAGGTCGGAATATGACTAGTCTCTGGAACAAGAAGGCAGTGTTCTATGCTCCTTTAATCTTCATCCTGTTGTTCGCCGTGGCTTGCGGGTCCTCGGCCGAACCCGTGATAGTGGAGAAGGAAGTAATCAAAGAGGTCATCAAGGAAGTCGCGGTGATCAAAGAGGTCATCAAAGAAGTACCCAAGGAAGTCATCGTAGAGAAAGAGGTCGTCAAAGAGGTTTACAGAGATGTCATGGTCATTGCGACCCCCGCACCGGCGCCTGTTGAAGCCAAAGGAAGGGCAGCGTGGGAGGACATCGCCGCTGGCAAACATTACAGAGGCGTCTTTCCACTGATGGCTATCAGAAACCCTGGTTTCTGGGACGTCCATTACGGCGGCAGCTTGAACACCGTCCTCACCCCATCGAGTCCCCGATTCAATGGACTGGTAGAATACAATCCTGTCAACCCCACCGAGATCATCGGCGATCTAGCCAAGACATGGGAAGTGAACGATGCAGGCGACGTTTACACGTTCCGGCTGCACGAGGGCGTCCAGTGGAGTAAGGGCCGCGGAGAAGTCACCTCCGCAGACATAAAATTCACTCTAGACCGCATCACGATGCCGGACGCTCTAAGGGCCCGGACCGGTTACCTTAGGACAGTCCACGAACACGGGGCCGCAGAGGCGGTCGATAAATACACCATCAAAGTCCCTCTGATGTTCCCCACCGCCACATTCATCCCCAACATGGCTACCGACTACTTCAAGATGTACCCCAAGGCCCTGGAGACAGTTTCTCAGGACGACTTTAACTGCTGTCCCGAGAAGTCATACGGCTCCGGCCCGTGGATCTTCAAGAGTTGGAAGAAAGACAACAATTTCGAATTCGAAAGGAACGACGCCTACTTTAAAGGTCCCCGCCCCTTTTTCGATGGTATGAAGGTATACACGGTTAGGGACGAGGCCAGGCGGTTGGCCGCATGGAAGGCTGGACAGGCCTTCGGGAGCTTCCTGCCCTGGACCAGCGGCAATACCCCGTGGAATATGGAACAGCTGGAAATCGATACTGACGGTCGGATGCGGGCCTCCATCTTGGACGGCGTCGGTATCGCATTTCTCTGGCTGAGGAACGATAGGCCTCCTTTCGACAATCCCGATTTGAGAAAGGCATTCTATCTTGCTCTGAACCGGCCAGAATTTGGCAAGGTCGCCTATAGAGGTTTCGGAGTCCCGGGTACATTCTTTAGCCCTGGTTTCGTGGAGGACTCTACCAAGTTCGCCAAAGAGGGTAAACCGGGTTACCGGACGGACAAGGACGTAGACCTGGCCGAGGCCAAGAAACTGTTGACCAAGGCCGGTTTCCCCGACGGAATCCCGAACCTCAAGATCAACGGGCTTAATGCCGGGTCAAGCATGAAAGCCGCCGAACAGGTTGCCGCCCAGTTCAGACGTGATGGGATCGCTGACATAACTCTGGACGCGGTCGACCTGGCGACGATGTACGTCAAGATGAGAGACGGCAACCATTCCATGTCACTGGTCAATACCGGGATAATCATCACGGACCCCGGCGATATCATCAACCAGTTCTTCCTTCAGGACGTGCTCCGCAACCCTCACAACTGGAACGATCCCAGGACCGATAAACTGATGGTTGACCAGAACATGGAGCAGGACCCAACCAAACGCCGGGAGTTGATTAAACAATTCGCCGACGTGCTACACGAAGGAGAGAGCCACATAGTGCCTCTGTGGTGGAATTCCTCTGGAGCTACGTTCGACTACCGGTTGAGGAACTGGCACGCTCCAATGACAGTCCAGTTGGTCCACAAGTGGGACCACGTGTATTGGGACCCAGACGCTAAAATGCCTACCACACCGGGATACCATCCGTAGGTCTAATAAGCGCAGAAACCTACGGAACAAAGTGTTAGTTTAATCTCGACCCTGAACGAGGGCGGAGCGTTGCCCGCCCTCGTTCGTTTCCGATATCAACTGCACAATCGTCCGGCCTGATTCGGCTCAAAGTGATTCCCTGGAGAGATAATGTGGCAGTACGCTAGCAGAAGGCTTCTCCTCTTCATACCAACACTATTCTTGGCCACAATCATGGTGTTCGCCTTGTTCTGGATCGTGCCTGGGGACGCGGCCATGATGCTCCTTACCGGAGACGAAGACGGGACGGGGAAAGTCACCACAGCGGACATAGACAAGCTGCGTGAGAAGATGGGACTGAACCGTCCCATACATATCCAGTACGGCGCCTGGGTCTGGGACCTGATGAAGGGCGACATGGGGACATCTCTCTGGTACAAGAATCCCATCATCGACGACCTGAAGGAACGGTTCCCGGTCACCATAGAGCTGGCTTTGCTAGCGATCCTGATGGCCTTCGTGGCGGCCGTACCCCTGGGAATCATCTCTGCAGTGAAGCAAGACTCTAAAATAGACTACGCTAGCCGGGTCTTCGCTCTGATCGGGATAGCTATGCCGAGTTTCTGGATAGGGCTTCTCACGATATATGCGCTAGCTTATGGGCTCGACTGGTTGCCGCCATTGGAATACGCCACCATCACTGAGAATCCCCTGCTCAACCTGGAACAGCTTTTCTTCCCGGCACTGGCGTTGGCTTTCCATGACATGGCCTTCACCGCCCGGGTGACACGCTCAGCGATGCTAGAGGTGTTGCGCGAGGACTATATGCGGACCGCCCGGTCCAAAGGTCTCCGGGAGCGGACTGTCATCCTTCGACACGCTTTGAAGAACGCCTTACTTCCTGTAATCACCATCTCGGGCTACCAGTTCGGCCGATTATTAGGTGGAGTGATCATCATCGAGTCCATCTTTGTGATTCCAGGGATAGGTCTGTACCTGGTAGATGCGATCATCCACCGGGACTTTATAGTCCTGCAAGGCGTGGTCCTCCTCGCAGCGGCGGTGGTATTGGTCTTGAATCTGGTAATCGACATGTTATACGGGATATTAGACCCCAGGATCCGATATAGTTGAAATCATCTAGACATCGGAGAAGCCCATGATCGACCAAGATACATTAGGTGCTTCTACCCCATCCAATCGCGGCGCGTTGTTGCTGACGCAGACGGTTCGATCAACTAGATGGGTAGTCACTTTCTCTAGGCGCAAGCCATTGGGAGCAATCGGTGGAATAATCACGGTTATATTGTTCGTGGTGGCGATCTTGTCACCTGTGATTGCACCTTACGATGAACGCGACACACATGGCGATTACGTCCACGCACCACCCGGCTCCCCGGGCCCAGAGGCACGCTTCCTATTGGGAACTGACGCCCTGGGTCGGGACGTATTCAGTCGCTTAGTCGTCGGAGCGCGAATTTCCCTCTACGTTGGTGTCGGCAGCGTCCTGGTTGGGATCACCGCTGGCTTCGTTTTGGGCATTGCCAGTACCTACGCCGGGGGCAAGATTGACATGACCTTTCAGCGTTTTGTCGACGCCTTGATGGCCTTGCCCGGTCTCATC
Organism: SAR202 cluster bacterium; assembly: GCA_002401285.1. The sequence continues at coordinate 33,076 of NVSQ01000035.1, forward strand.
ATTGCCTTGGCCATCATGGCTGTTCTGGGTCCCTCTTTAAATAACGTAATCATCGCCATCGTCATAGGAATGTTGGCACCGGTGATCCGTACCATCCGGTCCCAGGTATTGTCACTCAAGGAACTGGACTACATCCTAGCAGCGCGGGCCATAGGTGCCTCTTCCAAGCGTATCGTTTTCTGGCACATCGCACCTAACTGCTTCGCCACTTACCTGATAATGGCTACTTACTACTTGGGGTTCGCTATCATTATCGAAGCCTCCCTGAGTTTCCTAGGCGTCGGCTCACCACCTGACGTACCAAGTTGGGGAGGGATGCTAACTAGAGCTTCTCAAGAACACCTCAAAACCGCTCCTTGGGTAGGTATATTCCCTGGCCTGGCAATATTTGTGGTGGTGCTGGGGTTCAACCTGCTGGGAGACGCCCTCAGGGACGTATTCGACCCCAAGCTGAGGGGCCGCGAGTAAATATCTAGCCGCCTCCCACATCCCTAGAACTCTGGACTACGAAATAGTAAGAGCCCGGCCCCGATTCGTCGGGGCCGGGCTCTTCGTTCCAGATTCGGGGGACCTCCCTTATCCCATTCCCTTCCCATAGTTACTCAGCCAGATTGGAAAACCAGGGAACTACTACGCTCAGCACCAGAACGATGGCGACGACAGCCAACAGCAACCAGACACCTGACGAACCTCGGTATTGGGCTACTTCTGGTTCACCCTCATAGCCTTCCGGTAGATCCAGCGATTCCCTTGCCTTGGCCAGGTCCGCCTCGTAGACGTAGATGTCGTGCGGTAGATTGTAGGCCGAACCCCACAATCCGGGGCCGCCTCGCATGCTGCGAGTGATGCAGGGGATGCCCGACTGCCAAAGGCGTTGTTCCGCCAAACGTGCCAAGGGCTCGTTATCGAATCCAGTCAGACGAACTTGTTTTCGGGCGTCTCGGTCAGTGAAGGTCATGACACTCCAATCGAAATTCCTCACGCTTCATACCGGTAACTTCCTTGCGGGCTTAGGACTATGATCTCAATAGCCGACGCGGCCACCGATAGCTTAGGCGCCAAATTATATCAGAGCCCGCCCACAATCCCCGCTTGATGGGGCCGCCGGCGCAGGCATCCCTGGGCGTGATTCCGGGCTGGTGTCATGATATAATAATCGGCGCGCTAATAGGCCGAGGTGGTGGAATTGGTAGACACGCGGTCTTGAGGGGGCCGTGGGCGTATGCCTGTGTGGGTTCAAATCCCGCCCTCGGCACCAAGTCGGCATCTCGGGGCGACGTAGCCAAGTGGACTAAGGCGGAGGTCTGCAAAACCTCTATTCGGCGGTTCGAATCCGCCCGTCGCCTCCAATAAAAAGATGCTATTGAAGAGGTTCAAGGACGCCAGCTTAGGGGTCCTTAACCAGGGTGCACAAACAGGATGTTCGTCACCCACGGCATGTGGAGTACCTCTCTAGACCGGGTCCAATTGAGATTCCATCCACCAAGATTCTCCCGTCGTAAAAGGGCTGTTCTAACCTTTAATACAGATCTTCTCTCGAGCCTGTCCTGGTTCCCAATGGTAAGTTAGCCGGGGTGGCGGAAAGGTAGACGCGGCGGACTTAAAATCCGCTACCTTCACGGGTGTGTGGGTTCGATTCCCGCCCCCGGCACCAACTTTAGAGGCACAAGAACAGGCCTCACTCCCAGAGTTGCTCGACTGTTTGTAACCATTGTTGTAACCACTGGTTACAAGAGAGTGGTAGCGGGCTTCGATCTCTGGAGCTAGACTGCGCTTCCCCTGTCTCCACAGAACTAGAAGCGTGTGGCTAATGCCTAGTTCCTTAGCTATCGCTCTGAGTGACATTACCTTCCTCCTTATCCCGTCCAACCTTCTCTCGTATCGCCTCTTCAATCCACACGCCCAACGTTTTGCCTTCAGTCACTGCAGCTATCTTTGCCTGACGATGAGCGCTGGGCAGCATCCGTAATGCCACTAGTTTTCTCTG
>NVSQ01000036.1:0-19527 GCA_002401285.1 SAR202 cluster bacterium
ATTCTAGAGGAGACCACCGTGGGCAACGGCCGAAAGGTTTGCTTCTTCGAAGGCCCGGACGGTGTGCATCTAGAGTTCCTGGAAGTAGTYGATTAGCTTACCGGCCAGGCMTTGACCGGCCCCGCAACTAGGCGATCCAGGCCGGAGACTTGTTCTGCAGCGTGATYAGGACGAATGGTGTGGGAACGCGCCGTTCTTCATGAAGTTATCGGACTGCAGGTTGATATWTAGGTCGGCACCCCATCCCGGAGCAAGGAGAGGTAATACATGCTTTATGAATTAAGGGTTTACGATGCCAGAGCAGGCAAACTGCCGGCGCTTAACGACCGCTTTGCCAACCATACCACCGGATTTTTCAAGGACCACGGCATCGGTATCATCGGGTTCTGGACCGCTGAGATTGGCACAAGTAATCAACTCACCTATATGTTGAGCTTCGACAGCATGGCGGACCGGGAAGAGAAATGGGCCGCCTTTGGCGCCGACCCGAGATGGCAGGAAGTGAGGGCCGAGACGGAGAAGGACGGCCCTTTCGTCGATTCCGTCCAAAACAGCTTTTTACGGCTCACTCCCTACTCTCCGGAACCGCATATGACTACCGCCATCCAGGAGATGCGGGTTTACACYGCCATGCCCGGCAAGTTCCCCGCGTTGAACGAGCGATTCGCCAACCACACCATGAAMMTKTTYGARAAGCACGGTATCGAGAACGTGGGTTATTGGACGGCCGACGTGGGCACCAGTAACCARCTYACCTACATGTTRGGGTACGACGGTCTGGGTGACCGGGAAGAGAAATGGGGRGCGTTCRRCTCGGACCCGGTATGGCACACGGCCCGTGCCGCCTCGGAGGTCGACGGCCCTCTAAACCGCAGGGCTCTAAACAGTATCTTGCGAAGAACGTCCTATTCCCCTTAACCGCGACCTTCGGACATCGCTAGAAAACAATACGTGATGTAGCCGCTGGGTCCTTCGACAGGCTCAGGACGAACGGAGGTTAGATACCCTCGTTCATGGTGAGCCTGTCGAACCACTTTTCGGTACGGTTTGCCGATAGTCTGGGCCAGGACCTTCGTATAGTTCGGGCAAAGTGATCGGCCCGGCGGCCCGTGAAACCTAGCGTACGGCCTCGAAATTCTAGGAGCAWCGTTCGTGTCCAGCCTAACTAAATTGGGGCATGGAATCATGTCCCGCTAATTGGCATCCATGGAATACCCGGAATACCGGAAGTTATGGCTTGCTACCGCGTGCTCACAATCGGCGTCTTGGGGCTTGATAGTAGCCCGAGCCGCGCTGGTGTGGAGCATGACCGAATCGGAAACGTGGACGGGGTTGGTCACCTTCGCCGCCATGATTCCGTCGGTATTGGTGTCTCCCTTGGCTGGATACCTGACCGACCGTTTCGATCGCCGCACCGTGTTAGCCGTTGCCTATGCGGTGAACGTGGCCGACAACCTGGTTTTGGCCTTCTTGGTGGTCCCGGGACTAATAGAACCGTGGCATATTTTGATCCTATCGGCCATTACCGGCGCGGGGCGGTCGACCCAAATGCCAGCCGCCCAAGCGTTACTGGCCAACATGGTGCCCAGAGAACGGTTATTGAACGCCGTGTCACTGTATCAAGCGACTTTCCATGGCGCCCGGTTCGTGGGTCCATTCCTTATCGTGGTTGTACTCTGGGCCACCGGACATCAAGACTGGGTCTTCTTCTTGTGCGCCGSCCTCTATATTCTTGGGTTTGCGATGGYCATGACCATCAGGACCGCCTCTCGGGGCGTCATGGAGGCGRGGAACTTCCGGAAGAATTTTGTTAGCAATTTTWTTRCCGGGTTAAGCTACATGTACCGGCACTCCTTGGYTCTTTCCTTGGYGTTGCTAGTGGTAGCKCATTGCGGCATGACGATGTCCTTCGAGTCCCTCTTCCCGGTATTCGCAAAAGACAAATTAAATAYGGAAGGCACCGCCGCCGTTCTGAATGGGTTCAGCTATTTAATGGTGAGCTTTGGAGTAGCAGCCCTAATAGCGGCGTTGATGTTAGCCGGCGTGAGAAGTAAGGCGGCAAGGGGCAAGTGGTTACTTGTGCTTGGGGTATTCAGCGGCGCCAGCGCGGTGGCTTTGGCTATGTCGCCCAACCTCCCCTTGGCCATCTTWTCGGCGGCGGCGATGGGCTTCGCCCAAGGCGGATTCATGACGCTGAGCCATGCCATKCTCCAGATAATCGCGCCCGATGAGATCAGGGGCAGGATGTTGGGTGTCTACAGTTGGCACACCAACGGCACCATGGCCGGTTTTAACTTGATCAACGGGGCGCTGGCCGGGCTGACCGGACTGTCGGCGCCACTGATCCTGGGAGCTGGTGGATTAGGATTCTTGATAATCATGACGCTGAGCTTCGGCCGCGTTCCATTGCGCCAGCTTTACGCCCGAGGCGTGCCGGCAACCTAAACGGAGAGCAAGCACACACATGCGGTGTTTGCCATCTAAATCAGGTTGGTTGCTGGGACGCCTCTTCCGGTTGCCACATMTAKATGTGGCCTTGACCGTACTCTTGAAACTCRATCTTGYGATAGATATCTACCGCCATTTCCGAGGAAAAAAGGACGCCTATCCGGTAGCCCTGATTTCGGGCATATATTAGAGGCGGATAGGTCATCGCCGTGGCGATCCCCCGGCCCCGGTATTTCGGTAGGGTCGTGACGGCGTGAATGCCAGCCACGCCGGCGCCTAAGAATAGCRATGAGGTGCTTACYGGTTTGCCGTTGACGATGCCTAGAAACAGGCTCCATTGTGGKTCGTMGATGATTTCCATGTCGCGGTACATATCCAACCAAGCAGATGCCGCGAAATCGGGGAACTCGCTTACAGATGTCATTATCTGGCACCAGGTTTCCAGGGAATCCGTATCGTGAACCGAACTGATGGTGAGGCCAGAGGGCAAGGACGCCGGTTCAACCAGATCCGGCAGATCGACTGCCATGCCAGTCAACGTGGCGGCGTGGAACCAGCCTTGTTTCTCCAGAAGTTGRCCCAAGTCGGGAGTCTGGTTGGTTAGTCCCACCCACCAACCCATGGGCACCTGACGCGATCTGGCTCGAGAGGTAGCGGCAGCGACGATCGTTCCCGGATCCGCCGGCGAGTTTCCGGTCTGGGGAACCAAACCCAAGACCACGTTAAAGAGGAAAAAGGGAATATCCGACGCTGTCCAGGCTATTTCCGGGTATTGTTGAAGCTGCAGCCTAGCCCACTTGCACCAGGCCTTGAAGYTCTCAATGGTATTGGCTTCGATGGCCCGAATAAATTCAGATGGGGTGGGGTCTAGGAGTATGTTATCCATGATGGGCATGCTCGGCGGCTCCCACGTTTGGGTTATCCGGGCCAGACTGATCCTTGAGATTACAAGGGCGCTATCCGGCCCCGATACTACGCCACATACACCTATCTTTTTTAGCTACGGTGACGCCGGTTGACTGTAATGTTCTAGCCACCAGCGAGCTATATCGATGCGCCGGGCGAACCACACATCGGGGAACCCGTTGGCGTACTCCAGGAACCGCCGCACGGCTCGAGAACGGCCAGGACGGCCGGCGATGCGGCAGTGGAGGCCGACGGACATCATCTTTGGATGGGTCTGMCCCTCCTCATATAGACAGTCAAAGGWTTCTTTCAGRTATTCGTAGAAGCCCTCGATAGAGACYAGACCSCCKCGCCAGAACCKGGCGTCATTCGTCTCAAAACTGTAAGGRACYACCAGCCAGGGTTTTTCCCGGACGGTWASGAAATARGGCAGGTCGTCGTTCATGGAGCCGCTGTCGTAKAGAAATCCMCCYTCYTCCACCACCAAGTCCCGGGTRTTKATGCTGGGRCCGTAGCGGGTGAACCAGCCCAAGGGCCTTTCMCCNNTGKTKTTGNCGNCARRGARTCGACRGYCATCTGGATGGCCCGGCGCTCGGACTCCTTGTCCATCAGGTGGTATTCCTCCCACCKGTAGCCGTGGCCGCACACTTCGTGWCCGCGGGCRATGACCTCCTTGGCKACYTCRGGGTTACGTTCCATRGCCARGGCRCAGCTAAAGAAGGTGGACTTTACCTGRTACCGGTCCAACAGGTCTAAAAGCCGCCAGACCCCAACCCGGCTGCCATATTCGAAGAACGACTCGTTGAACAGGTCCCGCTGGTCCGTGGGTATCGGTGAAGCCACCTCATTGTTGGTTTCGTGGTGGAGGCTCCCGTCCAGCAAGGAGTACTCCGAGCCCTCTTCGTAATTTATTACGACGGATATAGCGATCTTGGCGTCGTTGGGCCAGCGCACCTGAGGCGGCGTCCGGCCGTATCCAATGAAATCCCGTTCCGTGCTCAATAATCCTCCTACCGGCGGCCCTGATAGCTGGGCCGAAAATCATTTTAATTATGCCGGACCATGTTAACGGTTAAACATTGGGCAAACAATCGGCCCGGAAATTATCCTTCGACCGTCAGGTTCACCACGTCAGCTCCAAAGGACCGCCAGGTACCGGTCTCGTTGGCCGTAGAATCGCCRATTTTGAAGGTAATCGTGCGACCAGAGAAAGAGGTTRTCCCAAACTGGAAGGCCTTGAGCGCGTAAGACCCACCGGCCACTACACCCTCCYCCACCGGCTCGGAGAATCCTTCTACCCACGCGGTTACCACCGTACCGTCAGGCGCCGGTGCGCCACCAATGGTTGCGGTACCAACGAAGACGTTGGGAGCATCAGACGACCGCTCCGGCAACGGTTGGGGAGCAGGCGTGGCGGTAGGCTCAGGTGTGGGTGTAGCAGTAGGTTCGGGCGTGGCARTTGGGGTAGGTTCAGGCGTATTAGTCGGAGTCGGCTCCGGCGTGTTGGTTGGCATCGGCTCTGGAGTAGACGTCGGAGTAGGGGCAGGCATGGGAGTAGGAGTTGGCTCTGCCGCACCTTCCCCGGATTTTTGGGGAAGAGTTTCCTGCAGTTGTATGTCTAGGCGTTCCGGCGTGGTCTCGGTCGTGTCGGTAGGTATCGGCGTATCSGTGGGAAGAGGTGGGGGAGTGTCGGTGGGVATCACCACCGGCGTGGCCGTGGGTACCGGCGTATCCGTGGGAGGAGGTACAGGTGTGTCGGTGGGTTCGGGAGTCGGCGTGTCCGCCGGACGCTCCGTCGGAGTGGGTTCAGGCGTGGGTGTCAGTGTTGGTGGAATCACCACCGGAGTGGGCACCACGACCTCGCCTTTGTCCACCTCTGGAAGTTCAAGGAATTCTTTCTTCTCTTCTTCGTCCAGGAAAACGGGCTCTTTTGGTTCTTCATCCTTCTTAGCCGTGCTCTTTTGCTCGTCCTTCATGACCTGCTTGCCGAATTGGTTCTCCAGTTCGCAGATCCCCCGGAAGCAGTCCACCTCGGTTTCTCCCAGGTCTTTATCGTGCTCCACGCTAATCATAGTTCCTCGGGGAGACGCGGTGCCGGCTGGAGTCACGATGCGCAAAGGACGGCTATCCGACTCAACTCCATMATCTAAGATGAAANTCTTTCCGTCGTCTAATTCGATTATTGTGTCCTGGTTCACSCCAAATTGCCCYAAGCGCCAGACAGTGTCGGGAGTAGTCCTGATTATCCTGAGGAAATCCTGGACCCGGATGTCCACCCGAGCCTCGCTTTCGACGAAAGTCTTAACGCCGTCGCCGGGGACAAGATCTTGTCCTATCTCAGCGGGGAAAAGACCGCGGCCGGCGCCGATACCTCTCTGGGCCTATCTGTCTCCACCCGGTTGGTGATCTCTTCAACCGTTATGATTGTTGGGGCGAGGGCCGGGCTATCGTCTCCACTGAGTAGGATCACCAGCACCACTGCGACGATAACCGCGGCGATCACGAYACCGGCGCCCGCCAGGATCAACCGGCCGCGGTTCGACCTGCCATCCGTCTGTTCATCGATATTAGCGGCCGGTGCGCCTTCTRCGTTTATCATCTGAGCATTATCTCCGAAACCGTCTGAACGCGGCGATAAGACCGAGGGGGGCCAGCAAGAGCAATCCGTTACCTGATCCCGTCAAAGGATGCCCGTATTGTAGGCCGATACGGCAGGAACCGGGTATYTTTGGAAGGTCCGGCAGTTCAAACAGCGGCGTGGCTGTTGGCCCGGGGGTCGGCGTTGCCGCGGGTGTCGGTGTAGGCGTGGATGCGGGAATCGGCGTTCGAGTCGGCACGACGGTTAAAGTCGGCTCCGGKGTKGGYGTSGGMKYTGGRGTKGGKGYKGGMGYYRGRGTRGGSRMKRSMRYCWGRRKARSSRRGACAACCTGAAGAACGGGGACAGGTATTTCACCGCTTTTGGCTTCGGGGAGTCTCTCGAATTCTTCTACTTCGATGGGATCCAGGTACAAAGGCTCGGTTGGAGCGGTCCGAATCGTCGCTTTGCTTTTCTGTTGGTCTGTGAGCAATCGTGTCCCCAGACGGTTCTCTAACCGGCACGTCCCTYGGAAACATTCCACCTMGACTATTTCGGTTTCGGGGTCGTAGGCCACGTTCATCCAGGTCCCTCTGGGCGAGCCGGTACCCGCCGGGGTCACGACCCGTACCGGTAATGCAGAGCCGTCTGCTCCGCTGTCCAACAGAAATATCTTCCCTTGGTCCAGTTCGATGATCGCGTCCTGATTCTCTTCGAACTCTCCCAAGCGCCATAGGGTATCGGGGGTTGTTCTGACGACACGTAGGAGTTCCGCTAACGTTATGTCGATCCGGGCCTGGCTGTTGGGAAAGGTCAACACGCCGTCGCCGGGAACTAGCTCCTGGCCCACCTGAGCAGCCACAAAGTTCGGCGGTTGGACCCCGTCTTCCCGAGGCCGRTCYGTGTCCACCCRGTTGATCACCTCTTCCAGCGTGATATTGGGCCTCGCCGAGTCTGATCCRCCACCACGGACRATCAGAATAACCACRRCGATGRCGACGATGGCKGCGAYTGCGCCAACGCCTATTCYRATRTTGATCAAYTTGCGTTTGYTTAGCATATCCGTWTCAGTCCGGCGAAGAGAYCGGTGAAGCTRAWRGGCKGGGMNTATCCGATTCGGMGGCCACKCCTTCCACYTCGTAWAGGTCCACYTGTTGCTGCCTGCCCCTTATATCAACGCWGCCCAAACTTCGCAATCGGCTCATGTGTTTTACCCTTTCMCGAGTGGTGCCGCTGATCAAGACGGAKGCGCCGTACTCCTTGGTCAGGTCCTGCAACCGRGCCGCSAGGTTTACCGTGTCGCCGATGACRGTGTAGTCCATTCGCCGYGACGAGCCTATGTTGCCCACCATGACTTCACCGGTGTGGATGGCCACACCGATGCGCAACGGCTCATCGGATCGTTCCTGCCATAGGTCTTGCAGCTCGTCTAGGCGGTCTCGCATCTCGATGGCAGTGCGAACTGCTTGTTCCGGATGGTTTTCATGGTATTGGGGCGCGCCGAAAAAMACTAGTATGCCGTCCCCTTCGAATTTGTCCACCGTGCCGCCGTGGCGGAAGATGATYTCCGTCATCACCGTYAGATACTGATTGAGCARGTYCACCACGACTTCCGGGTCCAGTTTYTCGGAAAGAGAGGTGAATCCTCGAATGTCGGAGAAYAGRACGCTRAGTTCGGCGCGTTTGCTCCCYAGCTGGGCGTCGACGGGGTTCTTCAACATCTCTTTCACGATGTCCGGAGGCAGATARCGGGAMAGCATSGAACGGGCTTGCCRCTTTTCCAGTTGTTCYACRCCRACCCGGTCGGCCAAGGCRACRCCGTAACCRRAAACCAMGGCGGCCAACRGCCCGGCCAGGGGCAGGAGATAATCCGCGCCCGCGAACAARCCAAACCAACCTCCGGTCAGGCCCGCGAGAAGCAACACCGCYCCACCAAATCCGTACAACGGTCTGGGGAACCGGCCCAAGGCCATGGCGGCGATGGCCACCAAGGCRACCAGGATTATCCTTTGATACCCCGGGGTGGMCCCGATAAAKGAGTCGCTGAGAATGGTGTCGGCGGCGGCGGCGTGAAATTCCACKCCGGCCATCCTTTGCGTACCCGAGTAGGGAGTGGGCAGCAAGTCCTCGGAACTGGGGTCGGTGACGCCGATGAATACAATCTTGTCCTTGAGCCGTGAGGAGAAATCTTCGGCGCCCCGCAGAACATCGCCGGCCTGCCATGTGGGATAGGTCCCCGGACCGCCTCGGAAATTCACCAGGRACCTTCCACCAGGYGCTTTTATCCTGGCCCCGCCGTCTAATTGGACGTCGCCTCCRGCCAGAGGACGGTCYGGAAGGTCCACGCCTTGCAGTTTAGCCACCGCCTCCAGGGCCAGTGAGTAAACGAACCCGCCTTCTTTATCCTGTCCGAACGGTATGTARCGCCGGAGCACGCCATCCTGGTCCTACCGGACCCCCACCAGCCCCAGCGAACCGCCGGCCMCGGCTAATTCAGAATAAGGCTTGGAAAGGCCGACCACCCGTTTTCCGGTCACGGTTTGGGCCGCCAGAACSACMTGGACCCCRTTRTCCACCGCCCGCCKAACCGAGCCGGCTAGCTCGGAGTCCTGGGCCTTCGCCGATGCCGCCCCGGAAGATATCAAGTCGAACCCGGCGTCGCCGGGACCGATCACCTTGGTCCCCTCCCGAGTCTGAATCCTAAGTTCTTCTCCGGACAAGACATGGTAGAGATAGGGCTGGATATCGGCGAACTGGTCGCGGGTGAACACCGATTCGGTATTGCTGCGCTCGGTGTACAAGATGTCCATGGCGATGACCGCGGGTCCGTGGCTGCTTACCTGATCGATCAGCCGGGCCATCAAACTTCTCGGCCAAGGCCACCGGGGAGCGCCGCGTTCGAAGTCTTGCTGRGTGATCGCCACGATGGCCAGTTCGGGCCGAGKCTCCCTGGGCCCACGCCATTGGAARGCCCGGTCCAAGAAGAAGAGRTCCGGTTGCCGGAACACGTCGAACCCKGACAGCAAACAGAGGATAAGGGTGAGAGGAAGGCTGTAGACCAAGAACAGCCGTTTCAAAGAGAAGGCTTTCAGCAACTCCTCGRTTACCTTCCTAYRGTCGAAAGTAAGTGCTGGGAGTYTGGCCAGGCAGKTTTAGCNNGSGSSSYSGSYMCSGCTAGTATARCAATAGAACATGGSCAGCGCAGACTCAAGCCAGAGGRATTTWCGGTACYYCCATCCTCGGCCGGGCTTTAGCKTAGGCGAAAGTCAGCNKSCYRAWATTCCAACGKACGTCAAGACACCACRGGCCGCTTTTGRATCCAGGGCCGGGCCTCTTCRAASGCCGCTGAGGCYTGYAAKACYAGGGCCTCGGCGCCGTGGSGKCCRATGATGTGTARKCCGATGGGAAGGCCGTCGGCGGAGAAKCCRCAGGGGATGCTGGARGCCGTTTGTCCGGTCATATTTATCGGGAAGGTGAAGGGCAGGAAACCCCAGAAAGGCTCAACCTCCTTGCCGCCGATAACCGAGGGCCGGTCTTCGATGGGAAATGCCGGCACCGCCATCGTAGGGGTCAAGAGCAGATCGTAATCCTCGAAGAATAACTCCATCTGACGGCGCAATACGTCCACTCGCAGCAGGGCGCGGGAGAGGTCCGCCGCGGAGAGCGAGGCCCCGTGCTCCAAGGAGCGAAGCCCATAATCGGTAAAATCGTCCTTGTGCTCGGGCAGCAGGTGTCCGTAGGAGGTGTAAGMMGCGGTGGCAAAGGCGTCCCAGAAGGCHTKGAARGGGTCKTCKATRACCAGTTGGGGTTCCTCAASCACGGCGCCCAGTTCCTGGAASACCTGAGCRGCCTCGCCCGCGATSCGAGCCACTTCCGGGTCGACGCCCGCGTATCCCAGGTCGGCGCTCCAGGCGATGCGCAGACCCTTCACGCCCTTCGTGAGTCCAGCCGAGAAGTCGGGCGCATCTTGGCGCAGGGAAGTGGGGTCTCTGGGGTCGTTGCCAGCCAGTACCTGCAGGAACATGGCCGCGTCGGCCACGGTACGGGACAAGGGCCCCGACTGGGAGAACTGATTGGCGGCAGGCCGGCCGTACCCACCGAAACGGGGAACGCGGCCCTGGGAGGGTTTGATACCGAAGACGCCGCAAAAACTGGCGGGTATCCGTATGGAACCGCCGCCGTCGCTGCCGCTGGCCAGGGTACATAGACCTGAGGCCAAAGCCGCCGCCGCGCCGCCGCTGGACCCTCCGGAGGTCCGTTCCGGGTTCCACGGGTTGCGGCCAGGACCGCCAACCTTGGTTTCGGTGGTGCCCGATAGACCGAACTCAGGGGTGTTGGTCTTACCCAGAATGATTGCCCCGGCCTGGCGGATCCGTTCGACCACCACCGAGTCGGCTTCTGGGGTACGGTCTTTGAAGACCGCCGATCCGACAGTAGTGGGAATGCCCTTGGTCATCTCCAGGTCTTTGATGGAAACGGGGATGCCGTGAAGGGGACCCAAAGAGTCGCCTCGCTGGAYCGCTTCCTGGGCGGCACGGGCTTGGTCGATCGCTTGGTCGGGACACAGCGCCAGGTAGGCGTTCAATCGGGGATCCAGTTGTTCTATGCGTTGGTAGAAGAACTCCACCAACTCGGGGACAGACACCCCTTTCGACCCGATAAGCCGGCGCATCTCAACGGCTGATGTAAAAGCTAGGTTTGCATCCATTTTCGGCCCTCCTTTAGGGGTGGTCACTCCTCCGCAGGTTTTATACTGTAGGGGACGCTATGTGGACCAGGTAAAGGCTCAGTGTAACGGCGCGATCGATAGGGATTATTAAGCGGCTACATCTACCGGTCCGCCATATGACGCGACGCCCGATTGACGCTGTATCGCTCTCAATCTACAATCGTGCTTATTATAGCAGCCGTGCCAGAGATTCCGGGCGGTATCGCCGTAGCCCAGGATAGGAGATGAAGACTTGCCACTGGTGGGAATGATTGCCAATCCGGCGGCCAGCAAGGACATCCGCCGTTTGGTGGCGCAAGGCAGAGTGGTGCCCGATTGGGAAAAAGTGAATACTCTCAAAAGAGCGTTGCTGGGATTGCAGGCTGTGGGAGTCGACCGAGTGGTGGCCATGCCGGACAGCTCCCATCTGGTTGCCCGCGCCAGGGACGACTCCAATCTTTCTCTGGMKTKMKMMKCKTTNNGGRCATNNCNKYCSKRTWSWYSKWMSGMSAYRMYGKTWSSKYYGYMMAMAWRATGGAAGAGATGGGCGTTGGCTGCGTGATCACCCTGGGCGGGGATGGGACGAACCGAGCGGTGGCTAAAGGTAGTTCGGCGATACCCATAGTCGCGGTCTCCACCGGCACCAACAACGTCTTTCCCACCATGATCGAAGGTACTCTGGCCGGGCTGGCGGCGGGGTTGGTGGTTCAGGGAGAATTGGACCTGAGCCGGGTTACGGTGGTCAGCAAGATGCTGGAGATCTACATCGACGGGCAGTATCAGGACATGGCATTGGTGGACGTGGCCTTATCCAGAGAGCGCTTCGTCGCCACCAGGGCAATCTGGGACATGAGCACCATCTACGAGGTCTTCCTGACCCGCGCAGAGCCGTCTTCGATCGGTCTCTCCTCCATTGGCGGCCGGTTGCAACCACTGTCCTTGGAGGAGGAGGGAGGCCTGTATTACCGGCTTGCCAACTCAGACGGCGCCGAATCGGCGAGCCGGAATCCAGATAATTCAATAAAAGTTCTGGCGCCCATCGCTCCCGGGATGATCTCGACCGTCCCCATCTCCGATTGGCGGCTGCTAGTAGAAGGGGAGCGGGTGCCCGTGGAGCCCCGCTTCTGCACCATCGCCCTGGACGGGGAGCGAAGCATCTCCGTAACGCCCGAACACAAAGTTGAGATCGGCATCAGCCGAACCGGCCCGCCGGTGGTCCAGGTGGAACTGGTGTTGGAGACGGCGGCTAAGCTGGGGTTGTTCAATACGTAGCCGCATCATTCGTTGATACTTCGCTATCAAGCAACATCAAAAACCTATGTTGCGGGTCCTTCGACAGACTCACTACGAACATAGATTAGAATTCCGACCGATTCTGGTGGCCCAAACGGAATCTGGTGGGCCAATCGCCTGAACAACGTTCCCCAACTCGCTGGGGAGCGCGACGTCGCCCACTATTCAGACCTATTCAGGAGAAGATTTGCTAGCTGGACTTGAACTGGTCATCACATTGCTGGCGGTGTTTGTTGCGGCGACGGTTATGGGAACCGTGGGGTTTGGTTTTGGGTTGGTGGCGGCGCCGGTCCTCTTGCTGTTCTTGGAACCCCAATCTGGGGTGATCGTARTCAACGGTGTCATCACCATCTTGACGGCATGGGTGGTGGTGCGGACCCGCCAACACTTGGAGCTAAACCCCGTGTGGCTGATGTGCGCGGGAGGTGTAGCAGCAGTGCCCATCGGCGTGTTCCTGTTGGCAAATGCCGATGCCGGGGCTTTGCGCATCGCCATTGGCGTAATAATTCTCGTGTTGGGCCTGATCACCCTGTTCAACATCCAGCTACCCATGGTCAAAAGCGCCGCCACCGGTGGCGTGGTTGGGTTCCTAACGTCGCTGTCCATAACCACTCTGAGCATCGGAGGCCCGTTGGTGGCGATCTACGCCGTGGCCCAACAGTGGCCCCCGCAGAAAATACGGACCACTCTGGCTTTTTACTTCGTCCTATCCTATCTCGTCGGTTTTGTTTTTTATGCCTGGGCAGGTCTTCTGCACCGGGAGACGTTGGTCAACATCGGCATCCTTATTCCGGCGATGGTGGCCGGCTTGGCCTTGGCCGGCGTCTTGGCGCGGCGGATAAACCAGCGGGTGTTCCGCTATGCCGTGGCGGCGGTCGTGATCTCCGGGAGCGTGATGCTGCTGAGCCGGGAACTTCTATTGAGGTGAAATCTCCGGCGAGGTGAAATCTCCAGCGAGGTGAAATCTCCGGTGGTTCTGACAGGTGGAGTGTGATAGAGTTGGATTCCGTTGAGAGACCTAGGCCCACCTCCCAAAGATCAGCATTATCAACCCCGTTCGTGGTGAGCCTGTCTAACCATCCTCCCGCAGTAGAACCCTTCGACAAGCTTAGGGCGAACGGAGGACACCAACGTCTATTTGCGAAACCTGGAATTAGCCTCGGATCAGCCTAAGGAGACTATGATATGGCGGAACGAATCGGATTTATCGGACTGGGAATCATGGGAAAGCCCATGGCCAAAAACCTGCTGAAAGCCGGCTACGAAGTGACCGTGTACGACATCGTGGGCGAACCCGTGGAGGAGTTGGTCACCGATGGAGCGCAGCGTGCCGCTTCCAACAAAGAGGTGGCCGCCAACTGCGAAAAGATCATCACGATGGTGCCCGACTCCGCCGAGTCCGAGATGGCTATTCTGGGTCCTGACGGTGTGTTGGAGGGGGCACGTTCCGGTTCCATAGTCATCGACATGAGTTCAATAGCTCCCCTGGTTTCTCAGAAGATAGCCGCCGAATGCGCCAAAAAGGGCGTGGAGATGCTGGATGCTCCGGTGAGCGGAGGGGAAGTTGGAGCGATCAATGCCGCCCTGGCGATCATGGTGGGMGGCAAGCAAGAARTKTTCGACAAATGCTTMGATGTGATGAAGACGGTGGGAAGCAACGTKGTATTGACCGGCGACATCGGCGCCGGRGGCATCACCAAACTGGCCAACCAGATCATCGTTGCGGCCAACATCGAGGCTTTAAGCGAGGCGTTCGTGCTGGCCCAAAAAGCTGGTGTGGACCCGGAAAAGGTGTTCAACGCCATCCGGGGCGGCCTGGCCGGCAGCACGGTCATGGAGGCCAAGGGGCCGATGATGYTGGACCGCAACTTCCAAGCGGGATTCCGCATCCGCCTTCACCAGAAGGACCTGCGCAATGTTCTGCAAACCGGGCAAGAGCTGAACGTGCCGCTGCCGGTTACGGCGCTGGTGCAGCAGATGCTGGGAGCGTTGATAAACGACGGTGAAGGAGACGCCGACCACTCGGCTATCCTGCACCACCTGGAAGGCATGGCCAAGGTAGAGGTAAAGCGGGGCGGATAGGTTTAGTAGCCCTCCGCAATTTCAACAACGCACTCCACAATAACGGCGGAGTTACCCGGAAGCGCGCCCATGCCCGGCGCGGACCGGCTATGGCGGCCCCGGTCGCCGAAGAGGGCGACGAATAGGTCCGACGCACCATCGACCACCTGGGCTTGTTCGCCGAAGTCCGAAGCGCTGTTCACCATCCCGACGACTTTCAGAATACGGCTGACCCCGTCCAGGTCTCCCAGTTCATCTTTCATTCGGGCCAGCAGGTTGAGGGCGCACCATCGGGCGGCTTCGTATCCTTGCTCCACCGTCAGATCGTTCCCCAGTTTGCCAGAGATACGCGGGCCATCGGCCGTTCTAGAACCAACTCCGGCCATCCACATGATGTTTCCGCTTCGTGTGACCGGGAGATAGTTCCCCACTGGAGCAGGAGGCGGGGGCAGGGTATATCCCAGACGAGTCAATTCGGCTTCGATTTCAGGCACTTATGTCTCCTCGCGGACCGACAGATCGAATATCGGCGGCGACGTTTAACTGTTGTACCAGTATCGGAGGGCCGGTTGCCGCTCCCGTTGGAAAACCGGGGCCCTCATYTGTTRTGAGCCGTTATTTCTTGGTTATCTCGATCCCTTGGATGACGACAGGCTGATTCGGCTTGTTGCCCCGGCCCGCCGGCACGGTAGAGATGGTATCCGCAACATCCTGGCCTTCAAGCACCTTCCCGAATATGGTGTGATTACCGTTTAAATGGGGAGTGGAAGCCGTCGTGATAAAGAACTGGCTGCCGTTGGTGTTGGGGCCGGAATTGGCCATGGCGAGAATACCCGGCTTCTCAAATCCCAATTTAGGGTCTATCTCGTCCTCGAAATTATATCCCGGTCCGGAGGTGCCCGTTCCGGTGGGGTCGCCGCCTTGAATCATGAAGTTTGGAATCACCCTATGAAATATGATCCCATTATAAAAACCCTCRTTGGCCAGAAAGACGAAGTTATTCACCGTCTTGGGGGCRGACGCCGGAAATAGCTCTATAACGATGTTGCCTTTGTTGGTCTTGATCTTTGCCGTATATCCGGCCGACGAGTCAATGCTCATCTGCGGAGGGGCGGCGTATTTCTTGGAACTCCCGGCGCTTTGCTTACTTTGATTTGCCNGATGRRKYAYKKSYAGRRMTMGWWGATKKKSCGGKTSRTKRRRMWWYYRKCNCGGAAGTTGGCGCGGGGGTAGGCGCGGGAGCCGCCGGGGCACTGCAGGCTATTAAGAATAGTACTGTAGTCAGGGCGCTGATTAAAATCATCGGTTTCATAGAAGTTCGTCTATACCTTTCCTAATTTATGAATAATATGACGGAGCCAGAGCCGGCAGATGTCRATCTGGCACGGGCAATTCTGTCTGTTAAACCGTACGGAAATGATAATCTTCTTTGGTTGCCATCACAAGTCCGGTTACCTATTTCGCTACTGTTTAGGGTCCGTTTTAGCGGGCTCKAGATCCTAKCAGGTCTGGCGAATCAGTCTCAGCGACTCGATTATYTGGYCSGCGTGGAGCCGCACGTGGCGGGCTGTGTACTGTATGACACCGGCGGCAGTMATGKGGTTATCTTCCCGGTGGCCGGGCCGRTCCAATTTCGCTGGATCRATCGCGCCCACGACATCGATCACCTAGTCGTTGACGGCGTTCATCTGCTGGATAAGGCCGGCCAGATCGTCCTGGGAACGGTCCGTCACCGCGGCCAGGCGCTCGTCGTTCTCCACGGCCGTCCGGGTGATCTGCGGGTCGTCCACTTGAGTGATCAAAACGGCTTTGGAGACCCAGAACGGCTGAAGCTCGGTGATATGGGCCAGCAACTGGACTACGGTCCACTCTCCTGGCTCGGGAATCTGATGTGCTTCCGCCTCCGATAGCCCTTCTACAGCCGCCAAGACAGCGTCCCTTCCGGAACGCAAGTCTTGTTGAAGTTGTTGAWTCTCRCTGCTAMTCATCTKTCAGATCTTCCCRTCAAGTKYGGGATYGCCGGTGGGTGTGGCTGSTCTCTRAATTCTTGKYTGTAGTGGGCCGGAGCATAGCAGAAAGTTTCTCTATCGTGAAGTTCGCGTGAAACTTGAAGCCTAGAAAGGGTCGTCCCGATCTCGTTCCCGGTCCAAYACGTCCGGGTCCTCCCAGGGCTGCAACCCTTCCTCGGGGTCCAAMTTTGATCGRAAYYTGCCAACCGTGTATCGGAGCAGCACSGACGTCAGGGCTACCAGGGCCAACAANCCGATVAGCCACACGTCGAAATAAATGAACGGCGATGGTCTGGGRCTGGATACTCTAGCCGGAGCGTGGCGGCCCCGAGAGTCGGCGGACCAGAGTTCTTCAAGTCCGGCGGCATCGAATCCGTAGGTCAATCTCAACCCTTCATCCACCGCGCGGCCTTCCCGGAGCCGGTCCAAGAGGCTTCGGAACCGGTCTTCCCCGTGCTCTTCAATAAGAAACGCGACCACGCTTTCCGCTTTCAGGTAGAAGTCCCGAATGTCCCGGGGAGTTCCGTGAACCGCCGTCATGGACGTGAGGGGCACGCTCATCGCGCTGAGGCTCTGGCCGCTATAGGGGTTTGCGCCTGGTTCCATGTAGCTGGCGAACCCCTCATCCAGCCATGCGGGCATCCTGGCGACTCCACCTCTCAAGGTCTGGTGAAGCATCACGTGGGCCGACTCGTGGACGATGAGCCTGGGCGACATCCCCAAGCCGACAAATAAGCCGCGTTCCGGGAAAGCAAACCCTTCAAATACATGCTGGTCAGTGATCGTACGGCTCTGGTGGGGAAAGGCGTCTATGGCTGCCGACCTTTCGTTATAGATGATGCCTTTGATGGGACGGGAGGTGTCCAAACGAAGCATTGAGGCGAGCCGACGCAGTTCGACCTCTACCTGGCTGGTAACTTCGGCGACCTTGGACCGGGGAATATCGTGATACATCAATATCAAGGGTCCGGCCTGGGCCTGCTGCCACTGGAAGCGGGTGTCGGTGTACTCCAGAGATTTGGCCGGGGTTTCATATACGCCGCCCTGATCGTCGCGGATCACGTAATAGTACTCAAGCTGAGCGTCTAGAGGTAGAACATCTCCGCCAACAGCACTAAGGTTGAAAGTGGCGGTCACCCTCTGCCCAGGTTCGAAAGCGGGGTAGGCGTATGACCAAACGCGGTTGCCCACCGTACGGTAACGCAGCCGCACCTCAACGATCTGCTGCTGTGACTGGGCGGTTAGATCGAAGGCGATCAGGCCGGGGAATTGAACGACCCATCGGTCCTTGACCACGGTGACCTCTCCACCGGAGTCCTGGGCCAAGGCCGCCGGTGGAGATTGCAGCGCGATAACGGCCAGCGCCGCCATAAGCCACAGCGTCAGGAACAGGCCTGTCCGTGGCAGCCTCTGCAATAACCAACGTGTGAACGTGGAGAACATCAAGGCATTCCTTAGCAACTATTATAACTTGAATCGGCTGCGGCTGACCGTGGGTTATTGTTTAGTAGTACATGTGTTCTATATAATGYTAGCCCGGCTGAGGTGGGGMCGAGCTTTCAGCCGTCAGNNGNNNGGNNTTACGAAGAGGTCAGATAGTTGGTTGCTGTGGAGGAAATCCCCCCAACCYYCCTTTACGAAAGGGGGGCTATAAAGAGGTTTGGTGCCGGTGCTTAGATACGACCACAACTTAAAGCAAGTGGCGCGTGGCTTGCGTAGCGGGATGACCCGTAGCGAGCAGATGTTGTGGSCGCGATTGCGCGGGAGGCAGATTCAAGGCGTTCAGTTTTACCGGCAGAAGCCCATTGGTGCATACATTTTGGACTTTTACGCGCCTAAAGCAAAGTTGGTGGTGGAATTAGATGGACTGCAACATCTGGAATTAGAGCATGGGGAGAATGATGCAAGGCGAGATGCGTACCTGGCGGGCGCGGGGCTAAAAGTGCTGCGTTTTAGCAACACACAGGTAATCCAAGAACTCGATGAGCTAGTGAATCTGATCGCTAATGCTCTTCCAGAACGAACGCGCCCATCTCCCCATTTYGTAGAGGTAACCCTGCTTCCCCCYTTTCGTAAAGGGGGGCYAKRRRGNGRTTTSSYRCCSSTRMYWWGAACATCGCTTGCGTACTTATCACCCACCTTCCGGTGAAAGCGGAGCAGCGCCGGGACCCGGCGCTGCTGGGGCGGCCGGTGGTTATTACCGAGAGCTTCGGCTCCAAGCAGGTAGTCTTGGACAGTTCTCCAGAGGCTCGGGGAGTTACCGCCGGGATGTCCCTCCAAGAAGCCGTGTCCCGGAGCAAGGATACAGTTTTGCTCCGCGCCGACGAGCCCTATTACGACTCGGTTTTCACCGAGATGCTCACTTCTCTGGAGGGAAGGAGCCCCCTGGTGGAAAAGGCTGATTTGGGCTGCGCCTACGTGGGGTTGGATGGGCTGGAAGCCATGTATGGTGGCGAAGCCAGGCTCATAACATCCTTGCTCCAAGCGGTRCCTCACCAGTTCAATCCCCGTATCGGCGTGGCCACGGGGAAATTCCCGGCCTACGTCGCCGCGGTAACCAGCAGTGGCGGACGGGCCAGCAAAGCGCCGGATGACGTGGCCGGGTTCCTGAAGGAGTTTTCCATAGACCTGCTGCCTCTGTCGTGGCAAAACAAGACCCGGTTGCACCACTTCGGGTTGC
Source organism: SAR202 cluster bacterium (assembly GCA_002401285.1). Next base: position 18,681 of record NVSQ01000036.1, read on the forward strand.
ACACCTTGGGGCAACTGGCCGCCCTGCCGGCAGGCTCCATCCAGGCCCAGCTAAGGGCCGAGGGAAGCCGGGCTTGGGCGCTGGCCAAGGGCATCGATCCCAGTCCGCTGGCRTCCTGGCAGCACGAGGAAGTCGTCGCGGAGTTTCTCACCTTCCCTTCGCCCACCGTCACCCAGCACGCCATCCTAACGGCCTTGGCAACGTTGCTKGGCAGGGCTTTCGTTCGCCCGGAGATCAAGGGCCGGTACGTTCGCACCGCTACCATTGAGAGTCGCATCGTCCGGCACACTCCATGGGTCAAGCACTTCCCCTTCAAGGAGTCGGTGGGCAGCAAGGAAAGAGCCCTGTTCTCCCTGAAAAGCCGGTTGGACAACCTGCAACTGCCCGGCCCTTTGGAGGACATGAAGCTAACCCTGGGCGGGATCACCGGCGAGTCGGGCATCCAGTCCAGTCTTTTCTCGGATGTCCGCAAACGAGAGCAACTCAAGGAAATGATGCGGCAACTGGAAGTCCTCTTGGGTTGTAAGSCCCCCATMTACCAGATGAAGGAAGTGGAACCTTGGTCCAGAATCCCCGAGAGGCGGCAAGCTCTAGTCCTATTCGATCCCTAAACCTGCCTGCTCCTATACAGGTTGAAGAGGATGCCCATCAACGGCCACTGGCTATCAGCCTRCGGYGCCGCAGGCTGGGGGTAGCCTCGGTAGACGACCTGTGGGAGATCGACGAAGAGTGGTGGCGGGAGAATCCAATCGTCCGGAGATATTACCAATTGACCACCGAAGATGGCAGGCCCATGACCATCTTTCGGGACCTCGTTTCCGGGGAATGGTACCGGCAGGGNANNGGG
>NVSQ01000036.1:19534-34707 GCA_002401285.1 SAR202 cluster bacterium
TKAGSGGKNNCNAGCKRTCAGCKGTCAGCGGGGCRAAATNCCCCCAACCCCCYTTWACNAAANGGGGGCRGAACRRGTCCYTNCYCMCTTGTGGAGGRTGARKGGCARAWCAACTAAGGAGGTGAAAGTTGGCGGGGCCGTGTGGGACCACCTGGAGAGATTCTTTGGGTGGCTSGGTGGATGTGATATGACGCGACTAACGCATGAACTCAAGCTACGCCGAACTGCATTGCCACAGCAATTACTCATTCCAGGAGGGGGCCTCATCGGTTGAGGACCTGCTGTTTCGCGCCAAGGATCTGGGCTACCGGGCTTTGGCCCTTACCGACCACGACAATCTGTGCGGGGCCATGCACTTCGCCCAGGTTGCCCGGACCCTGGAGATTCAAACCATCACCGGAGCGGAGATCACCCTCGATGACGGCTCCCACCTCACCCTGCTGGCCGAGACGCAGCAAGGGTACAGCAACCTGTGCAACATCATCTCCTACTCCTACATATCCGGCGGCCGCAAAAACCCGGCCTTCGACATCAAGCACTTGTCCGAGATGGCTCAAGGACTCATTCTGCTTACCGGATGCCGTCAGGGACAGATCCCCAGTCTGGTAACGGAGGGTCGCCACCGGGAGGCCGAGGACCTGTTGCGGCAGTACCTAGACTGGTTCGGCACGGCCAACGTCTTCGTGGAACTGCAACACAACCTGGTCCAGGGAGACACTCCACGCATCCGGCAGCTGGTGGCCTTGGCGAATAGATACGGCGTCTCTCCAGTCGCGACCAATAACGTTCACTACCACATCCCGGAACGCCACCGGCTCCAGGACGCCCTGGTGGCCATCAGCCACAACCAGAGCCTGGAAGAAACCCACCGGCAGCGCCGGCCCAACCGCCATTTCCACCTCAAGTCTCCGGAGGAAATGGCGGAGCTGTTCCTGGAGTGTCCCCAGGCCGTTAAAAACACTCTGCGTATCGCCGACCGGTGCGGCTTCGATATCACCAGGGACATGGGGTACCGCTTCCCCGATTACCCGGTGCCTGAAGGGTTCACTCCCCAAAGCTTCCTGGAGCACCTGTGCCTCCAGGCCGCCAAGCGCCGCTACGGCAGCATCACCGATAGGGTGCAAAACCGGCTGGACGAAGAGTTACGTCTGATAAATAGGCACAACCTGTCGGGGTTTTTCCTGATCTACTACGAAATCATACAGATGGCCCGGGAGATCATGATAGAGCTTGGCCTGAGCGACGTGGAGATACCCTTGGAAGAGCGCCCTCCCGGAAGAGGCCGCGGTTCTTCAGTGTCCATGCTGGTGGGCTACTTGATCGGCTTGTCTCACATCGACCCCCTGAAATACAACCTCTCTCTGGAACGTTTTCTCTCCGACGATATGGGCTCCGTCCCCGATATAGACCTGGACTTTCCCCGGAACATCCGGGAGGAGTTGATCAAACGCGTGCATGAAAAGTGGGGCTGGGACCACGCCGCTCTCTCCGGAATGATCAGCACCTACAAGATGAAGGGGGCGATACGGGACCTGGGTAAGGCGTTGGGGTTACCCAAGCAAGACGTGGACAAGCTGGCCAAGAGGGTGGATGCCCACAGCGCCCGGGAACTAAAGCTGGAGATGCAGGAGTTACCCGAGTTTCGGGACAAGACCGATGCCCCGGTCTGGCGCGACCTCATCGACCTGGCGGACCAACTGGATGGGTTTCCCAAGTACCTGGCCCAGCACCCCGGCGGCATGATCATCAGCTCTTCCCCCCTCACCGACATGGTTCCGGTGCAGCAGTCGGCCATCGACGACCGCTACATCTGCCACTGGGACAAGGACAGCATCGACCAGGCCGGTTTCGTGAAGATCGACTTCCTGGCCCTAGGGGCGCTGTCTCAGATGCAAGAATGCCTTCAGCTTATCGAGGAGCGGGACGGTCACTACATCGACCTGAGCCGCATCGACTTTGACGACCAGGCAGTCTACGGAATGATGCACCAGGCCGACACCATCGGAATATTCCAGGTGGAGTCGGCGGCCCAGATGCAGACCGTCCCCCGCATCAGACCCGTCAACCTCACCGACATGGCCTACGAGGTAGGAGCGGTCCGCCCCGGAGTCGGCGTCAACGACGGTGTCACCCAGTTCATACAACGGCGCACCCAGGGCATTCCATGGGACTACGACCACCCATTGGAACAGCGGGCCCTGGAGCGGACCTTGGGGATTATCCTCTTCCAGGATCAGGTGAACCATGTGGCGCGGGACGTAGCCGGATTCACTCCCCTTGAGGCCGACCAACTCCGCCGGGCCTTCGGCCGTAAGCATAACCAGTCTCTGATCGCTTTTTACTGGGAAAAGTTCCTTCAAGGAGCCAGTGAGCGGGGCGTTCCCGGAGACGTGGCCGAGAAGATATTCAAAAAATTCAATGGACAGTACATGTTTCCCGAGTCCCACGCCTTCGCCTTTGGCGCAACGGCCTACCACATGGCCTGGCTTAAGTACTACCATCCGTTGGAGTTCTTTGTCGCCATCTTCAACCAGCAACCCATGGGATTCTACAACACAGAGACTCTAAAAGAGGACGCTAGGCGGCATGGCATCACCGTCATTAACCCCGACATCAACCTTAGCATGGAAAAGTGCACCATAGTGAGTGGTGTACGCCCCCCCTTTGATCCCCCCTTCGTAAGGGGGGAAATAGGGAGATACACAAAGGAGGAGAGAGGCGAGTCTAATAGCTCTCCTTTCGTAAAGGGGGGTTGGAGGGATTTCCGGCCTTCACCCCCTACCCCCTCTCCTTCAGGGAGAGGGGAGGCCGAAGGCCGGGGTGAGGGCTGCGATGCCCTCCTCTTAGGCTTTCTCTACGTGAAAGGCGTGGGAAAATCTGCGGCGTCCTCCATAGTCCAGACAAGAGACAGCGGACGACCGTTCAGCGACCTGGGCGACGCCATGGAACGGACCGGGTTGCAGCGGGAAGCCCTGGAGAACCTGGTAGCCGCCGGAGCCTTCGACTCCCTGACTCCAGACCGGCGGAATGCGTTGTGGGAGGTGGGRTTGCGTTACCGCCCACATGGCTATCAACAAGCGCTGCCTCTTCCCGTTGAGCAGGACATGGCCGAACTGCCCAAACAGACCGACTGGGAAATTATGATGGACGAATACCGCACCATGCGGCTTCATCCCAAGGGACACTTGATGACCATGCTGCGGCCTTACCTGGGCCAGGATGTGTTAAGCAGCCAGGACCTTCTGGGACGGGCCGATGGCGAAGTGGTGACCGTGGCCGGCATGGTGATCCGTCGGCAACGCCCCTTGTCCAAGGCTGTGTTTCTCACCCTGGAAGACGAGTTTGGGCACATCCCCATCGTGGTATGGCCCCAGGCTTTCAAGAAGCACCGCATGGACATAAAGGAGCCGGTGCTGATAATCCGAGGCCMGGTTTCCCGCCGTGACGGCACCATGAACATAATAGCCCAGCACATTCGAGGCACCCAGGGATTGCCCCACATGCCCAAGGCCCGTAGCTGGCAGTAGCAAAATCTCCGATTGACACCCTTTGCCCCGATGCTACAATTGCCACGCTCTTAGATAGACCACCGGAGGCGCGCCGATGCAGGTGTTCGGATTCGACCTGCTCCCCTACCCGGAGCACCTGGACCATCTCAAAGTAGACGGCGAGTTGCCATACCCCCTGCCCAAGCGGCATTTCCGCCCGGAATCAGCCGTGAGCAACTACAAGGAGCATCTTGACGCCTGGGCGCTGATGGACAAATTGGGCTTCGACGGTTTGGGTTTCAACGAGCATCACACCTCGCCTTATGGAATGATGCCCTCTCCCAACCTCATAGCGGCGGCGGCCTCCCAAAGAACCGATCGGATGAAGCTCCTCATCTACGGCAACTGCTTGCCGATCCACGAGCCGCTACGGTTGGCGGAAGAACTGGCGATGTTGGACTGTCTTACCGACGGCCGCCTGATCTCGGGATTTGTCCGGGGAATCCCCCGGGAATACGTTGCCTACGGCGTAGACCAGGGAGAATCCAGAGCCCGCTTCCAGGAGGCCTGGGAAATCATCAAGCTGGCCTGGTCGGAAGAGGTATTTTCGTACAAAGGGGATTTCTGGAGTTACACCGACGTGGCGATCTGGCCTCGGCCGGTGCAACAGCCCCGTCCGCCGGTCTGGGTGCCGGTGACGGTCAGCAAAGAGACCATCGAGTGGGCCGGGCGAGAGAACATCCCCATAACCCCCGGGGCCAACGCCACCCTGGCGGTAAGACAAGACATGATCCGCTTCTACGCCGAGTGCCTCGCCAAGAACGGCCACACTATCACACCCGATCACGTGGTCTTGGGGGCCAGCGTGTACGTGGCCGACAGCCGGCAACAGGCGATGGAAGAAGCGGGGCCGTACATGCTGTACTTTTTCCACACCCTGTTCAGTCACGGGAACGTGTCCAACGTGACYAACCAGCAACGGAGCGGCTACCGCTCCGAATCAGACTACGACTATATCAGGCCGGAGAACCGTGAAGCCTTCATGGGCGCCTTGCAAGGGTTCCGCAGCATGACTCTGGAGGACGTGGAACGCAACGAACGGGTTTGCTGGGGGTCGCCCGAGGAGGTACGGGACTCATTGATAGCCCTGGCCGATACCTTGGGTGGKGGTACTCTGATGCTTAACTTCAACCAAGGCGCCATGCCCCATGACATGTTCGTCCGCAACCTGCAACGGTTCGGCGAAGAGGTGCTCCCGGCGCTGCAGGCCCATCAGGTAACAACGGTCCCGATCTCTTAGAACCTATCCRAAATCGGCTGGACGGGGGAAATCCCTCCAACCCCCCTTTACGAAAGGGGGGCTTGCCGGTAGCGAACGTTCTCYGGGTACTAACGTTCTCCGGGTACTAACGTTCTCCGGGYACTAAYGWWSTSYSSSYMSTWMSKKKYKMSSSKNWCDAACSWYCTWCATTRCTGTTCGGATTAACCCTTTTCCCCYGGACGYATCCCCCAACCRCTACAAGCAAACNYTYCCGGNGTRTYCCAAAATGCTCTTTATCTGTATCCTAATCAATTGAAAAATTCTAATTCCGGATACTACAATCATTTAGTGGCCTTTCCACGAAATTGACCTGAACCAGTAGACTCTTTCAAATTCAGCTCCGTACGGTGGTACGCCGGGCAACTTACCCGGAAATTTCACCGTCGTAATTGAGCAGGCCAACGCCCGGTGGTGGCGGTTGGGGAGTGTGTAGATGCGGAACCTGGCGACGCCGCTCAGTGCGGCACTAACAATCTTCCTGGTAGCGATTTTCCTGTCGGCTACCGGTTTGCTTCAATTGGCTTCCGCGCCTCCAGTCCAAGCCGCCGACGACCACGGCGACTATCGCAATGAGGCAACCCCCATCAGCACCTCGGGCGGGCAAGTTTCGGGCAATATCGACGCCTCCAACACCGGGATCGACGTGGACTATTTCTCCTTCCAGGCCCAACGGGGCGTTCGATACACGTTCATSTTGGATMTGGGGACCGTCGAATCAGCKAATMTCCAAGTGGTCAACTCCATCACCCGTGGCATCGGCAGCTCKCCAGGCCAGTTCGCCTACGAGAGGACCGGACAGCGGCTGGTCGATTGGATAGCACGAACGAAYGAGACCTACTTCATCGAAGTGTCCGCGAATTGGGATTACCTGACTGGGCAGGTTTTTCTGGGAACTTATACCTTGAGGATCAGCGCCGATACCTCTCTTCTGGACCGCCACAGTGATATCCGGTCCGCGTCCACTCCGATGGCCTTCGGGAACCAATACCAGGGAGCGATCAGCCCCTGGACCAATCAGCCCGACATCGACGTAGGGGTACATGSCGGMGATGATGAAGRCTTCTTCTCCTTCCAGGCAAGCCGTGGCGTTAAATATACGGTAGRTGCTGAACTGGGAACGGCGACCGGCCTAACCATCTCTGTGCTCACTTCGGTAGGAGAACTCGAACTCTCAAACGACGGCATCGGCATCTCTCTGGATTGGGTCGCTCCGGCCACCCGCCTTTACCACGTGGTCGTGTCGGGCACCAGCCGCGTGAGGGAACCCGTGGGAACCTACGCCATCAAGGTCACTGCCGACACCTCTCTGGTCGACCGGCACGCGGAACGGCGTGAAGACGCCACCGCCATCAGCTTTGGCAACGCCCATCAAGGGGCGATCAGCCCGGCTGACGATCTAGATTTCTTCTCTTTTCAGACGAAAAGAGGGGTCATGTACAAGATCGTGATCGAGCCTGGAACCGCTGAAGCCGTAGAGATCGCAGTACACAAACCCGTGGTAGGCACGGATGCCTCCAACAGCGGCATTGGCACAAGCCTCGATTGGCTGGCCCCGGCCGACGGGACCTACTACATCGTTCTTTCCGCGTCGGCCCAGGTTCGTAACGGTGTCGGATCGTACAACCTGCGTGTCGTCGCCGATAACTCGTTGATAGACCGTCACAGCGGCAGCCCCGACGATGCGACTGGTATAAATTTCGGAAGCGCGTTGGCCGGCGCCATCAGCCCGGCCAACGACCAGGATTTCTTCGGATTCTTGGCTAAACGGGGTGTGAGCTATACCGTTGAGTCAGCATTGGGCAGCGCCGTGGCCGTGAACCTATCGATCACCAACTCCGATTCCAGGATCGAAGCATCCAACGGTGGCTTGGGTTCCACACTGGAATGGGTCGCGCCCAACGACGGCAATTACTTCATTTCCGTGTCCGCCCCCAGCCAAGTAGCAAGCCCCATCGGCACCTATACCGTTAAACTAGAAGCGGACAATATCCTACTGGACCGCCACAGTGAAACCCGCAACGACGCCACCCCCGTTAACTTCGGCAACGCCACGGCCGGCGCGGTCAGCCCACCGGGAGACCTGGATTACTTCTCATTCTCGGCCGAACGCGGCGTCAAATATGGCATCCAAGTTGAGTTGGGCAACGTCAAAGGCATATCAATCGTCGTCGAAGACCCGGACGGCGCCATCCTGGCGGCCAGCGATGGCATATCCAAGGATCTGGAATGGATCGCGCCGGACCCCGGAACCTACTATATCGTCATCAGCGCTCCCGCCCAACTCATAGAGGGCATCGGCACCTACACCATCAAAGTCGAAGCTGACACGTCTCTCAGCGACCGCCACGCCGAAACCGCGGGAGGGGCCACGCAGACCGGCTTTGGTAACGCCGTGGCCGGCGCGATAAGCCCGATCGACGACGTGGACTACTTCTCTTTCCAGGGCCGAAGGGGCGTGAAATACACCTTCGAATTGGACTACGGTACCACGTCAGGGGTATCCCTAACGGTGCAAGAAAAAGACCCCGGMCCCGATCTGATCGCCAGTAACTACGGCGAGGGTTCGGACGTCACTTGGATATCCACGGACACCGAGACGTATTACGTCGTGATCTCCAGATCGCCACGGCTGGCCAACCCCATCGGAACCTACTCGCTGACGATCAGGTCCGAATTCAATCTTGAGGACCGGCATCCGGACATACCCACGTGGGCAACSCAGATAGGCTTCGGCAATGCTATCGCCGGAGCAGTCAGTCCCGCCGACGACTACGACTATTTCTCTTTCCCCGCCGAGAGGGACGAGACTTATACATTGCTGGTCAATCTAGGCACGGCCACGGCAGTGCGGTTCGAGGTGGTCAACTACGCTACCGGCTTTAGTAAATCCAATTACGGTTCCGGCACAAGCCTGCGGTGGACTGCCCCGGCCACGGGCGCCTACGTTCTGGTGATCTCGGCCGCGGACCAAGCCTCCGACCCGGTGGGAACTTACCAAGTCGTTTTGACCAGAGGGGGAATACCGATCCCGCCGCCATTGGAGCTTAAGCCTGTTCCTACGGCTACACCAACGCCGGTGCCAACGGCCACACCCCAACCAACACCGGCGCCAGTTGCCACACCAGTACCGGTGGCGACAGCCGTACCCGTGGCCATCCCGGCCGAGGCTATCCTGACCGTAGAGTCTAGGACCGCTCGGCAGGGGACGACCGTGCTAGTCCCGGTCCGCTTGGAAAAAGCCGGAGATCTCAGCAGGCTGGAATTCATTCTGAACTACAACCCGTCCATCGTTGAGGTCGTGAATGTTTACCAAGGTTCTCGAACTTCAACGACAGCATTTAGCTACAACGCCGAGACTCCGGGTGTCATCCGCTTTGGAACCACCGCGGCCAGGGGCGTGAATGGCGACGGTTCGGCTGCGGTCGTAGAGTTCAGAGTCATCGGGCCAAGCGGCAGTTCCAGTCCCATCACGGTCACCGGTTCCAATATAGGAGACTCCCGCGACCGGATCAGGACCATCAATCTCGTTCCGGGGAAATTGGCTGTCGACAACCCGATAGCCGGAGACGGTAACGGCGACGGCAACATTACCGCATTGGACGCGCTCATCGCCTTGCGTATGTTCGTTGGATTAGCCGAAGAAGACCTGGTCATGGACATAAACAAGGACGGCCACGTTACACCTGACGACGCCCGCCAACTTCTGGCGATGGCCCGTCAAGGCTAGGAAGCAAACATGAGATTTTGGCTGGAAATGGGATTATTCGCTCTGTCGGACCATTGGAAATGGGCCGTTGGCGCGGCAACGGTCGTATTGGTGGTAGTCGTTGGCACTCTCTTTTTAGTCGTTCTGAGGAGTGACACTGCCGAGGCCGGCCCGGCTCCTTCAGTGATTCTTGAACCCACGGCAACCCCGGACGAGGCCTCGACTCCGATCCCCACATCGCCGCCTAAGGTGATCGCGACTAGGTCACCCACGGCAGTCCCAACGCTGTCTCCGCAGCTAGCAGATCCCGTGGTGTTACCTTCAACGGTCAACGTGCCGATCTATCTCACCGGCGCGAAAAACGTGGGAAGCCTGGAATTCGTTTTGACCTACGACCCAACCGTTCTAGAGGTGTCAGATGTTGAAGCAGGCGGTTTGGCTCAGAACTCCTTGTTCGACTTCGGAGTGCGCGTGCCAGGCCGTCTGTGGGCAGGGCTCATAGACACTGACGGGATCAACGGCGACGGCCCGCTGGCSGTAGTTTCCTTCAAAGTCATCGGTCCGGGATCCAGCGCCAGCCAGTTGACTCTGGAAAACGTTGCCACGTACGATGCCAGGTCCTTGCTGGACATCCTGACGGATGCCACATCGGGTAGCTTTACCGTTGATGGCCCCACCTTGACCGCCCCGGTCCTCGCTTTTCCTCGTTAGCCGCCGGCTGTGTCCGGCCCGGACGATTCTCTTGTTGGAACGTCCTCTAGCCGAGCCGGATTCTTGTGTTAAGCAGATCCGGTCCTTAGCAGATAGTTGTCCCTACGTGATTGGCTTTCCCGTGCTACRTTGTCCATTSAGACTTGTATGAAGGACGTCAATTGACCGATCTCTGTCACTATGGCCTCGTCCTAAGATTGATGCCGGGAACGATTTTGGCGTCGGCGCTGATCCTGACCGGCTTACTGGTGTCACTGGCCTGCTCCAACACGTCCGGCTCCATTGATACGGCTACGCCCACGCGCCTTCYCACCCTCACCGCGATCCCTACCCCCACCGCTAATCYCCTACCCAGTCCGTCCCCCACTGTTTACTCCTCCGGCGCAACCGAACCTACGCCGGAGAAACTAGCTAGCCCCGCAGAGCCTGCGGCGACGCAACCGGCTACACCTGCTCCTGAACCCACGAACCGGCCTGTCCATAGCRATCCGGTCGCTCCGGCGGCTATAGGTTCTACAGAAGCGCGGACGGCCGATCCTCGATTGACCCGAATCGTCCAGAAAATATCGGTGGGAGTGGCTGAGACCCGTGGTCTCACTTTCCTGGAGCCGTTAGCGCCGCAGTTAATCACTCGCCCGGAGTTAACCGAATACCTGGCCGCAATCATCGACGCCGAAGACCAGGACGAATTGGCRCGTTTTCAGGAGTTGTATTGGCTCCTGGGACTCCTGGACCCGTCAGTGGAGCTTTATGGTTTGTTCCTGGATCTGCTGGGGGAGCAGGTCCTGGGATTGTTTAATCTGGAGACTGACGAACTACTCGTAGTCGCTGAAACCCTACCCCTRGACACCGCMGGGAAATTGACCATGGCTCACGAGTTGGTCCATGCTTTGCAGCAGCAACGATTCGATGCCCGGCGACTGGTGGAAGAATCGGAAACCAATCAAGACCGGGAATTGGCGATGACAGCTCTGMTTGAGGGCGACGCCACCGTGGCTTCAGGCCTATACGCTGCCGCCAATCTGAGTATGGCCGAAATGTTGGACCTGCTGCCAAAGGCGGAAGATTCGGAGGTACAGGTGTTTCAAAGCGCCCCGCCGGTGATTCAGAAAACCCTGCTTTYMCCCTACCAAGCGGGCGCTGAGTTCGTGTCTTCGGTTCAGCAGGCGCCCGGCATCTGGCGTCAGGTGAACCAGATCTACTCTCGGCCTCCAGTTTCCACCGAGCAGATATTGCATCCGGCGAAATACAAGTCGGGAGAGAACCCTATACCGGTGTCACTGCCTCCCGGAGGTCCGGCGATCCAGGAAGACTGGGAATTGGTTATGGAGGATGTCCTGGGCGAGTTTCTTCTGCGCACTTACTTGGAGACCAGTTTGCCCCGTCCACAAGCCGTGAAGGCCGCCAGCGGCTGGGGAGGAGACCGTTTTCGGCTGCTAAGAGACGATTCCGKACGCCGCCTGTTCGTCGYGGTGATCGTGTGGGACACAATCATCGATGCTCGTGAGTTCTTTGAGGCTTATAAGGAATTTACCGGTCGGGCCCAACGATGGGAAAGCCATGAAGAGGACGGAAACATGGCSGTTTGGCACACGCCCGGCCGGTCGGTACTTCTTGAGTTGAAGGGTGAGATTACGTTGATCGGCATCGCACCCGGCCAGGATACCCTAGACTTGATCGCCAAGGATTTTCCTTAACCGGCGTTCGTCCCGCATATCCCATCCTCGGGCCTCGGATCGTTGACACCGTATTGCCTCAAGAATACACTGCCAATCCAAGCCCCAAACTCGCTGCCACTTGTAACTTAAGGAAAATAAGCAGGCGCCATGAACATCCACCTTGTAGACGGAACTTACGAGCTTTTCCGTGCGCATTTCGCCATGCCTCCGGTAGCCGCGCCCGATGGACGGCCGGTCAGCGCGGTCCGAGGAATCATCCAAACCATGCTGATGCTACTCCGGGAAGACGGTGTTACCCACGTGGCCTGTGCCTTCGACCACGTGGTCGAGTCCTTTCGGAATGACATGTTTGACGGCTACAAAACCGGCGCCGGCACGCCCGAAGATCTAATGAGCCAATTCGATCTGGCAGAACGAGCCGTCGCCGCCTTGGGTGTTGTTGTTTGGCCCATGGTGGAGTTTGAAGCCGACGATGCCTTGGCAACCGCCGCGGRAAAATGGCGGGACGCCCCGAACGTGGAGCAGGTTGTGATCTGCTCCCCGGACAAGGACCTAACTCAAATGGTGCGCGGCTCCCAGGTTGTCTGTCTCGACAGGCGACGGAAAGTTACTTTGGACGACGCCGGCGTGCGGGAGAAATTCGGAGTGCCTCCCGCGTCTATCCCCGATTATCTGGCTTTAGTTGGAGATGCCGCCGACGGGATTCCCGGCGTGCCCAGRTGGGGGGCCAAAACTGCGGCCCAGATGTTGGACCGGTACGGCCACCTGGAAAACATCCCTGATGATTGGGARCAATGGGAGGTCCGGCCCCGGGGCGCCCAAGCCGTGGCAGCCAGCTTGGCGGAGCACCGTGAGGATGCCGTGCTTTACAAACGGCTGGCTACGCTCCGGTTAGACGTGCCCTTGGCGGAAACCCTGGAACAACTACGTTGGGAAGGCGTTCCCAAGCTAGAGTATCAGGCCTTGTGCGCCGAGCTAGGGTTTGAAAGCTTGATGGACTTGCCCAGCCGCTGGACCGGAGAGGGGTAGTATCCAAGCCGGGGATTCTAGCCTACAATGCAGCCCGTATATTCTTAGTACGCAAAATCAAGCTCAACGACAGATGGAGGTAATAAATGGCAACGTTGACGATGGCCGAGACGGACATAATTCTCGCTGCGGCCAAGGCTAAAGTGCTTGAGATGGGCGCCAAGATGAGCGTTTCCGTGGTTGACCCCCGGGGCGACCTACTCGGCATGTTCCGCACCGATGGCGCGTCCTGGAGGACGCCGGCGATATCACGTGCGAAAGCGCTATCTTCCGCCTGCTTCGAACGTCCCAGCGGCGACCTGACAGAGAACGCGATGGCGCCGGTGTTCAGAGGCCTGATGGCGATGGAAGGGGGCCACATGATCCCCGGCCAAGGCGCACTGCCGGTCTTCAAGAACGGCGAGATTGTCGGGGCGGTCGGCGGCAGCGGCGGCACTGCCCAGCAGGATGAAGACGCGTCCAAGGTGGGRATCGACGCCGTTGGGCTAACTACCACCCCTTAACGAGTCCGTTGACCCAAATGGGATGTCTAGAGCCTTAAACCGTCTAACCGGCGAAGGCCGGTGTCCAGATAAGCCGTTCTGGGGAAACTTTCTGGATTCCGGCCTGCGCCGGAAAGACGAGAATCTACCGGAATGACGAGAGGCTGCCGGAATGGCGGCGGGCTGATTGAGGTGGCGGCAGCGGACCCGGTTGGGGCGCCTAGTTCAGAAAGAATCAGCGGCAGGCGTCACGCACCGCTTGGGACATGGCCGCCAGCCGCGGAAGGTTGGATCCGTCTTCGCGATAGCCGTTAGTGATGTACGCCATCGCCAATCCCGAATCCGGGTCGGCCCAACCCACCGAAGTCCCCGCCCCTCCGTGGCCGAAGGTGCGCACATCCTCGGTTACTGAGGAACCCATACGGGGGTCGCCCAGGGAGAAACCCAAGGAACGCTTGGTTCGCCGTTCGTTGGTTAGGTCCATCCCTTCGACTTGCAGCGATGTAACCTCAGCCACCGTCTCCGGCGCGAATATCTTCACTCCATCCAGCGAGCCTCCACCTTCCATCATGGCGTAAAACCGGGCGATGTCGCGGGCCGTGGCGATTCCGCCGCCCGCCGGATGCACGGCTTGATGCACCTCCGGCTTGTTATACATGGAAACCTGGAAGGGATGGTCGCAATCGTCGGTGGTATGTTCCTTGGAGACTCGACCCTCCAACTCCGCCGGCAGACCTACGTAGGTGTCGTTCATATCCAGCCGGCCGGTCACTTCTTCCCGCAGAAACTGGCGGAAGGGACGCCCATCGATCCGGGCAACCAGCTCCCCAATGACCCAGCCGAAGTTTCTAGGGTGATACGCCAGTACCTTGCCCGCCGGATAGTCGGGCTTGATCTCCTCCATCGCCTGAACCACTTTRTCCCAGTYCTGCCATTTGTCCCAGGTTAGTTCTGGCGGGGTCTCCGGAAAGCCTCCCTGATGGGTCAGAACATGTCTGATAGTAAYGTCGCCCTTGCCTTTCTTGGCAAATCCGGGCCAATATTCGGCAACMGGGTCGTCCCAYCCAAGTTGCCCCCGTTCCCAAAGAATGTGGATRCAGGCRGCRGCCARGGGTTTGGTGGAGGAATACAGGATGAACATGGTGTCGCTGGACACGGGGAGACYCGCATCAGCGTCGGCCTCGCCGCCAAAGAGATCCAGMACGGGTTTACCGTGCCGGTACACCGCCAGCGCCGAGCCAGGATGGATCCCCTGTTGGATCTGCTCCTGGAACAGGKCTTCCACCCTATCCAGACYCTTGGGGTCCATCTGGACRGTGTCAGCGGCGACTACCATTCACTTCCTNCCAGTTATATRGCCGTGSGGTGTYTRCTTTTRMCGGGGGTACCGWACGRCCGTTAGCGTGGAAGNCNCCCCGTTCCGTGGGASGATCCACGAGYCGGGTTAGTATACCATTCGGGSCSGCKGGAWTTCGACGCCGCTAGCCGACCWTTTTGAAGATCAAGTGGGTGCGGTTKGAAGTGTGGGGRCGRATCTGACTTGCCCAATCTCCCTTATCCGACTCRGCRAYCCAGGCAGCSGACTGGGGGRTATCCGGCGAATCGATCGCRTAAAGGGCRAGGTACGTGGGTAYCCCGTCCACATCKGCAGACTCYAACTTGAAGCGAGTACACGATTCSACGCCCGGAACGGTCARTATGTTGGGCACGTGCTGGGTGTCGTAGATGCGGTTGAAATCCGCCTCYTTGTCGGCGGGGATGTCCATTTGWACAATGTAAAGATAGTCAGCCATAGCCAATTAAGCTCCTTTTGAAGATTGGGTGCGGGTCTCGGTCCAATGCCAGTCAGCCATCGGAGCCGCGGGGAGATTATAGGCCGAGCGCTCGCGTTCACACAAGACGGAACGTATGCCGCCTTGACGCCCTAATAGGTGCTTGATAGACTGCGATTGAGGGGCGGTTAGCTCAGCTGGTTAGAGTACTTGCTCGACACGCAAGAGGTCAGTGGTTCGAGTCCACTACCGCCCACCRTTACGAACCGTACAAAGAACCGACGAGATGATTAGTCTAATCTCGTCGGTTCTTTCTTTCCCGTCGGAGATCAGTCGGCATTCCTGCCTCCTGATCTCGACTCAAACGTGTCTGGTCGATCGCGTCCGCTTCAGTTCAACACCTCGCGAACCTTCCGCAATAGSTCCGATGGCATGAAGGGCTTCTGCAGATAAGGCAGGCTGGCGTTGGAAGGGTCTCCGATTATCGGATTTTCCTCGGTATAGCCCGACGTTATCAAGATTTTTATTTCCGGGCGTGATTCACGGAGGCAACGCGCCAGTTCTATCCCGCCCATGCGCGGCATCACGACATCGGTTACCAAAAGATCGATCATCCCAACGGGATGACTCTCGGTCAACCGCAGCGCTTCTTCCCCGTTAGACGCCTCCAGAGCGTTGTAACCGTTATCGGCAAGCACTCTGGAGCACATTGACCTAATCATCGGCTCGTCTTCCACCAAAAGTATAGTTTCATTGCCGCTGGGTGGAGCCTCACTTGCCTGATCTTCAGGAATCACTAAGGCTTCTKGGGAAGAACATSGGAGGAACACTTGAAATGCGGTCCCTTCCCCRATCTCGCTGTAGGCGTTCAGCGATAATGGGACACWTTTAAGGGGAGAAAAACATGAGAGTGGTGGTGGGTTTGGACTCCTGGTGTTGGGTATAAATCATCCACATCAAGAAAGGAGCCAGAAGTGTCTCAGAA
>NVSQ01000004.1 GCA_002401285.1 SAR202 cluster bacterium
ACCCGAAACGTAGCAGACGCCACTACCCCGCCACGACCGGATAACAGCAAGGCCGATATGTGGGATGCGGAGACAATTGACCAATTCCTGGTCGCCGCTGAAGGTAGCCGTTTCCGTAACGTGTATCATCTGGCGGTACTCACTGGGATGCGCCGGTCGGAATTGGCTGGATTAAAATGGGACCATGTTGACCTGGTGAACGGGAGACTTAGTGTGATTGCGACCCTCCAGCGCATCATCGGCCAAGGTTTAGTTGCTGGGCAACCCAAGACGCCTCGTTCTCGCCGTTCTATCGCCCTAGCTTCAGACGCAATCGAGTTGCTCCACAGCCTAAGGGGACGCCAGATTGAGCAACGGCTGGATTTCGGGGAATTGTGGATGAACTCCGGCTACGTGTTCACACAGGAAGGTGGGAAGCCTATCAACCCTCCGAGCGTGAGCAAGGACTTTGCCAGTATTGTCCGGAAGGCCGAATTGCCCCACCTGACGTTCCATGGATTGCGCCACGCTCACGCAACCCTGGCTCTGACGGCAGGCATCAACCCGAAGATCGTTAGTGAGCGGCTTGGACACAGCAACATCGCCGTCACAATGGACACGTACTCTCACGTGTTGCCAGGAATGCAGGAAGCTGCGGCCCAAGCCGTGGAAGACTTGCTGGCACGTGCCCGTATCAATCGAATGGATACCGCTTAACTATTGGTCGATGTCCACCAAATGTCCACGAAGTCCACGACGTTGGAATAGACTGGACGGACTAAATTGGGCACTCTAGTCACGAAATACCAAGAGGTTTAGACTAGAAAAACGAATTATGACGTAGGGAATCAAACTCGAAAACCGGTATACGGGCGACTGTATCGTGGGTTCGAATCCCACTCTCTCCGCCAGTTTTGAGGCTACTCTTTCCTGTAATGCGTTCACTCCGATGGTTGAAGTTGCGGACAAGATTCAATGTGTTAGCGCAGGAGTGCCGCCAGTTGCTGTTTGACCGCCGGCCACTCTGCATCCAAGATCGAAAACACTGCCGAATCCCGGATAGTGCCGTCGGTTGCCACTCGATCTCCCCGTACCACGCCATCTAACTGCGCGCCCAACCGCTCAATGGCGTTGCGTGAGCGTTCATTGCGGGCGTCGGTTTGTAGACGAACCCGATGAACCAGCCAAGTTTCAAAGGCGTGAGTTAGCATGAGCAGCTTGGCCTCCGTGTTTATACCCGTCCGCTGAGCATCAGGCCCAAGCCAAGTCGCGCCGATCTCCACCACGTCCGGCAATCGCTTGCCACGTTGCCGCGGGTTCCCGGCGGGCCAGTCCCAGAACTGCACGTTAAGAAACCGGGTTGAACCGACGACGTGTTCAGCCTTGCGATCGATCGTCGCGAATGGAAGTATGGTCCCTGAATCTTTACCGGCCAATGCTGTCTCTACATATAGACGCATGGCAGCCGTATCGTCTGGAACCGTTGTAAGAGTGAACGTTTCTCGAGATCCACTTGCAGCCTGAACCAAACCAGGGACATGGTCCAGGGAAAGGGGTTCGAGCCGAACATGGCGTCCTTGAAGTGTGACGGGGTCTAACATATCCAGAAGCCCCTAGTCTAAGGTGTAGCTTAGAACTCTACCGCAGCCAGGGCAGACGGACGGTCCCGAGCCGCGGAACGGCCCCACGCAGGTCGGGCAATCGTCCTCGTAGCGAGCATGCTTCGCTTACTGGGCCGAACCCTTGTTACGCTCCGAGTCGGCTAGACTACGGTTTTGACTAGGCCCTAGATACAGCTAACCTAGAAATCGCGCTGGCCGAACATCCGGATGCCCAGGGGCGGGAGGACGACCAGTGGGAAGAAGAGGGCAACCAGGAAGGGGAAGTGGAGGGACCACTCGAACTCTCCTTGCAGCAAGGCTGGTATACGACCCAGGACCCCCGACGGGGAGAACCCATCGGCCTGGATGGTCAATAGCATCGTGATGGCGGTATACCACAATATGTAAATCATCGCCAAAGAGCCGGGGGTATTGGTGACAACGGCGCTGAAGGTAACGCTCAGGAAAACCAGCACGGTAAAGAGCAGCCCGGTGTACATAAGAGCAATGAGAATCCCGCTGGAAGCCAAGTCGTTGGAGAGTCCGCCGCCCATCATGGCGAAAGCGACCGGAGTGATGACGAGCAAGGACATGCCCAGTACGGTAAGAGCCCGGGCGGTCAGCAGGGACAGCACGAACTGGGCGGGGGTGACCCCGTGGCTGATGATGGAATCGCCCAAGGTCCTGGGGTCGATGCCGCCTGAGGCGGAGCTGATAATCATGACCATGAAGCTCCCCAGAGCCACGTACAGCAGCAGGAACCAGCCCAATATGAACGAGGTGCTTTCCTGGTCGAAGGTCGCTGCGAATACTACGCCTGCCAAGCCTCCCGCGCCGCTGATAGCCAGCCACATCCACACCGTCCAAGAACGCATCATGGCCGCCAGGTCTTCTTCCAGTAAGATCATGAACGGGGTCATACCTTCTGCTCCTCCGCCACGTCGTGGGCTCCGTTCGCTTGCCCCTCTGCCGCGTCGTGGGCTCGGTTCGCTTGCCCCTCCGCCGCGTCGTGGGCTCCGTTCACTTGCTCCTCCGCCGGAGGGTAGGCGGGCTTGGTGATCGTGGACCGGCTTTCCTGGTCTTGAGTGGAGGGTTGGTCCTCGAAGACTCGGCTGAATCCCTTCGCCCGGTCAGCCTCCAATCGCTTGAGGAATGCGTCCTCGATCTCTCCGCCAGAGCGGATGGACAGTAGTTCCACCGATGAGCGGGAGACCAGATCTATCAACCGGCTAAGCTGATGGGAGAAGTCCTTGTTGTCGCTGAAGTTGACCCGGATGACGTCCGGGCTCAGACGCTCCCACCGGATGACCTGAGGGTGGGCAGACAAGGTTTCCAGGAACCCTTTCAAGTCCCCGGCAAGTCCCAGGTCCACCACGTTTTCCCGCACGAATTGCTTCATCTCCAGGACTGAGCCAGAAAAGACTACCTTACCTTGGTTCAACACCCCGATGTAGTCGCATACGTTGTCGGCGTCGGGTAGCAGGTGGGTGGAGATAATCATGGTCTTACCTTGGCTCTTCAGTTCTTGGATCAGGTCCAAGGCGTACTTGCGGCCCGTGGGGTCGAGGCCGGCGGTGGGCTCATCCCACAGCAGAAGGTCCGGCTCGTTGACCATGGAGGCGGCGATGGCCATGCGGGTGGTCATGCCGGCCGAAAGGTTGCCGATTCGAGTCGATGCGGCGCCCAATAGATCCACGGCGTGGAGCAGCGACGAGATGCGGCGGTGGCACTCCTTGCGGGGCATCCCACGTAGCTTGCCCACCAACTCAAGGTAGTTGATGGGGGTCAGGTTCTTGGGATAGTGCTCGCCCTGGGGCAGGTATCCTATGCGGCGGCGCAGGTGGCCGGTGGACAAGCTCATAGTCTCGCCGAACACCTTAACCTCTCCGGCGGTGGGATGCAGTAATCCAAGGATAAGGCGCAGGGTAGTGCTCTTGCCGGCTCCATTGGGCCCTACCAGACCAAAGACGGACCCTTTGGGAATCTTGAAGCTGATGCTGTTGGCCGCTATCCAGCGCCGCTGGAATATCTTGGTTAAGTTGGTGGTTTCAACGGCGTAGACCTCGCCACTCTGATTGTTGGTCTCAACAGGCTTTCTTTTAAACACGTTGTCCCCCTTCCCCCGTTCAGGTGACCCTCAAGCGCTCTGAGTTTAGTGGCTGTAAGGTGCGATTCCGCCACCCGGCTATTTCAAAAGTTACTATCCTCTTAACATAATGTTTGAGCAATGTGCAAGGCCGTTTTTGAGCCGATTTTGATGCCAACGCGCCGATTGCCTTTTATAGGACATGAAACAAAGGCTTAACTTGATTCTCATGGCCCATATTGAAACTCGATAATTAATCGCAGCGGCCTTTGGCACGGGCCGGGAGAGTTGCCAGGTTCCCTCTGGCAAGGCGTTGTTCTTTACCAAGCCGCGGAACACCACATAAACCCGCGGCCGCCGTTCCGGAACGACCATATTCCCGCCGGAGCTAGGGCGCCGAGTAGTTTCGGCGATCTGTCCGGTTAGACCGATATAAAATGTCGTAATACGGAAATTATTCCGCCCTATGGAGTCTTACACACGGGAATATATCTTGTATTCTTGATATAATTGTCTGAAAAGCGCATTTAGTTCAGAAATCCGCAACAGATCAAAACGTCATTCCCTCCGATTAGCGGAGGGAATGACGTTAGCAAATCCTTCGATGTGTTGTTAAGCGTTTGCAAAAGAGATGGTTAATTTGAACAACGGATCCCGGCGTCTCGGCATTCTGGTGGGCGGAGGGCCAGCTCCGGGCATCAACAGCGTCATCAGCGCCGTAACTATCGAGGCTCAAAATTCCAATCTTGAAGTGATCGGTATTTATGCCGGTTTTGCCGGTCTGATCGAGGGCAATACTAACGACGTATGCCGGCTTACTATCCCCGACGTGTCGAATATCCACTTTCAGGGTGGTTCTATTCTGCGTACATCCAGGGCCAATCCAACACGCAACGAAGAGCACCTGCAAAGAGTGGTCCATGGGCTTAAGGAACTGGGGATCAACTACCTTGTGACTATCGGGGGGGATGACACGGCTTTCAGCGCCTCGGAGGTTTCCAGGGTCGCGTCCGGAGCTATAAGGGTGGCCCACGTCCCCAAAACGATCGACAACGACTTACCCTTGCCCGCCAACATGCCTACTTTCGGATATGAAACGGCGCGGCATGTGGGCACCGGGCTGGTGCTGAATCTGATGGAGGATTCTCGTACCACCAACCGGTGGTATTTCGTTGTCGCAATGGGCCGCTCAGCCGGGCATCTTGCCCTGGGAATGGGGAAGGCCGCCGGGGCCACGCTCACGATCATCGCTGAAGAGTTCCCGTCAGACCGAATCACGATTGGCCAAGTGTGCGATGTGTTAGAGGGGGCAATCTTAAAGCGCCGGGTGATGGGAAGGGAGCGAGGCTTAGCCATCATCGCTGAAGGTATCGCTGAGAAGCTCGATCCGAGAGAGTTGGCCGATCTGCCGGGTGTAGTGGTTAACTATGACCAATACGGGCACATCCGCCTTGACGAAATACCGTTGGACAAGCTCCTCAAGCGCGAGATCCAGAGCCGTTTCAAAGAACGCGGGGAGGCTTTAGGCATAGTGGAGAGGACTATCGGCTACGAGCTAAGATCGGCTTCTCCGATACCCTTTGACGTTGATTACACCCGCACGTTGGGACACGGAGCGGTAAGAGTCTTGCTATCCGCGTCCGCGGATAATACGGGAGCAGACGACGGGTTGGTGTGTCTGGAGGATGGACAAGTCAAAGTGATGCCTTTCGAAGAGCTACGTGACCCAATCACCAAACGTACCCGCGTCCGACGGGTGGATATACACAGTGAAAGCTACCAAGTAGCCCGGGATTACATGATTCGATTGGAGAAGGAAGACTTGGCGGATCCGGATATGAAACTCCGGCTCGCCACGGCCGCCAAGATGAGCCCTGATGAATTCGAGAGACGGTTCGCGCCGGTGGTGGGACTTTCAGGCGCGGACGATTAGACCATTGTCCCTCGGATATCGGAACGCCTCGTCCTCCCAAGCCCTGGCCTGACCTTGTCTCAATAGCCGGTGATACCTACATTGAGACACTCCAGTCCTTGGTGTCGCTAATAGCCTTCATGGCGGTGGACGATACCCAAGAGAGGCTCGCCATCAGCGAACCGGCGGATGTTTTCGATCCAGAAGATTGCCATTTCGTTAGCTACGCCGTCGGTAAACGCCGCAACATGAGGCGTGATAATCGTGTTGGGCAAGTCCCAAAGCGGACTGTTCTCTGATAGAGGTTCAGCGTCTACGGTGTCCAGGGCTGTGCCGCCAATCATGCCCGTGTTCATAGCATTAACCGAAGCGTCCTCGTCTATCAACCCGCCCCGTGCCGTCTTAATGAGGAAACTCGTAGGCTTCATAGCCTCAAACTCTGCCTTGCCAAGAATCCCTCGGGTTGATGGAGTAAGCGCGAGGCAGAGGGCTACCACATCGGCTTCTCCCAATGCCTCGTGGAGTTCGGACCGTTCGAAGTAGCGATCGACGTGCTTGCTATCGCGGGTGGTACGGGACATGCCCAATACATTCATGCCGAAACCAATTTTGCACATCCGGGCCAGGTTCTCGCCGATCTGACCCACACCCAATATTGCTATCGTTTTGCCAAGCATCTGGGTTGATACACGAGGAACATTACCTCTGTCGTCCCTTACCCAGCGATGCTCTTCCTGATCTTTAACCATTGCAGGCATGTCTCTTGCCAACGATAAAATCAGTAGTACCGTATGCTCGGCGATCAGTGGCGAATGAGGTCCCTTTGAAGCTGTTCTAGCGACGTGCTCAGCAGCGATAAGCTCTGGGGTCAACAAGTCATCGGTTCCCGCAGGGATAGAATGAACCTAGCGGAGCCGTGAGCCTTGGTGCAGCACCTCTTTGGGAATCCCAAACCGAACGACCATCACACCGTCGGCCCGGGGCAATTTTTCGAAGAATTGTTCAGCGTCCCTCGCGGTTTCGACGACGACGTTTGGGTGTGGATCTAAAAGCCTCGCCGTGGTCTCTTCATCAAACAGGTTCCAATAGCCTTCCGGCATCCCGATCACCACGGATAGCTTTTCACCGGGCATGAGATTTCACCTCTAAGAGTTATGCCGCTGGTAGCCTAAAGCAGATGGCATCTACGATCAATGGCCCCACATCCTTCTCCTAACCAGCCCTAGATGCCCTGACCCGGCTTCGCGCGACCAAGATGCTTGAAAATACAAGGGGCAGGGCTGACGGCAGGTAAAATATTCCGATCGAGAAACTTCCCAAGATGCAGAACCCCAGGAGTAGAACTGACGCGACCCACACGAGCACCCTGCGCCTGGTTTGGCCGGAATTTGTTTTTAGGATGGTTACCAAGGCCAACCCAGTTAGCGCGGCGGGGACCAGCAGTATCGGCAGCACGCCCCATCCGTTAAYTTCGATAAGCGTGGCGGTGGTCTTGGTGGGCTCGTTGGCGGCGGCGCCAGGAGCCGATGCGGTTACAGATACTCCCTGGTAGACAGGGCCAAATACCAACCCGATGACAACCACCCAGGCCAGGATGTGGGCGATCGCCGTTGAGACGACCGCGGCATTGTGCCGTTTCAAACCATTTCACTCTCCAGAATATTAAACGCCTAGGAACCAGGCTCGGTTTTTGACTCTTCTTCAGGAATCAAAGCCCATAAGCCCAAACGATTCCGGCGGGCCCCCTGCTCAAGCTCCAGGAGTTGGTCCGCATACAAGGTGTCGGGAGGCAGGCTAGCGGCCCTGGYGTAGCCTTCCGCCACCAGCACGGAGTTGACCATCTTACCGTCTTCCAGCCAGACATATCTCAGCAACCCATCCCGGCCATCGGTCTCGCTCACGTCCCTTTCCAGGTAGACGGTCTGGCCGCCCACGAGCTCTTTGTTGCGTTGCGATGCTTTGGCCGCGAAGGACCCGTCTCCAAGGATGTCGCCAGGTTTGGCGTTGCCTAGAGTTTCGGGAGCGTCGATTCCCAGGTAGGTGATCAGGTAGTCGGAGTCACCCATACGAACTTCGATGGTGTCCCCATCGATGACCTTGACTACTTTCGCCGGAACCAGGGGGCCGGAGTCCAAGAAAACGGTCGAGGCCGGTTTGCAAGCCACCACTTCCAACAACAACAGGGTGGTCAGCAGGAGCCATCTGTAAACGTGGGCGCTCTTATTCATAATCTACGATGCCGGCCGGCGTAAGTAAGTCGCTCAGCGAAGAACTATTCGGGCCGTCTCTTCCAGATCGGCCAGGAGTTCCGCCTGGTCCGAACCCGCCAACCGCATCAATACCCGGTCTGCTCCAGCCTYTTCAAACTGGGCGATCAAGTCTTTATCAGCTGGTTGGCTATGCACTGTTATGTTGATCGAACTGGGATTCCGTCCAGCCGCCTCGGCCAGCTCTGAAAGAGAGGCGCGAGCCTTAACGATGTCTTCGGGGGTCGCGCCGGTGGGCATCCAACCGTCGCCCCATTGCACTACACGTTTGAAAACGTTGGCGGCGTTGCCTCCCAGCATTACCGGGGGATGAGGTTTTTGCGCGGGCTTGGGCTCGCAACGGACTTGAGGAAAGTCGACGTACCGGCCGTGGAATTCGGCGGTGTCCTTGGTCCACAGTTCCTTCATGGCGAGCACGTGTTCCCGAGCCTGGGTCCAACGATGGTCGAAGTCCGCGCCCATTATTTCGCTTTCCTCGCGGAACCAGCCGGTGCCGATGCCGAAGATGAACCGGCCCCCCGAATAGTGGTCCAGCGTGGATATCTGCTTGGCTAGGTCCAGGGGATTGTGCTCGGTTACCAGGCAGACGCCAGTGCCCAGTTTCAGAGTTGTGGTGGCTGCGGCGGCAAAGGTCAGGCCGATGAATGGGTTGATCTGGTGGCTCATGAACTCCGGGATGGATCCATCGGCGGTCCCCCGGTATTTGGTGTTGTGATTAACCGGAACGACCGGATGTTCAGGTAGCCAGATGGATYCAAATCCTAACGACTCCGCCTTCCGGGCCAGTACGCCGATGTCTCCATGCCGGCTGGATGCTACGCCACTAACTCCGATCTTCATGGCTCTTCCTTTTTGCTTCGGGTCAAATCATCGAACGCCATAGCCCGAWCGAACTGGACTGGATGCTAGATCTGTCCAGATCAGGCCCGGCCAGAGAACGTTGGAATCGTCCACGTTAGGTACGGTTGTTAATTATTATACCCTTGCGGATACATCAAACAATCGGGTGGCAACCTAAATAAGTTTGCGCCCGCAATCAGCCGGCTGACTCTTGGACGGGATCGAATCGGCCACGGAAATATCGAAACCCGGCTACCCCTTGATAGTGTCTGGGCGCTGGGATTACCATGGGGGTGGAATTCGTAACAATCAGTGGGACTTGTTATTTTGGGTCTGGAATGACCCTGGTATCTTGAACTAGGAGTGCCCATGGAGCCCGAGATTATCAAATCCGGAGATGACGCCGGCAATCGCATGGTGGTGAAATTCACCTATCCCGACGGGGTCGTGATTCATGGTATAGGTGTGCCACAAGCTTGGGATAGTCCTCTGGGGCCCACCTGGGTTTACGTGGTGGAAGGAGATCATCTGACCCTGGTGGACACCGGTAGCAACGGTACCGTGCAACACCTGGAGGAAGGTCTCCAATACGTTGGATATCCCTTGAGCGCGGTGGACCGGGTTGTGGTTACCCACGGCCACCTGGACCATGACGGCAACTGCTTCGATGTCGTTGCCCGCAGTGGCGCCGAGCTTTGGGCCCACGAAGTCTATGGCAAGCTTTTGGGCGTAGGCCGCCGGGACGCGGATACCGACTGGCGGCAGCGTTTTATCGATCTCCCTGAGTCCAAGGACTCGGAGTGGGACGATAGGATAAAGGACCACCAGGAGTTGAGCCAGAAGCTTTCGCTAACCAATCCGGTCGTTGACGGGACTGTTTCCGAGGATTTCACTTTTTATTACACGCCGGGCCACTCTCCCGACGAGTTGTGCATCCTATACAACCGGGTCTTATTCTCCGGCGACCATATCCTCCCCCTGATAACGCCTCATCCCAGTGTGAGCTTAACCTATGAGATATTCCGGGACGAACTGCCGGAAGGCTACCAATACGAGAACCGCTACTACGGACTGAAGACGTTCATCAGGTCCCTCAAACGGGTCGCCACTCTAGGCAGCGACATTACCGTYATGCCGGCCCACCGGGCCTATTTCCGGGGCAAGTTCAACCCCATTGGCCTGGACCGGGCTTTGGTCATAGCGGACCATCACCGGGACAGGTGCCAGGACCTTATAGACATGGTGAAGAAGGAGTCCCTGGACCTGGCCACTGTGACCCGGAAGCTGTTCCCCCACTTGACGTTGGACAACCAACTTTTCCGCATGGCGTTCTCCGAAGCCATCAGCCACATCGAACTCCTGGAAGACATGGGAGACATATCCTTGGTGGGCGAGGAAACCAAGTCGGTCAGGTGGAACGGCACGGAGAATTTCACGGCCTTCTTTGAGCACGYCTAACCCTCGCCCCGGCCCCTCTACTTTGGGGAAAGAGGTGGTTCAGATGAAATTAAGGAAGAARTAGGAGATCCGGTTTGCTACCGGGATGGCGGGGCAAACTGGGCCAGTTCTCGGCCTCGCAGGTATTGGGAAGGCCAACCGATCTCGTCATCAAGCTCGGCCCGGGCGTTGATGGGCCAATAAGGGCTGCGCAACAACTCCCGGCCCAGCAGAACCACGTCGGCATCTCCGTTRGTCAACACCTCTTCAGCCTGTTTCGATTGGGTGATCAATCCTACCGCTCCCGTGGCAATCTCCGCTTCTTTCTTGATTCGGGAGGCGAACTGTACCTGGTATCCGGGGAAAGGCTTCAAGACTTGATCGGGGGAGTTGCCTCCCGACGAGCAGTCGATCAAGTCGACTCCTTCGTCCTTGAGCCACTTGGCAAGCTCGATGCATTCGTCAATGTTCCAACTGCCTTCCACGTACTCCGTAGCGGAGACTCGGACGAACAATGGCATTGATTCCGGGATGTCCTCCCGGACCGCCCTGACGACTTGCAGCGGGAAGCGGGCGCGATTCTCCAAGGAGCCGCCGTAATGGTCTTGTCGTTTGTTGGACAAGGGCGATAGGAAGGAGCATCCCAGATAGCCGTGGGCCATGTGCAGCTCAATCACCCGCATACCTGCGTCCACCGACCGCCTCGCCGCGCTGGCGAAGTCTGCTACCACCCCGTCAATGTCCTCGATGGACAACTCATTGGGCTCCGCGTAGTTATCCTGGAATCTTATGGGACTGGGCGCCATAACCTCCCATCCRCCTTGGTCAAGGCCCAAAGTTGCGCCTCCGGCCCAAGGCGTGTCATGGGAGGCTTTCCGGCCGGCATGGGCAAGCTGAATGGCCGGCGTTGCGCCACGGCTGTTGATGGCGTCGACGATGGGCCGGTAAGAATCGACATGGGCGTCCGACCATATGCCCAAGTCCCGGGGCGAGATTCGACCCTCCGCTTGAACGCCGGTGGCCTCGACCATTACCAATCCCGCGCCGCCTACCGCCCGGGTGCCGTAGTGGATGGTATGCCAGATGCCGGGGCGCCCATCYTCGGTGTCGGACGAGTACTGGCACATCGGCGAGACAAACACCCGGTTGGGGATGGTCTCGCCTCGAATTGTGATAGGTGTAAACAACAGGCTCATAAGCTTCTGGTGCTCCTCCRGGCTAGATTGCAGGCGATAGTATAGAGGGAATCGGGATTTAGTGTCCACGGCGTCCGTCTTTCGACAAGCTCGCCAGGAACTGGGAGAAGATCTCATCACGCACCGATAGGATTCCGGTTTACGATTACAGGGGAAGCGGTTAGCCGACGCTGTGCCTTAGGCGTCTCCCACCGGCGGCCGCATGGTGTGCCAAGAGGTGTTCTGCTCGTAGGCGAAGGCGGCGCGCAAGACCGTTTCCTCATCGTAGCGCTTGGCCATGATCTGCAGGCCGACGGGTAGCCCATCCCCGGTGAAGCCGCAAGGCACCGAAATAGCGGGTATCCCGGAGATGGCGGCGGCGTTGGAGAAGGAGAACGCTTTCAGGTCGTTCATCGCCTGCTCTCGAGATGTCAGGGGCTTTTTGGTGTCTTCGATACTGGGAGGCGGTGTGGGCTGGGAAGGCGTAACCAGAATATCGTACCGCTCGCAGGCGTCTAGGACTTGGCGTCGGTACAGGCTGCGTAGTTGCAAGGTCCGTTGGTAGATGGACCCCGGAATCAATCCTGGCAAAAGATTGAACCGGCGCGAAGCTACGTCGTACTGATGTGGGTTCTCCATCAGGTTCTTCCATTGTAGTGCCGTGCGGTCGGCCCCCCCGGCGCCGCTGATGATGTTGGTCAGCTTGACCATGGTCAGGGATACTTCCTCCACGATTGCCCCCAACCCCTCGAAACGCCGCAACGCCTCGGCTACGCGGGCTTGCACCTCCGGGTGCAGGTGGTCTGCTTCCATCATTTCTTTTATAACGCCGATGCGCATTCCCTTAACGTCGCCGTCCAAGACGGACAGGTAATCGGGAACGGGCAGGTTGGCCGAGAGGGGGTCGTTGGCATCATGGCCGGCGATCACGTTCATCAGCAGGGCACAATCGGCAACGGTGCGCCCCAGCGGGCCGGCCGTGTCCTGGGTCCACACGCCGGGTATGACGCCGTACATGCTGACCCGTCCCCAAGACGGCCGCAGACCCACACAACTGTTGTGGGATGCCGGGCGGCGGATGGAGCCGCCGGTGTCCTCGCCCAGGGCGCCTGCGCAGAGTGCCGCGGCGGTGGCGCTGCCCGAGCCGGTGCTGGAGCCGCCCGCGTCATGGTCCGTGTTCCAGGGGTTGCGAGGGTGACCGAAGGGGAACTCCAGCGTAAGGGGAGTGGCCCATTCGGTCATGTTCAACTTCCCCAGCATGATCGCGCCCGCCTGGCGAGTTCGGGCCACGGCGGTGGCGTCATAGTCCGGGAAGAACTCGGACAGGATGATAGATCCGCAGGTTGTTAGCACGTCTTTGGTGTAGAATTCGTCTTTGAAGGCCAGGGGGACCCCATGTAAAGGGCCGAGTTTTTCCCCTGCGGATAAGGCCTGTTCCGCTGCCGCAGCCTCCCGCCGGGCATCTTCAGCGAGCACCGTGATATAGGACTTGAGTTGACCGTCAAACTGGTCTATGCGTTCCAGATATAAGTTGGTCAGCTCTACCGGAGACACCTGCTTGGTGCGGATCAGGTGGGCCAGYTCAGTGATGGGCTTGTARGCCAGGGGGTCACTGGATTCTGTCTCGAACGAAGGTGGCGAACCCGCCGGCCGCTGGCTTGAAGTCAGTTGGAAAGGGTGGGGCAGGGCGGGCAGAGCCAATTCCCCGTCCAACGGATACTGGTCCAAGACCTCCAACGATTCCATCAGCGCGTTGAAGCGCAGTGTCAGATGCTCAACGTCCTCCTCGGGAATCTTCATCATGGCGGCGCGGGCCAAGGCTAGCAGTTCATCGTGGGTAAGATCGGCCATGGCGGCCACCTCCGTTTTTCTGTGGATGGGCGTGGTCTGTCGTGGATTCCGGCTTTTGCCGGGAAGACGAGAGTCTAGTCGCTAGATCACTTGTCCCAACGGTGTTTGACCAACTCCTTTTCGTTCAGGTCGGCGCCCCAACCCGGGGTCTTGGGGACGGTCATATAGCCGTCGATGATCTCCGGCGGCTGGGTTACCAAGTCGTCCTTCCAGGGCACGTCGTCGATGTCTATCTCCATGATGCGGACGTTGGGCAGGGTGGCGCAAAGGCTGGCGCACATATAGGTAGACATATGGCTGTAGTAGTTGTGGGGCGCCACGTTTAGTTGATAAACCTCGGCCAGGTCGCCGATCTTTTTGGACTGGCTGTAACCGTTCCAAGCGACGTCAATCATGAACACGTCGGCCGCTCGAGACTCGAAATAAGGCAGRAACTCCCGCATGTAGAAAAGGTTTTCTCCGGTGCATATCTTGGTGCTGGTGGACTGTTTGATCTGCAATATGGCCTCCGGGTCGTACATGTCTATCTCCAGCCAAAGCATGTTGAACTGCTCCAGCACTTTGGCGATGCGCATGCAGGCTTCGGGCTTGAAGTTGAAGTTCAGGTCTAGGTTGATGTCCACATCGGGTCCCACGGCGTCACGGAAGGTGCCGATCAAGTTTTCGATGTGGCGCAGGACCGGGGTGGAAAYCGTCCCATCRGTGGTGCCTSCGCCGAGGGCGAAGCCTCCGCCGTACACCGTGGCCGGCTCGCCGGGGATGACGATGTTGGTCTTCAGGGCGGTGAACCCCTTCTGCACCACCTCTCGTCCCAGGTCGGCTACGTCTTCCAAGGTGCGCAGGGGCGGCACGCCGATCAGCTCGTGGGCCCTTGCGCGGGAGGTGCCGCAGTGGGACCAGTAAACACGTACCGTATCTCTGGTGGGGCCGCCGAACAACTCGGTTACGGAGATGCCCAGTGCCTTGGCCTTGATGTCTACCAGAGCGCAGTCGATCCCGGCGATGGCCTTGGCGGCGATGCCCCCAGGGCTCTGCCGGGTGGCTCGAATCATGTCCCAGAAGCGCATCTCGAAAGGCCTTGGGTCTTGGCCCATGAGCACCGGCGTCAGGTCTTTGATCGTGGCGACCACGCCATGCGGGGTCCTTTGGTCGCTGCACTCGCCATAGCCGGTGATTCCTTCATCGGTCTCGACTTTCACGAATATCCAAGGCCGCCATCCGGCGTCAACGATGAAAGATTCGATATTGGTGATCTTCACGCGGGCCTCCTCAATACTGTGTAAGGTGGTGGTTCGACAAGCTCACCACGAACGGTAGGAGTCCTCATCTCCGTTCGCCCTGAGCCTGTCGAAGGGCCGTCCCGCCGGGAATCTCATCGATCCGGCACTGGCCATTAAGCCTGGCCCCAAGAGGTGGGTCCATGCTACTCCTGCCCGTCGGGAGGTACAAGAGTTATTGAGCTTGGGGACGGTGTCTCGCGCCGAGCGACTCGCATCCGGTAAAGATTAGTGCGACAATGGGTCGGCCAAAAATGTTGGCTACCAAGACTACAAATAAGCAGGGAGACATCATGGCAAGCAAGGACATCCGGGGAGTGATAGTCCCGATCCTCACACCGCTGAACTCTGACGAAACCGTGGACACTAATTCCATGCGAAGGTTGGTCAACTATCTGATCGACAACGGCGCCCACGGCATCTGGGTTTCCGGGACCACCGGAGAGTTCGCCAACYTGTCCAATAAGCAGCGTCTTGTCAGCGTGGAGACAGTGGTGGACGAAGTTGCCGRCCGCGTCCCAATCATCGGGAATATTTCTTGCCCCAGCACCCAACTGTCTTTGGAACTGGCCCTGGCCGTGCAGGAGATGGAGCTAGACGCTATCGCGGTGACGCCTCCGTATTACTACAATAACGCTCAAGACGAGTTGCTGGACCACTACAGATACATCAGCGACCGGTCGGGATTGCCCTTGTGGGTTTACAATATTCCCCCGACGGTCAAAACAGTAGTAGAACCCAACACCATCGCAACCCTAGCCAGCGAAGGAGCTGTTGTCGGAGTCAAAGACAGTTCCGGGGCCGGAGAGGCGTTCGCGCAACTCAACGTGCTGTGCGAGCAAGGCGGTTTGAATCTGCTGCGGTTCTTGGGAACGGTTTCCCGTATCACCACATCGACCGCGCTGGGAGCGCACGGCGTCATCCCTGCCATCGCCAATCTTGCGGCAAACGCGGCGTCCCGCGGCTGGGAGGCGGGCGAGGCCGGAGACATGGAGACGGTTAAAGAGTGCAACGCCAAGCTGATCGCTGCCAGCAAGATCGCTCAGTTGGCCAAAGGGGGAGGGCCGAATGCTGCCGCATTCTCGGGGATGAAGTCGGCTTTGAAACACATGGGAATCTTGGACAGCGACACGGTGTCCCGTCCACTGCGCTCACTCACCGARGCGGAGAAGCAGGGGATTCCCGCTATTTTGGAAGAGGCGGGGATCGCCAATGGGGTGTGATCACTAACACGAACCCATAGAACTTTTACAAACGGGGCTTATACAGGCCCCGTTTTTTCTATATCGGTAAAATGATACGACCTGATCGAATGCCAGCCACGGCGATTCGACAAGCTCACGACGAGCGTGGCGTGGGAACGCCTAGGGTTGAGACTGCGGTTCCGTTGTACACAAGTTTCCTTTCGCGAAGAGGAGCATTATGGTCACCAGGCTCAATACCGCGATGTCGCCCACGATGACCAGAATCATCAAGAAGGTGGCGGTTATTTCCCGGGCTTGGGCTGTTGGCAGGACCCAGCCGTACAGCACGATGGGAATCAGGAACAGAGGCCAAATGACAGCTAYCGCCAATATTCGGCCTTTCAAGGTTTGTGGCGCGCCTTCCCATGAGGTGACCCAACTCCGGATCTGTTCAACCACTGCCTTAACTTTTATCATCAAATACTCAAGCAGGTTGCGTACCGATTCCAGCCTCGATCCGATCCCGGATGTGACCCTAAGCTGAAGCTTCCCGGCACAGCAATGTCAACTCGCGGAGCGTGTCTTCGATCCCCGTCAATCTGTTTAGCATAGCGGATTTCAGATCTGCTTCTTCACTTTGAGGCCCAACGTCTTCTAGCAATTTGATAAGACCGTCCGACTTCCGCTGGACCTCTATAACCAGATMGGTTATCTGCCTGGTTTCACCGGCGAATTGTTTGGAAAATAAAGTCATCGCCCCGTTTCCGCGAGAAGGTGTGGGTTCTTCGGAGTGTGAGCTGCGGTCTCTGCGCAATCCCTACACTGCTCCATACTATCATAGGGTAACGCCACGTTATTAACCGCCACTGAACGGTAATGAGCCATTCCGGTCGGGATAGCCGTCCGATATTCAACGGCATCGTCCGGCGTAAAGGGCTAGCCATTTTGTCACCACCATTATCACCCCAAAGGGTGATGTCAGGGATTCTGCGACGGAGCAAGATATCAGGGTAGATTCCTGCCCTGACGGAAATATAGACTTACAGAGGGTTGATGATTATGAGGGTTGGGTATATTGAGGACGAAACTCAGCAGCCCCTTCCGCATCCGGGATTCTGGAGCCTTGGAAAGATCGGCGTGATCGAGTTGCTGTCGGTTGTTGGAATTCTGGCTATCCTCGCCGGTATCGTTGCTGGTACAATCGCAAAGTAGGCCGGGTTAACCTGGGATCCAACCTGATAATGATGCCCCGGTGGTAAACCGGGGCTTTTTCGTGGAGAAATGAGCGGCAAAAAGGTAACCAATCTCGTAATAATGGCGGTCTCGGCTTTCGCTTTGATCCTGGCGATACAGGGCGTCTTAGGAGTTCTGGATAAGTTCAAGAGCGATGAACCGGCAGAGCAGGGCGTGCCGTCTACGATTATTCCGTTGCTACCGGCCTATGGCCAAGACTTGCCCCAGGACTTAACTCAGGAAGACATCGAAAAGATCAGTTCTGCTCTGGGTGATGAGACCATCGCCGGTCTGCAAGAACAACTGGGTCAAGGGATAAGTGACCAGGAATTGCAAAAGACTTTGAAGCAGGCGGAGGCCCTTGCGTGTTCTTTCCAGGGCGGTAGCTGGGACTTTGTCAGAGAGATCTGTAACTGAGTTCGCCGGGCACAAATACCTGACCAGCGGTGCGTCCGCTGTTTCRGACGGCGTCGCGATATGATGCAAGCCGGTACYGTGCATGGACCCTCGTTGCGGTGGTGTATACTAAGCGTTACGCACCACTGCCAGAGGACTTGGGTTATAGACGGTTAATAACTCGGCGGCTTGGGCCCCAATCTGGTATCTTAATCTCCGTCTCTTACTCTCCGCTGGTTGGTTTACATTCCTGCCCTATATCGGCATTTGAAACGCACCAGCCGCGAGTCGCCGGTATCCATGGGCTGTAAGGAGTCTAGATATGCCTCTTCCAGATCCTAGTGAAAAAGCTGTGGCGAAGATTCGCAACATGGTCGAGAAGTTTACCGAGAAATCGGGCACTTTCACGCATCCGATAGAAGAGGTCGCAGAGGACGTCATCCTGGGATTGGCCCGGCACGCCGATGAACTCGGCAAGCCCTTGTGTCCGTGCCGTTTCTACCCGGACAAGAACGAGGAAGTCAAACACCGGACGTGGATCTGTCCCTGCGACGACATGCATATCTACAAATATTGCCATTGACTACTGTTCGTTAATGAGGACGGAGTCCCCATAACTGAACACTTACCGTCAGACCACGAAGGCTTGCWRATGCACGGCCTTGTTAAAGACGACACACCGGACAAAGGCCGCGTGTTACGCAACAAAGCTGCGGAACGAGAGATTGAGCGGAAGGAGCGGCCTTCCTAATCATGGGTAGTGGTGGCGGCGTACCGTCATCACCCCCACTCTAACTCTCCCCCGTTGAGGGGGAGAAGCGGTCTTCTTAATCATGGGCAGTGGCGCCGCCGCACCGCCGTCACCCCCATCCTAAC
This sequence comes from SAR202 cluster bacterium, assembly GCA_002401285.1. The sequence goes on from NVSQ01000004.1 coordinate 18,115, forward strand.
CTTCCCCNATMKAGGGGGAAGGDATCTTGGGTCCCCCGTTGATATGGGCGTAGCAGTCGCCTACCACCAGTCCCGTAGGTTCTCGGCTCCAGCCACTTTGCCTATAACGTGAAGCTCTTCTAGCTCTTTGATTCGCTCGGAGGTGAATCCGCAGAACCTTCGGAGCACGTCCTCGGTATCCCACCCGATCGGCTTGCCCGCTACTTCGATGTAACCCGGCGTGCCCGAGTACAGAGGTACCGGTCCCTGGGTCTTTAGGCTGCCGTACCAGGGGTCGTTGATCTGCTGGATCTCTCCCCTTTCCTCGTAGTGGATCTGGGAACAGGCGTCTTCCGAGTTTTTGACGGGACACGCGCCGAACCCGTGCCGCTTGGCCAGCGACTCGATCTCCGCCACGGTTTTCCCAGCGGCCCACTCCTCTATGACTCCGTAGATCTCGTCCTGGGCGGATTCACTTACCCGGTCGACGTTGGTTGGGTACTTGTCCGCCAGTCCGTCCGCCTTGCTCCCGATGCACTGCCACAGGGAAACGCAGGCATTGTCGTCGGCGCCGATGGCCACGTAGCCGTCGCTTGCTTTGACGATGCCGTCGGGGCAAACCCAGAGGTGCCGGTTGCCATACCGTTCTTGGATGTTGCCGGTCTTGCCGTACCAGGTGATTCCGGGGCCAAGGAACCGGGTGATGGCTTCCAACTGGGAGTTCTCCACCATCTGGCCCTCACCACTCTTTTCCCGGAACAGTAGGGAAATCAGTATTCCCAACGTCGCCGTGGCGCCGCCAAAATAGTCGGCGACCCATATGGGGACTTTCAATTGCTCGCCGTCGGGGTGGCCGGTTATGTAGACACTTCCGCCCATTGCCTGGGCTAGGATGTCGTAGGAGGCGCGGGGCAGGTCGTCGCGGCCCCATTGCCCCGGCCCGTTGGATGCGGCGTAGATCAATTTTGGATTGATCTTGGACAGTTGCCGGTAGCCGATGCCCCAGGCATCCATGGTACCGCCTCGGACGTTTTCCACCAGAACGTCGGATTTCTTTACCAGGTTCTTCAGAATATCCGCGCCCGGTCCGGGGTGGACATCCAGGGACACGTGAATCTTATTCCGGGCGCAATCCAGCCATCCCAGGCCGGAGCCGGTGGAGGGCAAGACCTCTTCGGTCACGCCTTCTCCCAGGATGCCTTCGGCTTTCGTGCCGCTGGCTTCCTCGGTCCATCGTAGGAACCCCCCTTGGTCCTCGGGTGGTCCGGAGTAGCGCATGGCGTCGCCGCGGCCGGGAAACTCGAGCTTGATGATTTCCATGCCCAATTCACCCAGCATGGCGCACTGGAAGGGGCCCAGGATCATGGTGGTGAAGTCAATAAGGCGCATGCCGTCCAGCATCTTGGGTTTCTTGCTGACGGTCTTCTGGTCGTAGATGTAGCGGCAGAAATCATCGTAMGAAAGGGAATCCTCTTCGGCCTCGGTCAATTCCTCGCCGTTTCTGGCCCGGGCCACCAGGGACTGGTCCGAACTGACGTGGTGACCGTTGCTAGACACCGGGGTTCTCTGCAATGTGATCAGGTTAGGCGAACCACCCTTATGGCTGACGATGCCGTCCTTTTCCAGCCGCGCCAGGTCGTCCCGCGATAGGCCGCAATAGCGTTTCAGGATAGTTTCGTTGTCCCAGCCCATGGGCCTGGACACCCACTTGATGCGTCCCGGAGAGCCGCTGAAGCTAGGCCGTGTGCCTTGGATCAGGACTTTGCCGTACAGYGGGTCTTCCACCTCAAGGATGCTAGCCCGGTCCACGAAGTGGGGGCTGGCGCAGATCTCAGCGATGTTTTGGGCGGCGCCGGCCGCAAACCCTCCGTCGATCCCGATCTGGTCCAGTTCCCGGGCGGTGAGCTGGGCCGTCCACTGGTCGATCTCTTCGTTGATCTGCTGCTGGGGGGTCCAGAGGATGCGGATGCTGTTTTCGGCAAAGGCGTTTTTCAGGATRTCGCTRTTYTCGGTGCCGATGGCGTCGCAGATGGCCCACCAAAGCCGCCCGACGCCGGCGACAACGACGTAGCGGTCGTCCTTGGTTCGGTGCAGGCCGTAGGGACACAAGGACATGTCCCAGTTACCGTACGGTCCGCGGATCTCCTTGGTTGAGCTGTACCAGGAGAAGCTGCAATCGGAAGACCGCATCATTAGACCGTATGACGACACGTCGATCATCTGGCCTTTGCCAGATTTGCGTTTCCGGTATAACAAAGCGCCGCAGATGGCGATGGCGCCCCCCAGCCCTCCGGAGATCGCTCCGATGGGCCAGCCTACGCGCGTGGGAGTGAAGCCCTCTTGGGCCTCTTCGGCCGAGTCGGCGTCGTAGCGGATGGCGCCGGTGAACGAAGAAAGGGTACTCATGGCTTGAGTAGCGGTTTCGAAGCCCTTCCTTTCCGACTCTTCGCCAAACTGGCCGAAGCCGGTGATGCCGCAATATACCAATCGGGGGTTGATCTTGCGGAGTTGCCGGTAGCCGATGCCCAGAGAGTCCAGGAAACCGGGGTCGTAGTTCTCTATGACAACGTCCACGTTGCGGGCTAGGTCCTTGAACATCTCCCGGCCTTGGGGGCTTGTGATGTCCAAGGTGACCGAGTATTTGTTGCGGTTCTCGCAGAAGCCGGCCAACGAAGTACCGTGGGGCGGCCAGTTTTCCCCCTCAGCTTTCATAGCACCGCCTTGATCCGGCGGCGGTCCTGCCCACCGCATCGCGTCGCCCTTGGCTGGGTCTTCGATTTTAATGACCTCGGCGCCGTGCTCGGCAAGAAGCGAGCCGCAGAACTGAAGTCCGAAGACCGACCAGTCGGGACGGCAAACTTCCAGGACGCGTATCCCGTCCAGGGCTTCCGGTTTGTCGAATCGGCGGCGGGGGTCGAAGAGGTAGCGGGAGTACTCTTCGTAGGGGAGCTTGTCGAGATCGTCCGAGGACAACTCTTCCAGCTTCCAAACTTTGGTGATTAGGTCTTGAACCTCTTGGCTCTGGTCCGCCCACTTGTAGGCGATGGGCCTTATCCCGTCCCTGGAAGTTAATTCCGAGGCCAAGTGCGCGGTGGTTGGCGAACTGGTGAAGGCGTAGGTCAGATCCCCTCTATCGAGTCCGCTGGGGAGAGTGGGTTTAGCTTGCTTAGCCATCGGATCTATCTCCTTCTCACTGAGACGCTGGGGTCTCTCGGGTGGGTCAGCGCTGTGTTGTGGTCAGATATCTGAAACGGTGTCACCTAAGTTACTGAAAGCCGAAAGTGATTATCGTTACGTTACTATATACTGGGAGGACGAGGCTACCATAAATTCTGGCTTCGGCCTTGTCAATATAGCCGTTGGTTTTACTTAAGAGTCGGTAACCCATACCCCTGGGTTTTGCCGTTGGAGAGGCGGGCGTTCCTTGTCACCCTGAGGTACGGCAGGTATTATGTGCCTCTGCCATTGTGAGTTGGCAAATCGCCCTATCGAACCAGCGGCCCCGTTCCAGTAACTGGCCTGATTGGATCAACACTTGGGAGTGATTCATGGAGCTGCGAATCTTAGGCGCTCACAACGCGGAGAGCAAGACCACCCGTTTGGAGTCTCACCTCATCGACAAGGTGTTGGTCCTAGACGCCGGGGGGCTTACCAGGTCGCTGAGTTTCGAAGAGCAAGCGGGCATCCGCGCCGTTATTCTTTCCCACCGCCATTTTGACCATGTACGCGACCTGCTACCTTTGGGGATCAGCCTGCTTAACAGCGGGAAGACAGTTGACGTTTACGCCATCGAAGACACGGTGAAGTTCGTTTCAGAGAAACTCTTGGATGGAACCTTGTACCCGAATTTCCTGGAATTCCCTAGTCCCGAAACACCGGTATTCCGCATGCACACCGTGGAGTTTTTCAAAGAATTTGATGTCTTGGGCTACAAGGCAATGGCAGTGCCGGTGTATCATGCCGTTCCGGCGGCGGGTTTCCAGATAATATCCGGCGACACTAGGTTGTTTTACACCGGGGATACGGGCAAAGGTTTGAGCGAGGCTTGGCCCCATGTTAATCCCAACGTTCTGCTCACCGAGGTTACTTTTGGCAACGGAGACCCGGACCGGGCGGCGGTGGCCGGGCATTTAACGCCGAATCTATTGGAAGAGTCGCTGAACGACTTTAAAGACCTGAAAGGGTATATCCCAAAGATTATCGTGGCCCACATGAACCCGGCCTGGGAAGCAACGGTTCGGAGGGAATTGGCCGAGGTTGAGCAGCGCTTGGGGCTTGATATTCAGATATCCGAAGCGGATATGGTTCTGGATATTTAGGGTAGGGGATTCTGGACTGGATGGGGCCTTGTCACTCTGTGGTGGAGGGACGAAATCCCCCCAACCCCCCTTTACGAAAGGGGGGCGTTTTTTGTTCTACCAGCCCATGGCGTAGCAGGCTCTTCTGGGGTCGGCTCCGGTGCTTAGGGCGCCGGTTTCTGGGTCGCGGCGGGAGACCGTTGCACCCATGCCGCAGTTGATTGTTCTCTGGACATTGTGGCCCATGGCATGGAGGGCTTGGGCCGTTGCCAGGGGTATTGCGTCCTCTAGGGTCAAGAGTCCCGGGTTGTACACGTGGGGGTAGAAGGAGTTGGGGAAGTTCTGACTGGCGAAGCGGGGAGCTTCCACCGCTTGTTGTGGGTCCATTCCAAACACGACTACATTCAGTAGTATCTGTAGATTCGCCTGGGCCTGGTCGTCGCCGCCCGGGCAGCCGATGGTCATAACCGGGCTGCCGTCTTTGGTGACGATGTAATTGATCAGGGTGGTTCTGGGCCGCTTCCCGGGCTCCACCACGTTGGGATGTCCCGGTTCGCAGTTGAACATTTCGATGCGGGTGCTTAGGGCGCAGCCGATCTGGGGGAAGAATACTGACTTGGCGAAGGCGCCGCCGCTGATGGTGCCGCAGACCATGTTTCCTTCCCGGTCTAACACCGACACGTGGGTAGTTCCGTCTTCGCCGCCGCCGCCGGCCGCTGCTTCGCCGCTGAGCACCGGTTCTGAGGCAGTTTCAGATTGGCCCTTGACCTGCTTGGAGTAAGGCCACGGGTCACCGGCCGGGGGCATGCTGGTGGTAGCCCGATTCAGGTCGATTTCCTGAGACCGTTGGGCAGCATATTCTGGGGATAGCAGCCCATCAATGGGGACCGTAGAGAAGGCGGGGTCGCCGTAATAGGCTTCCCGGTCGGCAAAGGCAAGATTCAAAGCCTCAGTTACGGTGTGGATGTAGGCGGGGGAGTTGTGCCCCATCGCCTGCAGGTCGAACCGGTCCAGCATGTTCAGTGCCTGCATCAACACCGGTCCCTGGGTCCAGGAGTCATGGCCCAGGATCTCGTAACCCCGGAATGTGGCTTTCACCGGCGTTTCGAACTGGGCGCGATAGTTGGCCAGGTCATCCAGGTCCATGATTCCGCCCACGCTTTGGACACACTCCGCGATCGTGTTGGCGATGCCGCCCTGGTAAAAAGCGTGGCGGGCCGCTTGTATCCCTTCCAGCCGGCTGCAATCCTTCGACCCCGCATTCGCCAATCCTTTTAGGACGTCTGCCAGGCCGGKTTGGACCAATAGTGAGCCGGGAAGCGGCACTTGCYGGTTGTCGAAGAAGATCTCCGAACCACCCGGCGGGTAGTTTCGGAACTGCTCCATCGTGGCCGGCCACCCGAGCCGGGCTAGCATGTACTCGTAATGGGGGATGCCCTGCTCGGCATACTCGATTGCCGAAACCAACACTTCTTCTATGGATTTGGTTCCGTATTTTYCCAGCAGGGTGAGAAACCCGTCCACCACTCCGGGAACGGTGAACGACAGTGGCGCCTGCATCCCTGGGCCGGTGGGAATCCGGTCAACTCCCTGGGACTTGTAATACTCGACGGTTGCCTTGGCGGGCGCCACACCTTGGGCGCTGAGGGATAGAAGGTCACCGCTGGCGGGGTGGTAGAGCATGAACACCCCTTCGGCAGCCAGCGAGTAGGAAGCGATGGGCTCAACCACGGCGGCGGCGAACCCGGCGGCTACCAAGGCGTCGAACGCGTTGCCCCCGCTCAGGAGGATGCGCATGCCGGCCATGGACGTCAGGTAATGGCCGCTGGAAATCACTCCCCGGTTGGCACGAATGACGGGACGCCCCGTATCCGGCAGCGCTACGTCATTCTGCTCCAGTTCGAGTGTTTCACGTTGACTTGTCATACGTTTCCTACCCGTGTTTGGTGGCAAGGCATTGCATGCTTGCACCGGTGGGTGCTAGAGAACTAATAATGCGAAAAGCCGAACTCTTCTTGCCGTTCCAAGTATGCCCCGCCCCTATAGCTGGGTCAACCGCGGGATTGACGGCGAAGGGGCATGAATGCATACTTCTGCCACCAGTCTAGTCTGCCCGCMGGACCGGGCAACAGGGGGSCTCACATGGTTAAAGAAGTGATGTTCTTCACCGAGATGGGGTATTCAGCGTACCCCCAGGAAGAAGCGCTGCAGAGGGGTTACAACAATCTGATGTTCCCCAACGAATTCTTCAGCGCCGAGAAGGCCAACGAGCTCTACGGCATGTACTTTGAAGAATTGCAGCACTGCACCGAAGTGGGATTCGACGGAGTAATGATCAACGAGCATCACAATAACCCCCTGTCCATGATGCCTTCGATCAATGTCATCGGCTCGGTCCTGGCCCGGTTGACCAAGAAGGGAAAGATATGCTTCCTGGGAAACGTGCTGCCCATCCACGAAAACCCGCTGCGGGTGGCCGAGGAAGTGGCGATGATCGACTGCATTTCCGGCGGCCGGGTGGTATGCGGCTTTGTTCGTGGCATCGGCCAAGAGAGCATTGCCAGCAACACCAACCCCGTATATAACCGGGAGCGTTTCGACGAAGCTCATGACCTGATAATCAAGGCATGGACCGAGCCTGGCCCGTTTCGTTGGGAGGGTAAGCATTACCAGTTCCGGGTGGTTAATCCCTGGATGATGCCCCTACAGAAACCCCACCCGCCCATCTGGATCCCCGGCGTGGTCAGCCCGGAGTCGGTCACCTGGGCGGCTCGGCATCGATACCCCTACATCGCCCTTGCTCCGCCCTTGGACCTTGTGTCGGAGATCTACGAGCTCTACGACAAGGTAGCCGCCGAAGAGGGGTATACCCCGACCTCGGAGAATCGGGGCTACGCCGTTAGGGTGAACGTGTCGGACAGTGACGAAAAGGCCTACGAAGAAGGCAAGAACTTTTACTGGCAGCAAGGCACATCATTCGGAACCGCGCCGCGCCATTGGCAGGCCCCACCGGGCTACCAGACGCGGGCGGCGCAGCAAAGCGGCCGGGCGGCGCGACGGGAGACCACCAGGAACGTCCCCGACATTACTCCCGGTGGCCCCAGCCTGGACTACGAACAGGCCCACGCCACTCACCAGATAGTCACCGGAAATCCGGAGACGGTTWTTCGGAAGTTAAAGGAAATCGTCGACATCGTGGACCCGGCTTACTTGGTGCTGTGGGGACGGGAAGGCCCCATGAAACACGATGTGGCGATGCGGTGCATCGACCTTCTGGCTCAAGAGGTGATCCCGGCCATCAAGGAGTATGTGCCGGAAAGGTACAGGTGAGGGGTTCGGGGCGGTAGGCTTTTGGGCTTTCAAGCGATGTGGACGCAGGTAGGGGCGTCCTTAAGGGAGCGAGATYCGGGGAAAGATAATGGGAGGATGTTGTAGATGCACAGCGAAGGCTCTACAGAACCAACTTGTTGGCAACTGTAGCGAGATTGCCCCGGAAAGTGAAATCGGAGGACTTGACCGTGAATTCAAGCCTTCCGGCCGTGGGATCGTGCCGCATTCGCCAATTTCGCAGTATTTCTTGGCCCAACAACGACGGCAGCGTATAATTGGAGTTGGAATTTATTGGGGCTATCCCTATCTGGATCGAATAGGCCCGGATCGTAGAATTTCCTTCCGCGAAGAGTAGCATTGCTTCCTCTTGGAAATAAATCACTTGACCTACAATACCAGATACCGGAAGAACTCCTCTCAGCTGAGAGGCCGGTATATTCAGTCGCAAGACATCTGCAGGCATTAGAGTTGTACAGTCTGCCCCTGTGTTTACCAAGAAATTAGCACGAGCAGATATGCGAAGCCTAGGCAGAGGGATTTTTACGGTCTCTTAAGCTTCTACACTTCCGCCGCAGCCCAAACCCGCGCCTCCTATTGCCTGCGAGGCGTGGGGGGCGGGGGTACGGGCGGAGGGGGCCAGGCCCCGGTTAGGTAGTCGTACAGGTTTCCGGCGCTCATGCGCATGACCAAAGGCGCCATGCCGTCCTGCCCCACGTCCATGGGATACCGGTCGGTCATCTTGGTCAGACTAGACACCGCTTGGTCTCTGGTGATTCCCTGATCGATGGCTCCCTTGACGTACTCTTTCCATTCCAGGATAAAGGAGCCCTGTTCGTCCAGGTAACCTTTGTCGCAAAGTTCGCCGTGGCCGGGCACGAATATCTCCTCGTCCAGCTTACTCAAAGAGTCCAACGCCGTTAGCCACAGGTCGGGATTGGCCTCGTGGAGCCAGGTTTGTACTCCGCGGAAGATGTTGTCGCTGGTGAACACTACACCCTCTTCTTTTATCAAGATCGCGGCTTGGTAGAGGGTGTGACCGGGCATGTGGATCATCTCGAAGGTATGGTCGCCCACGTGCATGGTCATGCCATTCTTAAATGTGATCACCGGGTAATTGAACTGGTAGCCTTCCAGCAGGGCAGGCTCTTCGGGGCCGAATGCCGCCACCCGGGAGACGTGGTCGGCCAGGTCGGTGTTGAGCATCCGGGTCCGCACCCCTTCATGGGCGATGACGGGAACGTCGAAGAAGGCATTCCCCGTCCAATGGTCGCCGTGGGGCTCGGTGTTGATGATGTACCGAAGCTGTCCCTTGCCGGCGATCTCGGCTTTGAGCCGCTGGGCGTCGCTGGGCTTGTGCGGGCTGTCGATCATCACGATGCCGTCGGAGGTGGTGACGTACCCGAAATTGCAACCCCGGACATCGGTCTCCGCGAAGACGTTGCTGGTTATCTGTTTCATGGCTTGCCTCCGTGTGGCCCGAATTTGATGGTGGGAGCTTACTCCAGGCTTCTCTGAGCGTCAATGATGGCTATCCGAATCGCTGCTATGACCGGCGCATCCTATCCTTACCTCCGATCGATGGCTTGTGACAGCGCCGGTCTTCCGGGTATTATTGGGTACTCCGGCGTTATCCGGGCCCAACGCCACCGGTGGAGCGACACCCAATCTTGGGAGGCATTATGGCCGGAAAACTACAACAATCGGACCGGTTCCCGTCACTTACGTTGAATCTGTTGGACGGGAGTACGATCAAGTTTCCCGAAGAGGCGCCCTCACGATATACGGCGTTACTGTTTTACCGCGGTATTTGGTGACCCTATTGCGCTCGGCAGTTAGCCGAATGGGAAGCAGCCAAGGGCGAGTTGGAAGGACTGGAGGCGACTATCATAGTCGCCAGCGTGGATGACAAAGAACACGCTCAAGAGATGGTAGACAAAGGATTCTCTTTCAAGATGGCCTATGGCGTCACCAAAGAGGAATCCGACAACTTCGGCGCCTGGTGGTCCGAGGACCGGGGCGGCTACATCCAGCCCTCAGAATTCCTTATTGGCCGCGGCGGAGTTGTCCTGGGGTCGATATACGCGTCGGGTCCCGTGGGCCGGATGGGCGCCGACGAGGCGATCCGGCTGATCACCAGGCGTGAGTCCATGCGCAAGGAGCAGGAAGGGAAGGCGGGGTAGCCTTTGGATTATTCGTGGCGCCATTAGGGTGAAAGGGGCTGACCCGACGCACCCCCTCTCTAACTCTCCCTCATAAAAGGGGCGAGGACAGATCCCTTCTCCCTCGATGGGGGAAGGTTAGAGACTGCCTTGATCCTTCGGGAGAAGGACGAGGGGATGGGTGTGAAGCATCTGGGATCAAATGCAGATTGAAGGGACAAGACAACAACCTCGGCGGTGTTTATGAACGACCAGGAAACCGTGGACAATATGGAGGCCGTTTGGCGGTCCTTTGAAGGTCTGTGCTCGAATTTCGAGGATAGAGAGTGGGGGACGCCGACGGACTGCCCCGGTTGGTCCGTTCAGGACCAACTCTCGCACCTGGTAGGCAGCGAGTGCCGCTTGTTGGGAAGGCCGCTGCCGGAGCACGTGCCCGAGGATACCGGCCACGTTAAGAACGACTCCGGACAGCGAAACGAAGTGCTGGTGGATTTCCGGCGCTCTCGATACGGCAGCCAAGTCTTGGAAGAGTTTCAAGAGGTGACCGAGGAGAGGCTGGCTATCCTCCGAGCAATGACCGAAAGCGATTTTGACGAGGAAACCGATACCCCCATCGGGCGGGCGCCCGTTCGCGAATTGCTAGCCATCAGGATCTTCGATGCTTGGGTGCACGAGCAGGACGTCCGCCGGGCGGTCGGACAGCCCGGACACATGGATGGTGCGGTAGCCCGCCACGCCATGGACCGTATGGTCATGGCGATGCCCTACGTGGTGGGGAGAAAGGTCCAGCCGGAAGACGGAACAGGGGTGGTGATCAACGTCAGCGGGTTAGCCGGCCGCGTGTTCGCCGTGGCCATGGAAGGAAAGCGGGCCAGCTTGCTCCCTTCGTTACCGGTTCCACCGACCGTAAGTCTCAGCATGGACCTGGAGACGTTCGCTTGCCTGGCCTGCGGGCGTTGGGAGCCACGGACAGTTCTGGACACGGAGCGGATATCCATCCAAGGGGACCGGGCGTTGGGGGAATCAATCGTGGAAAATCTGAACTTCATGATCTGAAGCCGCCCGTCCCGCTGGGTTATTTCGAAGGGAACCGGGCGGCCAGAATATCCACGATAAGCCGAGCCGCCAAGCCGATGGTCACCTCTGACGCATCGTAGGGCGGGGCCACCTCCACCATGTCGAAAGCTACCAAATTGGAACGAGTCACCAGGGCGGTGAGACACTCCCGGGCCTCATGGTAAAACAACCCACCGGTCTCCGGAGTTCCCGTGCCGGGGGCTTGGCTGGGGTCCATCACGTCGATATCAAAGGTGATGTAGAGGTTTTCGCCCTGGGGAATAAGCTCCGCCACTCCTTTGGGTCCCAGTTCCCGGAACCGGTTGGTGGTGATGATCAGGGTGCCGTCCTGCTTTGCTTCTTCGTAAGGCTTCCGCCGGGCCGCCCGGATGCCGGCCGAGGTGATGTGGTCCACGAAGGGCAACTCCCGGCATCGGCGGATGGGGCTGCCGTGGGTGTATAGCACGCCYTGRACGTCGTGGGTGTARTCSAGGTGGGCGTCGAARTGMACGATGTTCAAGGGCGAAAACTTTCCCAGCCCCCGGACCACCGGGAAGGTGATGGCGTGGTCGCCGCCCACCACCACGGGAAATGAGCCCCGTTCCACCACCTTTTCAACGACAGCAGTCAGCTTCCCAAAGTTCTCCACCACCTCCGAAGGCACGATCGTGAGGTTGCCGCAGTCGGCCATCGTCACGCCCCGCAGCAACTCGTCCTCAATGTCGATGTCGAAGAGCCCCTCCGCCGGAGTCTGAGCCCCGAAGGGGTCCGAATAGTTGTATCCCCTGGGAGCGTCCCGGATTGCGTCGGGTCCGAAGCGCGCGCCGGGCCGGCCAAAGGTGCCCTGGTCGAAGGGAACACCGATGATTGCCACGTCGGCGTCTAAATCGTCCAGATCGGTGCACAAGGGGGCCTTGAAGAAACTTCGAGGCTGGGCCCGTATGATGGGCCAAACTTCGCCGGGGGCCTGATCGCTTTCATTTGGTCGGGTCATGTTTCCCTCGATCGGCGATGCGGTTGAGTGATATATGGCCCAAGTTTAGCAGCATGCCCTAACCGGGTGCCATCGTTCAGCATGGAGCAGATCGTACATCCTGTAGGTCTCCGTCATCCCGGCCCTTCCGCGGACGGGGGATCCAGAGCACGTCTGCGCAACGCCAAGCCCCGACCCGGCAACCGCGTCTGCGACATTGCCTCTCGGTGGCGCGGCAACCGGGAATTACATATACTCGGGCCACGAAACGGGCTCCAGGCCCGGAAAGAGGAGAATATAAGATGGCTAAGACCGTACTGAAAAGCCCAACACTGATCACCTCTGCGGGCATCATGTCCCATGGCATACAGGTCCCGGCGGGGAATATGGTATTCGTTTCCGGCCAAGTCGCCCGCAACGCTCAAGGCGAACTAGTGGGCAAAGGGGACATCTTCGCCCAGACAATACAGGTATTGGAGAACGTTAAGTCAGTGCTGGCAACCGCCGGCGCCACCATGGACGATGTGGTCAAAGTGACCGTGTTCGTGACCAACGTGGTGGAGCACTACGACCAGATTCACGCCGCCCGCGCCGAGTACTTCAAGAGCGACTATCCGGCCAGCACCATGGTTGAAGTCCGCTCCCTGGTAAACCCGGACATGCTGATTGAGATTGAGGCTATTGCTGTGGTTTAGGCTACCGTAATTCTTTGGCTTTCGGCCGAAGGGCCGGTATGGAACAATCTTGGTCATCGGGCAAACGTGTTGTAAGAGATCCGGCAAAGCCGTTGGTAGGGATTTTTCGTAGGATGCTTTTAGACAACGGGAAAAGATTCGTTGCTTTTTTCGATATCCTAGGGTTTGGCTCTTGGGTGGAAACCGCTGGTTCCATGGAGGTATTTACCTACGTTCGGGGGTTCCTGAATCTGATGGTCCGCGCAAGCCTACCTGGGAGTGTGGTTAATCCCGATATGTCAGTGGATGTACCAGAATCTGACCTGGGGTACGTTACGTTTTCGGATTCTATCGTTTTCTTCTCGCGGGATGATTCTTACGATTGCCTTAAGACCATGCTTGCAGTTTGCGGTGAATTCATGAACGCCGTAATCTGTGGCCCTTCTAGGATGATTCGAGGAGCAATCGCCTATGGGGAGTTTTATGTGGACCCTGAAGCGAACGCCTATGTAGGCCAGGCATTGATTGACGTTTACCGTCTTGAGGGGAGGCAAGATTGGTTGGCGTTGAGTATGCACGACTCCCTTGTAGCTCTTCCTCAATTTACTCGTGCCCTCGCCGAACATCCGGGCTATATCGTTCGGCCATTGGTTCCATTACGTGACTCGGAAGAAATGCCATACTGCATAAATTGGGCGCACAGGACCTTTATTCACGCAGACTTCAATGCTAGACGCAGCCTGGTTAGATGTTATCGCCGGAGCCTTAAAGCCTTACGAGGAAACCAAGAGGAACTCAAGAAGTTAAAACGCCGCGTGAAACAAATGAGGGAATTCTTGATCCACTACAATCCCGAAATTGTGTAGGGCGGTGAGCCTCACATTCGATACAAAGAATGTACTCGTCCATTTAAGTGCAGGTTTATATGCGGGAGGTACCGATTATCGATATTTACGAGGCTTGAAGTCCCTGCCGCGTGGTCAAGTTCGATTATATGCTCCTTGCAATTCACGCCGGTGTGCGGAGATTGAAACCGCCCCTACAAATACACCCCGTACCATTCCAAAGTAGCCGCCATTACCTCGCTGAAGGCGGGTTCTGAATAGACTTCGTAGTGGCCGTAGCCTTTGAGGACCACTAGCTTTTTAGGGTCGCCGGCGTGGGCGTAGAGTTGCTCCGATTCTTCGGGGAGGACCAGACGGTCGTTGTCGCTGGTTATGAAGAGGATGGGGCGGGGTGAGATCTTGTCCACGATCCATTCGGGGTTGAAGCCGATGGTGTCGTCCACGTACTCCAGGGGGATGGTGCCTACGGCCGCCGGGTTGTTGCGCCGGGCCGCCGCAGCTAGTTCGGCCGATTGCCGGTCGGGAAGCAGGATCTCGCTGCGGTCTACGTATTCCGATTCCCCGGTGCTGGCCCGTTTCTCCCGGTCTTCTTTAGAGCGCTCCTGGAGGTCGAACCACTCGTCCACTCGGCGGACCCGGCTCATCCACCGGGCGCCGTGGCCGATGCCCACCACGCTGACGATGCACTTGGCTCGCTGGTCGACCGCGCCGGTCCAGGAAACGGTGGCGCCGCCGTAGCTGGTGCCGTAGAGGCCGATCCGGTCGGCGTCCGCCTCCGGTTGCATACCCAGATAAGTCATGGCGGCCTGGACGTCGGCGACGCGGCTGTAGGGGGCCAGACGGCTGCGGGTGCCCTCGCTTTCGCCCCATCCCTTGTAGTCGAAGGTCATGACCACGTAACCGGCGTCGTTGAGGGTTTTGGCGTTGTCCGGCAGGTAGAGGTCCTTGACGCCGGTGTAGCCGTGACACAGCAGCACCGCCGCGCGCTGTTCGCCGGATGGTAGACCGTCGGGAACGTAGATGTCGCCGACAAGCTTGAACCCTTCGCTATAGAACTCAACCGCCCGTTTCATGCCGCCTTTCTCCTGACGCCGATTTTGGCAGGATTATACCACCGGCAAGACGGATGTCTTAACGGAGGAGGGCGCTAATCTTGGAGCGGAGAAGCTCCCTTCGCGGTCAGAGGCACCAGGGCAAGTATGACGGCGGCGGCGGCGAATAGGGCGGCCACGTAGTAAAGTGCGGCGTCCAGTCCCAGGGCTTCGTACAGCGAAGCGGCGATCAGGGGAGACACGGCGGCCATCAAGAAACTGAAGAAGGCGACGATGCCCAGGGCGGTGGTGGCCACTTCCCGCCCTACGATCTCCAGGGTGGCGGCGGTCAATATTGGTTGGTCCGGGTACAAGAAAAGGCCCAACAAAGCGATCAGGACGGTGAGGGAGATCCCTTCACTGAATCCGGCCAGCAGCAGCGAGATGGCGCATGACCAAATCAAGCCCGGCACCAGCACCTGCTTCCGGCCGACGCGGTCAGACAGGTACCCCATCATCGGCTTGGCGATCAGCCCTATCGCGATCAGCAAGCCTATGTGAACGCCCCTGAGAAACGGACTCATCCCCAGGTCGTTGGCTAAATACAGGGGCAATATTGTAACCAGGGCTACAAGGCACATGGACCGGAGGCCTCGCACGGCGATGATACCCCACATGGCACGATTGCGGAGCAACCTCTTGGTGGCCTCTTTCCTCCTATCGAAATCTGTGGCGCCGGTGTCTGTGTCGGGTCCGCCGATGCCGCGAAATGCCCAAACCGCCATGAATGCCAGGAAGAACGGAGCTATCGCGTATATGCTGAGGATCCCTTGCCAGCCCAATACCAACAAGAGCGAACCGGTCGCAACGGGTCCGGCCACGTCGCCGATGCTGCCGCCCACTCCGTGGAAAGACAAGGCCATGGCCCGCCGCTGGGAGAAGTGGTAGGACAGGGATGCTGAGGCGGGTAGGTGCCAGATGGAGTGGGATATGGCGACGATGGCGATTCCGGCCAGCAGCAACGGATAAACCGGAGACAGCCCGAGTATCAGAGAACCTAGGCTTATCCCACCGATGCAAACGGCTAACAGTAGCCCCCAATGGCGCCGGAGCGGGTCGATTAGGAACCCTCCGGGCAGGGAGACGATACCCGACGCCAGCTCCCGGGTGGTGACCAGGGCGCCTACTCCGACGCCGCTCAGGTGAAAGGTGGCCTGAATCTCAGGCAGCAAGACCACGAAGCCCTGAATCATCCAATGAAACAGTGTGTGACCGCCGGCTAAGGAGCTAAGAATGAAGCCGTTGCTGTTTCTGATGTCTTTTTTACGTTGGGGAGTTACCTCGGTTGTTTCTGCCATTACCTGCCTATAGACCTATTATGACCGGCTCGTTAGACCGTAACACCGGTGAAATTGAAGCGGCCTATCTTTAGGGCCGGGACTTTGGTGGCGAACCCCACCTCGTTCAAGACAAGTTTGCTTTGGCTGCCCACGGCCTCGACCCCTGCCAGCGCTTCTACGTAGGATTGGGTAAAACGCAGGTCTTTCACCGGGTAGCTAAGTTGCCCGTCCTCGATAAGAAAGGTGCCGTCCCGGGTCATGCCGGTCATCACGCAGTTCCGGTTGTGCACCAGTCGGGTGTAGTGGAACCGGGTGATGTACAGACCCCGCTGGGTCGAGGCAATCATCTTTTCCAGGGACGAATCTCCGGTCTGCATAAATAAGTTGGAGGCGACCGGTGGTCCGGTAAACGCGAACTGGTGGCCGGTGGACCGCCTCCCCTCCTTCCCTGCTGTATAGGAGTTGTGCACCGGGTCCAAGACAACACCTTCTTGAATGAGCTGAGTGTGTTGGCGTGGCACCCCCTCGGCGTCGAAGGGGACCGGCCAGCCCTCCAAGTCGGCGCCGTCGTCCCATATGGAGATCTGGGGGCTCATCGCGCGTTCGCCGATCAGGCCGTTCATCCAGCTTCGTTCTTCTTGGACCGCCTGTGCGCCCATACCGTAAAGGCTGAGGCTGCCCAGCATGTCGTCCACGGCGTAGGGATCCAGGACTACCGTGTACTCGCCTGGCTCAACGGTCCGGGGGTTTTGGCCTCTTAGGGCCTTGTCCACGGCCTCGGTGGCCAGGGCGCCGGAATCGATGTCTTCAACCCGCCAGGACCCGCCCTTGGACCAGCCCGCCGAGGTGTTGCTTATGGCCATCACCAGCAGCCCGGCAAAGGTCCCGGCGTGGTAGGCCCGAGCTCCCTTGGTGCTCAATACGGCGGTTTCCTGGGTGCCGTTGCGAAAGAATCCAGATGCTTCCAACCCACTGGCCTCGGCTAGCCGGCAAACTGATGCCACCACTTGGGAACGGGAGGCCGGGCCGTAGGATTCGGTATCCGAGTCGTGGGTGGCCACCTGAGGCGGTGAGCCGGGGATGGGCAGACCGTTGAAGTCTGGGTCCTCCGGCATCAGCAGAGCGTTCTGATGGGCCAGCTTGGCGGCTTTTTGGATACCGCCGTCGCTAAGATCGTTCGTGGTGGCCCGCCCCTGCCGTTGGCCCACCACCACCCGAATATGGAGCTGAGCGTTGCCGTGGGACACGTTCTGGTGGATGTCGTTGGATGCGAACCGGGTGAGGCTAAGGTCTTGAACGGACAGGTAGGCATCGGCTTCTCGAATGTTCGGTTGATCCAATGTCTGGGAGAGGACCGCCTCGCACCGGTCTCGTCCGATCATCAGAGAACCCCAACCCGCACGTTGCGGAAGCGGGCGGGTGCGGCTCCGTGTCCGGTGTGTCCGATCTGTCCCGGCTGGCCCTTGCCGCAGTTGGGGGTGCCCCACATCTGCCAGTGGTCCGCGTCGCAGACGGCGTCGCAGGAGTTCCAGAATTCGGGGGTGATGCCGGTGTAGGTTGTGTTGCGCAACAGCCGTCCCAGCTTGCCATTCTTGATCTCGTAGCCCACCTCGGCGCCAAACTGGAAGTTGTAACGTTTGTCGTCGATGGACCACGACCGGTTCATCTCCAGGAAGATGCCGTCGTCGGTGTCCGCTATCAGGTCATCTAGCTTCCATGTGCCGGGCTCGATGCTGACGTTGGTCATGCGGATCATCGGGATCCGGTTCCACGACGCCGCCCGCACGCATCCGTTGGAGGTTAGGCCCAGCCCGGTGGCCGTCTCCCGGGACATCAGGTAGCCAACGAATTCTCCGTTAGTCACTATCGGTGTGGACTGGGATGGCACGCCTTCATCGTCCCATCCATATGTACCCAGACCGGGCACCCGCAGGCTGTCGGCGGTGATGTTGACGACGTCCGAGGCGTAGCGGAAGTTGTTGAGCTTGTCCGTTGTGAGGAAAGACGTTCCGGCGTAGGCCGCTTCCGCGCCCAGTACCCGGTCCAGTTCGATGGCGTGGCCGCAGGATTCGTGTATCTGTAGGGCCAACTGAGCGCCGCCGATGATTATGTCGGTAACGATGCCGCTGGGACACGGGTCGGCGGTGAGGAGGGCTACCGCTTCGGTGGCGACCCTCTCGGCGTTGCCCGGCAGGTCCATGGCCGTGATGTACTCCCAACCGGCGCAACCCTGCTGGCGTCCCATGGACTGGGGATAGGAGCGGCGCTGAATCTCGTTGTTGCCCACGGCGTTTGCCGCGATTCCGCCGCCCGCCTCGTACACCGTCTGTTCCACGTGGGCGCCCTCGCTGTTGGCGAAGGTTTTCTCCTCTTTGATGAACACCATGTTGCCCTGGCGGGACCGGACCCCTTTCACCGCGGCCATCCGCTGGTCGGCGTCCATGAGCAGGGCCAATTTATGGTCGGTGGATATGGTGAAGGGATCTTCTTCGATGGGCGTAGTGTACGTGCCTCGACTGGTCACCGGCGGCCCCAAGTCGACAGCCCCCTTGCTAAGCGTCCCCGAGGCCTTGGCGATGTCCACCGCCAGGGCCGTTATGCGGTCGATCTCTTTGCCGGTTAGATCGTGGCTGGATGCAAAGCCCCAGCATCCGTTCACCAGCACGCGCACGCCAAACCCCAGAGACTCGTCAACGCTCAAGGTATCGACGACGCCATTGCGAAGGGAGATCCGCTCTTGGACGGTGCGGACTATGCGGATGTCGGCGTAACCGGCGCCCCGCACCTCGGCCAAGTCCAGGGCTCTTGAGAGCAGGTCATCCATTGACTTCTCCAGTCGGCGAAAGTTCCACCAATAATACATCATTGGTGGCCCCTCAACCCCGGGCCCCTCTCCCGCCGGAATAGGGGTGCATACGAAGGATTCGTGGTTGGGGACAGGGACGGTTGTACTCGCCGATTGGGGGGATACCCCCCACCTTAATCCTTCCCCGCAAGGGGGGAGGAGATAGTCTGGCGTGGGGAGAACGTGTGCCCCTTCCCCCTTTATGGGGGAAGGTTGGGATGGGGGTGATGCCCCCCATTGTGCAACCGGGCACATGGGTTACAGATAGACCGGATAGGTAACACCCTGTCCGCCGCCATCGCGGACCAGTCGATGGGCTGTTGTTGGTGCAGGATTGCGCTCCCTGGTAAAATCTGGGCCAGACTTGGGTGGGATGAGACTTGACCCAATCTTGATGGAGGCTGAAGGCGAGATGACGACTGTAGGCTCCGGAGATTATATCTATACCCTTATCGAGAATTGGGCCAAGTTGCCCGATGGGGAAACCTGGGGCAACACCAGCGCCGTGGCGACTGATTCCCAGGACCGAGTGTACGTCTTCCAGCGCAAAGACCCCCCGGTGATGATCTTCGACCGGGACGGCAATTACCTGAGTTCTTGGGGCATCAGCGCTATCACCGACCCCCACGGCATTTTCATCGAGGACGATATTATCTACGTCACCGACCGGGCCGATTCGGTGGCGCTGAAGTTCACTTTGGACGGCAAGGCACTGCAGGTGATAGGCCGCCGGGGTGTGCATTCCAACACGGGTGGCGAAACTCCGGGAGAGTTGGTGCCCAAGTCGTCCGGCCCCTTCAACTACCCGACGGAGTTGGTGCCCGCGCCTTCGGGCGACTTGTACGTTTCTGACGGCTACCGCAACGCCCGGGTCCACCGCTTCTCGCCGGACGGGCGGCTGCTGGCGTCATGGGGCGAGCCGGGGAAGGAGGGGCCCAACCAGTTCCACCTGCCACACAGCATCCTGGTGGACGCTGACGGTCTGGTTTACGTGTGCGACCGGGAAAACAACCGTATCCAGGTATTTACKGGAGAGGGCCGGTTCATCACCATGTGGACCGATCTACGCCGTCCCCTGGACATATCGTCGGACGCCGACGGTATCTTGCACATCAGCGAAGGCGGCGTTGACGGAATGTCTCCCCGAGTCAGCCTGATGACCAAACAGGGTCAGGTGGTGGCCCGGTGGGACTCCATGTCGGCCCACGGTAGCTGGGTCGACGCCCACGGCGACATTTACATGGCCCTGGGCGCCGCCATGCGGGTCGACAAGTACGTGAAGCAAGGTTAGGCGGCGCNTAGCCGGCTATCCCCTCTTCAAGCATGGCCTGGATCGCTCCGTCGAAAGCGCCCAGGGCGGTATCGATGTCGTCCTCAGTGTGCACGCCGGACAGGACGCCGCTGGAGCGGGACATCAGGTCCACTCCCCGCACTTGCAGCGCCTGCCGGAAGGCGGTCTGGATGGCCGGAGGAGTGTTCTTCAAAGTGCTGGCGTCCATCCCCTCGATCGACCTGTTGCCGAAGTAGACGTGGAAAGTGGAGGCGTCGCCATAGACGCATGCCGCTACTTCCGACCGGTCCAGGATCTCTTGTAATCCCACGCGCAGACGATCGGCCATGCGGTCGGCGGTGTCCTGCATCTCCCCGCTGGCCACGATCTCAAGAGCGGCGTTGCCGGTGGCGGCGCAGTATGGATTGGCGTTGAATGTGCCTCCGTGGAGGACCCGCTCGTGGCGGTCGTGTTGCCGGTCGCCGGTTTGCACCATGACCCGCATGATGTCGYCCCGCCCCGCCACCGCTCCACCGGGCAGCCCGCCGGTAAGGATCTTGGCTAGGGTGCAGAGATCGGGGTCTATCCCGATCCTCTGTTGCAGTCCGCCGGGACTCCACCGGAATCCGGTTATAACCTCGTCCAGAATCATCAGCACGTTATATTGGCGGGTCAACCGGCGCACGCCTTCCAGAAAACCGGGGCTAAGAGGGACGGTCCCGTAGGATGCCCCGGAACCCTCGGTAATCACTCCGGCGATATTGTTGTCGGCGGCCAGGGTACGCTCCAGAGTGTCCAAGTCCGGAGGCAACACTATCACCGAGTCCACCGCGCCTTGAGGTATGCCGATAGAGGCCGGAGAGTCGAAGGGCGGCAGGTTGCCGGGCATGGCGTAATCGTGCCAGCCGTGGTAGTGGGACTCCCACCGGATGATCTTTTCCTTTCCGGTGTAGGCCCTGGCGATGCGCATGGACAGCATGGTGGATTCAGCGCCGGAGGCCACGAAGCGGACCTTGTCGGCGCAGGGGATGAGGTTGTGGACCCGCTCGCCCCACTCCAGCATCGACTCCACCGGGGCGCCGAAGTGGGAGCCTAAGGGCGCGGCCTTGGTCAAAGCGTCCACCACCGCCGGGTGGGCGTGACCCAAAAGCAGCGAGGCCGATCCCAGCCCGAAATCTATGTACTCGTTGCCGTCCACGTCCCATTTCCGCGGACCCTGGCCTCGGGCGATGCTGATCGGGAAAGGAGCGGCGACGTACCCGTCATGGCCGGGCCCACCTGAGGGAAACAACTCCTGGAATCTCGGGTACAACTCCGCCGACTTGGGGTTCTTGCGAATATAGGCTTCCTTAATCGTCTCGGGCATGGATCCCTCCTCATTGGGCAGGCATTGGGGTTTCGGGCATTTAGTGAATTCTTTTGCCGCCTAAATTTACCTCAAATTTGCGGAATATTCTACAGGCGATTTGGGAGTGCCGAAATCCCCCCGGTCTCCCTTTACGGATGAGGCCTTTTGGAGTGAGGAGCGTTGACTGTCTGGCCGGGCGGTGCTGATTTTGCGCGCCAAATTATTGCGGGCGGTGATTGAGCCGAGTGAATCAGGGGTGGGGGGATATTGGGCTCTAGATTTACTTTGGGTTTGATGCTGAAGACGCTGACTAGGTAGGTGGGTTGGACCAAGTCGTCGTCGGCCGGGATGGGACTTATATCGCTGGGCCGGCGAAGATCCGTGGCCTTGGTTCCTCAGGCAAGGTGACGATAAGCGAGCCTCGCCCTGGCTATTAGTCCGGCCAGTCGATCCGTAAGCGGTCCTCTTCCATAGCCGATACTTGAGCATCGGGGAATTTACTTTTTAGCGCCTCGATGTCCAGTTCATGGTTTCCCAGGTCGAGGGTGAACTGAATCCCGGCCTCTCTGGATATCAGCCGGGTGTCGGTAATGACCCCGCTGCCCGCCACTTGGTCCAAGACTTCCCAGACGGATTCCAAGCGGCCTTGGCTGAGCGATGACGGGAACATCAGATATATCCGTCCGGTGTAGGTGACCGCTGGGGGGGCGCCAACCGGGGCCGGTGGCGGCTGGGGAGGCGCTTGCGCCGCGGGAGGTGGTACCGCGACCGGTGGCGGTACGACTGGTTCCGGCGCCTGAATCACGGGCCGTTCAACAATCTCCGGACTCGGCGGCGGAATGGCGGCCTGCATCTCTTGGCGCAGCAACTCGGCGGCGGTGGGTTGTTGCCGGGGTTCGGGCATGTCTATGACCGGAGTAGCAGGTTGACTAAAGTCGAAGGGATCCGGAATTATAGGCTCGGACATGGGTTCCGGCATCGGCGTCGGAAGGGAAACAGCCTCCATCTCGTGGTGTAGTTGTTCGGCGGCATTCGGTTGAGAAGGCGACGGCATTTCTATGATTCTGCCCTGGGGTTCCGGGGCCGGGGCCTCGGTAGGTGATGGCTGTATTACCTCTACCGGGGTTTTGTCTGGCGCCTCACCACTTCCGGCGGTTACTCCAAGACCGCCCATTCCCCTGGCCAGCTCCTCGGCCATGGCGGCAGCGGCGCTTCCCGGCAATGCGCTGGCCGGAGTAGCCGCCGCGATCTCCTGATCCAGTATCTGGGCTTCGGATTGAGTTTGGACTGGCGGAGCTTGGACCGGCGGAGCTTGGACTGGCGGAGCTTGGACCGGAGTAGCTTGGACCGGAGTAGTCTCAACTGGCGGAGCTACGGTCGGTGGCGTTGGAGCTGGAACTTCCGCTACTGGAGCTTCAGTCGCCGGAGCTTCAGTAGCCGGGGGTTGAGTCGTTTGAACTTCAGTTGACGCCGGGGGCTCCTGCTCAGTGAACCATTCGGAAGGAGGAGCGGCCTCGGGAACTTCGGACGATAACTGTGGTGATATGCTCGGTTCTGCGTCCCCCGGGGTTGCAGTGAACCATTCGGAAGGGGGAGCGGTCTCGGGGACCTCATGCGATAGTTGAGGAACTGGAGCCGGTTGGGCGGCCGGTGAGGGCACCGCAGGCTCAGGAGTTTCAAAGGCGCCGCCCAACCCCAACAGTGCCTCTTCCGGCGATTCTGAAGGCGTTTCAGGATCGGATATTTCCGGTTCCGGGGTTGCCGGCGGTTCGGCCATTAAGGGAGACTCCCAAGCTACCGAAGCTTGACCGGATATCGCGTCTGATGAAGTTGGAGACGCCGCGCCCGGTTCCGCCGGGATTCCAGACGGAGGGATCCTTGGGGATTCGACGCTTTCCAGAGGGGCCGCCCCCAGCCGACCAGCGTCGGCCAAGATGCCGGGCGCGAAGTCTTGAGGGTCGGATATGGTGATTTCTTGAGAACCCGGTTGCCGGCTGAACGGGGCCGGGTCTAATTCATCCAACGCTTCTTGGCCCAATAGCAGCAATTCACTGCGAATCGCTTGAGCACAGCGTAACTCCTCTTGAGCCGACTGCATCAGGGCGTCGGCCACTGATGGCAAATTGGCCGCTTCTTTGAGTTCCCGTTGGGCTTGCGYCATCGCCGTGTTAAGCACGGCCAAGGCCTYCAGCAGCTCGGTAGTGGCTCGCTGTCTGGTCCGGTCGGCCTCTTGCCAGGACTCGCTGTGGGTGGTTCTTTGCAGCGCGGTGTACGTGCGCATCGCCTCGTCAATTTCGCGCACCGTGGTCCAACGGTTGGGCAACCCCTTCGCACTAACGGCGAAACCCCGGTCAAACGCCCGCCAAGCGCTCTCGCTGATGCGTTGAGCATCCGCACGGATGGCTTCGCCTTCGTCCAACCGTTTCTGGGCCCGCCCTCTCTAGATCGCGGCTTCTTCCCTGGTGGCCAAGATCGCTTGAAGCTCGTTCTGGGCCCGCTTCACCCTCTCTTCCAGCTCGACCCAGGTCTCATAAAGTCCGGGAATGACGTCGCTCTCTTCCAACGCGGAAGGGAAGCCTTGCCCCAATACCTCAGACATAGGAAATGAGTCTTGKGGCGATTCAAGGACCGGAGAAGAGTTAGCTTCTAGAGGGGAATCGCCGGATTCCGGCAGAAATGACGGCCGTTCTTCCGCGCCGGCTTGGTATGCGATCTGCGCCAAGTCAGCCGGGTCTTCGAGTTCTGTCGCGAAAGGCTCGCCGGGAAATAGATCCTCAGGGAAATCGGCCAAATCTTCTGTGGGCTGCTGCTTCTTGGGTCTGGAGAAGAGCCTGCGGGTTCCCGAAATCAGTAAGCCGAGGGTTGGGAAGCTTTCAGACAATGAAGGCATATTTGTTTAAACCCTTATCCCTATGGTCCCCTGGCAAATAGCGCTTGATCGGGCAGCACGTATTGTAGCGTGAGCCTCCATTGAGATAGCCGAATGAGATAGCCGCACGGCTTGAACACGGGAGGCCGATTCCTCCGTATCACCCTTGACACAAATATGACGTTGTGATACTTTTCACTAGGCCTTCACCAGGCTCAATCTCGTGTTCTTAACGTATCCGGCGGCGGATAACCGCACTATGTTTGACGACCCCAAAGCACTAACAACAGCAAATTGGCAGGACATATCTGCCTGGCTTACTTTTTTCTGGATTTACGTTCCGGTGGTTTTTACATTTGCGGTAACTTTGCTGACCGCCCATGCCATAATCCCATCCCTGATTCGCACGGGGCACATCCCGCCGGGGACGAATAAACTGCGCATACCGATGACCGCATTCGCCGCGGTACTGTTTGTTGTGGCTGCGGCCTTGATGGTCATGGTAGTGATAACGGCCCAAAGCGTGGAAAATATCTATGACCGGTATTTGTACTAATCGTAGCCTGCCGGGTTGCGTCGCGCCAGACTCGTCGATGAGTTGAATTAGGCCTTAGTGGCCGGCGTGGATCCACCCTCAGGGCAAAGGCTCACCATGAAACGGAGCGGCTTTATAATCAATGCGACCTAGCGCCAAAATGTTAACACTAGGCCTGGTGGGCCTAACAGTTACCGTTGTAATGGGCTTTCTGATAGCRGTCCTTTTGATATCTTGGTTTTCCAATCCGCCCTTTGGTTTGGGCAACGCTCCTCCTCAACCAATCGCCTTTCCTCACACGGTTCACGCGGGTTCGGAGGCTGATGGCGGGATGGGCATTCAATGTGAATTTTGCCATCGCAACGTGACACGAGGAGACGCGGCCACGGTTCCCGCAGTGGAACAGTGTCTCTTCTGCCACAAGACGATAGGCGGTACCGGGGAAACAGCCAAAGCCGAGATAGCCAAAGTAAGGCAGAGCTTCGAAGAAAACGATCCCATTAACTGGGAGCGGGTGCACCGGTTGCCGGACCACGTGAGGTTCATTCACGAGGCCCACATCCGATTTTTCACGGACCCGGATCAACCGACGCGGACCGGAATCAATGGCGAGTCCATCAGTGAACCGCTGACGGTTCCCGAAACCTGTTCCGTCTGCCACGGCGACGTGGCCAGCATGACTGAGGTTCAACCAAAACAGGGACAATCTTTGAAGATGGGCACCTGTTTGGACTGTCACCGGAATAACAACGTTGCCACGGATTGCACGGTTTGCCACAAGTGATTAACAGGAAGGACGATCTGACACGATGAAGTTGACGCGGCGCAACTTTCTAGCCTGGGCCGGCCTCTCCGCCGTGGGCGCGGTGGCCTGCGAAGGGTTTGGCATTCGAGAAGGTGAGTTCAGTCTCCAAAGCCCGGTCAGTCTGCCTGAAGACCTGGTCCGGGGTAAGGATAACTGGTACGCCACCCTGTGCCGCACCTGCCCATCCTCCGAGGGGATAGTCGTGCGGGTGATGGAAGGCCGCGCCAAGAAGATTCAGGGCAACCCCGCGTATCCCATCAACCAAGGTAAGCAAAGCGCCCGTTGTGAAGCGGGTTTGCAGGCGATGTACCACCCCGAACGTTTGGCAGGTCCCATGCACCGGTCTGGCGGCCGGGGTTCGGGCCAGTTCGAACCACTGGACTGGACGGCGGCCTTGGACATATTCAAAGCCCAACTCCAGCAGAACGGGGACAACATGTTGATGGTCACGGAACCCCTCCGGGGCCACATGGCCAAGTTGGTGGACCGATTCACCCGGGCGATGGGCGGCCAGCATCTGTCGTTCGATGCCATGGACAACATTGCCTACCAGGCGGCGGTGAAAAACGTCTTCCAGCAGGATTCGCTTCCTGACTTTGATCTGGCCAACACCAACTTCTTGCTGTCCTTCGGTGCGGATTTCTTGTCAACCTGGGTTTCTCCGACACGTTGGAACCTGGGTTATGGAGAATTTCGTCAAGGAGAGGGGCGGAAACGGGGCACCTTTTATCAGGTGGACCCCAGATTTTCCATGACCGCAGCCAGCGCCGACCAGTGGGTGCCCGTCCAACCGGGATGGGAGGGCTACTTGGCCCTGAGCCTGGCTTACGTGATTATCTCGGAAGGTCTTGAGGCTGACGGCGTAGATGTTGGCGCCTTGACCGATGGACGGGGWGTGGGAGCGTTGGACGCCTTCCGGCCCGAAATCGTGGGTTCAAGAATCGGACTGCCCGACCGCTTGCGGGGCGAAACGCCCGCGGAATTCATTACGGGCCTGGCCCGGGAGTTCGCCACAAAAGGACCTAGCTTGGCGATCGGCGGAGGATCGGCGGGCGCCCATACCAACGGACTGTTCAATCTGGAAGCCATCTATGCACTGAACTATCTGGTAGGTAGCGTCGGCGCCAAAGGCGGCATCAGGTTCAATCCCGCACCACCGATCGACGACCTGCCCCCCAGCGCGGACGTTGCTTCTCTGGCAGATTGGTTCTCGGCGGCCGAGGGACTAAACGGAGGCCGAACCAAGCTAGTCGTCGTGCACCAAGCAGACCCGGTCCACGGACTACCAGGGTCGCTGCATTTCCGGGACGCACTTAATAGAGACGACTTGTTTATCGTCAGCCTTTCACCGTTCATCGATGACACCAGCGCGCTGGCCGACCTCATTCTTCCAGACCGGGTAGCCTTGGAGGATTGGGGCAGCGACATCCCCGAACCCGGACCCGGATATCAAATTTTGGGTGTGCAGCAGCCGGTGGTGAATCCACTTAGCGACCTGGACCCTAGGAGTTCCGCAGACGTGTTGCTGTCCATGGCCGGAGAACTGGGCAAGCAGAGCGAGTTGCCCTGGGACCGGTTTGAAGACATGCTAAAGGAAACCTCCAAAGAGTTGTTTGCACTCAATCGGGGTTCCATCAAAGCCGGGTCTGCCGATGAGTTTTGGAACACGATGCTGCAACAGGGCGGCTGGTGGGACGAAAAAGCAACGTCTTCCGCAAGGACCAACCCGCCGGCGGGACTGTTCAACACGATTGCCGCAAAGGCGTCGGAACCGAGGTTCCCAGGGTTGGCTCCCTCCAGGGATACTTTCCACCTGGTACCCTTTTCCCATATAACGCTACTGGATGGGCAGAACGCTCATCTTCCCTGGCTCCAGGCAGTTCCAGATCCGTTGACGACTATCGCTTGGCAGACCTGGTTGGAGATAAACGACGAAGACGCCGCGAGATTGGGATTGAGAGAAGGCGACGTGGTGATCGTTAGTTCCACCGCCCGCAGTTCCATCCGGGTGCCGGTTTACCCGACCCCGGCCGTACCTCCCAAAGTCGTTTCCATACCCTTGGGACAGGGGCGGCGGGACGGCCCGGACGCCGCGACAGGCCGCCGCGCGTCTGAGAGTTCCAACGTCATGGATATTCTTGAGCCCAGCCAGGTGGAAGGGACCGGCGCGTTTGCTTGGGCCAACACCACGGTTACGCTCACGCCCACCGGCACCAGTATCAAAGTATCCAAGTTCGAGGGTATCGTTCGGGCCGTGGAAGTTGGCAACACCGAAGCGGAACGGATCATCATTACGGTTACGCCAGAAGAATTATGAACGCCGGCTTATCGCCGATAGCTGAAGGCTGAAATGGTTACACAGCGGGTAGATCACAAATGGGGCATGGTAATAGATCTGGACCGGTGCACCGGTTGTCAGGCCTGCGTCGTCGCATGTCAATCGGAGAATAACCTGCCCATCAATACCAAGGACCTGTTCCTGCAACGGCGGGCCTACGAATGGATCCGCATCGAACGATATTGGGAAGGCGAATTCCCTGACGTGAAGGCGCGGTTCATTCCCATCCTTTGCCAGCACTGCGAAAACGCTCCCTGCGAGCCGGTGTGCCCGGTGTTTGCCACCTACCACAACGACGAAGGCTTGAATGTTCAGGTCTATAACCGTTGTGTTGGGACACGTTACTGCGCCAACAACTGTCCGTACCAGGTCCGGTTCTTCAACTACTGGGAACCGGTATGGCCGGAACGTCTGCGCAACCACCTGAACCCCGACGTAACGGTACGCAGCCGGGGCATCATGGAAAAATGCACATTCTGCATCCAGCGTATCCGGCGGGCCGAAGTAACGGTGGAACGCCGGGAGAGGAGTAACCTGGACTACGCTACCATGAAGAAGCGCAATTTCCTGCCGGCGTGCGTCTCCGCTTGTCCGACCAACGCCCTGAATTTCGCCGACCAGGCGGACGACTCTGGCCCGGTTAAAGAGTATTTCGACGACGTGAACGAACATCCACACGGCGAAGCGCACGACCGGAAAACCAGGGGTTACCGTCTGCTGGAAGAGATGGGCACTAAGCCGAATGTGATCTACCTGAAGAAAGTGGACCCATTCCCATTGCGCA
This sequence comes from SAR202 cluster bacterium, assembly GCA_002401285.1. Next base: position 46,594 of record NVSQ01000004.1, read on the forward strand.
AGGGCGTTGGCCATGGCAGCTAACAGCCATCCTGAAAGCCACTATGGGGCGGAGATGTGGGTATTCCCAGTTGCTTCCCAAGTAACGAGGGAAGTATCTGAAAGGACCTCGGCCATGCCAATGGCGTTTGGTATCGGCTTGGGGGTGTCCGGCCTGCTGCTGGGACTGGGGATCATCGGATTCGTCATACGGGCGATGAGCGATGGTTTTGGCGCCCACGGTCCCTGGGGCTATTACGCGGCCATATTTTCATTCATATTTATGGTTACCGGCGCTGCTCCCTTGGCCGCTTCTATATTCCGGGTAACCAAGAGCCATTGGCGGAGACCGTTGACGCGGGTATCGGAGCTGTTCTCCCTGATAGGGATCTTTAATATCCTACTTTTCATTCCCCTGATGTTCGTGCTGCCGGCCTTCCGGAACCCGAATCTGACCCCCTTAGCGGAAAACGAACTGGACCTCCGCCGGACCATCTGGTTTGAGGTCCCCATCGGCGCGACCGCCCCGCAATGGCTGGACCTGTTGGGTATAGCCTGTTTGGCGTTGTGTGCGTTGGTAATTCTGTGGTTGTCGGCGGTTCCGGACATGGCTCAGGCCCGATTGCAGGCCACTGGATTCCGCCGGAGCTTCTACGGTGTTCTGGCCGGTCACTGGCACGGCACCAAGAGCCAATGGCTAAATCAGAAGGCGGGTTTGGCGCTTCTGGGCGCGTTCTATTTCATGTTGCTGGTTTTCATGCAGTTCACCATCAGCTCGGACTACGCCCAGAGCCTTATACCCGGGTGGAAAGACTCGATTTTCCCGGTCATCTATACCCTCACCGGCTTCCAGTCCTCTCTTGGCCTGATGCTGGTCATCTTGTTTGTTTTGCGCAGATGGGGCGGGTATAAAAATTACATTGGAATATCATTGTTCTGGTCGGCCAGTAAGATTCTGCTGGGATTGACTCTGCTGTGGGTTTACCACATGTTCGCCTTCGGAATTACCTACTGGTATGGCCGGTTGGAAGTGGAGCAGAATATACTCAAGTACTTGCTGTTCCAGTCCTACGGATGGCTATTCTTAGCCAACTTGATATTTAGCTTTTTCCTGCCATTCCTGACCTTATTGTGGAATCCGGTGCGCCGAAGCGACTGGGGCCCTGCTTTGGCTGGGGTATTTGTTCTGATTGGAGCGTTCCTGTTCAGCTGGCGGATATTCGTCGGGGCTTTTAACGCCGGCGATGTATACAACATTGGGCTTGAGCACGTGCCGGCATTTGTAGGACCAGACCTCTGGGACGTGTTGATCGTCCTTGGCGGGCTGGGAGGCGCGGTGTTCATCTATCTACTGGGCTCTCGGTTGATTCCCATGATGTGCGTATGGGAGATCAAAGAGGGCGCGATGTATCAACACATGGGAACGTTTATGCGCGGCCGGTACTTGGTATTGGCCAAACCCGAATAACGTGCCTCGATGTATCCGTGGCATAAAAAGGGTAGGAGCTTAGATGCAGGAAGGTAGAGTCCTCCCGGCGAAAGAGATCAACCGTGACTTGCTCCGGTCGATCCTAACCACGCCCAATTGGTATTGGGTGACGGTTGCTATCATGGCGATAATCGTCCTAGGGGCGATGAGCGCCGCCGGACTGATGATTAATAAGGGCATGGGTTTGACCGGCTTGAACCGGCCGGTCATGTGGGGCTTCTTCATCGTCAACTTTGTTTTCTGGATCGGCATCAGCCACGCCGGCGTGATGCTTTCGGCAATCTTGAGGTTGTCCAAAGCGGAGTGGCGCCGGCCGGCGACCCGGGCTGCCGAGGTGTTGACCGTCTTCTCGTTGATGACAGCGGTAATGATGCCCCTGATCCACACGGGACGACCCTGGCGTTTGGTCTACTGGGTTTATACGCTGCCCTTTGTTCCCTACGACTTCGCCCGTGGGATATGGCCCAATATACGTTCCCCTCTGGTGTGGGACCCCAGCGCCATATTCACCTACCTGACCTCAAGCATCCTCTTCGTTATGGTCGCGCTGATTCCAGACATGGCAGTGCTTCGTGACCGGACGACGGGAATCAGGCACCAAGCATACGCGCTAATGGCCATGGGTTGGCAGGGGACGCCTCGGCAATGGAAGCTGCAGATCATCTCTGGCATCCTGCTTTCGGCGCTGATCTTGCCGGTGTTCGTGTCGGTCCATAGCATCGTTTCCTGGGATTTCGGAATGGCGGTGGCGGTCAAATCCTGGCACTCGACCATTTTCGCTCCCTACTTCGTTGTCGGCGCCGTTCACTCCGGTGTCTCGGCGGTGGTCTTCGTGATGATTCTCCTACGGTGGATCTACGGCTGGGAGAACTATATCCGCCACGAGCACATCGACGCCTTGGGAAGACTGCTGATAGTGGTGGCCACCGGTTGGTTCTACTTCTTCGTGATGGAAGTCATCTTCGGGTTCTACGGGCGGGAGGCCGACGAGATTGCGGTGCGGGAATTCCAGTTCACGCAACCGCCCTGGAACCTGTGGTTTATATTCTTTACCGGGCTGACCTATTTCTTGCCGGTGTCTCTGTGGCTGTTCAAGTGGACGCGGCGAAACCTGTGGATAATGTCCATCGCCTGCATCTCGGTGAACATCGGCATGTGGCTGGAGCGATTCCTGATAATCGTGCCGGGGCTGGCTCAAAAGCAGATGTTCACATTCACTTGGTATACCTACGCCCCCAGCGCGGTCGAGATCACCATCATCGGCGGCACCTTCGCCATGGTGACCTTGTTGATGTTGCTGTTTAGCAAAGTGTTGCCGCTGATTCCCCTTTACGACATAAAAGAGGGAGATATGCTCAAGACTGAGATAAAGATTGGCCGGGCAACGGTGCCGGCCGTTTTCCGGGAAGATTAGATTATTTAGGCTGGCGCGATCGTAGCGCCGGTCACCCCCATCCTAAACTTCCCCCATCGAGGGGGAAGAAACTAAGTCTCTCCAATTCGGAGAGAGGAGGGGGCTAGAGACAGGAGGCAAAGGAAATGGCGAAACGTCCGATATTGGGACTGTTTGAGGACGCCAATTACGCCGCTGAAGCGGGGGATGCCCTGCAGGAAGCGGATGTTTCACAGGATGACTACGATTTTCTGACCGACGCTCCGTATCCTGAGGGCGCTTTCGGGGAAAGAGAAGAACGGCACCATCTATATTGGTTTCCCTTCGTCGGAGCATTGGTCGGGTTGACGGCGGGAATCTTGATGACTTCCATGACCCAGTTGGCTTATCCTCTGGTTCAGGGCGGCAAGCCGATATTGTCTCTCCCTCCCATGGCGGTGATAACCTACGAAAGCACCATGCTTTCGGCAATCATCTTCACCATTCTGGGTATCATCTTCGAATCTCGCTTGCCGAGACCAAAGATGGGCCTGTACGACACTCGCATCACTGAAGGATACATCGGGGTGCTTGTGAACGTTGAAGAAGAACAACTTCCCAAAGTATCAGCGCTTCTGACTCAAGCCGGCGCTGTAGACGTGGTAACGGAAAATCCGGAGCCGGCCGCAGCATGAAGAACCGGCTGGCAATACCCTCCACTCTGGCCGCTTGCCGTAGCAAGGGCTTGAAACCGTATTTGATCGGTTTCGCGATGGTCGCTATGGCGATGGTGGTAGGGTGCGGCCAAGGCACCTACCCGCTGGATATCTTCTACGAGATGCATTACCAGCAGACATTTAAGTCCCACGAACCGCCCAGGATGGCGGGCGTGGAGAACGCGGTGCCGGTAGATTGGGTTCCTGTGCCTAAATCCACGTCGTTCAACACGGGCAAGCACCTGTTCAACGTGAACTGCTCCATGTGCCACGGTACGGGAGCTAAGGGTGACGGGCCGGTGTTGGCGAAAATGATGAAAGATTACGACTATAAGCCAGCGGTCGACCCGGACCTAACCTCTACCGGAGTCGTAGGGATGCAAGAAAAGGGAATGATGGGGTTCATGATTAGCGGCGTCGTTGTCATGCCCAGCTTTAAGAAGCTCTTGACCCCACAAGAAATGGAACTCATCGCCGAGCATATCGTTACTCTCCAGTAATATCAGAGAACGATCTATCAACATAGCGGGTAGAGCGGCTGATACAATAGCCGTTGTCCGATGGTTCACCGGCCCGTCGGCAAGCCGGTTTGCCCCGGCTGGGGCAGGTTGATGTACGTGCCAGCTTCCTTCAAATTCCACTTTCCTCGAGTGACTTTGTCTATCGCATTGGCAATATCAGTATCTTTTCTTTGGGTGGGAGTGGCGTATGGGCAGAACCCGGACCCTGGCTCTGCTGATTCGCGGATCCCGGCTTACGATCAGGAAGAAGCCCAGAGCATAGACGGGATGCTGATGTGTCCAGTGTGTCCCGCTGAGACCATCGGGCAGGCCCAGGTAGAGATCTCCCGTCAGATGCGGCGGTTGGTGCGCGAGAAGTTGTCCCAAGGAGACAGCCGCCAGGAGATCCTGGACTTCTTCCAAGATCGCTACGGTACGGACATCCTGGCCGCTCCTCCCAAGTCGGGAGTGAATCTTGTTGCTTGGGTGGTGCCGGTGCTTGGGATGCTGGGGGCGCTTGTCGCCGGCCTTCTGGTGATTCGCTCCATGGCCCGCAAGGGTGCGGGGGAGGCAGTTAACGAGACGGCGATGGACGAAGATTTGGCGCCTTATCTGGAAATGATCGATCGAGACCTGGGTCTCGGTGATGCCGGAGTCCCTGGACCACCGGGAAACCGGCAGCCGCCGGATAACGTAGCTGGTGTTGAACCGGTAGGTAATACTGGATCCGAGCTCGCTACCGGAGATACGGAATCTCCGGAACAGGACGTTAAATAAACCATGGCTGACTTGGGCGCCATATCGTTGTGGATCGCATTGGCCCTGTCTTCCTATGCCGCCATTGGCTCATTCTTGGGGAAGGCGCGGGGATCGGTTGAGCTTGTTGTAAGCTCGCGCCGGGCCGCCTACTTGGCGGTGCTGGTCCTGTTCGTGTGCACGTTAAGCCTGGTGATCCTGTTCATCAACCGGGACTTCGAAGTGGCATACGTAGCCCGGCACAGCGACCTAGCCATGGCGGACCGCTTTACCTGGGTGGCGTTCTACGCGGGTAACGAAGGGTCGCTGCTCTACATAGCATTCGCTCTGGCGGCTATGTCGGCGCTGGCCATCTGGCGGGCGCCGTCAAACACGCTGGACACCCTGCCCTACACCACCGGTGTTTTGATGGTGGTACTGGTTTTCTTTCTGGCAGTGACGGGGTTCATGGCTAACCCGTTTGACAAGCTGCCCTTCGTCCCGCCCGATGGCGATGGGATAAATCCGCTGCTTACCCACTTTGGGATGTTCATACACCCACCCATGTTGATGGCGGGGTTGATCTGCGCCAGTATGCCTTTTGCTTTTGCCATGGGGTCTTTGCTGGGTGGGAAGACCGGCGACGAGTGGGTGGATGCCGGGCGGCTGTGGGGCATCATTGCCTGGGCTTTGCTGGCCGCTGGGCTGTTGTTGGGGTCCTGGTGGGCCTACACCATTCTGGGGTGGGGCGGGTTCTGGTTCTGGGACCCGGTGGAGAACGCGGCCCTGATGCCCTGGCTGGGACTGACGGCCTTCATCCACTCCATCATGGTGCAGAAGCGCCGGGGCATGTTCCGAATGTGGAATATCGTCCTGGTCAACGTGGCTTTCGGACTGGCTCTTTACGGGATGTTCATGAACCGGGGAGGACCGGTGCCGTCGGTGCACTCCTTTGGCGCCTCCAACCTGGGCTGGGTATTTTTGGCGTTCCTGGCGGTGGGCGTGCTGATCCCCTTCGCTCTTTTCTTCTGGCGGTTCCCGCTGCTAAAGAGCGCTCAGACCCTGGACTCCATGCTCTCCCGGGAGGCGGCCTTCCTGGTGAACAACCTGTTGTTGCTGGGAATCGCCTTTGTCACCCTGTGGGGCAGTGTTTATCCCCTGATCTCGCGCTTGGTTGCCGGGGAAGAGATAACCATTGCCCGGCCTTTTTACGATCAGGTGAACGGGCCGTTATTCTTGGCCTTGCTGCTGTTGATGGGAGTAGGCCCGCTGCTGCCCTGGCGCCGGGCCACCGCGGCCAGTCTAAAGAGGGCTTTGCTTGCGCCGGGGAGCGTCGCCCTGGGGCTGTCAGCCGCATTGCTGGTTGCGGGCATACACCAGCCATACGCCCTGATCGGATTTGGGTTGGGGGCGTTCGTGACGACGGGAATCTTCATAGAGTGGTGGCGGGGTACGCGTTCCCGGCATCGCTCCACCGGTGACGCTTATCCCATCGCTTTCTTGCGCCTTTTGGCGGCCAACCGGCCTCGATATGGGGGTTACATCGTTCACCTGTCGGTGGTGATGGTTGCTTTGGGGGTTGTTGGGACTTCCTTCTTCAATGAACAGCGGGACGTGGTGTTGGGTCCTGGAGAAAGTGTCCAGATCAATGATTACGAACTCCGTTATGTGGGCACCGTGGAACGACAAAAATCAAACCGGACGGAGTTTGTGTCCACGGTGGAGGTGTACCGGGACGGGAAGTTACGGTACATCCTCCAGCCCCAGCGGGCTTTCTATCCGTCATTCAACATGGCGGCTACCAGGGCCGCCATTCGATCAACACCGGTGGAGGACCTGTTCGTCGTGCCCAGCGAGAATCTGCCTGACGGCAGCGTGGGATTCCGGGTTTTGGTAAATCCCCTGATCTGGTGGATGTGGGTGGCCGGCCCGGTGATGATTTTAGGAACGGTTGTAGCTTTATGGCCCCAGCCGGTCCGCACCACCGCGCCCGCGTCTTCAAGGGTGGCAAGAACGCTAGCAAGGGCGGGCGGCAGTACCACTGGCGCGCTCTGAACCCAGCGGAGCCATAAAGGCAGGCTGATTCTATGGCCATTCTATTATCCGTTGTTCTGATCGTTCTCAGCGCTTGTGTAGTGGTCTATCCCTTTCTTCGACGCCGGAATCCCGCCGCTGATGACGGTCTGACGCACGATGCCGGGGCGACGGACCGCGAGATGGAATCTCTGCTGGAAGATATGCGCATTCTCCGTCTTGACCACCAGTCCGGTAATATTCCCGACGGATTGTACGAAGAGCAACTGCAGGCCTACCGGTTGCAAGCAGCCATTCATCTCCGGCGGCAGGCTCAAGCGCAACCGCAACCGGGGGGTGCGGATCGGGAATTGGAGCAAGAGGTGTTGATGCTCCGCCTCTCCTCTCAAGCCCAAGATCTAGTGGAATCGGAGGGAGCCATCTCTGACTCCAATGAAGACCCGGAAACCTAATGGTTCGCGTCTTCTGGATTATCATCATTGGCTCGTTCTTGATGGTGGTTGGGTTGAAAGCGGAGTCTGGTTCGGCCCAAGAGGTGGTGACCATCAAAGGCAGAGTTGTCAACGGCACCAGCGGAGCGGAGGCGCCGGGGGCGTTGCCAGTGTTGCTTCTGGCAACCGATCAGGACGGCCGGGTAGCCGCTACCGCCCAAGGATTGACCGATGACACCGGGGGCTTCGAGTTCGGTGATCTTCCCCTATTGGACGCCGGACAATACATCTTTAGCGTCGACTACGCTGGTGTACTATACGGCGAGGTATTGTCGCCTGAAGAGACGTCCGGTGGAGTTGAGATTCAAGTGTTCGAGACTACCCGGGATGTAACGGTAGTCCAAATAACACGCCAGGTGTTGGTGATTGCCGGGGTTGACCGGACCGAGCGGGAAATTTCCGCCATCGAGTTTGTATTGCTGGCCAACGAAACCGACCGGACGCTTCTGCCCGACGTTTCCAATCCCGCCATGATGAGCTTTCTCCGCTTTTCATTGCCGCCCGGCACTCACGACTTAGACGTCCAATCGAACCTTCCAAGCCGGGAAGTGATATCCGTAGGCTCGGGTTTCGCGATCACTTCTCCGGTGATCCCCGGCAGACATAGCGTGGAGTTCTCTTACATCTTCCCCTATCACGGAAACGCCCTTTCTTATCGCCAACCTCTGCTCCAGGGGGCCGAGGTCTACCAGGTGTTGGTGCCTGAGCGTCTCGCTCCTTTGCGAGCCGGAATGCTGGATGAGGTGGAACCGGTTCGGATTCAGGGAACGGTTTACCAAGCCTGGGAGCGCCGGAACATCGATGCGGGGCAAGGAGTGGCATTGGAATTTCTAGAACTCCCCGAGCCAAGTCTGACGGACCGATTTCAGCGGGCTATAACCAGCGCCACCCTCTGGCAGGCCGTGCTTCCCAGTGCGTTAGGAGCCTTCCTGGCGGTTCTGGTGCTCTTGGGCGTCTATAAAGGCCGGGCCGGTTTCCGCGCGGCCACAGAGGCTCTTGGCGCTCCAGGGGGCGATATTCCCCTTGATCCAGACCGAATGGTCCAAGAGATCGCCGATCTGGACGACCGGTACGAGCGGGGAGAACTGATCGACGCAGAGTACCGGGAACGGCGGCAAGGGTTGAAAAGCCGCATCCTAGAGTCCAGGCAAAACGAGCCCGGGAGATCTCAGGATTGAACTCTAAGAGTTGGCAATTTTGAGTAAACGAGGTTGGATCCTGATCGGCTCGGCGCTGCCGTTACTGGCCCTTTTCGCTTTGCTGGCATGGGCTTCGGCCCAGTCGCGGGGCAATCCGGGCGGATTCGGTGTTAACGCCGAGTTTGGGCAGGTGGAGGTTTCTTCGGACCAAGCGGCCGATTTTTCATTACAGTTGATGACCGGCGGCACGGTGACTTTGTCGGAACTGCGAGGGAAAGTCGTTATGGTGGACTTTTGGTCTTCCTGGTGTCCCCCTTGCCGGCGGGAGGCGAGGACGCTGGCCGAGGTATACCTGGAGTATGAAGGCCGACCCGTGGAATTCGTCGGCGTCGATATCTGGGACGAATCCACGGCAGCCCAGAAGCACATCGACCGATACGGCGTAACCTACCCTAATGGAATTGACACCAACGGTATCATCGCCATCAACTACGGCGTTACCGGGTTGCCTGAGAAATTCTTCATCAGCCTTGATGGCCGGGTCGTCAAGAAGTTTGTCGGGCCTATGAGCCCATCAAAGCTTCGAGACATCCTGAACGAAATGTTAGGCGAACGGCCTCCTCTTTCCAGCCGATAAGCCTTGTCCCCTTCGGCCTCCTTTGCTTTGCATGGCCGTCCGATCCTGAAGCGGCTTGGGTTAACGAACGGCGGGTTTTACCATGAATTACCGGGCATCACCGGTAATAGACCCGCGGTAGATCGATCGAAGTTGGTTTGGGAGCGAAGAAGGCATGTGGCGACGAATAACTTCTCCGGTAAGAGCGCGCACCCGCAAATTTGTCCCCGCTGTTATCGCCCTGCTGATGGCGCTCATGATATCAACGCTGGCCTGTGAGGAAGTTCAGGCCCTTAGCGCGTCAGCCGGCGCCGCCAGGGTAGGCGGCGGCGGTGGCGTAGGCGGTAGCGGCGGCATCGCGTCTCCGGAAGCCCAACTTCTCCAAAGGTCCCTGGAACTAACCGGGGAATTGCAGAGCTTTCGCGCCCACGTGGAAATGCTGATGATGATGGATGGGAAAAGGCTACCACTGTCCATCGACATGACAAAGGCGGCGAGCGGGCGGATGCGTCTGGTGATGGACATGGATTCCCTGGCCCCCGGTATGCGGATGGAGATGGTTATCGCCGATGACGAGATGTTCGCCAACCTACCTGGCGTTGTCTGGGTGCGCATGGACGCCTCTGCCATGTCAGGAATATTGGGACAGGCCGGGCCCGGTATCGAAGATCCCATGGGGCTGTTCGATGGTCTCTTTCCTGACGGTGCTTTGCCGGCGAGCTTGTATAATGTCCAATCTCTGGGTAAGGAAGAAGTCGATGGCGTGCCCACCGAGCACCTTGTGATACTGATGGACTTCGGCAGAATCGTGAAAGAGATGAGTAAAAGTTCTATGGGGCAACTTTCCCAGCTGATGTCTCTTTCCGGCGGGTCGGGCAATGGCGGTTTGGACAGCATGGGCATCAATGAGATTGAGGTTTGGATCGACGAAGATGGTTACAACTGGCGGACCGTCATGGCGATCGCGCTCAACGCAAACAGCTCGGTGATTTTCGACATGCGCATGTTCGGCTTCAACGACGACATCAGCGTCGATCTGCCCGCCAGTTATACTGACATTCCCCTCAATTAGAATAAGCCGTTGGAGATTTACTCGGCGCGCTATCGGTCATCATTTCCCGGTAAAACTTCGGCTCTTGGTGAGAAATCGCCTTGGCTTTCCTAGCTGCTATGATAGACACCGGGATAGTCCTGAGCAGGGGAAGCGCAAATGACACAGGCTTCAGAAGTAGCGGTGGTGATGGATTGGGGCGGGACTTGGATCAGGGTAGGGGTGTTGGACCGGGACGGGCAGATCCTTTGGCAAGACAGGGTTGGCCACGCCCGGGGAACCGGCAAGGACGAACTCTTGGGGTTGGCCGAGGGTTTACTGAGAGAAGCCATAGATCAGTGCGGCTCCAGAACCGTTATGGGTGTCGGCATTGCCATCGCCGGTCCGGTGGATTCGGAAACCGGGACCCTATACCAGCCCCCCAATCTGTACGTCCTAGACGGAGTTTCCCTGAAGTCCCTGTGGGAGAAAAGCCTTGGATATCCGGTGCTGGTGGGAAACGACGCCAACTTGGCGGCCCTAGGAGAATTTTACCTTGGCGCAGGCCGGGAAGCGGCAAAAGGGGGGACGCCCCCCGGGACTCTGGTCTATCTAACCATCAGCACGGGCATCGGTGGCGGTGTGATTGAGCGGGGCGAGATGTTTTTGGGCGCACACGGTCTGGCCGCCGAGATTGGCCACATGTGTATCGACGCCAGCGCCAGCGCCCCCGAATGTCAGTGTGGCGCTCGAGGCTGCTTGGAGTCGATGGCGTCGGGCACTGCCATCGCCAGCATAACCAAGGAACGGATCGCCCGAGGAGACTTCCCGGATTCATCTTTGGCCGCGGAATCGGACTCCTTGACATCGGCTACAGTCCTACAAGCCGCGGGCAGAGGCGACGCTTTGGCCGTGAGCGTTCTGGATGGTGTAGTGTTCGCTTTGTCCGTCGGCTTGACCAACGTTCTGCACCTTTACAATCCGGATCTGGTGGTGCTGGGCGGCGGCGTGACGCTGGGATTGGTTGAACTGGATATGTTGCCCCGGATCGAGGAAATGATTAAGGGCCGGGCCATGAGCGAGTTCCATAAGGAGTTCCGGTTGGTGGCCAGTCATTTGGGAGACGATCCGGGAATGGTGGGASYMRCCWCCCTGRYMTKSSAMRASSSYCARSMMSKCSKRYRSSWYSTSRTYSMASGGRTSRYYSWSSMSRATRRRRTCGSSSKTRYMRMKAMSSKGAWMMMWCCKKMCMMSRMKRSYYKRMSKAWCCGTTNRCCCTGAGCCTGTCGAAGGGCTGTGACTTCTGCTCCCAACAGGGTCCTATCGAGGACCGTCCTCCGGAATAGCTAAACTATGTACTTGCCGCCTACCACGTTAATCCGGTCACCGGTGATGTAGCCCGATTCGTCGGAAGCGAAGAACAAAACGGCGTTGGCAATGTCCTCCACTGTCCCCTGCCGGTGCATGGGAATCTCCTTAAATGGGTCATCGGCGCCCCCGGACGTTCCGGGATGCTGGGGATACCATTCGGGCGACCGCCGCTCCGTATCGGTTGATCCCGGATTGACCATGTTGGCCCGAACGTTGTACTCGGCCATTTCCGCGGCGATGGCCCTGATCAGTCCCAACAGGCCGGTCTTTGCCGCAGTGACCAGGGCGGTTCCCGGRCGTCCGGTGATTGCTGCCTGCCCGCCCAGAGCGACGATGCTGCCCGAACGACGCTCGATCATCCCCGGCAGAACCGCCCGGCACAGGTAGAAGGCCGAATCCAGGTTAACTCCCATAACGTGATGCCATTCTTCATCGGTGATTTCAAGGATGGGCCGGTGGGGCCGGATGGCCACGTTGCTAACCAGGATATCCACCTTGCCTAAAGCCTCGATACCCTCTGCCACCATGGACGAGACTCGCGCCGAATCGGAAACATCACCAAGAACGGTGTGAGTTTTGACCCCCAATTCCCGGCACTCGGCGGCCACGGCATCCAATTCTTGCTGGTTAGTGCGGGTGTTCAAGATCACGTCGGCGCCCTCCCGGGCAAAGGTCAACGCGATCTCTTTTCCAATGTTACGGCTGGCCCCGGTGATGAGGGCCGTCTTATTYTCCAGTCTCATGAGTCRTCCTCCGGATGAATCGGATTAAGCCTAGGAGAGACTAGCACAGACGAGAGATCCGAACAAACGGATGCTTCAGATGCGGAGGCTATTCGCGAGAGGTAATAAACGACGCGACAGCGGTCCGGAAGGCGTCTGCTAAGGTCACTAGTGCGTGGGGATGGCTCTGGGGGCCGGCTGTATCGTTCGTGGCCAAGTCCGCCAAAACAGCCAGGGTATCCGCGACGTCTCGCAAGCTCGACGATAATTCCGATGGCAAGTTCCGGACGGATCGAGGTAGGTCGGATCGTCCTCCAGGATGATCAGGGAGCTGAGGTACGGCTTGCCTTGTAGACGGATGACCTTCGGGTGCCGGGAAAATTCTTTCCATGCCGTGTTGAGCTGATTCAAGGCTTTGGAGAGCCTTGATAGAGTTTTTCGCCCATTGCCATTGAACCAAGTCGTCAGCTTTGCGAAAGACCCCGATGGTGCCCAGTTCACCMAGCGGTTCTTGGGTTACCACCGCATCCAGGGCTACGTACAGCACCCGCGCATCCTTACGTCTAAGCCGGTATGAGGAGCTGTGAACCCGGCCTKATTCCCAGAACAAGGGGAGGGTGTCTGACAGTGATTGGATCCGGCACTCTTCGGTTAGGAAGCCGATGAACCGCTGTCCCACAACCTCTTGGATCTCGTATCCCATGGCCGACAGCCATCGAGGGTTTACCTTGAGGATCACTCCCTCTTCGTCCACCGTGTACATCATCACGGGCACGATGTTGAAGATAACGTCAGCACTCTCGTTGATCAGTTTGGAGAAACTATCGGCTGCTGATATMCCTAATTGAGTGACTGTGTTCATAAACTAACCTGCATGTCCAGGCTGGGGTAACCGGCGGTGCATGGCCGAGACTTGCTCTAGCAACCCTCTGCTGAGGCGCTGGCAAGGCCTCAGTGACGGCATTCAAGCAGGCCATCGGCTCCCTTCACCAACCCTGGGTCCTTGTCGCCAAAGACCCCGCCCATACCATGCCGCACCAACTATTCCATTCAAGCCGGCATCTTCCCAGTGCCAGAGTGGCCGTTTTGGACAGCGAGTTAGGCCGCCTGGATGGCCCATTTGGGCCATCCRGAAGCGCAAGCTTGACCGGTGGTGACTCCGGTGTGAGAATTGGGGCGCAACGACGATCTAAATCAATTGTTGAGGAGCTTCGGTCATGAAATGGTGCAGATTCAGCACTGGAGACGGTATTTCTTACGGCATTATTGAAGGGGACAATGTCGTCGAAGTTGAGGGCAATCCCTTCGACGGTTACAACAAAACTTCCAAGAACCAACCTCTGGCATCGGTTAAGCTGGAAGTGCCGGTTATTCCACCTACCTTCTACGCCGCAGGGATCAACTACCCGGAGCACGTGACGTGGGCGGCCAAGATGCGCGGTGAAGAGCCGGTTCTTCCGGAGAAAGCGGATATCGGCTACCGCGCGATAAACGCTCTCGTTCCCAACGAACACCCGATCATCGTCCCCAAGGACGCCACCGAATTGGTCCAATACGAAGGAGAGTTGGTGGTCGTGATCGGCAAAGAATGCAAGAACGTTACCCAGGCGCAGGCATTGGACTACGTCCTGGGATATACCATCGGGAACGACGTTAGCGAGCGCACCTGGCAGCGGGGCGACCGTACCATGTGGCGGGCGAAGAACACGGACACTTTCAAGCCCATGGGTCCCTGGATCGTTACCGACTTGGAACCCGACGATTTCCACGTAACCATCACCCTCAGCRATCGGGTGGTGGGGGAGTACGATGTGAAAACCGCGATCTTTGGGGTGCGGGAATACATCAGCGAGATGAGCCGGTACCTGACATTGGTGCCCGGCGATATCATATGGATGGGAACCGACGGCGCGACCGAGAACATGGTGGACGGCGATCTGGTTGAGGTGGAGATCAGCGACATTGGCGTGCTTAGAAACAAAGTGGTCTGGGAGAAATAGCCTGGCTGTGCAKCGGCTGGGCTCAATCCGACGAATCAACGGTACGGTATCGGTATTAAGGGGYGGCTCGAAGCCGCCCCTTAATGATTTATCGACGAGACRCGGCCGGACTRAGGACCGGGCAGATCGGTCCKTMGAGMYTAAGCTTCYCCYGGGTCTTGGAATCCGGTTTCCGCGGCCCAAGCCTGGAGTCCACGGCGAAAGGCCAGGGCTCCCATGGGCGCGATGACCGCCTGAAGTGCTTCCAGTATCTCCCTGGGCGTGGCCCCCACGTCCAGCGCTACTCGCACGTGGGCTTGGATCTGCTCAACGTCGGCCTTCAAAGCCGCCTCCACTACTATCTGGAGCAACTCCTTGGTCTTGCGGTCCAGCAGCCGCTGCCCAGTGTAGGTGGCCTGGATAAATTCGTTGTACTTAACGGCCCATTCCCGATCAACTTCCGCCATGATCCGGTGCATCTCCAGGGTGTAACCCCGGGTCTGCTCGGCGTTTTCAAGAAAAGAACGGCTATCGTCTGTGGACATGATTGGTTCTCCCAAGTAGAGCATTCAGCTAGCAGCGCTGGGTCCGCATTCCCATCTGGTCTAAAAATACGGTTGTTAGGTTGCTAGATTGTAGACCTAGGCGGCAAGCTCTTCTATAGGCTTGGTGGCCGGTAGCCGACCGGCCGAGGGGAAARTGCCTCCATGATACAATCTAGCGAAACGGGGTTGGGACAYGAAAGTCCTACCCAGATCCTGATTTTTCGAGAGGTGCGACACGGCGATTTCGTATCCTGAGGAGTCTTTCCAGCGAGAGGACGATAGCGACGACCGGCTTTTTTACGTAAATCCCCGGCTGGTGGTGCATATCGACGATCAGGCTATCGCCACGGTGAGCCGGATCTTTCAGTCGTTTTTGCCAGAGGRCTCGACAGTGCTGGATTTGATGAGCAGTTGGCGATCCCACTGGCCTCAGGGGCATCCYAAGGAAAAACTGGTGGGCCTGGGTCTCAATGYCCAGGAGATGGCGGACAATCCAGACTTGGACGAGTTCGTGGTCCACGACGTTAATCTTGAGCCCGCCCTTCCCTTCGAAGACGAGAGTTTCGACGGAGTGGTTATCACGGTGTCGGCCCAATACCTTACCAGCCCGGTGGAGACCTTCCGGGAGGTCAACCGGATCCTCAAGCCGGGCGGTGTATTCATCGTAACTTTCTCAAACCGGATGTTTCCCACCAAGGCCGTTCGCATCTGGCGTATGGCAAGCGACCAAGGCCGGATGGACATCGTCATATCCTACATGGAGTCGGCGGGCGGCTTTGAAGAGATCCGTAGCGGGTTCGTTAACTCGGACGAGAGCCCCCCTGACGACCCCATCTTTTCGGTCGTAAGCAACAAGTCCGGCGGTCCAGAATGACCTGTCCTACTTCTATGGGGATCTCGGTTCTAGGACCGTCGAGGTAGTCATGACGCGCATGTTTCGCCTGGCTCTGGCCCAGATGAACCCCACGGTGGGAGACATAAAGGGCAACACGGCCAAGATCATGCAGTATCTGGAACAGGCGCGGGAATYCCRGGCAGACCTGGTTGCCTTTCCTGAGTTGGCTATCACCGGCTACCCTCCGGAAGACCTTCTCTTCAAGACCTCTTTTTTGAGGGATAACGTTGCCGCCATGGAGCAGGTGGTTGCCGCGTCCCAGGGCATCGCCGTGGTGGTGGGTTACGTGAAGATGGGGRCGGACATCTCCAACGCCGCCGCCCTAGGCTACGACGGAAAGCTGATCGATGTTTACGAGAAGATTTACCTGCCCAACTATGGAGTGTTTGACGAAGACCGGTATTTCCGTCCTGGAACGGTCTGCCCGATGTACGTGGTGAACGGCGTTTCTGTGGGACTGGGCATCTGCGAGGACATCTGGTCCCCGGTAGGGCCCATCACGGTCCAGAGGCAAGCGGGGGCTGAGCTGATCGTCAACATCAACGCTTCGCCATTTCATGCCGGCAAAAACCTTCAACGAGAAAARATGATCGCTACACGGGCTTCAGACAACGAGTTGTTCGTCGCTTACCTGAACTGTGTTGGCGGACAGGACGAGCTGGTCTTCGATGGCGACAGCATGGTGATTGGCGCAAACGGAGATATGGTAGTCCGGGGCCCGGCCTTTGAAGAGGAGCTGTTGATCGTGGACCTGGATATTGAGGAGGTCTTTCGGTCTCGATTGCGTGACTTTAGTCTTAGAAAGGAAACCCCGACTATCTTGGAAGAGACCTGGGAATCGAARACCATTCACGTATCCGATTACGTTCCCCCAGACCGAAAGCCGTTGGAGGTTACAGGCCTGACTCAGTGCTTGGATCCGGTGGAGGAGGTGTACCGTGCCCTGGTGCTGGGCACCAAGGATTATCTGGGCAAAACCGGGTTTTCCAAGGCTTTGATCGGGCTATCGGGAGGGGTTGACTCGGCCCTCACCGCCACCATCGCCGTAGATGCCCTGGGCCCGGAAAACGTGGTGGGCATCGCCATGCCTTCCCGGTATTCCTCGGAGGGCAGCATCAGCGATGCCAAGGTGTTGGTGGACAATCTAGGCATGGAATTGTGGGAGGTTCCCATCGAGCGGGCGCACATAGCTTTCGCCGAAATGCTGGAGTCCAGTTTCCGCGACACCCAGCCCAACGTGGCGGAAGAGAACGTTCAGGCCAGGATACGTGGCAACGTCCTGATGACGATCTCCAACAAGTTCGGCTGGATGGTGTTGACCACCGGCAATAAGAGCGAGATGGCCATGGGATACGCCACGCTGTACGGCGATATGGCCGGGGGCTTCGCGGTMATCAAAGACGTGCCCAAGACTCTGGTATATCAGCTATGCGAATGGCGCAACCGGCATGGGGATCCCCCTTCGGTGATACCCCAGGCCATTCTCGACAARYCGCCCAGCGCCGAGCTGAAAGAGGACCAGTTGGACCAAGATACGTTGCCGGTCTACGAAGTTCTTGACCCGGTGATTAARGCCTACGTGGAAGACGACTGCGGCTACCAGGACATGGTGGACATGGGGTTTGATCCCGCGGTGGTGCGGCAGGTCATGTCCTTCGTCGACCGCAACGAATACAAACGGCGCCAGGCCCCGCCGGGGGTTAAAATCACCCACAGGGCTTTTGGAAAAGACCGGAGGTTGCCCATAGTCAATCGTTACCGGCAGGAACAATAGCGGTCCGCAGTTAGCTTTTCCCTCTAGCTTAGATGCCTTTCGGATTAATCCAACTCCGCCACAATCTTGCCCATGTCTTCGGTGTGGTAGCCGCCCATGGCCTCAACTTCCTGCTTAAAGGCGGTGTCGTGTAATAGGGCTAACAAGGGCTGTAGCAGGTCACTTTTGTAGTGGATGCGAGGGATGACTAGGTCGTAACGCTCGTCCATCAGTGGTACAAAGTCCAGATCCAGTGCCCGGGCCGCGCTTARGATGCCTAATCCGGTATCGGCCGAGCCTGCCTTTACCGCCGCCGCCACCGCCAAATGGCTGTATTCCTCTCGCTGATAACCCGAAACCTGCTCCGGTGCGACGTTCAACCCTTTCAATTTGTAGTCCAGGAGCACTCGGGTGCCTGAGCCTCTTTGCCGGTTGACGAAACGAATCTCGGGACGAGTTAGGTCTTCCAGGGCGTGGATGGCTTTGGGGTTCCCCGGTGGGACCATCAGTCCCTGGACCCGGCCTACCAAGTTGACCAGCACCACCGGAACTCCGGGTAGGTAGCGGCGTATATATGAGAGGTTGTATTCCCCAGTGGCTTCATCCAACAGGTGGGAACCGGCCAGGTGGGCCTCGCCCCGCTGCAAAGCGATGAGTCCTCCCAGGCTGCCGATGTGGGAGGAGGCCAGGCGCAGGCCTGGATCTGTCTTGCCCAAATGGCTGGCCAACAGGTCGAGCGTGAGGTCGTGGCTACCGATGGCCACGATGGTGTTCTCAATCTTTTCCAGTGGTTGCAGCAGTTGCACTTGCACATTGGCTCCGGCGTCCAAYCCTTCGGAGAACCGGGGAATGACCACCATGCCATCGGCCCGAACCAGGGACATGATTATTCCCGCGCCCCGCTGCAAGGGAGTCGCTACCATTTTTTCGCCTACTCGGCCAAGCTTGACCCGGAGGTATTCGTCCTCACCCAAAGGGGACAGTACTTTTCTAGTGATGCTGGCTCCGACCGTCGGCCGGGCTTGCGGTGCTTGACCCAGCCATCTCTCCAACAAAGGCTTAACGAAAAGTTCGGCGGTCAAGACTGCCGATACGGGGTAGCCCGGCAGACCGATGACCGGTTTGCCCTGGACCACTCCCARAACGACGGGATGTCCCGGCCGAACCGCGACGCCGTGCACCAATAACTGGCCCAAATCTTCCACCACGGACGCCGTGTAGTCTTCCGATCCGGCGGATGAGCCGGCGTTGATTATCACCAGGTCGTGGCCGTCCAGAGCGCCCAGGGCTGCATCGCGGATGTCCGGGAAATCGTCGGGAACCGGTGGAAACCGTTGGCCGTCGCCGCCCCAATCCTGGATCAATCCGGCCAGCATGAGGGAGTTGAACTCCACGATGTCGCCGGGTTTCAAAGKGGAGACTYCYGGTGGGACCAGCTCGTTGCCGGTGGGAATGATGGCAACTTTGGGCCGCCGCCTTACCGGGATCTGGGTGACTCCCGCCGCGGCGCAGGCCCCCAGGTCCACGGGGGTGAGCCGGTGATTCTCCGGCAACACTAGTTCGGTGGCCACCAGGTCCTCCCCAAGCGTACGAACGTGCTGCCAAGGAGCCACCGGAGCCATGACCTGCACGGTTTGTTCGTCGATACGGTGAACGTGCTCGATCATGACCACGGCGTCGTATCCCGGTGGCATGGGGTCGCCGGTGTCCACCCAGACAACTTGCGAGCCGACCGCCAGGTTCACCGGCGCGGTTTCGGTGGCTCCGTTGGTGTCCTCGGCCCGAACAGCGATTCCGTCCATGGCCGAGGCGTCGTAATGGGGTGATGACCTGGCAGCCCAAATGGGGCTGGCGGTGATTCTCCCCTGGGCCTGGTCCAAGGAGACCGTCTCCCCCGGCATGGGCGACAAGGAGCCGGCCTGCTCCAGCGCGTGGTAAAACCTCCGGCGCGCTTCATCTAACGGAATGTCGCTCAAGTAGTACCGGCGGCGGTCCTTGGCACCTGCGGGAGAGTCGCTGTCGCGGGACCGGGGCATGTTCAATACAACCTAACCGAAACGTCTTCACCGGCGTACAACCCGCCCCGGTCCAAAGGCACGTGGACCAGGCCGTCGGAACGTATCAACGTGTAGATGAGGTTGGACTTTCCGAACACCGGATGAGCGACGCGACGCCCTTGATCTTCTTTCAGCCGGACTGGCACAAAGTCTTCCCTTCCCGAGGTGGAAGCGATATCTTGGGCCAAGTTGGCGGAGACGGTGGGATGCTCGGGAGGGTTGGCGCAGCCGGACAGATGGTAAAGGATGGGGCGTACCACTAAGTCGAAAACGACCATGGCGGAAACCGGGTTGCCCGGCAAGCCGAAGGCGGGTTTGCCGTTAACCAACCCGATGACGGTGGGCTTACCAGGTCTGATGGCCAGCCCGTGGACCAGCACCCCGGGTTGACCCAGGTTATCGATTATCTGGGCGGTCATGTCCCGGGAACTGACCGAGCTTCCGGCGGAGATCACCAGCACGTCGGCCATATCTAGTCCGCGCATGGCGGCGCCGGTTTGCTCTTCGTAGTTGTCCTTGACGATGCCCAAAGGCAACGGGACGCCGCCCGCCTGTTCTACCAGGGCGGAGATGGTGTAGGTGTTGATGTCCCGGATCTGCCCCTCGGACGGGGTGGCTTCGGGGGCAACTACCTCGTCGCCTAAAGACAATATGGCGACTCGGGGCTTGGCGGCCACGGAGACGGCGGTAATGCCCATGGCGGTCAGCCCGCCCAGGTCTTGGGGCCGCAGGTAGTGGCCCGCTGGAAGGATGACTTCGCCTCGCTTGACGTCYTCGCCCGGYTGYACCACGTTCTCGCCGTGGGCTACCGGCCGGATCACTTCTATAGTAGTAGCGTCAACCTGTTGGGTGTTTTCCACCATGATTACGGCGTCGGCCCCGCGGGCCAGCATGCCGCCGGTATAGGCCAGGGCCGCGTTGCCYGTCCCCACGGAAACTCCCGCGGGCTTGCCCATGGGGACATCGCCCGCGATAGTGAAATAGGCCGGCGTCCCTTCAGACGCGCCGAAGGTGTCGGCGGCGCGTAGGGAGTAGCCGTCCATGGTCGAGCGAGGGAAAGATGGTAGGTCTTCCGTAGCGTGGGTTACCTGGGCGGTAACGCGGCCTAAAGCTTCGGTGATCGGGACATCCATCGCCGGGGAGACTGGCCGTGGTTCTAAGCGGTCCAGTAGGACTTTTAGCGCCTGGGCTGGGGGAAGGACGTTAAAAAACTCTGGCATAAGACGCGGACCTAGGGGGCTATAAACAACGCTCAAGTCATGCGGGATAGTGCCGGTGGGATGGATTCGGCCAAAAGTATTATACCTGGTGCCGATGGGGTCTGTTCATCGCGGTTTGGCGGGCGGTGCGACCAACCAGGTCCGGMGCCGGGGCAAAGTCTCCTGGGTTCCCCTCCTGCCGAAGGGCCGAAATGACGGGACGCGGTCGATGAATCGCTGGCTGGTGKGTMTTTTGGATAGTAAGTATGACGAASCCGTGGATGAGARAATGTTGACATTGTTATGTAAGCAACGCAGAATTACCYCTTGGACTATCGGGGCTACCMAAGCCCGTTTTTACCTGGCGGCGTAGCGCCGAACCCACGATAAGAYTCCATCTAGCGAGCGGTGGCATAGCATTGGTTGATAACACCCTCTCCCCACACGGTGGGGTCCTGGTCGAGCGGGTTGCTTCTCCTGATGAAGCGGCGCGGATGATTCATGGTCTTAAACGGTTGCCTGTCAGAGAGCAGATCGCCAGAGAGTGCGTGAATATCGCGTATGGGTTCTTCTCTCCCCTGGTAGGGTTCATGGGGCAGGCTGACGTGGACTCGGTGGTCCGGGACATGACCTTGACCAGCGGTTACGTGTGGAGCATTCCGATCGTCTTGGATGTTTCTCAGGAGCAACTGACTGCTCTTGGTGTTGAGGTTGGGGACACGGTTTTGCTCACCCACCAGGAACAACCATTGGCGGTGCTCCAGGTGGAAGAGATCTTCTCTTACGACAAAGAATTTATGGCCGGTCAGGTCTACGGTACCACCGACCTGGCCCACCCGGGAGTTCTGCGGACCCATGCGCTGGAGGACAGCTTTATAGGCGGGCCGGTGACGTTGGTCAATCCGCCGGTGATAAATCCTCCTTTCGACGAGTTCTGGAAAACTCCRCGCCAGCTCCGGGAGCTCTTCGCCCAGCGGGGATGGACTAGGGTGGTAGCTCACCAGACCCGCAACGTCCCCCATTCCGGACACGAGTGGCTGATGAAGGGCGCTTACCTGGCGGCTGAGGCAGATGGGATACTGGTCAGCGCCGTCGTGGGGGAGAAGAAGCTGGGCGACTACATCGACGAGGCGATAGTACTGGGCCACAACCGGTTGCGGGACGGCGGGTTTTTCCGCGAGGACGTCCACCAGACTTCCACCTTGCTGTGGGATATGCGCTACGCCGGTCCGCGGGAGGCGGTGTTCCACGCTTTGGTGCGCAAGAACCTGGGCTGCACCCATCACATGTTTGGGCGGGACCATGCCGGCGTCGGTGATTACTACGACACCTACGCCGCCCACAACATATTCAGCGAGCTTCCCGATCTGGGGATCAAGTCCGTTTTGACTTTAGAATGGTGGTACTGTCCAGTGTGCGCCGGAGTCGCTTATGAGGGGCTTTGCGGTCACCGGGACCAGAAGCAGGATCTTTCCGGGACTTTCATCCGCAACATCATTCAAGGAGGGACGAAGCCCGAACCGTTGACGCTAAGAGCGGAGGTATTGGAGATAACCGGCCAGTGCGCGGAGAAGTACGGGTTCGGTTCACCATTTGTCACGGAARCCTACCAGGAAAACCGTACTCCGGTCATGTCCCTGGCCGCCATGGACTGTACTTGTCGCTGTGAAACTTAAGATTTAATGTTTAATGGCCCCCGTGCAAACAAAGCGGGGGCTTTTTATTTAGGTTGGGCCGTGGCCCGCCGAGCAATAAAAGATAAGCCATCAAATAACACCAAGTATTGGAGGGAAAATGCCAACGTTTGTTGAACCCAATGCCTGCAACGCCTGTGCGGGCGAGCACCTGGGACCGCTGTGCGTGTATATCTGTCCCAACGACCTGATGGTGCTGGACCCCGGAATGAACAAGGGCGCCAACCAAGAGCCGGAGATGTGCTCCGAATGTTACGCCTGCGTCAAACTTTGTCCCACAGAAGCGATCCATATTCGAGGCTACGCCGACTTCGTTCCGTTAGGGGCTTCGGTCCAACCGAAGCGAGTGGACGGCGGCTTCACTTGGACGGTGAAATTCAGGGATGGAAGGGAACTTCAGTTCACCTACCCGTCCAGAACCACCCCGGTGGGATCATCCGACCCCTATAAGGATTTCACGGAGGACCGTGTTAACGACCTGGGAGGCCAGGGGCTTGCGGGAGAATCTAAATGGCTTGGCGTGGATAGATTGCCCACCTTACAAGCCGGTAATTAGAAGGAGATTTTCGATGGCTTTACCTGCGGTTGAGACAGTTGAATGCGACATACTAGTCATAGGCGGCGGTATGTCCGGATGCGGAGCGGCATTCGAGTCAAAGTATTGGGGCGAAGACCTCAAAGTTGTGATTGTTGAAAAAGCGGTGATAGAGCGTAGTGGGGCGACCGGAGAAGGACTCTCCGCCATCAACTGCTACATGGGGCAACGGTATGGGTGGAACACGCCGGAAGACTTCGTCAAGTATGTAGTCAATGACATGATGGGCCTGGCACGAGAGGACCTGGTTTACGATGTCGGCCGGCATGTTGACTCGTCGGTTCACCTTCTGGAAGAGTGGGGCCTGCCCGTTTGGAAAAAGGACAACGGAGAATACGAGCGGATTGGGCGTTGGCAGATTCCTATACACGGTGAGTCGATCAAGCCGGTCACCGCCGAACCCGCTCGGAAGGCAGTGGGTCCGGAGAATATTTACGAGAGGATATCGATCACGCATCTCTTGACGGACGCTAACGATTCTGGCCGCATTGCCGGCGCCATCGGGTTCGGTGTCCGAGAGAACAAGATCTGGGTGTTCAAAGCCAAGGCAGTTATCGTCACTTGTGGCGGCGCCTCCAAYGTGTTCCGGCCCAGGTCGGTGAACGAAGGTATAGGACGTACTTGGTACTCGGTGTTCGCTACCGGTTCCGCCTACGGACTGATGATTCCCATCGGCACTGAGATGACTCAGATGGAGCACCGGTTCGTGCCCACCCGATTCAAGGACGGCTATGGCCCAGTCGGCATGTGGTTCCAGTATTTCCACGCCCATATTGAGAACTCTCTGGGTGAAGACTACACGGTGACCCGCGASAGCGAGCTSAGAAARTACGAACCKTATGGTTCAGCCATACCCACCCCCACCCCCCTCCGTAACCATCAGATGTTCCTGGACATCAAGGAAGGGAAGGGTCCGATGTACATGCGGACCGATTTGGCCATGCAGGAAATCGCCGGTGGAGACCCGGCGAAGATGGATAAGGTCAGAGAAGAAGCTTGGGAAGATTTCTTGGACATGACGATCGCCCAAGCGCTGACGTGGGCCTCACAGAATATCGCCCCTGAAGATACCCCGTCGGAAGTTGTTTTAGCTGAGCCTTACATAATGGGGTCTCACTCCGGAGAAGCCGGGGCTTGGGTAAGCGGACCGGAAGACTTGGCTCCCCCGGAATACTACTGGGGATATAACAAGATGACGACGATCAATGGTTTGTTTGCCGCCGGAGATGGGGTTGGAGCAGCCCCGCACAAATTCTCATCGGGTTCTTTTACCGAAGGCAGATTAGCCGCTAAGTCAGCGGTCAGGTTCGTTAGAGATAACCCTGGAGCGGTTACGGTCAGCGGCGACCAGATCAGACAACTGTCCGAAGCCATCTGGGCACCTCTGGAGACCTTTGACAAACATAAAGGGGCCTCGACCGCTGAGGAGATCAACCCAAATTACATCACCCCTAAACAGGCTTTGGTCCGGTTGCAGAAAATAATGGATGAATATGGCGGCGGTACGTCTACTTGGTATACGGTCAACCAGGCTGGATTGGAGAGAGGTATCGTACTCATTGAGATGCTGCGGGAAGACTTGGCCCACCAAGCAGCTCGTAGCCGTCATGAATTGTTGCGTTCGTGGGAAGTGGTTCATCGGACGTGGACCGGGGAAGCTCATCTGCGCCATCTGCTTCATCGCAAGGAGACGAGGTGGCCGGGCTATTACTACCGGTCCGATTATCCGGACCTGGACGATCAGAACTGGAGAGTCTTCGTAAACTCCCGCTACGATGCGGCCAGCGATAAATGGAGCTTATCCACTAAACCTTACATTAATATATTCAAGTAGGCCGGTTGCCGGTCCGGAGGAGTTGTTGACTCTGGACCGGCAACGGTAAGCCCGGCGCCAGTTTGCTCAATTCTGGCGGTTCAGTTGAGGCATCGGTATCTGCCCTCCTCTTCGTTATAAACGCATCCACTCCCTAAATCGCCGATTGACCGTCGGTTGAGCGTCTTCGAACGGGGCGGTACAATTGGGAGGTATGTCTCTATATCGGAGATTCGGCCNAACCTACCCAACCAGGCCAGGAGGCGATCATGCCCAGCGGCAGTAAAGAGGAGTGGACCAGGGAAACGCTGGGTCCCGCCATCGGACGGTACCCTGAACGTCAAGAAAAATTCGTTACCGATAGCGGGCTGGACATCCAGCCCTTGTACACCCCGGAAGACCTGGCGGGAAACGGACGGGAATACCATCGGGATGTGGGCTATCCTGGGGAATATCCGTACACCCGCGGGGTACAGCCCAACTCCTATCGCGGCCGGATGTGGACGATGCGGCAGTACTCGGGCTACTCCACCGCAGAGGAGACAAACCGGAGGTTCCGTTACCTGTTGGAGCAGGGTCAGACCGGGCTTTCCGTGGCGTTTGACCTGCCCACCCAGATCGGCTACGACTCGGACCATCCTAGGGCCTTGGGCGAGACCGGCAAAGTGGGTGTTCCTATCTGCAGTCTAGAGGATATGGAAGTTCTGTTGCAGGGGATCCCTCTGGACCGGGTCAGCACTTCGATGACCATCAACGCCACCGCCTCCATCTTGCTGTGTCTGTACATCGCGGCAGCCAARAAGCAGGGAGTCGGCCAAGAYAAGATYAGCGGYACCATCCAGAACGACATATTAAAGGAATACATCGCCCGGGGGACCTACGCCTATCCACCGCGCCCTTCGATGCGTTTGGTGGTGGACGTGTTCAAGTTTTGCTCCGAAAGCGTCCCTCGCTGGAACACCATCAGCGTCAGCGGATACCACATGCGAGAGGCCGGAGCCTCGGCAGTGCAGGAGTTGGCTTTCACCTTCGCCAACGCGATCGCTTACGTGGAGGCGGCGATCGGGGCCGGGCTTCCGGTGGACGATTTCGCTCCYCGGGTCTCCTTCTTTTTCGTCGCCCAGAACAACCTCTTCGAGGAAGTAGCCAAGTTCCGCGCCGCCCGGCGCATGTGGGCAAAGATCATGAAGGAACGTTTTGGGGCTCAGGACCCTAGGTCGATGATGCTGCGATTCCATACTCAGACGGCCGGGGTGTCCCTCACCGCCCAGCAACCGGACAACAACCTGATCCGGTGCACCGTTCAGGCCCTGGCGGCAGTGCTGGGAGGCTCCCAGTCCCTGCACGTCAACTCTCGGGACGAAGCCCTGGCTCTGCCCACCGAGGAGTCGGCCCAGCTCTCCCTGCGTACCCAGCAGATATTGGCTTTCGAGAGCGGCGCCGCCGACGTGGTTGACCCGCTGGGCGGCTCATATTACGTGGAGAGTTTGACCGACCAATTGGAAGACGCCGCCTTCAAATATCTGGAGCGTATCGAAGAGATGGGTGGCACGGTGGGTGCCATTGAGCAGGGATTCCAGATGCGGGAGATTGGGGAGTCGGCATATCAGCACCGCCGGGAAGTGGAGGCCGGGGACCGGACCATAGTGGGGGTTAACCAGTACGTCACCGACGAGCCGCCGTTCGAAGGACTGTTGCAGTTGGACCCGGAAGCGGCTCAACAACAGATACAGCGGGTGCAGCGGCTGCGTAAAGAGCGCGACGATTCCCAGGTTCAGGCAGCCCTCAAACGTCTAACCGTTGTCGCCCAGGGCTCAGATAATACGGTTCCGGCCATCTTGGAATGCGTGGAAAGCTACTGCACCCTGGGCGAGATCAGCCAGGTGTTCCGGGATGTTTTTGGCGAACAGGAACAGATGGCGAGTTTTTGACGGCCGACTTTGGTGACCTTTACGAATCATGCCAGGGCTCAGATGGCGGCTCGGGAAATCTCAGAGGCAGAAGTTCTAGAGGTATTGAGTAACACTTAACAGACGATAACCATGGGTCGCATTAGAAGAATCATCCAGAATAGATATTTCGATAGCAATCAGGCGAAAGAGATGATTATACGGATGGTTGTCGATTCGTCGGATGTTGGTCAGATGATTGTTRGTGTCTATCGGACATCAAGGATCAGCAAATACCGGTTAGGGGAGTCCTATTCGTGAAAATCACGTATGACCAAGAAACCGATACTATAACCATAAGATTTWAGGACGTTCTTGTCTCTGAAAGTGACGAACTTCAGGAAGGTATGGTTGCAGATTTTGACGGCGAGGGAAACATTGTTGGACTGGAAATATTCGAGGCATCGAAGCGAGTGACGCAACCGCAAAATTTGATCTTCGAATCCAAAGGCCATCCGGTTTCCGGATCTGCCGCTGCTTGAACCGACTGACCGCCCATAGAAGAATTTGATTGACCTAAGATACCCTAGGAGGGCCGGATGCCAGACCTGATACTTTCTGAAGATGAACAGATGCTCCAAACCATGGTCCGGGACTTTGCCGACCGGGAGTTGATCCCCAGAGCTCGCGAGGCCGATGAGCGGCAAGAGTTCTCCTGGGAGAACTGGAAAGGAATGGCCGATCTTGGCCTGACCGGCGTGGGTATCGACACGAAGTATGGCGGCAGCGGACAGGCKGGTTATCGAAAAGTAGCCATCGTCGCCGAAGAGGTTGCCCGGGGAGATGCCGGGGCCAGTGTCAGCGTGCTGGCCCACCTGTCGCTAGGCACCACCACTATATACCGGTTCGGTAATGAAGAGCAGAAAGCCCGGTTGGTGCCCTCGTTGGCTTCCGGTAAGGGCATCGCCGCCTGGGCGTTGACCGAGCCCGGCAGCGGATCCGACGCGGCGGCGCTGCAGACCACGGCAACGGAGCGGGATGGGACCTACTTCTTGAACGGCAGCAAGATGTTTATCACCAATGCCTCGGTGGCTGAATCCATCGTGGTATTTGCCACGCAAGACAGGTCTCTTGGTTACAAAGGAATAAGCGCGTTTGTGGTTAACCGGGACTCCCCCGGCCTAACGATCAACCCTCTCCACGGCAAGATGGGGATGCGAAGCTCCACCACCGACGAGGTAGTTTTTCAAGATACACCGGTACCATTGGAGAACCGGTTGGGCGAAGAAGGCCGGGGGTTCAACTATGCGATGGAGATACTAGACTCCAGCCGGATAATCATCGCTGCGCAGTGCGTGGGTATCGGCCAATCGGCCCTGGAAGCCGCCGTGCGTTACGCTCAGCAAAGAGAGACGTTTGGCAAGCCAATCGCCCAGCACCAGGCGATTCAGTTCATGTTGGCGGATATGGCTACCGCGGTAYATGGCGCGCGGGTGGYTACCATGAACGCGGCCACATTGAAGGATGAGGGGCTACCCTTTGTCAATGAAGCCTCCATGGCCAAGCTGATCGCTTCGGAGATGTGCGTCGACGTTTCATCCAAGGCGATGCAGGTTCATGGCGGTATAGGTTACTTCCAAGACGCCGGAGTCGAGCGCATCTTTCGGGATGCCCGGGTCACCACCATTTACGAAGGAACGTCTGAAGTACAAAGATTGATCATTGCCCGCCAGGTTCTCGCCCAGTACCAGTTGTGATGACATTTCCTCTCGGCGGGCATCCCTTAGGGCGGCGTGTTCGCCGATCGGCGAGTCATAGATCTGAGGAGGTGCTTTACCGGTGACCACAAAATCCGTTTGCAGCGTGAACCATATAGACCACGTGGGCGTGGCGGTTAAGGATATAGACGAAGCCCTGAAGTTCTTCCAAGAAGTGTTCGGCGCTCCGGCGGCGGAGATACAATCCTTGCCAGACCAAGGGGTCCGGGCCACTCTGATCGAAGTGGGCCAGACCCGGCTGGAATTATTAGAGCCTTTGTCGGATGATAGTCCAGTCGGCCGATTTATCGAACGGCGCGGAGAAGGTTTGCACCACCTGGCCCTCAACGTCTCCGGCTTAGCGGGAAATCTGAAAAARCTGGAAGAACACGGAGTTGGATTGGTGGACCGGGAGCCCAGAGAAGGCTTGTCCGGTATGATAGCTTTCCTCCATCCACGATCGACGTTCGGTATTCTCACCGAGTTGGTGGAGAACTGAATTTCAGGGACGCCGATCCGAGAGGCATACGGGTTAAACAGTTATGACGCAGTCTAGAAATCCGATTCGCGTACTTGTCGCCAAGCCTGGTCTTGATGGGCACGACCGGGGGGCCAAGGTGATCGCCCGGGCTCTCCGGGACTCCGGTATGGAAGTGATCTACACCGGCATCCGGCAGACGCCGCAAATGATTGTCCAAGCGGCGATCCAAGAGGATGTTGACGTGCTTGGGATGAGCATATTGTCGGGAGCGCATCTAGAGATCCTGCCGGGAATAATGGAACTYCTACGGGAAGAAGGGCTGAACGATATCGTGGTGATCGTAGGTGGCATAATCCCGGAGTCGGACCGCCAGCCCTTGTTGGACCTGGGCATCAGCGGCGTATTTGGCCCAGGGACCTCCACGAGCGCGATAGCGGAATTTATCGAGACCAAGATAGAAGAACGCGGCGTTAGATAGAGCAACTCCTGCCGTTCAAAGGACAGGATCCGAGGCTTCAAAGTCGAGCGGYCTTTAGATYCTCCGCCTTGACATCTGTTCTGTTATGGCGAGTATAATTACGCCGGTTCTCAAATACAKGTTCTCTTACATTTATGCAATATAATGTTGCAAAGTTGCTAATGGGTCCGACTGGGACGTCTAGCAGYTACAATATTGAAGAAATCTTTACAGAGGCATCACGAATCACGGACCAGGTTAACGGATCAGTACACATGGTCCGTACCCATCAAGGTGTCCTGGTCTACGCCGTATTAGACATTCAAACCACGCTTACGTGTGGGCGATGCCTCGGAGAATTTGTCTGGCCTTCTACCCTTGATATTGARGAAGAATTTTTCCCGACGGTGGACCTTCATACCGGGGAGCAATCACCGCCAATAACCGATGATGAAGTAGACCAGAGAATTGATACCGATCATGTGTTAGACTTGACCGAGATATTGAGGCAATATGCGATTGCCGACATGCCAATGAAGCCATTATGTACGGCGAATTGTGTTGGTCTTTGCCGGGTATGTGGGACCAACCTTAACCAGGGGGAATGTAATTGCAGCGGCACTGAGGTGGACCCACGGTGGGGAGCCTTGGCTGGTTTGCTGAAATCACAGAAGGGGTAGTGATGGGTGGTGGAAGAAGAGCGATTCTCTTTCTTCACGGTCGAGTTTGGACCGGCTGAGGCCTCCTCGAAGTCGACGTGAGGATAATCTGATTCCTTAAAGCCGAGCCAAAAGGTCGGGCCGGTTCGGYGGKTTGGAGTCGAGCGACAAGWAGAAAAAGGATARACTGGTCATCGGCGACCGAGTGACCGGTTTCAGTGGTGATTAGCAATGGGTGCAGTACCTAACAAGAAAGTGACCAGGGCGCAGCGGGGGAGGCGCTTCAGCTCATATAGGCTGAAGGCCGTAAATCACTCCTACTGTCCCCGATGCCGAAGTGCTAAAATGCCGCACACGGTTTGCCCGCAATGCGGCTTCTATCGTGGGCGGCAAGTGGTTGGAGYCGAAGGATAACCGGAGTAGGCCTAAGATGTGTGTGCACGATACACTGCAACGATGGTTTTACGGAATCCGGCTTCTGGAATGTTCTGGCCAACCCACTACCTTTATCGGTCGCCCGTTTCTCATGCCCGGCGTCATTAAACTTGATTAAGACGTTGAAATTAGGGCTAGACGCATGCAGATAACTGCCGAYAATCAAACTGAAACAAAAAGAGCCTTTGTTTTCCCGGGCCAGGGATCGCAAAGTGTTGGCATGGGGCAAGAGCTCTATGACTCATCCCGGGCGGCTCGTGCGGTCTTCCAAGAGGCCGACGATATCCTGGGAGTTCGACTCTCAAAACTGATTTTTCAAGGCCCTTCCCGTAAGCTACAAGACACGGTTAATTCCCAGCCGGCTATCATGACGGTTAGCATCGCGGCTTGGAAGGCGTGGGAAGAGTTCACTGGCTCCGAACTAGAGCCTCCGGCAGCCTTGGCCGGGCACAGCCTGGGAGAATACACGTCAATGGTGGTGGCCGGGGTGGTGAGTTTCGCCGATGGTGTGACTCTGGTTCGGCAACGAGGCCGATTGATGCAGCAGGCATCCAAAGGCCGACCCGGAGGTATGGCGGCGATCTTAGGACTAGACGAGTTGGCGGCGTCGCAGATATGCTCYGAAACTGGCGTTGAATTGGCTAATATCAACTCCGACGATCAGATTGTGATCAGCGGAGATAAAATCGCCGTGGCGCAAGCCATGGACCTGGCTTCGGCTCGCGGCGCCAGGAAGACGATCCCACTCACGGTCAGCGGCGCCTTTCACTCCTCGCTGATGCAAGCGGCGAAGGAAGGTCTGTCTGAGGCGTTGGTGTCGATGGATTTCCAAGACCCAGTGGCTCCAATCATAGCTAACTCCGATTGTGCCGAGTTGCGAACCGGAGAACAGGTGCGAGAGGAGTTGGTCCGCGGGCTTTGCCAGTGCGTCCAATGGCGGAATACGGTCCGGTGTATGGTGGACTCTGGAATCACCCAGTTCGTTGAGTTGGGACCGGCCAGCGTGTTGGCAGGCCTGATCAAGCGGATCGACCGGGGCGTTCAAGCTGTGGCATTATCCAACCCTGAATCTATTCGAAAGTTGGCCGGCGCGACCGCTTAAACCGGTACACGCCAGCTTATCGGTGTTCCATGCCAAAGGATAAATTTACTGACTTGAGACGGAAGGGAAGGGCGGCGGCTCTCCAGAGCCTCTATGCAGCCGACGTTCGCGGCGGCTTGGCCGAATCTTCTYTAGAGTGGCTKGTCGAGGAAGATCAGTTGCCCGAAAGAGCGATATCTCTCGCTCAAAAATTGATTCAAGGTGTGGAGGCTCGAGGCMAGGCTCTTGATAGCATAATTCAGCAATATGCACCAGCATGGCCCGTAGCCCAGTTAGCGCCGGTGGACCGGAACATCCTGCGGATAGCTCTGCTGGAGTTGTTACATAGCCCTGATACGCCGGACAAAACCGCAATCAACGAAGCTGTAGAGTTAGCAAAGGTGTTTGGCAGCGATAGCTCCAGCAAGTTTGTAAATGGTGTTCTAGGATCTGTGATAGCTGACCGTGAGGTTGCCCACCTGGCTACGGTTGGATCCCAAATCTAGGGAGATGACCTTTTGGCGACCGTTTATGATCGCGTAAAAACCATAGTAATTGATAAATTAGGGATGGACGAATCAGAGGTAGGAGAAGACTCATCCTTCGTTGATAACCTCAATGCGGACTCCCTTGACCTAGTCGAATTAATCATGGCCTTCGAAGAGGAGTTCTCCACCGATGAAAAGCAGGTGGAAATCTCCGATGATGAAGCTGGGAACATCGGCACCATCAAAGATGCCGTCGATTACTTGAAAGGCCACGGAATCGCAGACGACTAGTGTCGCGCTGGGGCAGGTTATCGCACCTGTTGTGGCGAGCCGATTCGGATGCCGGCTCTTTTGGATGTTGCTTGCTCGCAGGCTGTCGAAGAACASCTTGCCCTACGCCGGGAGGCCTGCTTTYCCGGCCGTAATAATCACGATGAATCCAGTTGACAACRCTGACCNTACCCTGCCACGGAGTTCTGTGACCCCCTCGATCTTGAGCACTCTTCGTTATCCGTTGCAGTTCGGGCAGACGGCTGAAGTCATTACATTATGGTAAGTACCTTAATACATTTATACTGTAAAATTGCCTGATCCGTATCTAGACTGGGAGTTGAATCCTAATGAACAGCCTGGATGAAATCGCTCGACTGGTTAGACAATGTTCCGATTGTGAACTTGGCCGGGGGCGCAAAAACGCTGTTCCCGGGGAGGGTTCGCCGGATGCCGACCTGATGATTATCGGCGAAGGACCGGGTGCTCAAGAAGACCTTCTGGGCCGTCCTTTTGTGGGCCGGGCCGGGCAATTTTTGGACGAGTTGTTAGGGTACATCGGCTTGAAGCGGGAAGATGTATTTATCGCCAACATGGTGAAATGCCGTCCTCCGGAAAACCGGGACCCATTGCCCGCCGAGGTATCGGCATGCGATAAGTATCTGGAACGGCAGATAGAGTTGTTAGATCCTTTGCTGATAGTTACCTTGGGCCGGGTGTCGCTGGCCCGGTTTTTCCCCGGGGAAAGTATGACCCGGGCCAGAGGGAAAGTTCGAGAGAAGGACGGCCGGTTTATCTATCCAGTGATGCATCCAGCCGCCGCCCTGTACCGTCAGGAAGTTAGGCCGGGAATCATCGAAGATTTCAAAGCCATCCCGAAGGTTTTGGACAATATCCGGAACTCCTCTGCCGCGCCGACCCTGGCGCCAGCGGCGGAGTCGCCGCCTGCACAGCAACTTAGTCTGTTTGAGTAAATACTTTGAGTAACGTGACGCAACCTTTGCGAATCATTCCCCTGGGCGGACTGGGGGAGATCGGTAAGAACATGATGGCCGTGGAGTACGGTGACGAAATCGTCGTTGTCGACTGCGGGGTCCAATTTCCGGACGACGATATGCCGGGGGTCGATCTGATTATCCCCGACGTTTCCTACCTTGTGGAGCGGGCCGACCGGGTCAAGGCGATCTTGATCACCCACGGACATGAGGATCAYATCGGAGCCCTCTCTTTTATACTGCCTCAGATAAAYGTTCCGGTATACGCCCCGAGATT
Source organism: SAR202 cluster bacterium (assembly GCA_002401285.1). Next base: position 80,106 of record NVSQ01000004.1, read on the forward strand.
GGCCCATGGACTTATCTCGGTTAAGCTGAACGATCGACGTCCCACCCGGGGCGCGGTCGTGGAAGCCATTGAACCGGGAATCGGTTACCAATTTGGTGACAACTTTCGGGCAACTTGGTTCCGGGTATGCCATAGCATTCCCGATGCCATGGGCATCGCTATTGAAACCCCGCGAGGTTTGGTGATTCACACCGGCGACTTCAAGATTGATCACACTCCCGTAGACGGCCGCACTATAGATCTTACGACTCTGGCCCGGCATGGGGCAGAGGGTGTGCTGCTGCTGCTTTCAGATTCCACCTATGCCGAGGTTCCCGGTTATACCCAATCGGAACGGGTAGTGGGCGAGGCCTTAGATCGCGCCATCGCTGATGCTCCCGGCCGGGTGATGGTTGCCACATTCGCTTCTCTTATCTCCAGGGTGCAGCAAGTAGTGGACGCGGCGGAGCGTGCCCACCGCAAGGTTGGTATCGTTGGCCGCAGCATGGAAGACAATGTGGCCGTGGCGACGGAAATGGGATATCTGAAGATGCCCCCGGGAATCCTCCAGAATCTAAGTGAACTGCGTCAATTGCCTCCCCATGAGGTGGTGCTGATAACCACCGGCAGCCAGGGGGAGCCAACTTCAGCCTTGGTCCGCATATCCAACAAAGACCACCGGGACATCAGCGTGATAGAGGGAGACACGGTGATAATCTCCGCGACCCCAATCCCAGGCAACGAATTGGGTGTTGGCCGGACCATAGATAACCTGATGCGCCAGGGAGCAACTGTGCTTTACGACCGCATCTCCACCGTTCATGTACACGGCCATGCCAGTCAGGAAGAGTTGAAGATGATGCTCAACCTGGTCCGGCCCCGGTACTTCGTTCCAGTGCATGGAGAATACCGGCACCTGATGGCCCACGCCCAACTGGCTCAGGACGTGGGTGTGGCGCAGTCGGGGATATTTGTGATCGAAGACGGAGATGTGCTGGAGTTATCCGAAGATGGGGCCCGCGTGGAGGAGAAGGTATCCGCCAGGCGGATCTACGTCGACGGGGCGAACCGGCGCGATCATCGCAGCCAGGTGTTCCGTCAGCGGCGAACGCTGTCGAAGGATGGAGTTGTCGTGGTGGTCGTCTCGACTGATAAAGAGTCGGGCCGGTTGGTGGGCGAACCCAAGGCCGTGGCCAGCGGGTTCATGGAAGATTCGGAAACAGATGAACTGTTCCAAGACCTGGCTGTAACGCTGTCCCGGACCCTGGCCGGCGATCCTGCCTTGGCGGACCAACCAGACCGTTTGAAATCAAAAATGCGTGAAACTGCCCGCGAGTTCCTAGCTAGCGAAACCAACAGACGCCCTATCATTATTCCAGTGGTTTTGGAAGTGTGATTGGTTTCCTGACCACTTATTTTTGTTTCGTGRTCAGAATGGGAGGACTCGATGGCACGATYCGCTGCSAAAGGTAGGCGCACGCCTCCGCCATCTTTCAGAGACTTTATAAAAGCCAGACCCGCCGCCGCTATCGACGGCCTGGTAATGTTGMTAGGCGGCTTGAGYGCCGGCCTGGTTTTTGGATTTAAYGCGGACCTCCGCTACGGAGTTATACAAACCCTAGGTTACGGTTTGGTCCCGGCCGGTCTTTGGTTTGGGGCCGCCCTCCTCACTTTAAGATATCGTCATCGGTCGCTGGCTAGATTTTGGCGGCGATGGGTTTCCGCCGCCGCTATCGTGGTCATCGCCATCGGAGTGCTTTCGCTATTCGATCCCGGCGATGGAGTGCTGTCCGGTTTCGGTCTTAGCGGGCGTTGGGGTGACGCGGTGGGAGGAGTCCCCATAGCGTTGGCATTGGTTAAATTGGCCTCCATCGCCATTTTCGTTCCTCTATTTATCTACCCTTATAAAGTAGGGGGGATCTATCTAAAGGGACTGAAGAAGTCAGGTACTGGGCTGCAGTACGGGATTTCCTACCTATATATGGGCTCGTCTTGGGTCACCGGATTCTTGAGCCGATGGCTGTTGACGGCCATATTCGCGGCGCGTTCGAGTCGATTCCTGGCGTGGTTCCGCGGTCTCTTTCAGAGTTCAAAGCCTATGGCGCCACAACCGCCCGCTGRACTGGTCAGCTTTGACGATTCGGAGAATGAAGTAGATGAGTCGCCGGATGACTCCGATTCCTGGCCTCTTAGCAGTGCAGGGGAAGTCCCGGAGTGGACGGCGGCTCACCCACCACAGAATGACAAACCCCGCGTCGAAGTCGCGAAGGTAAAAACGGCGGGTTCTAAATGGTCCTTACCATCCATCGAATGCCTGGCAGCTCCCACACCCCGGGAGCAATCTGAGGGGCCATTGCAGGAGATGGCCCGCCACGTAGAGACCTCGCTGGCCGAGCATGGCGTGATCGTGGAGGTAAAAGATATTAGAGCGGGACCTAGGATCGTTCGCTTCGGTCTGGTTCCTGGCTGGAATAACAGGAAAGGCGAAGGCGGTAAAGACGACGGCCGGGTCGAAAGCAGGGTGAAGGTACAGAGCATTTTGACCCGGGAAAAGGACCTGGCGCTGGCGTTGAAGACACCCTACCTGCGCATCGAAGCGCCGGTACCCGGTGAGGCCTTGGTGGGTTTGGAGGTGCCGGCGCCAAACCCCAATAAGGTTCATCTGAGAGAAGTCATGGAGTCGCCCGAGTTTCGTAAAATCGCGAGCAAAGGAGGGCTCCCCGTTGCCTTGGGTCAAGACACCGGAGGGTCTTCGGTGGTTACGGATCTGGCGGGATTGCCACATCTGCTGATAGCCGGGGCCACCGGTAGCGGCAAGAGCGTGTGCCTCAACTCCGTGGTAGCTTCCCTGCTCTTGACCAAACCACCGGACCAGTTGCGCATGCTGATGGTGGACCCCAAGCGGGTGGAGCTAACCCCGTTTAATGGCATCCCTCATCTGGTTGCTCCGGTCATCGTGGATGTCGACCAAGTGAATTCGGCCCTCCGGGGCCTGATGCGGGAGATGTTCCGCCGCTACAAACAGATGGAAGAAGCAGGGGTCCGCAATATCGATGGTTTCAATTCTAAATCGAAAGAGCGGATGCCCTTCTTGGTGTTGATCGTCGACGAATTGGCCGACCTGATGATCACCGGCGGGTTTGAGGTGGAACAGAACTTGGTCCGCTTGGCCCAACTGGGACGRGCCACGGGGATACACCTGGTATTGGCAACCCAACGACCGTCGGTGAACGTCGTCACCGGGCTGCTCAAGGCCAACATCCCGGGCCGGATCGCSTTTGCCGTGGCATCCCAGGTGGATTCTAGGGTCATCTTAGACATGGCCGGAGCCGAGCGGCTGTTGGGCAAAGGCGACATGCTGATCCTCAATTCAGATTCGCCCAAACCCCGCCGGGTTCAGGGGACACTGGTGTACGACCATGAGATCGAACAATTGCAGCAGTTCTGGTCCAATCAGAAAGGCGGTCCTTTGCCAGACATACTGATAGATGAAGATGAAGACGGAGAAAATGAGGAAGCCAACGAGAGAGTGTTGTCCCAGGCCAGAGAGTTGGCGCTCCGCAGTCCCCGGATGTCTACTTCTTTCATCGAGCGGCGTTTTAAGGTGGGGCAGCAGCGGGCGGAGGAGATAATGGAGCACCTGGAAGAGGAAGGCCTGGTTATACCCCGGTAGCCGGTTCAGGTAGCTCTACGATTTGGTTCAACTAGGCCCAGCCGGTTAATACGGTTGGGCCTTCCCATTTACCTCAGGGCGGCTCCTTTGCTATGATAGTTTGGCTATGTTGACTAGGCTATCCCTGGRACTCAACTCCAGCCCATGGTACGACGACATCATTGTTAATTGACCTCCACACCCATAGCTATCCAAAGTCCGATGACAGTTTCGCTGCTGTCGACGACCTCATTGAAAGAGCTAAAGAAGCAAAGCTAGACGGTATCTGCCTCACCGACCACGATTTTTTCTGGTCTAAGGAGGAGGTCGATGATCTTGCCAAGAGACACAGCTTTTTGGTGTTACCTGGCTGCGAGATCAACACCGATAATGGACACGTCTTGATCTTCGGCTTGGATCGCTATGTTTTTGGACTGCACAAGCCGGATTTTTTGGTAGACGCCGTGCGGCAAAGGGACGGCGCTATAATCGCGGCTCATCCCTATCGCCGCCGGTTCTTGGAAGACCCCGGTCATCTGCTGGAGGCCCGGCGGGAAATGCTGGAACGGGCCAGCGGGGATGCTTTTTTCGGGTCTTGCGATGCGATCGAAGGAATCAATGGCCGGGGTAACGAGGCGCAGAATCAGTTCTCGCAAGACCTGGGGAACCGGCTGGAGATAAAAATGACCGGGGGCAGCGACGCCCACCGGGTAGAACAGATAGGGACCGCGGCAACATTGTTCGAGCGGAAAATCACCGGTGTGGATGACTTGATCCGGGAACTCAAGGCGGGCAGGTTCAGGGCCGAGCAGCTCATCCGCCCGCAAGCGGCAAGCCGCAATGCCTGAACGCGCTGAAAAATCGGAGAGTAATTGATAGCGCCAGCAACATACCACCGCTTCATCGCCCGATATGGAACGGCGTTGGGGCACCCGAGGGTCATCCATGGCTGAAGCATTACGAGTAGAAGATCTTCATGTCCGGTTCGGCACACCGGCGGGACCAGTTAAGGCCTTGAACGGCGTCAACTTCGTCCTGGAAGAGGGTGAGATCTACTGCCTTGTTGGGGAGAGCGGCGCGGGCAAGAGTACTTTGGCGTTGGCGATCATGGGTTTACTCCCCGTGTCGGCAACCGTGCCGTCGGGCCGGGTTATCTTTGACGGAGTGGACCTGCTAAGGATCGGCCAAGAGCAACTGAGAAAGATTCGGGGTAACCAGGTATCGATGATTTTCCAGGATGCCCAATCCGCCCTGAACCCGGTTCAGTTGGTTGGACCACAATTGGAAGAAGTCATTCTGGCCCACACCAATGTCGGATCCCGTGTTGCCAATGGTATGGCTCAGGATATGTTGCGGGAGATGGGATTGCCCGATCCCAAGCGAATCATGGGGCAATATCCCTTCAGTCTCAGCGGAGGTATGTGCCAGAGGATTATGCTGGCCATAGCTCTGGTGCTACGGCCGCGGGTACTGATCGCCGACGAACCGACGTCGGGGCTAGATGTAACGCTTCAAGCGGAGATCCTGGAACGATTGAAAGCCCTTTGCCGGGAGCAAGGGTCCTCGATTCTCCTGATCACCCATGACATGGGAATCGTGGCTAGCATGGCTCAAAAGGTCGGCGTCATCTACGCGGGTACCGTGGTGGAAACATCGAAAGTGATTCCCCTMTTCAAAGARCCGCAGCATCCCTACACCTGGTCYCTGCTGAAGACYCTGCCCCGGTTGGATGACGTTGACCGGAGGCTGGAACCCCTAAGGGGAGTGCCGCCGGACATGATTGACTTGCCGGAGGAATGTCCCTTCCTGCCGCGGTGCCACAAAGCGCTTTCCCGGTGCCGAGTGGAACACCGCCCGCSCCTGGAAGAGGTCGCCTCTGAGCATATGGTGGCCTGCTACAATCCCATGCTTCCGGGGACTTAGCCGGGTTCTGAAACGTGGTTGGCACAATCCTATCGGGGTCACCGTGATCTGGGAAAGCCGGATCGCCGTGAAACTATTGAAGGGCCGGGACTTCCTTACTACTTAGTATTGGAATAGACGTCCAGAAAAATCTCCCAGCCTCCGTTATTCCAGGGGTTCGGCAGGCGGGTCGTCATCGCCATCGGAACTCTGGGAGCCTACGGGAATCCGGACTGCCAATCCGGGCCGGATCAGGAACTCGTAGACTGCCGCACCCAAAGGCCCTCCCACCAGAGGGCCGATGATGTAAGCCCAGAACCCGCCGGACGGTCCCGGTATGGCAATGCTTTCCCAACCGGCAAAGTAGGCAACCAGCCGGGGRCCGAAGTCCCGGGCCGGGTTCCACCCTGCCTGGGTTAACGGAGCGAAYAGGCTGATCAGGACCGCCACGGTGAACCCGATGAAGAAGGGACTGAGGTATTTGGTCGGTAAGCTGGCGTTCCGGCGGTCCACCAGCGCGAAGATAACCAGTAGCAGGATGGCCGTGCCGAAGCCTTCGACCACGGCGGCGCCCAGGGGGCTTATCAGACTCTGAGCATCGGGGCCGGTGCCGAAAAGGGCGGGATTCGGGAAGTACTCGCCGAATACCATGGCCGAATGCTGACTGCCGGGAGCGCCGCGTACCAGGCCCATTTCGGACTCGAACCGAGCGATGAAGGGACCGTACAGCCACAAGACGGTCAAAGCGGCCAGGACGGCGCCCGTAAGCTGAGAAGTCCAATAGGGCAGCAAACGGGTATAAGGAAACTCGCGCCGGCGGAAGATGGCGAAGGTCAGGCTTACCGCCGGATTCAGGTGCGCCCCGGACACCGCCGCCGTCACATAGATGGCGATGGTGATGCCGAAACCCCACACCACCGCCACCTGCCATATACCCGACTGGGCTCCGGTAAGCACGGCGGCCGCCACGGCTCCGGTGCCGAAGACAACCAGCAGATAAGTTCCAACAACCTCGGCGCCGCAAGCGCGGAGCATCGGCAAGATAGACGACCCTTTAAGCATAGGCAAACTTATAGCTTTCAGCAGCATCGGTTGGGACCGGAACCAGAGGGAACCGGAATCTGCCGATCATTCGAAGAATATTCAGGATAAGGACAACTAGCGCCGGCTCCGGTCCGCCTGGTCTGCCGCCAGGAGTTCCAGCGCCAGGTCCGGCTCCAACTTTCCTTGCTTTATGGCCAGGTCCGCTTCCAGCAGGCGCTGGTAGCGCCACATGATGTCGCTCCATGAATGGCGGCGGGCCTGCTCCATTGTTTTTCTAATCACGAATTGGGAGGTAGTTCCCAGGTGGCTCCCCAATTCCCCCTGGGGTATCCCACGGTCGACAGCGTCTCTGGCAAGGGCCATTAGGCGGAGTTGCCTTTCCACCATGGAGATGATGTAGGGAGCTTCTTTCCCCTCCTCGCGTAGTTCGTGTAGCAAGCTCAAGGCCATCGATTGGCGGCCGTCAATCATGGCGTCCACCGCGGCGAACACGTTGGACTCCCGGGCCAGGTGCACCAATTCGTTGACGTGGGATTCTTCTATGCGGCCGCCGGCGGCGAAGAGGGAAAGCTTCTCTAACTCATTATCCAGGGACCAGAGATCTCCGCCTGCCATTTCGGTCAATGAGCCTATGGCCGACGGGCTGATGCTGGCGCCCTTCTCCTCCACGGTAGCCTTGATCCAGCGGGCCAGGGCCTCACCGGAAGGTGTGGGCGATCCATGGATCTCGGCGGCTTCACGCAAATGCCGAAGCATTGGATTGGTGTCCGGCAGAGTCGCGTCGAGGAAGATCAGCAGAGTGGTATCGGGCATGCCGGCGATGACCTGGTCCAGTCCTTCCCATCCGCCCAGCGCCCCGCCGCTTGCCTGGTTATCGCTACTCCGGCGCCGGCCTCTTCCTGGGCGGCGTTCAAACGTGGCGAGCAGTCCTTCCACCACCACCAGTCGATGGGAGTCAATGAACGGCAGGGCGTTGCAGATGGCAACCAGTTCGTTGATGTTGGTCTGGAGTCCCATGAGGCGGTGGCGGTTGGCGTCCAGAACGTCTTCGGCCCCGGCTTCCGCTTCCAGGCGGGACAGTCGCCGTTGCACCAAGTAGGTATCGCCGTGCAGGACGTGAGCAGGCAATGGTCCACAACCTAAGGGTCTGAGTCAAAGGGGAACGAACGGCGAAGCGAAGGCCGCAAATCAGGACACAAGGCCCGCCGCCCACGGATTATACCATCCGATTTGATTAGTTCGACCGCGCGTGGTCACTGCGGCCTGGAATGGTTGACCCCTGCCGAGCACGGTTAATTTTTACCATTGTGATTCCTCCGAAAATAGAATTGCCAACATTCGGTCGCGCACTTCGTCATTCCRACACCAGCCYTTCGGCGGAAGGGCGGCGAGGAATCTTGGGAAGTGTGGAGCGGCCCCATCCCAGATGCCTCGTCCTTCCYACGAAGGACTCGGCATGACATGGTCATCCGKCAAAGATTGGTAGCTGTCAGATTTATATGGAATAATAGGGCGGGTTCCGGACCTGACGCGATTCTGGAGCGGAGCCRACGGGAGGACTAAGAATGAAGTTCGGAATCTTCACCCACGTTCCCTGGCCCGAAGGGATCGATACACGGCAGGTATTTCGCAACACGATTCAAGAGGTTCAATACGCCGAGGAACTGGGCTTCCACAGCGCTTGGCTGGCCGAGCACCACTTCTCCCGCTATGGGATTGGCTCTTCGTGTTTAGTATTGGCGGGCAATCTCGCTGCTAGGACAACAAGAATCCGTATCGGCACCGCTGTGCTGGTGCCACCGCTGCACAACCCGATCCGCCTGGCCGAGGACACCGCCACCGTGGATGCCCTTAGCGATGGCCGATTGGACGTTGGCTTTGGACGGGGGACGGCTAACTACGAATACCGGGGCTATAACGTCGATCGTGAAGAGAGCCAGGGAAGATTCCAAGAGAGCATCRAAGTGATCAAAGGTCTTTGGACGACGCCGGAGTTCTCGCATCAAGGGGAACACTACCAGGTCAACCGGGCCACTCTGGTGCCGCCGCCCGTGCAGCAGCCCCATCCACCGGTTTACTTGGCAGCCACCCGGACCGAGGCCACCTTGGATTTCGTCGCCGGTACCGGCTTTCCTCTAATCGTGGGGGTAGTGCAGGACACTCCCGAAGCTCTGGCGCTATGCCACCGGTTCGTGGAGTTATCCGGAGACGCTGGGCATAACGTCCCGATGTCCGAAATACCTTTTTTCCGCTACTTCCATGTGGGAAAGACCGAAGAGGAAGCCCGGCGGGATAGCCGGGAGGCCGTGAACTGGGTTCAGGACATGACTCAATGGCGCCGTCAATTTCCTGAGGGTAGCGAGGTCCACCATCACTTGGAGGACTGGCGCCGGACCCGAACCGAACTGCCTCCCACCTACGATTATATTTACGAGAACCGWGCGATTATCGGCAGCCCGGAGAAGTGTATCGCTAAGATTAAAGCGCTTCAGAAGGAAGGGATAGAGTACCTCGGTTGCACCTTTTCCATGGGTGGCATGGAGCATGGCAAGTTGATGCGGTCGATGGAGTTGTTCGCCAAAGAGGTCATGCCCCACTTCGCCTAAGTCCGCCTTGGTTGCCCTTATTCTGCCTGGAGGGACCATAGTAACCAACATTGCCGAGCGGTTAAGTTCCTACGCTACGTCCCTACGATACGAGGACTTGCCTACAGATGTCGTCCATCTGGCCAAGCGGATGATTATCGATACACTGGGATGTGCCCTGGGGGGATATGACGGCGAGCCCAGCCGGATCGCCCGGGAAACYGCCGCGACGGTGACCAGCAGTTCGCCCGCCACGATCCTWGGCAGCGGACTGGCGACCAGCCCGGATATGGCCACCTTTGCCAATGGGGTGATGATCCGTTATCTGGACTACAACGACGGCTACACCAGTAAAGAGTCGGGTCATCCCAGCGATAGCATCGCCGCGACCCTGACTTGCAGCGAAGTAGGCCGGGCCGGGGGCAAGGGAATGATTGTCGCCACCGTGCTGGCTTATGAAGCATTTTGCCGGATCTGCGATGCCGTGGACATCAAGCCCGGCGGGTTTGACCACGTAACCGTAGGCGGTATCGCCAGCGTTCTGGGGGCTGCCCGTTGCCTGGGGCTGACTGAGGACCAAACTCTGCAGGCATTGAATTTGGGAATCGCCCCTAACTTGGCCCTGTACCAAACCCGCATCGGCGATGTGTCCATGTGGAAGGGATGCGCTTACGCCAACGCCAGCCGCAACGCCGTTTTCGCCGCCATGCTGGCCCAAAGAGGGCTTACCGGCCCTTCGCCGATCTTCGAGGGAGAAGGCGGCTACTTTAAGGCGGTGTCCCGCCAGCCCTTTGAGTTGGAGCCCTTTGGCGGCGGGGACCAGCCCTTCAAGATTGGGGAGTGCAGCATCAAGCGCTTTCCGTTGGGCCAGTATTCGCAAACGGTGGTGCAGGCCGCTCTGGAGGTTCGGGAGAAGCTACCTTCTGTAGAGGACATCGCCCAGGTAGAGGTGCGGACTTTGCAAACCGCCATCAACATCATGGCAGGGGACGCGGAAAAGTGGCGGCCTACCAACCGGGAAACCGCCGACCACAGCATGCCCTATACCGTGGCCGTGGCGTTGATGTACGGGGCGGTGGACCAGAGTCACTTTGGCGACGAGTACCTGCAAAACCAGAGCCTGCTGGACCTGACGAGCCGGGTCAAGGTTAGCGTCTCCGAGGAAGCGAACCAGCGGGCGCCGGAAGCCATGCTGTGCGACTTGGAGGTGTTAACCGGGGCCGGTCTGCGGTTTTCATCCCAAGTGGCCTATCACAACGGGCACTTCAAGAACCCGCTGTCCGACGCCGAACTGGAGGACAAGTTCCGCTCGTTGGCATGCGGTCCGCTGTCCCAGGCCCAGGCAGACGCCTTATTGGACCGGCTCTGGAACATGGAGAGGTTGGCCGACGTGGGAGAGTTGATCCGGTTGACCAAATTCTAAGCCGTCGCCGGCTCTAGCTGCGAACCTGCTCCGGGTAGTAGCCGGAGTGGTCTTCATAAGCTCCGGTTAACGGGTATATTTGCTTGTATAAGCCTCGGGCGCGTTGGGTGATGTACTGGTTTGCCCGGTCTCTTATCTCGCTGGGGCGGGCCCGTTGGGCTTTATACATGTCACTCTCGAGCGGGCTGRCGTCCTCCAATTCCCAGATGCACAGGTACTTTAAAACCCCTTCTCCTTCCTCCAGCTTGAAGCGGCGGGCGCTGACGTAGCCCGGTATCTCCAGGCGCTCCGGCAGGTGTTCGTCGTTATACCATCGCTCGAAGGCTTCTTCCCCTTCCGGTTCCACTTCCATCATCACCACCAGGATGGTATTGCCGATGTGCTGGACAGATTGTTCATTGTCCTCGTTGGGCATTTTGATACCTCGCTTTAATATCAGACCGATAGGAGATCCGTTGGGGAAGGCCGTGCCCCTTCACGACTGGGCCGCAATCTCTTGTCACGCGATGACGCGTAGTATAACATTGGGTGGTTTCGCCAAATCGGNCATTTCTCAGATACGGGAAGGATGGAAAATGGATCATCGTATTAAGTTTAAAGTAAACGGCACAGATCATGATTTGGAGGTGCCGGCGCGCCGCATGCTGGTGGACTGCTTGCGCTACGATCTGGGCCTGACCGGAACCAAGGAAGGTTGCAGCGTGGGAGTATGYGGKGCCTGYACCGTGYTGGTGGATGGGCARATGGTGGCMTCGTGCATCAYKCTGGCGGTWACCGCCGACGGCGCCGACATAACSACCGTTGARGGAYTGGCGCAAGATGGGAAGCTGCACCCGGTGCAGCAAGCGTTCATCGACCATGGCGGTTTCCAGTGCGGCATCTGCACTCCGGGTCAAGTGATTGCCGCCAAGGCCCTGCTGGACGTTAATCCCGACCCAACCGAGGAAGAAATCAAGGACTGGATGATGGGGAACCTGTGCCGGTGCACCGGATACTACGGCATCTTAGAATCGGTGAAAAACGCGGCCCGTGTGTCCCAGGAGGCCGGGCGATGATCGACTTTGAGTTTCACAGCCCTACCAGCCTGGATGAAGCTTTCGGACTGCTGGACCAGTACGGCGACGATGCTCGAGTGATGTCCGGCGGTACGGCCTTGGTGCTTATGATGAAGCAGCGTCTGGCCCAGCCGGGCCACGTTATCGGACTGCGCCGCATTCCCGGCTTGGCCTCTGTGGCCTCAGACGGCAACGGCGCGGTGCGGGTGGGCGCCCTGTGCACCCAGCGCCAGATGGAAACCGACCCATTGATCCGCCAAAGCTTGCCCCTAGTCGCCGATACGTACCGGAAGGTGGCAACTCCTAGGATCCGCAACATGAGCACGGTCGGGGGTGGTCTGGTTCACGGCGACCCCAACCAGGACCCGCCTCCCTCGTTGATAGCTTTGGGGGCCTCGGTGGTCCTCTCTTCCAAGGGCGGTGAAAGAATCGTCCCAGTGGAAGACCTGTTCATCGACTATTTCGAAACCGACGTCCAACCCGGTGAGATTTTGACCAGCGTGTTGATTCCCCAGGCGCCCGCCGGTTCCGGAGCTGTCTACCTGAAGTTTTTGCCACGCACCGCCGACGATTACGCCACCGTCTCCGTGGCGGCCATCGTCGACGCCGACGAGAGCAACAACTGCCGGGACGTGCGTATCGTATTGGGCGCGTCGGGCGTTACCCCGATACGGGCGARGGCAGCCGAAGATTTGCTGCGGCAACGCCCCCTGACCGAGGAGAACATCCGGGCCAGCGCGGCGGCGGTTATAGGGGAAGTTGACCCTCTGGACGATTTCCGYGGATCGGCCGATTACAAACGGCAGATGGCGGAGGTCTTCACCCGCCGCGCCGTTACCCAATCCCTAGCCGCGGGTCGCTAAGGGTAGCCGAATGAAGCTGGAAAACCGCTGTCTAGTGCCTGCATCGGTGGATAAAACATGGGCGTTGTTACTGGACATCCCCCAAGTAGCTCCCTGTATCCCAGGTGTACAGGACGTCATTTCCGACGGAGAGAACCGGTTTAAGGCCGTTATGCAAGTCCGGATCGGGCCCGTCCGCCTGAACTTCTCCGGTACGATAAGTGTTGTGGAGCAAGACAAGGAGAAGGGCGAAGCTCGTTTCCACATCGAAGCGGCCGACCGTAGGGTGGGAGGATCCATCAGGGCCGATCTGACCATGCAAATCACCTCCATTTCTCCGGAGGAGACTGAGATGCTCATCGTCTCCGACACCGTGTTTATGGGCAAGATCGGCGAGTTGGGTCAGCCGATCATTCGCCGTAAAGCCAATTCAACCCTGCAAGACTTTGCTCGGAACCTAGCCAAACAGGCCCAGAGCTAGCTCTCCACCCTCCGGTCCCCCCTGGTTTAGATTCGTTCTAGAACTGCGCCCACTTGAATGTGATGGATCGATTGATTGAGCCGGCGTGTAATTCCTTCGAGCATGTCATGTTGAGTTCTTCGCGGGAAGGACGAATCATCTAGGCCGAGGCGTCCCCTCCGCCTCCCTAGATTCCCCYCTACAGTCGGAATGACGATGCACANTTTTGCTTCGTTAGAATACTAACCGTCCGGTTCATCAGTCCACGTTACCCTCCGCAATCATCGGTAATTGGGCCGCCTTTYGGTGGTGGATAGTGACGTCTCTTCCTGTTTGATCGGCTCCGATTTCCTGATTTGTCCACACTTAGCTACYGGTCTGCCCAGACCGATGGGTGCTGGCACCCCGTTGCCTGGGTGAAACTGCCTCTTTACTGGGTTTTCCACCTTCGATCAGTGTTACCCCTTTTCCTTTGCACACAGGCKGCCGGCGGAGATGCCGCCGCCGAACCCGCAGAAGAAGAAAATCTACCTGATGTCCAAGTTGTTCGTCTAGAAGGCGTCCCCGACGTACGTGTGGTGAATGACTCAAGTGGAGGCTCCGCGCCTGCCGGGCCTCAACCCGGTAACGCGCCTTCGGCCGGCGGCGGCACCGGCGCTTCCGCTGGAGGGTCTGCCCCGGCCCAAGGCGGGGCGAATGCGGGTCAGCCGGCTCAGAATCAGAATGAGACCAAGAGCGAGCCTACTGGGAGCAATGAAGGCACGGGACTCTCGTTGAAAGACATATTCGAAGAAGAAGTGGAGATCGACGAGGCGCTAAGGGATCTTCCTGAGAGCATGGAAGATATCCCCGCCCAAGAAATAGCCGACGACCTGAGAGCATTTTTCGAAGAGTTGGAAGCCAGCATGCGGTAGCCCAGGTCACTTCTGGTAAAATATACCGGAGCAATCTTGCCGTTAGCCCGGAAGTTTGCTAGTTGACCAAGGGCATCACGGTTTGGGCCGTGGCTCCCGGCGCCCAAGCCGGTGGCGAGTGCTTTGGGAGGGAACGTGTGCGGCATAGTTGGTTATGTGGGGGACCGCGAAGCCTGGCCGATCATTCTTGAGGGATTGCAGCGGCTAGAATACCGCGGCTATGACAGCGCCGGTATCGCCATTGTCGATCAATCGGGCCAGCTCCAGTTCCGAAAGACCGTAGGGAAAGTTAACGGCCTCACGTCTTCCGGGCAGGAAGACGTGCCTCAAGGCTGCCTGGGCCTGGGGCACACCCGTTGGGCGACCCATGGTAAGCCCACTTACGCTAACGCGCATCCACACACCGACTGCCACCAGCGCATCGCCGTGGTCCATAACGGCATCGTCGAAAACTTCCTTGCTTTGAAGCRRGAATTGYTGTCTAACGGCCACAAGTTTGTATCCGAGACCGACACCGAAGTAATCACCCATCTCATTGAAGAGGGGATCGACCAGGGAAACAGCTTTGAAGATGCCTTCCTTCGCATGGGTAGGATAGTCGAAGGCTCCCAGACTGTCACCGCGACATTCCTGGGGGAAGCCGGTAAGATTTGCGCCTTGCGCTTGGGCCATGCGGGCGGCATCGTGGTTGCCCATAGGGACGGCCAAGGCATCATTGGCAGCGACCTGCCCGCCATGCTGCCTCTGCTGCGCCAAGAACCCCAGGCCGGTCAAGTAGGCTTCCTAGATTCGGGGGAAATGGCCTCGGTAACCACCGAAGGGGTCGTTTACCGGGACATCGACGGCAAGGAGATCGACAAGCAACTGCGTTCGGTTTCACCTGTAGACGTGCAGATCGACAAGGGCGGCTACCGGCACTTCATGCTTAAAGAGATCATGGAGCAGCCACAGGCCGTGGCCAGCGTTCTGCGGAGCCGGGTAGACTTCCAGGAAGGCCTGATCGACTTGCCCGAACTTGGCTATTCGCTGCAAGAGTTAAAGGATATTAAGAGGGTCATCCTGATYGGTTGTGGAACAAGCCTGCACGCCGCCCAGGTGGGACGATATCTATTTGAACAGTTGGCGGGTCTACCCGCCGAGRCCGAGGCCGCCTCGGAGTTTCGATACAGGGATCCGATTATCGATAGCGATACGCTGGTTGTAGCCATCGCCCAGTCCGGTGAAACCGCGGATACTGTGGCGGCGATGCAGATGGTGCGCGAGAAAGGCGGTAGGCTGGTTACCATTTGCAACGTCGAGGGGAGTCAAACTACCCGCCTGGCTGAGGCGACTCTGTACATGGGTTCAGGTACCGAGATTGGCGTAGCCTCAACGAAGACCTATACCGCCGCTCTGACGTTGCTCAGCTTGTTCGCCGGCTACCTGGGGCAGTCCAGGGGTTTTYTATCCAGCGAGGACACGAGGCGGTTGGTGGACCAACTGGCGAAGTGCCCCCGGTTRATGGGGGATATGCTGGCCGACACTTCGGTCTATCAACGGTTGGCCCGCCGGTTCTCGTCGTACAACTACTTTCTCTTTCTGGGACGTGGAATCAATGCCCCCATCGCCTTGGAGGGAGCACTGAAGCTAAAAGAAATCAGCTACATCCACGCCGAAGGCTATCCCGCCGGTGAGATGAAGCACGGCCCTATAGCATTGATAGATCACGAAATGGCGACCTTGGCGTTAGCTCCGAACGGTAGCCTCTACGATAAGATGGTGAACAATATCCTGGAAGTCAAAGCTAGGGATGGCGTGGTTGTGGCGGTAGTTACCGAAGGCAACCAAGAGCTCGTGGATCAGGTGGACGAATTGTTGTTCATACCTGAGATCGACGAGCTCTTGACCCCGATCCTGGCCACGGTGCCCCTGCAATTGCTGGCTTACCACATCGCGGTGCTGCGAGGCTGCGACGTGGATCAGCCCCGGAACTTAGCCAAGTCCGTCACGGTTGAATAGCCTGGTATCCGGGCGCCGGCTCCGCCCCGAGCCGTTTTTACCGCGGTCCCTTTAAATGTCCGATTTCCCGGATGGTTTCAGTAAATTCCGATACTCTCTGTCCAACGTCCCACGCCTAACCCCGGGCGAAATTCTCCAAGACGTTTAAATTCCCCTCTAGAGTTCCACGGTACCAATCGAAGGATTACCCCCGGCGTAGCCATTTCCCGGGCCCGGTGGATTTATTTGGGTTAGCCAATTTTTCATCATAGGAACCACCCTTGAGGGTGATTCCTATAGGCGTGATTGAGACTATTGTAACTACATGTCCAGTTATACGAGCCCAAGAGATAATTTGATGCGGAGCGAAAGAGGTTTCACTCTGGTTGAGCTGTTGGCTGTAATGGCCATCATCGGCATTCTTGCCGGAGTGGTCGCCGGGTCCATCTCCGGCTTAGGCGCCAGCGGACAGAACGCTCAGATCCAGAGCGACACAAGAAACTTGGCAACGGCCGCCGACCGGTTCTATRATGACTCCTTMCCCCAAACCTACCCGGTCGTTAACCCCGACACCAATAACGATGGAGAACTGGATGGTCTGGATTCCCCTCATCTGCCTGCCGGCGACGTGAACGTCAGGCTCATCGACTTCGATGCCAGATTGCCCCAGGATCCCACCAAGACCTTCGCTCCGGACTATATTAAAGATATCCCCAACTCGGCTGCCCTGGTGAGTTACCGGGTGGTCACCACCACTGGTGACGTCTTCCCCGCTGCCGATGGCGCTCCCTTAATTCTTCCGTCCAACAGCAGGCTGAACGTAGCCGCCGACGACACAGAAACCGGCGCCACATCCACCATAACCTTTAGTCTAATCATGAGCAAAAACCGGGCGGCGGTGGAGCTTTTGAAGACCCAGATACCCGCCGGATACATCATCGGGGGACAATCTCTGCCCACCGGTGCTGAAGTGGGCAAGCTGGATGTCTTTTTTGACGTTGACAATCCCTGGAAACCGGGTCATATATTGAAAGTYTCCGCCCYGGTCCTGGCGACGGGACGAGCCAACAAGTGGGAGGTTTCACCCAACTATGCCACGGCCGTAAGCGAAGCCGACGGCAACGTTGTGGGCACCGTAAAAGGGGCACTCCAAGCAGACGGCATTACCCGAAACCCGGGTCCAACGCTGACCCACAAACTGGAAATCTCCCCGGCCACCACTGATAC
This sequence comes from SAR202 cluster bacterium, assembly GCA_002401285.1. The sequence continues at coordinate 97,166 of NVSQ01000004.1, forward strand.
TCCGGGCACCATAAACTTGGAGATCGACCGGYCYCAGGGCTCGCTAGTGGAGCACAACGAATCCAGGGAGACCTGGGTTTTGAAGATTTTCAGCCATCCCGACGAAAACAATCTTAACGACCCGTTGATTACCAATCCCARCCAGGCTGCGGTATACCGTTGGATCAGCGAGGAACACTCCACCATCCAGGTAAAGGACGTGTTCGAGCAGGTGGCGGGCCGGCCAGGCGTTGTTGATCAAGGGAGACCCCATAGCCTCCCCAACCCCAATCCCAACGTCAACCCCGGTRCCGRACATCACAGGGCCGATAATGGGTACGATATCCCCGAATAATAGCGCCACCGGCGTGGCGGTGGGYATAAATATCGTGGCAACATTCTYCGAAAAAGTAACTGCGTCGACGGTTAATGCAACCACGTTCAAGATCGAAGACAACCTCACCAACCCCGTAGCGGGATTGGTCACCGTTGCCGGGAATGGCCTGAGCGCGACATTCAATCCGTCGGTAGGCCTGGCGAATGGCACCACCTACACGGTGACGTTGACCRGTGGTATCACCGATTTGGCGCTAAACACATTAACGCCTTKCACCAGCATATTCACGACTGAGGCGCTAGCYGCACCGGCTCTGGCAGTCTCAACGTCGGYGCTGGACTTCGGGACCGGTCTGATCAACTTGACCTTTGACATAACCAACACAGGCGGGGGCAGCCTCACTTGGACGATCTCCGACAACGACAGCGTAGGATTCTTAGGGACGGCTCCCACCAGTGGATCCACGACYTCGGAGACGGACACAATCACGGTCACGGCGAACCGGAGCAGCCTAGCTGCCGCGAACTACAGCGCCACCATAACTGTGGCATCGAACGGCGGAAGCGAGACGGTATCGGTAGCCATGGAAGTGCAACCCGCACAACCCGCGGGCACCTTCCATCTTAAGTGGGGTACCTCAGGCTCCGCCTTTGGGCAATTCGACTCTCCGCGTGAGGTAGTTGTGGACAACTCAGGCAACGTGTACGTGGTGGACAGAAGCAACCACCGCATCCAGAAGTTCGACTCATCCGGGAACTTCGTGATGGGTTGGGGTAGCGAGGGCACCGGCCCAGGACAGTTCTTCAGGCCCGAGCATGCGGACATTGACTCCGCAGGCAACATATACGTGGCGGACAAGGGAAATAACCGTATACAAAAATTTACCTCCGCTGGCGCCTTTGTAACGATGTGGGGAACATTTGGAAGCAGAGATGGTCAGTTCAACAACCCACAGGGCGTAGCGGTGGATGGAGCGGGCAACGTGTACGTAGCCGACACAAACAACGATCGTATCCAGAAGTTCGACTCTTCAGGTAGCTTCATAACCAAGTGGGTCAGTGATGTGGCATACGATATAGCCGCGGCGTCGGACGGCTCAATCTATGTAGCTAACAGAGACGACGGCATCGTCCAAAAGGTTACCTCTTCTGGGGCACTCGTACTGATTATTGGGGGCATCTCCGGGGCAGATCCGGGACAATTCCGGCTCCCATCCGGTGTGGCCGTAGACTCAGCAGGAAACGTCTATGTAGCCGACAGAGGCAACGACCGCATCCAGAAATTCACATCCGCGGGGGTCTTCCTGGCCGAGTGGGGCATATTTGGAACCGGCGATGGGGAGTTCAATACCCTACAGGGCGTGGCGGTGGACGGAGCGGGCAATGTGTACGTTGCCGATACCAAGAACGACCGTATCCAGAAGTTCTCCTCGGGTGAGTAGTTTGGCTAGGTTTTACTGGTTCGAAGATGTTACGCCGCCTGAAAGCCTGAATCTCTCGGGCGGCCCACAACGGGCGACCAGAGTGCAATAGCCCTTAGCTGGCCGGTAAGGATGGAAAAAGCAATAGGCCGGTCATTTGATTCAGGAGCGCCCCGGATTTCACCGGGGCGCTTTTTTATTAATAGATCATTTCCCACCGGCCATCAGGCGCCACCGGACAGAATCAAGGGACCGCGTAATGCTCCGGTCACCGGGAGGTTCGCTGGGGCCATTGACATCAAGACGTCGCAGCCAGGTTGGACCGGTCCGACGGCAAGATAAATCACATCCGTGGCCGATACGGCGCCAAACCCTGACCTTCACGGCCCACCAGAGCCACAACGTCAAAGTGCCCCTCAGTCCGATCTAGGCGTACAGATCAGTAGTGGGTGAGCCGAGCGTTGTTTTCGAAACCAGACAGACCCACCAGCCCGGAGTCGTGGGCGCGGCCATCATCATCCCCTCTCTGGTAAGTTTTGACCGGCCTAGGCCCATTGCAGTCACGAATAGGCCACCCTTTCTAGTGGGAAACCCATTGCCCGAGTTGGAGGCACGGCGGAAGGCGCCCTGGCGACGGGGCAAGGGAAGAACCCACAAACATTTTGCGTGGCAACCCCCAATGTTATGCGGGATGGCTGTCTATTCCCTCTCCCTTGGAGTTTGTATTCTCATATCACCGGTCTGGATTCGAACCAACCGGCCGGAAATCAGCTCTCAACATGGGCCGAGTAATCGAATTCACGATGATTTCAAGGCTGGAGAGCGGTTAACAACTTGATCATCCAAGTATGCACCCATGAGGGTGATGCTAAAGCGGGCCATCGCGGCCAGGATGAAGACGAGGCTTAAGAAACGGAGGGCTTATCATGGTACTAGGCAGAGATAGATCGCAGAAGGGTTTCACACTGGTGGAGTTGTTGGCCGTCATGGCCATTCTAGGGATTCTGGCCGGTCTGGTGGCCGGCAAGGTGGTAGGATTGGGGTCCCGGAGCCAGTCGACTCGGCTGGACGGTGACCGGGACGGCATTCGGAAGGCGGCCAACGCCTTCTTCCTGGACTCCTTCCCCGAAGCCTATCCGGTGGAAGACGTGACAGCCGCCCAATCATCGCTTGCTGTCGATGGGATAAAAGAGATTGACTTTAAGCAGGGATTGCCCCAAGACCCTAACAAGACATTCGTCCCAGACTTCCTCACGTCGTTGCCGGACTCGTCGGCCCTGGTGATCTGGCGGCTAGACGAAAACTCGGGCAACGTATTCTTTGCCCAGGACGGTT
>NVSQ01000085.1 GCA_002401285.1 SAR202 cluster bacterium
CTGTTCAGCTCAAGAGGTTAACTATGCCGCACAGCAAAATTTCCGTGGGGAACGTAGACATCGGTTTTACATGACGCCGAGTTAGCTTTACCTTTGGATCAGACATTCCCCGATGTTCCTGCCGACTCTTGGTCTCAATACCAACAGCGTTACCCCGAGGCATTTAACGGAATCGACAACCTGAGGGCCCATTTCGAATGCTACTTGATTCGCTCTCAAGGCCAAACGATCTTGGTTGACACTGGCCTGGGGAACAGCGCTACTAATCCGGGAACCGTGGCGGCCTTTGGCGGTGGCAATGACGGGCACTTATTGGCCGAACTATCCGTCGCAGGGTTGAAACCCGACGACGTGAACACCGTGTTCCTAACCCACCTTCATCCGGATCATGTGGGCTGGAATACCAGCGGTGGGACCAATAACTCGCCCAGCTTTCCTAAAGCCCGGTACGTGGCCAACGAAGCCGACGTGGGCGCCTTCAAGACACCGCATGGTGAGCAGATTTTCGGGTTCTCGTATTGGGAAGAAACCATCGGACCCTTGGAGAAAGCTGGGGTGCTGGACCCTTTGATCGGCGAGAGCACCCTGACCAGCGAAATCACCGCCATTCCCACGCCCGGTCACACGCCGGGATCTATGAGCTTGGTCATAGTGTCCGGCGGGGAGAGGGCGCTAATTATGGGAGATGTTTTCCATAACCCGGCTCAGGTTACAGAAACCGACTGGGCCTTTATCTTCGATTACGATCCCGTCTTGGCGATTCAGACCAGAGGACGGATGGTGGAGCGTGCCGAGGCGGAGAATGCCACCATGGCCATCTGCCATAGCAGCGGCTTTGGAAAGGTTGTGCGGGCCGAAGGGCGCCGTTACTGGCAGACTATATAGCTACCCTCCGGATACTAGTGGTATAAATCAGCGTTATCGACTCGGCTCATGGAGGACTGTAAACGACGGAGTAATAATGGGACACCAAGGCGGTAAGAGCGCGGTTGTGCCGGCATATGATTCGTTTTCCCCGCCTCCCTTGGACACATGAGCGACGGTTAGGGTGTATTCCCGGAGTCTGCGTAGTGTCGGAAATATCCGGTGGTGGGTGGGGACGATTCTGATTCTCCCGGCGCCACGCTGTCCACGCTGAACAACGGACTGTTGTCCACCACTAGCTTTTTAATCCGCCGGTGGAGCGCTTTCACAAACTGATGACAGTGCCTTTTAGGTCCAATGCCGGCGGCCTAAGGCAAGACCGCGCTAGTATCCGGAGGCAGGTCCCAGGTCTGGTTCTGGAGACCACGGATATAGTCCACCTGACCGTGGTGGTTGTTTTTGTGGGTGATTAAATGCCTCAAATTTCCGGCGACGCTCYGSCSWSRYYSWGMYKRGYCGAKRKGMKSMKMKRGWCTWWYCKMGKYYAWMYSMSSYWWYAWTCYYCRKSWWTSYTCKSSTWYGSYYTGGGCGTAACCCATTAAAACTGCCAGGTCCGGTATAGCCAACGCACGGAGGCCCATACGGTCGCCTGGATCAGGCGCGTCCACCGGCTGGCCAAATTTCTCGTGCCACCCACCAGCGACTCACAGCGGAGGCCCGTCCCCCAAACGAGTTACCAGAGGGAAAAGGTAAGAGTCTGGGCTTCCACGGCATCACCTCAATATTATTTAACTTAGCCGGCTACTTCAACCACAGCCGTTCSCAAATCCTCGGCTTGGCCTTTCCCAYTACCGCYACGGGCTGCCGGGGGTTCCTYGATAGTRGCCGAGCGCGGGTCGATGGTYGTTGGTCCACCGATTAGCCCATATTTGTGTTCCATCTCCAGTARGGACCGTTCCAACTCCTGTTGGGCTTTCTGTAACTCCAGACTTCTCTTGTCTACATCCATTTGAAGTTTACGAAGTTGGTAACTGTCTTCTGGGTTCAACTCTGACATATCAGTCTCCTGCTAAAGCGAGTAGACAAGAGATTAGTACATAYGTACTGTTTAATCAAGCAGYGAATGRCATATATACAACCCAGYGKCTTGTGGTCATCAAGAACCCACAACCCAAACGAGCTAAAAGACTTCTTTCTGCCCATGCCCGTCARRCGGGTGAGCTAGCTACGGATTWGACCCCAGMYTRTCTAGGCGGCTCTCACCAACCAGGCAACGCTGTTTGTCTCGGTAAGGGGACGGTGGTAAAAAGTTAACTGGTGGCGCGCTAGAGTAGAGTCCAAACGCCCAACAACTAACTTTCTTAGGACCTCGCTTGATTCAAATCGGTTCAATCGTCTGGTTAAAAAGAGGAGCCTGAGGCACTGACTGGACATCGGGGCAAGAACTCTTCCGGGGGGATAAGCCACTTACGATTTGGTGGGTAATTGCCAGTGCACCAATGTCTCCCGATACCGTCCGTCGGACTGGACTTGTTCTTGCACGGTCGTGAGGTCCTCACTCCACAAGTGGAGAAGAGATTGGTAAGTCGCGATGGCCCGTTAAGGAACCTGATCGGCTGCCCTTAGTCGGCGGTGACTTGCACCTCGTAGAGGTTGTATTATTATTGTCTGGTTAGAATGCCCGTGCGATTCCGGTATGCCAGCGCCTGTCCGGTTTATTGATGCAAGCTGTTGAACCGAAATTATAGGATACTGAAACATGAAGTACGATGTTATTGTGGTGGGCGGCGGCTCCGCCGGATGCACCATTGCTACCCGTCTATCCGAGGACCCGAACCGCTCGGTCCTGCTCTTGGAAGCGGGCCCCGACTATCCCAATTTTGAACAGCTACCGGACGACTTGAAGTTCGGCAATAACATATTCCTTTCCGCCTACGGACCCCACAACTGGGGCTACACCGCGCAAATGACTCCGCAGCAACCCAATCTGACCATCCCCCGTGGCAAGGCCACCGGTGGGTCTAGCGCAGTCAATGGGCAGGTGCTCTTCCGGGGGATCCCCGAGGACTACGACGGCTGGGCCGCGATGGGGAACGACGAATGGGCTTTCACAAAGGTATTGCCATATTTCAACAAGCTTGAGACCGATCTAGATTTCAAAGGTGACTTCCACGGTTCTGACGGTCCGGTGCCAGTCCGCCGCTATCCCCGCAGCGAGTGGCTGCCCTACGCCTTGGCATTTGAACAAGCGTGCGTCTCTGAGGGGTACCCACAAGATGAAGACATGAACCATCCGGAGTCCACTGGGGTCTCTCCCCGGGCGCGAAACACCATCGAAGGCGTTAGGATGAGCATGGCCTTGAATTACTTGGACCTAGCCCGGCACCGGTTGAACTTCACCATCAGAGGCGACGTTACGGCCCGCCGTATCATATTCGAAGGCAAGCGCGCGGTAGCCGTGGAGGCTGAGAGCGGCGGTGAGGTGTTCACTGTGGAAGCCGACGAGATTGTGGTCAGCAGCGGCGCGGTGGCCTCACCCCAGCTTCTGATGCTGTCGGGCATCGGCCCGGCCGCCCACCTGGAAAGCCTGGGAATCCCGGTTGTTCAGGACCTGCCTGGGGTGGGCAAAAACCTGCGCGATCATCCCTCCGCCGCCGTCATCTATCGGGCCGCCGGCGAGAAGCCGGACCTGCAAGCGCCAGTCATCCAAGTTGGGCTCCGTTACACCATCGAGGGCTCTGACCTGCGAAACGACATGCAACTCTCCCCGATGTTGATGACCAGCGAACACCGTCCCGCGCAAGTGGTTGTTGATGACGACGCAAACTACATCGGGATGAGCGCCAGCCTCCAGTTAGCTTTGGGTGCCGGGGAGTTGACCCTTACGTCAACGGACCCCCACGTGCAACCGTTCTTGAATTACAACTACTATCAGGAACCCGAGGACCTGCGCCGGATGCGGGAAGCCATACGGCTGGGAGTAAGGTTGGCGGAGAGTCCCGAATTCAGCGCCATCTTGTTGGACCGGGTCATCCCCACGGACGAAGACCTGGCTTCCGATACTACGTTGGATGACTGGTTGAGGAAAAATTCCGGCACATCCCATCACATATCCGGCACATGCAAGATGGGCGTCGACTCCGACCCTATGGCGGTCGTTAACCAATACGGCCGGGTGCGCGGCATCGAGGGCCTGAGGGTAGCCGACGCTTCGATTATGCCAGACTGCATCCGCGCCAACACCAACGCCACCACCATCATGATTGGTGAGCGGGTATCCGACTTTATCAAAGAAGGTCGGTAGGAAGACCGAAAACGACGCTTTAGATCGCTGACCGGTTGTTCTGTTCAGTGGCTGTTATCCCTGGTCGTGTGGTTATTCTTGCGCCGTCCATCGCGTCGCGGTTGAGGTCCCGGAGTGTCGCGCTGCCGACCTGATTCCTGCGTTTTTAGAACGACATCAGGTCTCCGGTAAGTCCCTGGCGAGTTTCTGAACTGGTCAGGCAGCCTTTGGGCCCAGCGTCGTAAATAGCAGTCGACGGTCTGCTCTGAAAAGCCGACTGAATGAAGGGAGCATTATGCCAACCAGAACGGGGGAACAGTACATCGCGCGCTCGAAGGATCACCAACCTGCGGTGTATATGGGTGGTGAAAAGGTCAAGGACGTGACGACCCATCCGGCGTTACGCAATGGAATCCACACCCTGGCCCGCCTATACGACCTGCAACACGATTCCGAGTTGCGCGACGAGATGACGTACGTTTCACCGACAACCGGTGAGAGGGTGGGGCTTTCGTTTATCACCCCGCGTTCTATGGAAGACTTGGAAAAACGGAACAGGATGATGACACGATGGGCCCGGCTATCTTGCGGCATGATGGGGCGGAGCCCGGACTTCATGAACGTCAACATCATGGCGATGGCCGCCGCCGGGGACTATTTTGCGCAAAATCGACCGGAGTTCAAAAATAATATCCAGAACTACTACGAGTACATACGTGAGAATGACCTGGTGCTCACGCACACTCTGCTTAACCTCCAACGCAGCAGGACCCCTGGTTCCACACCCCTAGAAGACAGGACTGACGTCGCGCTGTCGGTGGTCAAAGAGACCGATGCGGGAATAGTAGTCAATGGGGCCCGTCTCCTGGCTACGCTCGCTCCGCTGTCAGAGGAAATTGCTTTGTACCCGACCGCGTCACATATGCTTCTCGGCGAGGCCCCGGAACGTTACTCCTTTGCCTTCGCGATACCATGTGACACACCAGGTCTCCGATTCCTCTCCCGAGAGAGCTACGACCTGGGCCGATCCCACTTCGATCACCCTTTGGGATCCCGCTTCGAGGAGATGGACGCGATTGCCTTCTTCGACCACGTGTTCGTGCCCTGGGAACGGGTATTTTTGCTTGGTGATGTGGAACTTTGCAACAACCTGCAGATGGCCACCAACCGGCATCTTCACTCCGGACATCAAGTTGTGACCAAGAACGTGGTCAAGTGCGAGTTCATATTGGGCCTCGCCAACCTAATGGTGAGGACTCTAGGTTCGGGCCAGCTTCCGCAGGTGCAGCAAATGTTGGCAGAGATCATCGAGAACCTCGAGGTAGCCAAGGCCTGCCTGCGTTCTGCTGAGGTGGATGCCAAAGTCGATGAGTGGGGCGTAATGTGCCCCGCCGAGTTGCCGCTGCAAGTGGCGCGCAACTTGTTCATCCGAATGTATCCCCGGATGGTGGAAATCCTGCAGCTTCTCGGCTCCAGTAGCTTGATGGCGCTTCCGTCGGAGGCTGACCTCAACGGCCCGCTAGCCACCGAGATCGAGCGTTATCTCGACACGGACACTGCGACGGCCAAAGAGCGAGTCAGAATATTTCGATTGGCTTGGGATACCTGCTGCAGCGCTTTCGGTTCCAGGCAGGTACTCTACGAGCGGTTCTTCCAAGCCGATTCTCTGCGAAACGCGGTACTCCTATATAACATGTGTGATAGGGAGCCCATGACCGAGTGGGTCCGCGAGTTCTTGGAGCAAGAGTAATCGTTGATCTCGCGCCGGAGCGTTTATTTTCGTCTGGATTGGGACTGTCAGTCCATCTTGGGCCGTTACCTGGCATCATATAATGAGTGCCTTACTCCGATGTTGACGTCTGTGGAGTTTTTGCAGGAAATGGAGGAGAGTCCAAGTGCCCAGTAATTAACTTTCCAGGAATGCCGGTGGATTCATATCGGGTCGATTACTTGGTTGAAAAGAGTGGTGTAGCGTCAACGGTTATAAAGACCCTCAAACAGGTCAGATGCCTGTAGACTAGGGTATAGCGCAGTGGCTA
>NVSQ01000086.1:0-4389 GCA_002401285.1 SAR202 cluster bacterium
GAGATCAAGATACATTCCTGCATCTACAAAACCCAACCCCAGGTGAACTCGGTGGTCCACGTCCACCCCCGGTACACCGTTCTCCTCAGCATTCTGGGCGTGACCATCGTGCCCATGTGCCAGGAAGGGGCCCCGCTGGTCCGCAACCCGTTGAAGGTTTATCCCCACGTCAAGACCATCCAGACCGACGAGGAAGGGATGGACCTGGCCACCCTGATGGGCAGCGACAAGGCGATCTTGATGCAGGGCCACGGCGCGGTCACCACCGGAAAGGACCTGGAAGAATCGGTAACGGCCATGCTGCAGCTTGAGGAGCAGGCCCGGATGAACTACCTGGCCTACAGCGCCGCCGGCCGCGACTACCCGAAGATCCCCCTGGAGTTGGTTGACGCCATGTCCAACCGGACTCCCCTGCATGAACTACCCCATTTCCGGGACGTTCTGCAAGGCAAGGAGCCCCAGCGGGGCGGCATATGGGCCTACCGGGTGGCTCGGGTTTCTTAAGGGGTGGATGGAGCGCCAGGATGATGCCTTAGCCTAGTGATTTTGATGAAGTACCCACCCCCCACCTTAATCCTCCCCCGCAAGGGGAAGGAGATCAGTCCCTTCCCCGTTTACGGGGGAAGGTTAGAGCCTGCCCTGATCCTTCGGTGGAAGGACGAAGGGATTGGGGGTGCGTTCGGCGAATARSSYKMGYTMKSKGCYYTAKNCTCYRRRCSYGCCGCTTAAGTCCAGGTGGCAAAGCCCATGGCGCAGCCGGTGCCGGCGGGGGAGCGGTAACAGGGAACGTAGTCGACCAATTCCATCTTCAGATGCTCGGTGGCTCCGGTGACGGAGATCCAGTTCCTGATCTCCGAGTTTCCGGAGTGCAWCTTTTCCCTGGGAAGAGCGCCCAGCTTAGCCACGCTCCTTTCTTTCATGCCGTCCAGGGCCATCTCGTCCARACCCTCGTCGACGACGAAATGGCTRAGACCACCCGAAGCCAAMACACCGACYCTRGCGTCGYTGGGCCAYGCCTCGATGGCGCTGCGAACGGCCCGGCCCAGRTCRTAGCAMCGCTTGGGAGTGGGCTGGTTCGGCGGGTAATAGGTGTTGACCATGATGGGCACCGCGGGGATGACCTTTTCGGTCATGATACGGTGGTAGACGTAGCCGAAGGCGTGGCCGATGCCGCCCATCGCTCTACCGCCCTTATTKGGGTCCAGGGAATTGGAGCAGGCCACGTCGAACTCGGATTCCACCAGATACTCGATCAGGTGCAGCCCCAGGGCTGAATGGGTGGRGACAGTCCTGTCTTCGGCTGAGTAGCCTATCAGCGGTTGACCGCCGTGGACTTTGACCTCGTCTCCCCAAAAGACGCAGATACCGGGCATGTTGTCGTCTAACAGGTACTCTTGCTGGTCGTCGCCCAGCATCACCAGAATATCCAGGTTCGCTTCGTACAGCGCCTTGGACAGCTTGGCGATGCTCTTTTGATTGCGTTCGTGACGGTCCAGCATCTTCTCCGGCGTGATTTCTTTGGCGATACGGTCGACGTCCGCCTTCTCCATCAAACCTTCGAAGTCGGTTACTTGGCCGTCGATCCCCACCAGTTGCTTGTGCCGTTTGTCGTTCTCACCTCTGGCCAGCCAACCCTCGGACGCGGTGCTTAACTGGGGGCTGTGGGAGCTGCCGATACCCAATACTATGCGTGCCACTGCGCTCCTCCCGATGCTGTATTCTTGTTGGCCGGACACCGSYAMCCGGCGRTCCCARGGTCGATAGCATTACAACCYGCAGGGAAGTTCCTGTCAACCCGCGYMGCAGGACGAGACARGCYTTSGCAACTCGGCGGTCAAGRATCGGCCGGACTTGGGGRAAACACGTCCTTCGMCTTATCGGTCAGGTTCASRACGATAGCACCAACRGCGGTTACCARATCTTGCGGGGYYAKCAAGATCTCCTCYCCCCACACTCCGGCTCCRACRCCCAGMAGCTCTTCATCCATCAGGCARGCGTCSAGAAAAGACCGGAAYCCCGCMGTCTGCCAGTGAAAAGGCGGGATAGACCCGATCTCGTATCCGGTGACTYCTTTYACCGTATCCGGSCCGGCCARCTTGATGTTGCGGGAGCCGATGGCCCKTTTCAAGTGGCCGGAAATTCCGTTTTTGTCGCCCCCAAGCATGACCAACACCCGCTCTGCCGCTCCCGTCTCAAAAATCAGGGTCTTGACCATCTGGCCCGGTTCATATCCCAAGGCGCGGGCGACACCGGCCGCTCCTTTCTCCGTATCCGAAGGAAAGCTGAGCCTCTGATGTGGTATGCCAAGTCCTTCCAAAAATCTGTGCGCCGGTAGGTCCATGGCTAGTCCTTAAGTTKAATCAGTTTACCGTTCGTARATCACTACCTGCCATATCAGTGTCTTGCGGCGCGAGACGGGCCGCAGACCGTTGGAGCGGGCAACCCAGTCGATGACCGAGTCGGGATGTATAAAAACACGGAAGGAGCTGCGGCGTAGCCACATGGTCAGGTTAAACAGGCGTGCCGCAATCTTGGATGCCCAATTCGTCCGGGGATAGACCAACCCGTAAACCCGGTCGGCCAGCCGGGAAGACAACTCCACCAAGTTTTCCACATCGGGATAGCAGCAAATCACTCTTTCCAGAGTGACTATGTCCGCGCGTTCCAGGTTTGGCGCGATGTCAACGAAGTCGCCATGATGGTAGGTTATCCGGTCTCCATRGCCCTGCCGCGCCGCTTCCTCTTTGCAGGCATCGATGTAGGCCGTCGACGCCTCGACGCTATCGGCCCGGGCTACCCCCGCTCGCAGCAACTCGTGCTGTATCGCACCGATGCCGCCGCCCACGTCCAAGAGAGAATCCCCTTCTATCCCCTKCTGCTTGACCGCCTCGACCAACATGCTCGTMGTTTTGCTTGGAYCGRACWTGCGGTAGGAGYTAAGTTTTCTGCCGGCTTCCCGTTTATCGAAGAATCCTTCGATCGCCTGGCATTGAGATCAAACCATTTCGTCCTCCCGCGATACCCGTGTAGGAATTACACCTTCAGTCGCCGAAGAGTGGGCCGCCACAGGCCCAGCCAAAACGCGATTAACAGGTAAAATACCGCGCCGCCGGTGATGGCGATGGGCCAGYTCACTGCATCCGCCACCATRGCCATGGGCAAAGCGCCGACAAACATCAGCCCGGCGGACAAGTACCACAGGCTCAATACYCGGCCCTGGAACTCGGTTGGCACCGTTAAYTGCAGAATGGTGGTTATCATCGGAATCATGCTGGTGCCCATGCCGACGAACAATAGGGTCAACCACGTCGCCCAGAACCATTGGGTCCAGGCAAAGACGAGCAGGCTTACTCCAAACCCAAATATGCTGATCAATAAGACGCGGTTCTTGTGGGGAGAATCCCCCAAAGACGCTAGTATGACGGTGCCCACTAAAGAGCCCACSCCAGCGCCGGTRATCAGCAGCCCCGCCTCTCCCGCGCCRGMCCCCAACACGTCTTTGGCGAAGGCMGGCARKATTTGAACGTAGGGCATCCCGAAGAAGCCCATGGCAAACCCAATGGTTATCATAGTGAATACGGCCGGCGTCTTCCAGTAGAATCTCAATCCCTCGAAAAGATCGCCGAGGATAGAAGTCTTCCTCCCCGGCCTAATCGCTGACACGTGCCGGACCACCACCAAGGACACAACGCTGATCAGATAGCAGAATGCGTTGACGTAGAGAGCGACGCCAATACCGTAGAGCTCGATAAGGCCCCCAGCCAGGGCCGGCCCCAAGATGCGTCCCGAGTTCATAACCGCCGAGTTCAGCACCACGGCGTTCATCAGGTCATCTCGCTCCACCAGATCGGACACTATCGCCATCCGGGCAGGCATATTAATTGCCTGYAGGGTACCCAGCAATAATGTGGCGGCGTACAGATGCCATATCACTATCGAGTCTGTCACCATCAAGGTAGCCAGGATGAAGATGATCGCACTGACGGCGGCCTGGGTGCCGATCAACATCTTGCGCCGGTCTATGCGGTCGGCGATTATTCCGCCGAACAGGACAAATGCCAGGTTGGGCACCCCGTACAGGAAGACGACCAGACCCAATTGAGATGATGAGTCGGTGAGAACCAGCACCAGCCAGCCCAGGATCAAAAACTGCATCCCCCGGGCCGCCGCTTGGGCGGTGGTRCTGAGCCAGAACCATCGGAAGTCCCGATGCCGCAACGACCGGAAAATCTGCACCCGGTGTCGTACGGAAGTCAGCTGAGCGAGTAAGGCAACCATTTTTGCTAGCTATCAGCCATCAGCATTCAGCTGTCAGCTTTTTGGGATCATCGACATCGATAAGTCTTGGACTGGTCATATTCTCCTGATAGCTGGTTGCTGACGGCTGAC
>NVSQ01000086.1:4394-5837 GCA_002401285.1 SAR202 cluster bacterium
ANNGGTTCCGAATGTGGCTGGTGTATAGTAGCACCAAGCCAGGCGCCGGTGTACCGGATATCATGGCTTTCTAGGAGTAAATAACGTGAACATTACGGATTTCAGCGTCACAATGTCTAAGTGGAGCAGCCCCGCTTGGCAAACGGCCACCGCCGCTTTCGGCAGTGACAAGCTGCTAGGCGTGCTGACTCTGCGCACCGACGAGGGCGTGGAAGGCCACGCCTTTCTAGGGTCTTCCCGCCAGGGCGCTGACGCTTTCGTGGGTCCGCTGATGCAGTTCGTGAAACCCATGGTGATGGCCGCCAACCCCATGGACATCGGGGGCATCTGGGCCAAGATGTGGCCGATGACCCGTAACGTTTCCACTAACGCTATAGGCGCCGTTGACATCGCCCTGTGGGACATCATGGGCAAGGTCGCCGGGCTCCCGATCCATCGCCTGCTAGGGACCTGCCGAGACCGGATACCGGCTTACGCTAGTTCCGGCTGGCTGGCAACTCCCGAGGACTACGCCGAGGAGGCGCTGCACTTCCGGGACCTGGGGTGGCCGGCCTATAAGATCCACCCTCACGCCAAGGCCAAGGAGGACATAGAGATCTGCCGGGTGGTGCGCAATGCCGTTGGAGACACCATGGACCTGATGCTGGACTCCATGTGGGCGTATTCCTACGAGGATGCGCTGCGGGTCGGCCGGGCCGTGGAGGACCTGGACTACTTGTGGTACGAAGACCCGTTGACCGAGGAAGACATCTATAACTACGTAAAGCTTAAGAGCCGCCTGGACATCCCCATCCTATCCACCGAGTACGCCCCTGGACGGCTTTATGGCATGGCCCAGTGGATAGAACAGAGGGCTACCGACAAATTGCGCGGGGACGTTGCGGTTACCGGAGGAATCACTCCCTTGATAAAGATCGCTCACCTGGCCGAAGCATTCCGCATGAAGTGCGAGATACACCATGGGGGTAATTCGCTGAACAACGTGGCCAATCTGCACGTCATCATGGCGATGAACAACTGCGACTACTACGAAGTGTTTCCCGCCAGCGGCGCCAACAAGTTCGGTCTGGTGGAGGACGTGGAGGTCGATAGCCAGGGATTGGTATACGCGCCGGAGCAACCGGGCCTGGGTTACGAGATCGATTGGGAGCTGATAGAGCGGGAGAAGGTGGAGGTAGTCAGCTAGGGCTGGCGATTRCCTGATAGGTCGAAACAAGTAATTTTGAGGTAGACCCGGAAATTCGGACAGGTAGSTAAGTGAGGGACCYGCTCCTAAAATAAGCGCAGCTGTTGCTGTGRAGGAGGAGTGGGRMRTGTCRAAAGAACGGAGGAAGCACAGCCCATCATTCAAGGCCAAGGTGGCCCTRGAGGCGGTGAAAGGGGAACAGACAATGGCCCAACTGGCCGCACGATACGAGGTCCACCCCGGCCAGATCCAGGCAT
>NVSQ01000087.1 GCA_002401285.1 SAR202 cluster bacterium
TGAATATGGAACTACTATAGCACATAAGTATATGCGTAATAATCATCGGAACTGCCTTTATATTATTTTAATACGTCAATATCATTCTTCACTTAAGCTGAGATAACACGGTGAAACTACCAGGAGTCGTATTGGACCCAGAGGCCACACAGAGATGTCAGGCGCGGCTGGCCGAGTGCAAGCAGGCGTGTGGTGCCAAGGAACGCATCTCCCAGCCCTCACTGGCCGTCAACCTGCTCTACGTAGCCGCTCCCGACGGCCAAAGCCGGATCGCCGAGGCCTTCCGTTTGGTCCTGCGGGCTGCTGCCCGATGCGAAAGCGGGGACACCGTGCCCGTTGAGCAAGGGGAGAAACAGGTTGAGGAGTAAAGACCTTTGGCACCGCACCTCGCCTCGGATGGGCGATRCCAGGKCATACCGANTCAGCGCGGTCCGCCGCTTTGGTCGCGGGCGTTGGGCCGTACGAGCYCASGAACGGTGGGGAMCGCCGACGCAAAGGAGACCTGTCCGGTGMCCCGGATACCCAGMATATGAAARGTGAAGAGATGGACCTGATATTGAGATTTCGCTGCGATTCTTGCCATAAGGAGTTCACGGTGGCCGACGAAAGAGGTCCCGGACCACGACGTCCGGGCTCCCAACACCACGACCAGGATGTGCCGCGGCTACACCATCGGTGTCCGGGGCGAGATCCCCGGGGACATCGTAGAGCGGGTCTCAAGACTGCACGGGGCTGCCCTGCGTAAGAACACCAGCACCGGTGTACGACCGGAAGCCGGAAACGACACGCCTAATAAGAAGGAGGATCAAGATGGASATAYTACTCAAGTTCCAGTGCCAGAGTTGTGACAAGGAGTTCAYGGTGCTAGATGAACAGGTCGAAACAGACCTGCTTTCTTGCCCGCATTGCCAGGAGTGTGTGGATGTGGGGGACGAGGAACCGGAGGTGGAAKATGAAGRCTGACGCCGSCGGCGKACYGACCACACCGYYCMCGRGGGATCGAAGGTGYCGGTGATCAGGTTCTTACTTCGGATAGTCTGGCCCTTCGGCAGGGGAAGTGAACGCCGAAGGGAACGAAGTAAACGTAAAAGTACACGGAAGGGAACGCTTCCGGAACGTGGACAGCGTACTGCCAGGACTACCGACGGGGAACGCAGCCACATGTTCGAACTCTACGAGCAGGGTCTAGGGACGCACGCTATCGCCAAAAAGACGGGGCGTTCAACACATACGGTCTACGGGGTGCTTACCCACCGTAACACCAGGTCACTGCCTGAACGACCCGTGCGCCCGGGATCTGAAGCGGGTAAGACACGGGACACAAAGACCGGCAAGCGAAAGCGAGGAAGGGAAGATATTGCCAAACCTTCTGCTGCGCAGAATATCGAAGGCAGGCTGCTAGAGAAGCTGGAGCCGCAGYTGGAGAGRGYCTACGGGGAACTYTTGCGGGAGGACCCCGTGGTAGCRCGCCAGATACTGGGKTCGGTGCTAGGGGTCAAGATATCCGAAAAGAMTATCGACGACCTGGTYAYGGARACSATCGCCGGTGACCAGGTCTTGCGCCGGGAWTKGGCCGAGGCCCGGCTTCAGGRCATCAAGCGTAACGGCAGAAGCGAGTTGGACATCGTCGGTGAGGGYCTGGAMCTTGTGCTGAGGGTCGTCCGGGAGCTGGAGAAAGGGGCCTGGCCGCGGGTCGTKAGCGAAGCTGTGACGTCCGGAGARCTGARGGAGACGATTTTGGGGTTGGCCGGTGTGTTGAAGGAAGGGTCTCCTACACCAGATGAAGCCATCACCGACGATTCGATCAGTCAGCCGTGAGACGCTCGAAGGATGTCTTGGGGAAAGAAGCCATCAGAGCTGCCTTGCTCTCTGAGCGGTTCACGCCAAAGCCGGCAAGCCAAGCTGATGGAAAGACCAGACACCGACAGCGGGAGAGGACCAAAGTGGACCGTCCCCTGCCTCTGGGCCCCATTCGCGYTGAGTGRCATCAAAACAGGGCAATGTGTTTAGCTCATTTCGTCTCTGAGGCTATACGGTGCGCCGGGGCGTCCGCCTCCAGGCAACCCGAGTGGCAGATGGACATTTAGAAGGAAGGGACGCTTCTCATCTTCCACCGTTTTTAGACCGTGTTCAATGGCGTCGGCGATACTTGATTCGTCGGTGACGTGCATGCCCTCGACGCCGAAGCCTTCCCCGAGCTTGACCGGATCTATGTTGTCGAGGACGACGCCCCGGTAATCGCCGGTTTGTTTCATGTTGGCCTCTGCGCGGCCAAAGGCCCCTGCGACGACGCCATAGGCCCCGTTATTGGAAATAACGTAGAGCACCGGAATGTTGTGGCTTGCCGCGGTCCAGAGGGCGGAGTCCGAGTAGTAGAGGGAACCATCGCCGACGAGACCGACGACCGGTTTGTCGGGAGCACCGAGTTTCGCGCCGATCGCGGCACCCACACCGAAGCCTTCCGAGCCTCCAGCGGCTCTGATATATTCGTTGTTACCGGAATCGCCGGTGTTTTCAAGAATGTCTTGGGCRACGGCGTATTGCTCGATGGTTACCAGGCCGCCGCCGAACCGTTCGAGGGCCCTGTCAAGGGTGTCGGCCAGGACGTACGGACGCACTTTGTCTGGCTGTTGGACGACCGACCGGGCGGCGTCCCGCTGCCGGGCGCGCAGGGAGGCAGCTTCTTCTCTGGCCCAGGCGCGACGGTCGTCGAGTTCGTTCGAAGACGAKTCGGTTAGATCGAGTARGCGCTGTGCTGCGCGCTTTTCGTCGGCAAGAACCCCGAGRTCCAGGCCGGGGATATTTTCGAGATTCTCCACGTCTGAGCCAACGGCAATTATTCGCTCGGCGTTGAAGAATGCGGAATAGTCGTCGGCGGTGCCGCTGCCGTCGTGCCGCACACCGAAACAGAGGATGAGGTCGGGGTCAATTTCACCGGCCTGCTCAAGGCGGCGCCCACCGCAGTGGAGCGGGTGCTTGATGGAGACGCCGCGCAACTCCCCCACAACTGGGATGCCGAAGCGTTCGGCGAGAGCCGTGACTTCGGCGTTAGCCCCGCTCTTCCAGATGCCGTCGCCGATGTAGAGAAGGGGRCGTTTGGCGTCGCGCAGCGCTCGGGCGATTTCTTCCACGTCGCCGTCGGACGGATACCCGACGCGTAATTCCGGCAAGCCACCTTCGATAATGTTTGCGGTGGCCTGATTCGGGCCCAGCAACCTATCGTAGACCGCCAGGTGGACTGGGCCAACGGGCGGGGTCATGGCGACTCGTAGGGCACGTTCGACGGCAGCAGGCAATCCTTCTGGTTCGATGACTGTCCAGCTGGCTTTGGTCATGGGGGCACTGATGGCGGTTGGGCCAGCGCTATGGTGGAGGTCGAGGTTTATTCGATCCGCGAAACTGCCGGTGTCGCCGGCGAAGGTTATCACCACCACGGGCAAGCTGCCCGTCCAAACGTTTATCAACTGTCCCATRCATTGGGCGAGTCCCGCTCCAAGGTGAACGACCATTACACCGGGTACCAAGTTGGCCTGGGTATATCCCCCGGCCATCGCGGTAACCGCGCCTTCGTGGAGTCCCAGGATGCCATGTATATCAGGACGCGAGTGTAGTTCGTTGAAGAACAAGGCTTCGCGAGAACCTGAGTTGTTGAAAACGTATTTGACCCCTGAAGCAACGAGTTGCTCGACTATGAGATGCGATGGGTTGGCTGTCATTTCCCTGGTTTGCAATTTTGACCCTCCTTACAAAACTATCTATCTTTAAGGGAACCGCACCGAAGGCGAGACATGCTGCTGGACTTCCACAGGCTGGCCGTCAGGCTCCTACCTTCACTTATGGTGCCATGCGAGAACCGGAACCCCAACCATCTGGTATGCCGATCAAGTTCGGCTCCAGGTCTTCTACCGAGGTTTGGCCGCAATAAGCCATCGCCCGGTCTACTTCCTCCCGCATCAGTTCCAGTACTCCATGCACTCCGTTGGCACCGTCCACGGCCAAACCCCAGAAAAGAGGCCGCCCGATGGCTACTGCCCGGGCGCCAAGGGCTAACGCCTTGATAACATCACTACCTCGGCGTACACCCGAATCGAGGTAGATTTCGGCCTGGCCCTTCACTGCATCTGCGATCTCGGGCAGCATCTCGATCGCTCCCATGGTCATGTCCAATTGCCGGCCGCCGTGGGTAGAGACCTGGATGCCGTTGACACCAGATTCAACCGCCACATGGGCGTCCTCGGCGGTCCGGATCCCCTTCAGAACCAAGGGCAGTCGGGTCAGACCCCTTAGCCAGTCCAACTCCGACCAGGTGAGAGGCTCAGTACGGGAAACGTCCCATCCTGGGGTCTCATCGGTGCCGCTGATTTCGTTCCGGGGCCGGTCCATCCCCCGGAAATTCCCCAGCTCGTGCGTCCGGGTAGTGTTGTTGCGCAGATCCCTTTCTTTGGGGCTAGGTACCGGCGTATCTACGGTCAAAACGATCGCCTTGAATCCGGCTTCCTCGGCCCGGTGCACCAGCATCTCCGTCAGCTCATAGCCTCGATGGTATAGCTGGAACCACAAAGGGCCGGATGCTGCTTGGGAAACCTCTTCCATGCTGCAGTTAGACGAGGTGCTTAACATCATCAAAGTGTCGGACATCCCTGCCCCCCGAGCGGTGGCCACCTCACCATCGGGGTGGGCTCGCATGTGGCTGCCTGCTGGTGCCAGCACAACCGGCATGCTTATCTTTTCGCCCAGGACCGTGGTCGAAAGATTCCTTTCCTCGACGCTTCGCAAAAATCGGGGGCGCAGGGTCAAGGCTTCAAAGGCCGTCCGATTGCGCCGGGTAGTGAACATGTCCATGGCCCCGGCGTCGATGGTATCCCAATCGTTATGGGGTAGGGTAAGCTTGGCTCTCTCCTCATAGTCGTAGAGGTTGACTGGGTCGTTGCTCATGGCTGATTCCTTCGCAAATCGGCTTGGTTTCTTATGTCAGTCCAGAATGGGAAACTCGTCATAGTTACCGCGACCAGTCACGCTGGTCTCTTACAAACCGGTCAATTGGTGTAGGTGTCTGACTGGATTACCGTGTATCCGCTCTTCAATACGTCGTCTTCGGAGGGTAGAGTGTGGGCCACTTGATCACGAGGTACACAAAATGGTACCGCCAGATGGGACTATAGCCTGACCATGGCGGAATGTTAGCGGAGGATCTATGCATTGTCTATTCGAGGACATCGGAGTATCCGACATGGGTGGCGCACACTCTCCGCGAATAGTGTTGGTAGATTTTTAGGTAGCTTGCTAAACTCAGACCGTAGCCAAGACCTTACAGAATAATCCACTCACCGGCCTGATTTACGGTGGGCGTAATCGTGGCGACCGCCACCTAGCAGGAAGCCCCTGCCCTCGCCCGTGGACAAAYCCCCGTCTCCGAATTCGGAAATCACACCTCTCAAGTGTTTTTCGCTCAAGTSCCACCGGTATCGAAGGTTAAGGCTTTAACATCGTCAAGACTCATCGCTAGCTTCTCCCGCAGCGTTCTTTGATCAGACCCGCGGATAGTYTAGCGGTAGCGTATCGGTGGATCAAAAATCCCTCAGGTCGGTTAGCGTCGGGCCTGAGGGATCTGGTCGCTCGTTTGTGCCTGACAGGGGGACTAGTCCTCCCCGTGGCCGCCTTCGATATCGGCCGTGGCCTCCGGAGTTTCTTGGGGGATCGGCTTGCCGGTCGCCGTGTCCACCTCGAAGGAACCGGGCAGTTCCAGGTCCTTGGCGATCTCACGCACGGCAGGGATGACCTCTTCGCCCATGAGTCTCAGGCTGCGCATTGCGTCGTCGTGGG
>NVSQ01000088.1 GCA_002401285.1 SAR202 cluster bacterium
TCTGCAGGCAGTCCTTGATAGCTGGGAGTCCATATCAACGCAGCAAGCTGCCCGAGCGATTGGTTGCTCCATCCCCACCGCTGCAAATGCAGTCGCTACTTTGAGAGCCCAAAGAATCCTCGTGGTTGAGGGGGAAGGAGTCCACAGCATTAGCTTAGCGCCAGATTACGACTGGTTGAGAAAATTTCTTGACCCCGTGTGAGTAGTCTCGCTTTACTACCAGAAGAGATAATTAAAAGAAAGATAGTATCTCTCCCGCCTCACACACCGTCAGAATTTTTTCTCAGTGGTGCCATACCCAACTGCCTGACCCGGTGGGAGCATGTCCGTATCGCGATACTTTCTGCACAAGTGCTGATCGCTGGCGAATTCAAAGGCGCAATCCGTCACGTGGGGCTGACACCGCAGCCTGGACCATCAAGGCGAGCTCAGTGACAGCGAAATCGCATCGCTATCAGGTTCATTGTTGGTCGATAGAGGCCGACTTCTGCGGTCATTAATCAACCCGGGGTGAGGCCATGGGCTTCATGTGCTGGGGGATGCGGGTGCCCACAGGAAGGGATCGCGTATGGGTCCAGTATGTTGGAGGAATAAACTCCGATTGGTACAGCGGCGATGGACGGGCTAATTTTTACTCGGTGCAAGAACAGTTCATAGAACCAATACAGACGAAGGAATCATAGTTGCCCTACGAGAATCCGGGATGCTCCGGGATTCTCGTGTTTTAGATTTGACGTCAACTTTATGCTAGCCCACCAGAGACATCACCCCTTGGTCGGTTCACCTTAGCCCCTAATCAAAGCCACGGGCCGCATCTTCTTGCAACCCCGGCATGACATAGGAATTGAAGGAACTAATGAGACGGAGCAGTAAGTTGTTCCAGTTCTAGTTGCTGGCGTTCAGGTTAACCTCGTCCGCCCCGAAGGATTGCCAAACAGCGGTCTCGTTGGCGGTGAATTGGCCAACTTTGAAGGTGATGGTTTTTCCAGTGAAGGAGCCAGAGCCGTATTGGAAGACGAAAAGATTATAGATACCCCCACTGACCACTCCCTCCCCCACCGGATCTTGAAAGCTGATGACATAAGCGGTTATCACAGTGCCCTCACTTGCGGGCGCACCGTTCACTGAGGCGGTGCCTGCAAAGACATGGGGAGTGACGTCGGTGCGCCGATCAGGCGGGGACGGTAGACGTGTGGCCAGGGGCGTCGCGGTAGGCACGGGGGTTGGGGTTGGCGTCGGAATAGGAGTCGCGGTAGGCACGGGGGTTGGCGTTGGATAAGGCGTAGGAGTTGGCAATACACTAGGTGTGGGTATGAGAGAAGGTATAGCCGTTGGAGTAGGGAGAGGCGTTGCCGATGGTAACGACGTGGGGGTAGGTACTCTGGTGACAGCAGGAACTGGTATGGAGGCCTTGGGTTGGGCAGTTGCAGTCGGACGACCTGGCCCCATGATTGCTCCCATATCAAGTCCAAACAGTTCCATRACCGCCTTAGTGTCTTGAGGATATTGCATTAGGCAAGGCATGACGATGCCCAACTCTTGGGGGGTTACAGACTGACGCCCACTGATGATGGCGTTGTATTGGTCATCCCCCAAAGCTGTTTGAACGCAGRCGAGAAGKTCAGGYGRCAYYGCTTYTAGTACCRTAGATACAGGCGGTAGAGTAGGTAATGGCCTSGATGTGGGATYRGGTNNNGCAGCATGTACAAGGGTAGMTGTCGGTTCWGGGGTATTCGCTGGTTTAGGTAATGGAGTATTAGTTGGTGATGGAGTGTCTGTAGGAGTTACTTCCTTAACAACYACTACTGGTGTAGGCGTAGGCTGAACGCCAACTAATTCTTTTGCTCTAGCTTCTACCGTTGCGTCAATATTGGGAGTAGCAGCTGCTTCTCTGGGAGCAGTAGGAGAACAACCAATGGCGGCAACCAACAGCGCAATGCCCAATAGTAACGCTAGAMCCCTTGTTRGCTTCATTTGACGAGGCATCTAAGCTTTGGTCCGTYTSCYWGGAGGGCAGTTGGGACGACAGAAGATGTGAGTGGYTTTGCAGGCGTTAAACATCGATCACTCGGGGTGGAACGATCCTACAGGCACTCTCATTATACTCGGGGCAGTAGACCGGTCGGTGCATACTCGCCCTCCTACACAGTCTTGAGGCGGCCATACCCCATAAACAACAAAAGCCGCCTCGCTTGAGGGGGCTTCTGTCATCCGTCGGCGTTGGGCAAAAAAAATAGCGCCCTCACCAGTTTGTGAAAACGCTCGGCGTTATTGCCCTGAGCACGTTGCAATCGCTTTCTTCTGTTGTTCGGATAAGGGCACCGGGACAGACTGCCACCCTGAACCGGATAATATCACGTTTGTGGCACCACATAGATTGGCACCGGACAGATTGGCATCGGTCAGGTCTGCCCGGGACAGGTCGACACCGGTCAGGTCTGCACCAGACAGGTTCGCAGCGGTTAGGATTGCATCGATCAGTTTCCCATGAGCGATATTGGCATTCGTCATATTGGCACCACTCAGGTCCGCACCACTTAGGGAGGCGTCTCTCAGGATGGCACCGGTTAGGTTGGCGCCGCTCAGTCTCGCAGCGGTCAGGTTGGCACCGATCAAATTGGCATCCACTAGGTCAGCATCGGTCAGGATGGCGCTGGCCAGGTGTGCGCCGCTCAGATTCGCACCGGTCAAGTTGGCACCAGTCATGTAGGCTGTGAGGTTGGCGCTGGTGAGGTTGGCGTTGGTGAGGTTGGCGTTGGTGAGGTTGGCTCTGGTYARGTYSGCWYYKGYCAGGTYCGCACCYGCCAGGTCCGCACCMGCCAGGTTGGCATCTGTCAGGTCACATCCGGGACAGTCGCCCCCTTGATATTGCCCGCCCCAAGGGGTTGATTCAGGTTTGGTATCCTTGCTGTCCAAGTTGGCATATACGCTTGGGCTTGATTTAGGTTTGCCACTARCTTGTCCCGATGCGTCATCTCCGCAAGCACTGCCGAGGATTATTAATACCATCGATATGGAGATAAACAACCCTGTGAACGACCTCTGGATCAACTTTGGTTTAACGCCCAAAAGTAGATACTCCTATGACAAATCGATGAATTAAAGGTCGTCGTTAGCATAATAACCACTTAGTCTTCCCGGGACAAATGTCCCGGTGATGCTACATTTTCATATTGTAATAAATGCATAACGYTCGCCAACTAGATCTATTTCACTGTAGTGATGCTTTCACGATTGGCATTCCCCTATCTATATCTGGGTAATGGCTTGACAAAGGGATAGTTGGCTCCATATCGCCTAATGACGCCCGTACCGAATCCGGTCATTCTCTGCGTAAGGTATCTTGTAGTCGGGGTTCAGGCTGCTGGAAAACGTAAGGGGAACCCACTGGGTTGAAAGGGCTTCCGTTAGCTATGGCCGTTGGGCAAAAAAGAGCGCCTTCACCAGCTTGTGAAAGCGCACCGTGGCATACGTCGCAGTCGAACGTTAAGGATGTTATTCAGGTTTATAAAGCCGTTGCGAGGTAGGAAGGAGATAATCTTCATCGGCCTCGATTCTATTCACCCACCTTAAGAGCAATCCGGGGTGTCGGGATGCGGTTCAGTTCGTAGTGGCAAGATTTCTACTAYACCAAGTTTAGTGGAACTTACGGTGCTGTCTGAAATGGTTTTCCGAATATCCGACTCCGAGAGGCCGTGCCAATAATTTTCAGACGCGTCTATAGAACCACCAAACGCCTGGAATGCGTTGCCTTGTATCTCTACAGGAATCGGGGAAGTCACCCCATAAATTGAATTGAAGTTTATGGATGATGTACCGCTACCTCTAACGTCCACAGGTGGCCAAGGCATGTTGAAGCAATTGTAACTAATGGCAAGACTACTGGAATTACCGGTAAATCTCAACTTAGTAGAATCACGGAAAATATTGCGTTCAGCCGTCACAGTCGCGGGGCCCGGATACACCAGATACTCTATTCCACGGAAGATTGAATCATGGAACTCAGCGGTCATACCGCTTCCAAATAGATGGGTCTTAACAAAATATACTCCAACTCCGAAGAATGTATCTTTAGCTTCTGCGCCTKTAATGACAGCGTGGCGAACAATTAATCTGCCTKTCCTCGAWTRACTTTCGAAGATTYCTGCAGTAGTCAGTTCGAAGGAAATCTTGTCCGAAGACRTACCTTCGGCCTTTATAGTTCCTTCAAAASTAATCCGGCCCCCATTGCCTATAATAGTCACTCCCGGCTCAATAGTTAGAGTTACACSTTYGCGGACKTGTGCTYSCCCTTCTAGGTAGAAAGGTGACTCTGACTTTCGCCATGTCGTGTTTTCCGACAACACCATATTTCCAATCTTTGTGCCTGGAGCAGGAGTTGGCGTTGGTACTGACGTAGGAATAGGCGTAGGGACAGGAGTTGGCGTTGGTACTGACGTAGGAATAGGCGTAGGGACAGGAATTGGCACTAGTGTTGATGTTGGCGTGGGCGTTGCAACCGGAGTAGCACTAGGAAATGGGGTGAAGCCAGGCATGCTCATGGGAGGTGCGGTAGTAGAGACCCTTGCAGCGAGAGCTTCCCGCACCACGTCTTTAATTATCTCCACAGGGACTTCTTTGACGATTACCTGAGGTATGACCGTAGGTTGGGCAGCTAGTATCTGCCTAACCCTAGCTTCTACCGTTGCATCGAGGTTGGGTGTAGGTTGAGCAGCTAATTTTTGCTCAACCCTGGCTTCAACGGTTGCATCGATATCGAGAGTAGATGCGGCAACCTCAGAAACACCGTTCGGTTCCTCTCCACCGCCTACTACTGCATTGCCTGTCAACGGGAGCGGGTTCGTGTCTTCACCGAAAATGAAGAAGGCTACGGCAAGTGCAGCTATGACAACGGCAACTACCACCACTATGGCGATGATGTACCCCGTATTGATCTTATTCTGAGAATATCTAGAGGAATACCCTGAACGGTACAAAACTAGACTCCATCTTTGTTTAGGGGTAGCTTCATTCCCTACCCCAGGGTAAGGAGCCTTCCCCTCTCAAGCGGAGCTCCTGCAATCCATAGCGTTAGGCAAAAAAAGAACGCCCTCACCCGTTTGTGAAAGCGCATGGCTATTTTAGCATGTTTGTACCAGTGCTGTCAAAGTTTCGTGTCTAAGATTTAAAAACCTAGACTGTAGGGATTGATCCCCACTTCACCAGTACTCCTTATGGTCTAATGGAACTTCCGGGATTGCCCTGTCGTAGAACAGCGTTATAACCCGACTTTGGTAGAATGGTGCAATGAAGCCACCCATGGGGCACATGCACGACCTGTCTTTGGTGTTGATACTGCTGACCTCTGGCATCATCGGGCTTGCTTGCGCCACACAAGCACCAGTCCCGACACCTACACCAGTCCCGACTACAACTCCTGCTCCGACAATCAATATTGAAGCTACTGTGGTCGCTAGGGTGAAGGCTGCGTTGCCTACGGTCACTCCTACTCCTACCCCGGACATAAATGCCACAGTTGAGGCACGAATTCAAGCAACCATGGAAGCGATACCAACCCCGACACCAACCCCGACACCAACCCCGACACCAACTCCTACTGCTGTACCACCGACCCCTATACCAACTCCTACTCCCACTGCCGTGCCGCC
>NVSQ01000037.1 GCA_002401285.1 SAR202 cluster bacterium
TGCTGAACGGCCACACCGACATCAACTCCCTGACCCGCCGCTGGCGCCGCGATCCCTGGGTTCCCGTCGTGGAAGGAGACCGYCTKTAYGGYCACGGMGTCCAGAACATGAAGGGCGGCCTAGCCAGCATCATCAAGGCGGCGGAAGCGGTGCGGCGATCGGGTGTACGGTTGAAGGGCGACCTGGTGGTTGCCTGCGTGGTGGGAGAGACCCAGGGGGGCGAAGGCACCCATTTCTTGATGGAAAGCGGATTTCGTACCGACATGGCGGTGGTGGCCGAACCCTTCGGCGTGGGCAACTTGGTCACCGTCCATTCCGGCATCGTGCACATGGCGATCCACACCTACGGCGTGACCGGACATATCCGCCAGCCCTATGGCACCGTGAATGCCGTGGAAAAGATGACGAAGGTGATCGACGCCCTGGGGCGCGTTGAGTTTACCTACCAGCCTCGGGCAGACATGCCGGACCTCCCCAAGCTGAACGTGGGAAGCGTTATCGGCGGACTGGGCCAGGACTACATCCTGGTGGAGCCGCCCTACATACCCGACCTGTGCACCATCATCGTGGACGTGCATTTCGTGCCGGGCCAAAGGGTGGAGSKCWYCSKCGSSGAYRTCYKGMGGGYCNCYGGASYMRWKSSSYGYTKWSGRCSCGNSAGCKRWCWKAYKMGANMRMGANYSSASSTCMGGNANATSYKKTMWSSSCMRRCGMCNNGTNMKGRYCATNSMCCSGNYYGGWMKYGYCSWWKKMCRCGNMGANKYKTKCNMGYCGTGNNMCMCGYMKCYRSSRSGMMGKMASCSKMGASCNCGCCCRANGNGANMKGSGSGSYMYKGMMCTKCNSKYMMAYYGYCWWCGRCNSMKRSCASYKGWGNKRACGMMGGCRKMSMSWGYSWSSWKWMCGRMYCANMCGWSSKCMGNGGGYGGSRATGRCGAGGATGAYRSYTGCGTCATTATCAGCGAGATGGTCCAGTGCACCAAGGTACTCGCCCTCACCGCTCTGGACGTGTGTGGTACGGAGGAGTAGCATCGGCGGCCCGCATCGCTAGCTTTTGGYCTAGACCATCAGGAGGTTAGCCATGGGAGTTATCCCAGGCATTGAGTTCAATACCTTTTCCATAATAGGCCGGTGCGCCCGAACCGGGATGTTGGGGATTGCCATTACCACTAGTGACATCACGGTGGGGTCCCGGTGCCCCTACGTGAAGCCGATGGTGGGAGCGATCTCCACCCAAGCGTCAACCGACCCCGGCCTGGGTCCGTTCGCTTTGAGGCTGATGGAGTTGGGTTATCCTGCCAAAGGCGCGCTCCAGCAGTTGGAGACCAGCGACCCCCACATCGAACGTCGCCAACTGGGATTGGTAGACCGCCATGGCAATTCCGCCGCCCGGACCGGGGCCATGAACAATCCTTGGGCTGGACATACCACCGGGCGGGACCACGTCGCCATGGGCAACGGACTGGTGGGAGAAGGAGTGGTCCAGGCGATGGCGGCGGTGTTCCTGGAAGCGCCACAATTGGATCTGGAGGAGCGTTTGCTCCGGGCGCTGGAAGCCGGGCAAGAGGCCGGCGGGGAGGCTCAAGACTCYACCCCCTAYCACTCGGCGGCTTTGCTGGTTTACGCCTCGGACGCCTTCTGCAGGGTCGATCTGCGGGTTGACGAGCACGCCACGCCGGTGGCGGAATTGCGGCGGCTGCTGGATATATTCGCGCCCAARATCGACTATTTTGCCCTTAGAGCGAGCGACCCAGAGGCAGCCCAAGCAGCCAAGGACGCGGGGATCTAAGCTGGGGAGACGAGCTTAACGCTGGGCTGAAGATGGACGGGATGCCCGGCTGATCCCGCTAGTCGCCGGCGGGGATGGGACGGGGCGGTTCCGTAGAGATATTGGGCGAAAGGGCGTCTTCCCAATTGGGAATCAACAGTTTGGCGGTGGGCGGCATGGTTAGGATCAACGCGGCCCCGGCCACGCTGGCCAGCACCGACAAGATGACGGTAACGTCGTAAGACCCGGAAATCACGTAGAGCACYCCGCCGATCCAACCGCCAACCGCCATTCCCGTACCCGCTCCGGCCTGCTGCCATCCGAAAGAGCGGCCCATGGGCCCCCGGCCGAAGTATTGCCGGTTAATGATGGGAAACGCCGACCCTTCGCCGCCATATCCGATACCGAAGATCACGGCGAACAAGTAGAACTGCCACAGTTCTTGGGTCCAAAACAGCATCAGCACCGGCAGTCCTTGGAGCACGAACATGGTCGCCATGGCTCGTTTCGCACCCAAGTAGTCGGCGACCACCGGGGTCAGGAACCGGGTCAACACGCTGACGCCCATCAGGGCGCTTAATATCCCAGCGGCCGACACCACGTTGACGCCTGCCTCCACTGCGATGGGAATTATGTAGATGATGACGATGGCGTGGCCCACGCATCCCAGGAAGTGTACTCCCACCAACTGCCGAAACGCATTGGTCCCTTGCATACTCATCAGGTACGCTTTGGCTCGCAGCTTTTCCGCGGCCACGTCTAAACTTTTCCCCACGGGATCGGTGAGGGAAGCGCCGTAAGGCCGGAGACCCACGTCCGACGGCGCATTGCGGAAAAATACCATAAGACCGACCATCACGGCGCTGGCGACCACTCCGATTAGCCAGAACGCCGTCTGCCATGTCAGCGCCGCGATCAGGGCGCTGAGGAGAATGGCCATCACCGCCGGACCCAGCCCGTGGGCCGCTTGCATCAACCCGACGCCTAMTCCCAGACGGGTGCGGAACCAAGAGTTCGCCGCGGTGAGGATGGGGACGCTGAAGCAGGCTTGGGCCACTCCCAGGAAGATTCCGTAGGATATCCAGAGGTGCCACACTTGGTCGGCCACGCCGGTGATGATCGCGCCGAAAAAGAAGAAAAATATCCCGGCTAGGATGACCTTTCGGGCGCCATACCGGTCGGTCGCTATGCCGCTGAGAGGGGCCAGAGCCGCGCCAACAATGCTGCCCAGGGCGTAACCCAGGGAGATGGACGCGGGACTCCAGCCCATGTCCTGCTGCAGAGGGACTACCAGCACGCCGAAGGCTTGACGTACCGAGCCCCCGGCCATGTGCATGATGCCTGCGATGACGATGATGATCCAGGCGTAGTGGATGCCTGGGAATAATTTGGTGATGCGGTGGACTTGGGGGCTTAACATCAGATAATGTAATGTCTCACAAGGGCTAATATTGGACTTAATGGGGGTTGGTGTCAACACATACGAGCGGGTAGCTCTCTCGAAGTTGACTCCATTTAACCTGCCCGGTACCATCCAAATGATCGTTATATCAATGTCCAGGAAGTGCTGTAATGTCCACGATACCCATGAAGAGCGAAGTCGAAACCCTGAGGAGCGGGAGCGTTTCCGGCGGTCCGCTGGAACGCGGGAACGCCGTGATATTCCGGGGCGATGGCGAACCGCAATCGGCCGATCTGCTCTTGGGGCGGTTGGCGGAGATACAGTCGGAATCCGGACTGTCCCCGGATAATTACTCTCTGGGCGGCAGTGTGGCGGACCTGGAAAACCACTTCGCCGCGGCCCTGGGCAAAGAGTCCGCCATCTACATGCCCACCGGAACTCTGGCCAATCATCTGGCCATCAGGGCGCTGTGTGGCGGCAAGCCCAGAGCGATYGTTCAAGAGCAAAGCCATCTCTACCACGATTGTGGTGACTGCGTGACTCAGCTCAGCGGTATCAACCTCGTTCCATTGGCTAAAGGTGAATGCTGCTTCACCCTGGAAGAACTGAAGGATGCGGTTACCGAGTCAACTTCAGGAAGGGTTTTGAGTTCCATCGGTGCGGTGATGATCGAAAGCCCGGTTCGCCGGCAGATGGGTCAGGTTGTTTCGTTCCAAGAAATGAAAGCGATGACCGAATATTGCAGAGACCAAGTAATAGGCACGCATCTAGATGGGGCCAGGCTCTACATGATGTCGGCGGCGTCTGGGATAAGTCCTCGGGAATACTCCGCCTTGTTCGACACGGTCTACGTGTCGCTGTACAAATATTTCGGCGCTCCTTACGGCGCGATCTTGGCGGGAGATTCCCAGCTGATCGAAGGTATGTTTCATACTAGAAGGATGTTCGGCGGTGGGCTGGCGTCGTCCTATTTTGCCGCCGGCTTGGCGCTGAAGGGGACCAAGGGATTTGAAGAGCGGTTCGGCGAGGCGATGCGACAAGGTCGAGATTTGGTCCAGCGGCTTAACACATTAGCTGGGCTAGAGATCAAGGAATTCGAGCATGGCTCCAATATTTTCCCTCTGACATTTGCTTCAGGTGTTGACACGGAAATCGTGCTCGAGAACCTGCGCCGCAACCAAGTATTCCTCTATCCCGACGAAGGGACTGACCGGATATCAAGGCTCACGGTGAACACCACCATCTTGAGACAAGCAAACGACGAGATCTTCGAAGCCTTTGAAGCAGCCTTGAGGGCCGCCTGAAATGGTAACCATCGCTTCGTTCTGCCCAACCGAATTGAATCTTGCATCCTTTCCGGCACACGGCAAAGGACAATCCCGGTGATTTACTCTTGGGYGCCCTCCTTAGAGGTCGAACTATTCTTCGAAGATCGGACCTTCACGCTGGGGAATACGATCGATGTCAGGGTGGCACTCAACGCTAAACGTGATGTAATCGTGAGGCAAGGCCGCGTTGACCTTGTCTACGAAGTGCGGTGGGTTGCGCYGGACACCGTGCATCAGCCGATGGTCCGGTTGAGCCGCCCCGGTCCGGGTGGGCACATGATGAGTTCATACGCGTTGAGGGTCCCTRCAAAGAAGATAGTGGAGCACAAACACTCTTACGTTCTGGGCAGCGCCGGATTCCTTGAGCGCACGCGTCTGGAGGCTCATATGGACGGCGGCTATAATGTTCAGATAACGATTCATAACGATGATCCGCCGTATGCCTTTATAAAAGGGGCGTCAATAACATGGAGTCTTGTCGCTATATTTGACGTTGCCCGGGCCGTCGACGTCAAAATGAGTAGGGGCTTGAAAGTAGCATTCACTCCGACTGGAGCCTGAAGACCGGACCACGCCAGCCGGATAAAAGACCTAAATGCCGGGAAGACGCCTGCTTGGTGACGACCGGAGATACAGATGAGTGGAGAGAGGCCGATGTCCGATGCTATCGAACAAGCAAAGGCGTCCTTCAACCGATGGAATACCGCGTTTAACGCCCGGGATATGGACGCGATGGTCGCGGAGATGCACTTYCCGCATAGAAGACTGTCCGGGGATAATGAGTTCCAGGTGTGGCGGACCGAGGACGATTTTCGCGCTACCCGTGGCGACAATACGACCGCATCCCTTAACGCTCAGGCATGGGACCACACCGCGACAACTTCCATTGAGGCCGCGCAATCAGGGGCGGACAAAGTGCATCTAGTGATAAATCAGTCGAGGCACCGGGCTGATGGCTCCGAGTACAACGCATTCCCGACGCTTTGGATCTTCACCAAGATCAACGAACGCTGGGGAGTTCAGTTCCGCTCGTCGTTTCTCGCAGAACCCGTGCCCCCAGCCGGAAACGTTTCGGAATAACGCTGGCTTATTACCCATGGCTTCCCTGTTAGGCGATAGCTCAGACGCTGTGGACCTCTATCCGTGAGACCTTCCCCGCTTCTCCTTTGCCCTTGTGTATCTGAACTTCAACTTCGCCGTCCGAGGAGTCGACGTTGAAATAAGGGACGCACTTGTCTTCCACATAAGCCCGGACGATTATCTCCGTGTACCCTTCGTCCTGGCTGGGAGTCGGGGAGTTGAACAGTTTTATCYTGGTGCCGGGCTGCACTTCCAGCAACGTGCACGACAGGGCTTCTCCATCGGGTATGGGAGCGCTCACCGAGCTTAGGTCGTAGGTTTGAGATAGGTCGCTGGAAAGTTTGCCGATATAATGCTGAGTGGCTTCCGCACCCTCATAAAAACGAATTATTCCCATTTCNTTTTACCTCCTGWATATGTTTAAGAGCATTATGCCATGGGACRATATATCGACGTGCAAGAGCCTGAGATTGTCCAGTGATAAGGGATGGCCAGCGCCGCTCTACTCGTAGGGTTGGAGCTTAACCTCGTGCAGGGCCGGGATGACCTCTTTACCGATGAGTTCGATTGAGCGCATCACGTCTTCATAAGGCATGTCGCCCTCGTTTCCGTAGCAGATCAGGTAACCCGGCGCGACGGTGTCCAGGATCTCCGTCAACTTTTTGATCACGGTGTCCGGAGTGCCAACTGCAATGGCGCCGGCTTCCTGAAGTTCCTCATATGTCCTTTCCCGCTGTCCCAACCTGACTCCCACTCCCGCCGGGATTTTCTTTATTACCTCGACTGCGGCGCGCGACCGGTATCCWGGRGGRTCGTTGTGYTCCGMKGGACCTTTGAACCGGTGTTTGCCATGCCACATGTAAGTGCGCCCGATCTCTTGCGCTTTCTCGTCGGTGTCGGCGCAGAACACCATGACGTTGCCTCCGAAGTTCCCCGGCCCCGGTGTGTAGCCAGCCTCGCGGGCGGTCTCGATGTAGATCTGTTTAAGCCACTCCGTCTGGCCTCGAATGACCTGTAGGTTCATATAGGGATAGCCGTGCTCGGCCGCCCAAATAACGCTCTCCGGGCTGCCGGTGCCGGGGAACCAGATGTCCGGATGGGGTTTTTGCATCGGCAGCACCCAAGGGTTCACCACCCGGCGGTGGAAATGCTGTCCCTCGAATCGGAAGGGACCGGGGGTCGTCCAGCACTTGAGTATCAGGTCGTGGGCTTCTTCGAAACGGCTTCGGTTCTCCGTAGGGTCGATGCCTGCCTGTAACGTCTCGATGGAGCTGCCYCGYACGAAKCCTGAGATGATCCGGCCGCCGGAGTARCAATCCAGCATCGCKATCTCTTCGGCCATGCGCACCGGGTCGTTGATGGCGATGACGTTCCCCAAGATAGCTATYTTGACCCGCTTRGTTACTTTGGYGAGTACGGCGGCGTCCAGATTAGCGGCGGGTTTCATGCACCAGTAGGCCGTGTGGTGCTCGTTAGTCATTATTCCGTCGAATCCTACCTCGTCGACCAGGGCGTATTGTTCATGGTACTGGTTGTACAGAACATGGGCTTTTTCGGGGTCGAAATAGGAATTGGGGAACAAG
Source organism: SAR202 cluster bacterium (assembly GCA_002401285.1). The sequence goes on from NVSQ01000037.1 coordinate 7,160, forward strand.
AACCGCGTGGAGTCATACTTTTCCAGGTCTTCGTCTCTGACATAGGAGTTGGGATGCTCAGAGAACCAATAGACCTCAACCTTGTCGGTGGGCCGGGCTAGCTGGTCGACCATAAGTGCCCCCTTTTGATCTCTACTCCCACGTGGCCTCCACCGATTTTACACTGTCAGCGGCAACCATGCACCAGGCTCTCATATCCGTGTCAGGGCCAGCATTTTCGGTATGCCCCAGTCCGGTGCTGCGTGGTGTAAAATCGGGRGCGCCGGCATGGGTTGAAAATAGACGTTGCTGGAAGATGAGGAGACAGGCATGCTTATCGAGCAGGTTTCGGGAGCGTTGGAACGCATCGTATCGTCTGATCAAGAAGTTGAGTGGTTGGGCAACGGTTACGGTGGTGGATCGGTGGCCGAAGGACCTCTTTGGTGGAAGGAAGGCGGATACCTCCTGTTCAGCGACATCGGCAACAATCAAAGGTTGAAGTGGGCGCCGGGGGAAGGTGCGACCGTCTTCCATGAGCCTACAAACAACGCCAATGGGCTCACCCGCGACGTCCACGGGCGGCTGATTGCCTGCGAGCATGGCACGCGCCGGGTTACCCGCACGGAGCCCGACGGAAGCATCACTGTGGTGGCAAGCAACTATCAAGGCCGGCGGCTGAACCGGCCCAACGACGTGGTGGTAAAGTCAGATGGCAGCATCTATTTCACCGACCCTGGCGCTCCCGAACCGAACTTAGACCTTGATTATGCCGGGGTTTACCGGGTGTCCCCGGACCTGGGCGACCTGACCTTGCTGGTCAAGGACTTCGTCACCCCCAACGGCTTAGCCTTCTCGCCGGACGAAAACATCCTTTACATAAACGATTCGCGCCGGGGGCACATCCGTGCGTTCGACATGCAGCCCAACGGAACTCTGGCCATCGCTAGTGACCGGGTATTCGCSGATCTGAGAGGAGAACGGTCCGGTGTGCCCGATGGCATGAAAGTGGATGTGGAAGGAAACGTATACTGCGGAGGCTCCGGCGGTAYCTGGATCTTCGATTCCGCAGGCAATCACTTGGGAATCATCGCCCATGGGGAGCCGGCCACGACCAATATCGCCTGGGGCGATGACGATTGGAAGACCCTGTACATCACTACTCGTGACAGCTTGGGTAGAATACCGCTGAAGATAGCCGGTATCCCGGTGCCATCGGGAAAATAATCTCGCCGAGGATCGACTGAATATGCGAATCTTGCTGATCGCYACAAACCGGCACCAGAGATTGATGAGCCGYATGAATGCCTATCCGGCGCCCATCGGGCTGGCTTACATCGCCGGATATCTGGACCCGGACCGGCACGACGTTAAGATACTGGACCTGATGTTTTCCGAGGACTATCTCGAGGAAACCGGGAGAACGGTTCGGGAGTTCCAACCCGATCTTATCGGCATCTCTCTGCGGAACCTGGACAACGTCAGCTACATGGACCCTCAGTGGGCGCTGCCGGGCACGAAAGAAGTTATCGATAAGATTCGCTCAATCACCGAAGCTCCCATCGTGTGTGGTGGTCCGGGTTTCAGCCTGCTTCCAGAGGCATGTTTCGATTATCTGGGACTTGACTTGGGAGTGGCTGGTGACGGGGGTGAGAGCTTTGCCCAACTGGCCGACGCCATGGAAAGCGGTGAGACCTATCACAACATGCCCGGGCTGGTTTACCGGGATGATACCGGCTCCATCGTGCGGAAAGGATTGGCTTACTCTGAGTTCTCCAAACCACCGCTGTTGGACCAACTTGATATGGCCCGGTACGAGAAGGCGGGATTCGGCATCGGCGTGGTGACCAAGCTGGGCAACTCCTTCTCCAACTCGATAATCGCCGAGAACGATACGGCCGCCTGGCGGGTGCTGCGTCCAATCGAAGAGGTTATCGATGATGTTCGGGACTTGCAAGACCGCTTCGGACTGCGCAAGATATTTTTCATCGATTCGGGATTCAACGTCCCTCTGCCTTACGCCAAAGCATTGTGCCGTTCCATCATAGATGCCGACCTAAAAGTCCACTGGAACAGCTACCTGGCTCCGGTGCCCGAATCCTGCGACGACGAGGTGTTGGAGCTGATGCGAGAAGCCGGTTCCGGCCTGGTGATTGTGACCAACAAAGCCAGAGAAGACACCGAGCGGGTGAGTCTGGAAAGCCGCTTGGCTCCCCTCCGGGAGGTGTGCCAGCGCTGCGACAAAGTCGGGATAAACTACACCGTTTCCCAAACATTCGGCGAGCCAGGAGAGACGCGGGAGACGGTGGATGCGAAACTCAACTTCCTGAGTGAGATCGAGCCGGCCCTGGCCAATCTACGGGTGGGGGTTAGGATCAGGCCTGACACTCCGACGGCGGATGCCGCCATCAAAGAAGGCATCATCAGCAGCGAGAACGATCTGATTCGTCCCTCTTTCTACATAGCGGAACCGGTCAGAGACTGGATAGTCGATCGGCTCAAGGCTGAGGCCGAGGCTAATCCCCGCTGGAATGTGGTATAGGGATAGGTAGGCGGYCAGAGATTATTTTGACAAAAGATGGAGAGTGTTATGGCTCGAGTACCGAACGTGACCAGAGAGAGCATTCCGGAAAACCAGAGGGCCAGCTTTGACGAGATTGTACAAGAGCGGGGCGAGATACCAACGGGCGGCCCCGGCTCCGTCATGTTGAACGCGCCGGAGGTGGCCAAACGGGCATTGGGTCTGGCATTGTTCCTGCGCACCGAGACATCGTTGGAGCCTCGAATCCGGGAACTGGGCATGCTGGTAGCGGCAAGGGAGAACGACTGCCAGTTCATCTGGAATGCCCACGCCCCTTCTGCTCGCCGGGCCGGTCTGCGGGACGACATCATCGACGCCTTGCGCGACAAGAAAGCGCTTCCCAACTTGGCGGCAGACGAATCCGCCGTGGTGGAGTACGGAAGGGAGTTCTTCCGCACCCGCCGTGTCAGCCAGGCTAACTTCGATGCCGCTTTGGCCCAATTCGGGGTCCTGGGACTGACCGAACTTACCAACCTCTTGGGCTGCTACGCCATGCTGGCCTTCAACGTCAACGCCTTTGGGGTTGAGCTGCCGGCGGAGCGCACTGAGGACGCTCTGCCTATCTAGTCCGCGACCCGAACCGTCATCCTGGCTGAGCCATTTGCGTGTGGTAGTATTAGCCCGTTCAAGGCTTGGGCACATTGCCAAAYTTTCTCAAGAGACACGAAAATCCACGACGGAGGCCAAAGAGTATGACGACCGTAGGCACGGGAAAATTCACCTACACATTGATTCAAGACTGGGGCAAACTGCCCGCGGGACAGTCCTTCGGCACCGTCAGCGCCATCGCCACCGACTCCCAGGACCGGGTTTACGCCTTCCAACGGGCCGAGCCGCCGGTGCTGGTTTTTGACCGGGACGGCAACTATCTAAGCTCTTGGGGCAATGGGAATTTCGTGAATCCTCACGGTCTGTTCATCAAAGACGACATCGTGTACGTCACCGACCGSGAAGGCTCCACGGCGATGAAATACACCCTGGATGGCAAGCCCCTGCAGGTGATCGGGAAGCACGGGGTGGTTTCCGACACGGGCTGCGAGGTTTCAGGAGAGGTTGTTCCCCGGTCCGCCGGCCCGTTCAACTTCATAACGGAGATGGTCCCCCACCCTTCCGGAGACCTCTACATCTCCGACGGGTACCGCAACGCCAGGGTCCATAGATTTACCGCTGACGGCAAACTGGTTTCGTCCTGGGGTGAACCGGGTAAGGGCGGGGCCAATCAGTTCCACCTGCCCCACAGCCTGGTAGTTGGGCAGGACGGCCGGATCTACCTGTGCGACCGGGAGAACAGCCGGATCCAGGTGTTCTCGGCCGAGGGTGAATACATCACTATGTGGACCGACATGAACCGCCCCTTGGACATTTCCCAGGATAGCGAGGGCAACTTTGTCATCAGCGAGCGGCCGGAGGGAGACAAGCCTCCCCAGATCAGCGTTTTGGATGGGGAAGGCAAAGTGCTGGCCCGCTGGCCGTCCCGCTCCGCCCACGGATCTTGGGTCGACGCCCACGGTGACATCTATTTGGCCCTGACCTCGGAGAAAAGCATCGACAAATACGTTCGCCAGGGGAATTGATCAACATACTAAAACTCAGCCCGCTTCTCTTTGGGCCAATGTTATTCCTCCGAAAATAGAGTTGCCAACCTTCGGCCGCACACTTTGTCATTCCGACACCAGCCCTTCGGCGGAAGGGCGGCGAGGCTCCGACTTCGTCGCGAGTCCCCGGCGGAGTCGGGAAATCTCAGGTGATAGCTACAACCAGGCATGGGATTCCTCTCCTTCCGCCGAAGGATCGGAATGWCATTTTCAATTTAGAGTTGACTTGGTACAGGGAGGCACGACCATGCCGTTTGGGGATAATGATTGGCTCGCTTTAACCCAAGAACACACCTTGGGGCCGGAACTCCCTATCTGCGACCCCCATCATCACTTCTGGGACCTCCGGCCACAAAGCATTCCCTACCAACGGTACCTTCTCCATGAACTGAATGCCGATATCTACAGCGGACATAATGTACGGTCCACCGCGTTCGTCGAGGCTAGGTCCATGTACCGTTCCGGCGGCCCGGAGGAGTTGCGTCCGGTCGGCGAAGTAGAATTCGTCCAGGGTCTGGCCGCTGCCAGTAACAGTGGGGTTTACGGACCCAGCAGGGCCGCGGCGGCCATCGTCGGTCACGCCGACCTTAAGTTGGGCGCCAAAGTGGAAGCTGTTCTAGAAGCGTTACAAGCGGCCAGCCCCAATCGCTTTAAGGGCATACGGCACAACGTGACCTGGAACACCGACCCCTCTTGGGACAACCGGGAAACCGAGGGCATCCTGGCCAATATCACGTTTCGGGAGGGGGCAAAGGTGTTGGCGGATAGGGGATTGTCTTTAGACATGATGCAGGCGTTCCCTCAAATGCCGGAGATAGCGGATTTTGCCAAAGCCGTGCCCGAACTGACGATCATACTTAACCACATCGGCGGTCTCAGCCGGTCGGGCATCTATGCCAATAAGGACGACGAGGTGATACCCGTCTGGCGGGAGGGMATCGCCGCAGTGGCGGCCTGTCCGAATGTCGTGGTCAAGCTGGGCGGCCTGGGTATGCCCCGAATCGGCTTCGGCTGGCACGCGCGGGAAGTCCCCATCGGCTCGCAAGAGTTGGCTGAGGCCATGTCCCCTTGGCTGACCTACTGCATCGAACAATTTGGGCCGGACCGGTGCATGTTCGAGAGCAACTTCCCGCCCGATAAGGTGTCCTTCTCTTACAACGTGATGTACAACGCCTTCAAGATAATGTCTGGCAGCTACTCGTCGACGGAGCGAGCCGCCATGCTTCACGACACCGCCGTCCGCGTATACCGGATAGACGTATAATACGAGACGCTGGCCCCAGGCTTGTTCTTACTAACCGCGTTAGCTGTTGTGATGGAACCTGGGCAGGTATTCTGTTAAATATTCAGGAGGATTTATTCCAATGCCCCAAACAATGACCGGAAAACAAGCTCTGCTGGAAATGCTGAAAGCAGAAGGCGTGGAATACATCTTTGGCAATCCAGGGACGAGCGAAGGTCCGATCATAGATATGCTGGGAGATTATCCGGAGTTTAAATACATCCTCGCCTTGCAGGAGAGCGTCGCCGTCGGCATGGGAGAGTCCTATGCCAGGGCCACGGGAACCGCGTCCTTCGTCAGTCTTCACGTGGATAGCGGGCTGGCCAACGGAATCTGCCTCATGTTGGACGCCTTGAATACCGGAACTCCAATGGTTATAACGTCGGCCAATTACGACGCCCGCAAGATCAATGAAACGAAGACGGATCTAGCCGAACTCGTGCGGCCGGTTACCAAGTGGGCGGTGGAACTGACCCTTCCCGACCAGATTCCCAGCGCCATTAGACGGGCGTTTAACGAAGCCAATAGTCATCCCAAGGGACCGGTTTACGTTGGTTTCACCTCCAACGCCCTTGAGGCCTCCGCGGAAATGAATATCGTACCCTCAAGCAAGATAGACGACGCAGTACGGCCAAGTTTGAAGGGGATCCATACAGCGGCGTCGCTGTTAGCCGCTTCTAAGAAACCCATGATGATCGTGGGAGACCGGGTTTCCGACGACGGCGCGGTGGACCAAGCCGTGGAGTTGGCCGAACTGCTTGGCCTCCCGGTATACCAGTCCCGGGGCGCCGAAGTCGCGTTTCCCACAACCCATCCTCAATTCATGGGAAACCATTCTTTAAGAGTTCCCGCGGATAGAGAAACTTTGCAACAAGCGGACGTGGTTCTGGCCATCGGGATGGATACCTTCGACGAATTATTTTACTGGGGAGACGTGATACTTGGTTCGGCCGCAAAGTTGATCCACATCGACCCGGTCCACGGGCGGGTGGGTAGGTCGGAGCCCACCGATGTGGGCATCATTTCCCATTGTGGATTGGCTATCGAGGAACTGATCGGTTCGTTGAAGACTCGGCTTACGCCGGCCAACGAGGATGAGATTAAGACTCGCGCTCAAACAGTTGTCAGCGAAGCCGTAGCGAAGAGGAGAGCCTTCGACGCGTCGGTGTCGGGGAAGTGGGACAGCCGTCCCATGACCCCAGCTAGGATGATGGATGAATTAGCCAAGGCGATACCTTCGAACGCCATAGTGGTGGATGACGCGATCAGCAACAGGGCTGCGTTGCGTCATTATTTCCAAGCGGCCAAGCGGGGCGATCTTGTAGGAGTGAGAGGACAGGCCATAGGCGGCGGGATCGGCGCTACCATGGGCACGCAATGCGCCTACCCCGACAGGCCGGTCTTTGGGATCATCGGCGACGGCAGCGCCATGATGACTATACAAGGCCTGTGGACGGCGGCGAACGACAACATCCCCTGCATCTTCGTGATCTGCAACAACGGAATGTACCGGGTGTTGAAGGTCAACTTTAATGTCTATCAACGGGACATTCTCCAACTGTCCGAACCGGCCGGCAGCCAACTTTTGTATTCGGATTTCCCGACTCCCTTCGACATAGCGGCGATAGGCCGGAGCATGGGGGTCCACGGCGAGAGAATAGTGGAGCCGGAAGAGATCGCGCCAGCCGTCGCCAGGGCGGTTGCCTCGGGCAAACCAGCCGTGCTGGACATCGTCATCGATGGGTCTCTTTAAGTCGAAAACGGAGCGATGCTCATGGCGACGATAACACTGGCATACGGGGCCAGGTTGGAGATCGCGGATGTGCTGTACGAGTTCGTCCGGGATGAGGCCGTCAACGGCACGGCTTGGACGGCGGACCAGTTGTTCGAAGTCCTGGGTGAGTTGGTCCAGGAATTCGGCCCCAGAAACCAGGAATTGTTGGCCAAGCGGATAAGCCGCCAGGAACAGATCGACCACTACTACATATCCAAGAGGAACGGCGGTTGGGAGCCTACTCAAGCATCCGCCGGCCAGGACGCCGCGGACTTTGAGCAGTTCCTGGTGGACATCGGATATCTGGAGCCGGAAAGTTCCACCGAATTCAGCATGACGACCCCCCAGCTTGACGCCGATATGGATCAGAACGGCCCCGAGTTGGTCACACCCGTGAACAACGCTAGTATGGCGGTGGGGGGCGCAAACGCCCGGTGGGGCAGCCTCTACGACGCCTACTTCCTCAGTGATATCCATCCGGAGGTCGGCCGGGAGGAAAGCCGGACGGCGCGTCTGCGCATGGTAGTGGAGGAAACGACTGAGTTTCTGGACGCTCACGTTGCGCAATGGACGAACGGCKTGGGCTTCAAGGATATCGTTTCCTACTCGGTRCRCCTTAACCCCCAAGGGACTTACGAGSTTRTTGGTCATACCGGCGAGGGAGYCGAGGTTGGGTTAGACAACACCGCCGTCTTYGTTGGATTCAACAAAGACGGCGAGAATCTGACGGAYTTCTTTCTGGAAGACAACGGATTGAAGTTGCAATTTCAGCTTTATGGCGGCGGGCGGGTTAACGAAGAGAACGGCCAGTTCAGAGACCTCTTTGTCGAATCGGCCATCACCAACATCGTCGACTTTGAGGACGCCGTCGCCATCGTCGACGCGGACGACACGGTATCCGCTCTGAGAAACTACCTGGGCCTGATCAAAGGCGACCTTCGCGCCTACGGTTCCAGGGGCAACTTGAAGACCATGAACTCGGATATCACCTCCTTGGATGTGAACGGCTCCAGCCAGGCATTCAAGGGAACGAGCTTGATGTCCGTGCGCAACGTGTCGCTGCACATGTATACGCCCATGGTAACCGTCGACGGCCAGCAGATACCCGAAAGGATCCTTGGAGTTTTGTTGACCACATTCATCGCCGCTTCCCACGATAAAGGCTCCAGCGGGGAAGTCGCCGAGGCGGACGGTGGACCGATCCCCATCCGAGGCCCCAACAGTAAAAAGGGCTACATCTACCAGGTGACCCCCAAGCTACAATCGTCGGAGGAAGTGGCCGAGCAGGTAAGGTTCTTTGAAGCCATCGAGAACAAGCTGGGTCTGGCGAATAACTCCATCCTCATCGGCATCATGAATGAAGAGCTGGGGATGACTCTCCAACTGGCCCAAGCCCTAAGGGCCGCCCAAAGCAGGACCTTCTTCACCAATACCGGTTTCCTGGACCGGACTGGTTCCCAGATACGGACCCAGACGCAGGCGGGGCCGGTTGATCTTAGGGACGACCTCACACAAGAATTGTTTAACACCAGCTATGAGCTTCATAACGTGGATGTAAGCATCCATGCCGGAGTCCATAGGCACGGGAAGATCGGCAAGGGGATGCAGGTCAGGAACCGGGCCATGGCGGAAATGATGGAGAGGAAGATAGCCCATCCCAGGACCGGCGGTAATACGGCCTGGGTCCCCGCGCCCTACCCCAGCGACCTCCATTCCATGCATTACCACATGGTCGATGTGGACCAAGTCCAAAGGGTCATGGAAGATTCACCTTCGCCGGGCATCATGCGTAGGGAACTATTGACCTTCCCTGTCTTGGATAGCGGCAAACTGGCCGAGCCTGGGGTAAAACAGTCTCTTTTACTAGGTTATACCCATAGCATGGTCGCCTAYGTGGAGCCATGGGTCCATCGGGGCATCGGGTGCAGCGGTGTGCCCAACTTCGACCAGATCGAGGAGATGAAAGACCGGGCCACCGAGAGGATCGACGGCGCGATAATCGCCAACTGGAAACTGCATGGCGTGGTAGATCAGCAGGAGATCGAAGATGCGGTGAGAAAGGCGGCGGAAGTCGTGGATCAGCAAAACGCTAAGCAGCCTGGCTAYGTCCCGATGRCGGACACCSMGRAAAAACGGGACGCCTTGTTGGAAGAACCGGCCATCGCCGCCGTGTTGCAGATCATCGACGACGCCCTCTCCTCTCCCAGCGCTTACGTAGAACCCGCGTTGTTTAGGAACCGCATGGCGGTAAAAGGTGGTGGGGGATAGCCGGGGTGCAAGAGCGGACGGCACAGTCCCAAACTCGAAAAGAAACCGAGGCCCGTATCCAAAGAGGGCTGGTCACTAGGTAGGGGCTTTACGTAGTCCTTATTACCTACAGCGAAATCAGTATATCGAGGGAAGTGATTCGCGGATCATCGTGGCATTCCTTTTAGTGGAATCCTAACTGGCAGGAGGACGAGAYGGATGCCCATTACCCAGTTTCTCTTGWGGGTGAATTGGACCCCAACCTTAGTCGGGGGCTTTGGCTGGTTAAGTGGTTCTTAGCTATTCCCCACTACGTCGTGCTTGCGTTTTTGTGGGTTGCTTTCGCAGTCTTGTGGGTGGTGGCGTTTTTCGCCATTCTCTTTACCGGAAAGTACCCCAGAGGAATCTTTGATTTCAACGTGGGCGTGTTACGGTGGTCGTGGCGGGTGAGTTTCTACACCTTTGGCGCTAACGGGACTGACCGGTATCCGCCTTTCAGTCTCAAAGAAGAGGATTACCCGGCAAAATTTGATGTCGAATAGCCGGAACAGCTATCCAAAGGCCTAGTGCTGGTCAAGTGGTTGCTGGGGATACCCCACTACATCGTTGTTGGAATACTCCACGGGGGATTCGGGCCGCGCTCGGGCGGACTCAACGCCGTATTGGTGATCTTCGCGTCCGTTGCACTGCTTTTTACCGGGCGCTATCCAGAGAGCATTTTTTATCTAATGATCGGCTTCAATCGGTGGGCCTTCAGAGTTGCCGCGTATTTCTTCCTGATGCGAGACGAGTACCCGCCSTTTCGGCTGGACCCRTAGWCGYCMATTTKGSSYSCAMSKYKSYSYSGGAKRSRRARSCWTWWSWMTCRARYYMKSYRGMSSGYCNNNGAAGCCNATGNTAACGKKYGKSTYRRGMYMRTAGTAAWATGSSCRMSRAGACRWGCYTMMAKKCYWRGRTRTYYAYYTTGRACYRAYWKCSTWMMRCGCGGTATGGACTCAGTTGATTTAGGGAGAATTTAGAYGTGGTATTTGGTGCTAAGCCGGCCGGTGGTGGCCCGAGAGCAGATGATGGGTAGCCTTGATGACCATCTAACTTGGATGCGAAGCCAGCACGAAGCCTCCAACGTGCTGTTTTCTGGACCTACGGCAGATCACAGCATGGGAATCTACGTGATTCGGGCTATGTCCAGGGACGAGGCCCAARCCGTCGCCGACTCGGACCCGTTCCATTCGCTYGGWTTTCGGAATTACGAGATGCTGGACTGGGARGTGCAYCAGGTMATGGGCGCCGGKCCATTCAGCAGCGGCSAGAWGGCNTTYCGGCGTGAGAYGGCCGGMGGSGCGAGTACGTAGATCCATCGGTAGGGCCGGATCTGTTGACCTGATTCGGTCTCTCCGTCGGGTTCGGCTTCGACCGATGCTTATGGGGGGCCGACTGGACCCGGGCCGTAGGATTGTTGAGCTACGAGCCGGGCGTCTAGGCGTTCCAGTTCACCGATTAACTCTCGGATTCAGAGCGTTTCCCGCTCACGGGCGGGTCACTGGCGAAGATTTACAACTGGTGGCCTGACAAGGGTGGGTGATGACTTCTTCGACAGATTCGCGTCATGACCTCCCGCCAATCACCYAACCAAGATTCTTCGCTTCAACGTTGTCTGCTAGTCCTGTTTCTAGATGATTTTAATACATGGACAGAACCCCCTCTCTAACCTTCCCCGGTAAAGGGGGCGAGGACAAGTCCCTTCCCCCTCGACGGGGGAAGGTCAGGATGGGGGTGATTCGCATCCATCACAATTAACTGGATGATGTACTAGTCCAACGGCGCATTGCCCGGCTATAATCAGACTCAAATGTGAATCTAGGGGAGGCCCCGCATGAAGTTCCTAGCCATGACTCTCATCCCGTACGGCCCGGATCCCATCACCGGGATCCAGCCTTCAACCACGGAACGTTTGCGCTCGGTAGTGGACAACGCGGTGCTCGCCGAGGAGTTGGGCTTTGACGGGTACGGTGTCGGGGAGCGCCATGAGCGGCCCTTCCTCTCGTCTTCGCCGCCGGTCATCCTCAGCCACATCGCCGCCCGGACATCTAAGATCAGGCTSTTCACCACGGTGACCACTTTGAGCCTCTTGGATCCGGTGCGGGCGTTCGAGGATTATTCCACCCTTGACCACTTGAGCGGAGGCCGGCTGGAACTGATGATTGGCAAGGGCAACGGYGCCGCCCAAGCCAAGTTATTCCACGTCACCGAAGAGGACCAATGGGAGCGCAACCGCGAGGGTTATGAGCTGTTCCGCCRATTGTGGCGGGAGGACAAGGTAACCTGGTCCGGCCAGTTCCGTCCGTCGCTGGACGAGGCCGAAACCTGGCCGCGTCCGTTGCAGCAACCCATCCGGGTCTGGCACGGCAGTGCGACCAGCGAGGCGTCGGTGGAGCTGGCGGCCAAGTGGGGCGACCCTCTCTTCTCAGCTAACGTCACCAATCCCATCGAACCTTACGCCGCCCTGGTCCGTCACTACCGGGAAAGCTGGGTGAAATACGGCCACGACCCGGAGGACCTGTTGGTCGGGGCCGGAACCGCCGGTTACTACTGCGCCAAGACGTCGCAGGATGCCATCGCGACGTATCGCCCGTTCTTCGACGCCAGAGTGGCTGGGATGCGGGCGCGGGGTATGGATCCGGTGTTCCACTCGCTGGAGGATGCGATAGAGCGCAGYTCGGCCTTGGTCGGCAGCCCGCAGCAAATCATTGAGAAAGTGCACCGGTATCACGAGCAGATGGGGCACGAGATCCTGAATATAAACGCTGACGGCGCTGGTCTAACCCCGGCCCAGCACCGGGCGACACTAGAGTTATTCCAGAGTGATGTGGCCCCGGCATTACGCCGCGATATCCCGAGCCGCCCCTTTCCGCAGGTCGTTAGCTAGCAGGCTTTCGCGGCCTACTGCTTCGGCCGGCATAATCCAATGGGAAAGCCGGAGCTGCGGATGGCCCGATTATCGTGGCGGCGAATGATCTGAGCGGAGYTGAAGACGGAGACGAGTAACCCTGCACTCTTGCCCCCGGCCCTTTCCGTYCCTAGCACGCCGCACTCCCTTGCAGGCCTCCCTGCGACCTAAGTCACCCAAGCCACGCCCGGAGCAGCACGCTCTTCGTCTTTACCGCCCTTCGCTACCTTGACCTTCGCGTTAGCGTCGGTTACCGCCGTGTGCGTGATAATGAACTGACCCGTCGTTCCTGCCGGAGTTTTCACGCGGTACTGCCACTCTATAGGCCATGCGTACGACCCGGCCCCTCCAGCTTTCGCTACACCACTACTATCAGTCTTCTTCCAATCGTCCCTATCGAACCAATTCCCTACCTCGTCGGGAGACTGGTCGTTGTTGGAGTCGTCTAATTGCGTCCAAGTACCATTTGAATGCGTCATCCCCATCACCCCAGCAGCCTTCCAGGCTCCAGTGCCTGTACTGACGCCGCCCCCCTCCCGATGCTCTACATTTTTGAATGACACGTCGCTGGGTTTAAATTCTGCGTTCTTACCCTCGAACGATGCACCCGCTCCATCGCTTGGATATATCGCATATGCACCCTTGTCCTTGAAAAACGCGTCTGAGGGTTCTACGACATTGAACGTTACATCCGCTTTGTTGTTCGCAGCCACCTTCAATTCTATTTTCGCACTTGCGTCAGCAGCATCTGGCGYCTGCCATGTCACACTCAGTTTCCCGGTCTTGTCGGCTGGGAGCGTCCCACGGCTTGCTGACCAATCGCCTGCTACGTCGCCCGTCAGAGTTACCTTCTCGCCAATCCCCACTTTTTTGCGATTGGCATTGCCGTCTCCGTGGGCCGTTGCTACAGTAACGTTAGTGATTGTTGCCAATTGGGCGACAYCGTCCGGCGCCCTGATACTCCTTTGTTGAGTGACGACACTTGCCCCGGCCTTACTATTGTTTTCATGTACCAAATCCGCTGGCGCGCCAATATGGAGGGCCCTTGCCCCCATGACATCCGCTTCATGCTCTAAGCTTTTATCGTCATTGATACTTACCCCAACTTTCATTTGCGTAGTCGGGTTTACCCGGCCTTGNTTTTGCTGCGCCACATGCCAGGCCTCGTGGGGCAAATGTTTTTCCTGTCCCGGTCCGACATGGATGTTGGAGCCTTGCGTGTACGCCAGCGCCTGTAACGTGGCGGGCTTAGAAGAATTGTAGTGGACTTTCACATCGCTCATAGACAGGCCGGACAGGTTTTCAATACCTGACTTCAATTCGTCCGGCATTCCAGTCTTGTTTTCCTCTGGTCGCTGCGGCTCGAATTTCCCTTGGAGCAAGTCTTCTTCCCCGGTCCCTGCCGCTGGATTATAGCTTGACCGGCTTTCATCTGAAGCTCGTCCTCTTCVGGCGCGTCTTGCATTTGCACCGGTCCACCGGACGATCCTTTTATTCGCATCCTCTGMGMMWMYGWAYAAGNASCNCKGTKGRSMATKRYYTGCAGCCGGGCAGCTTTCGCAGCCTGGRGGCTGTTGTCAGCCATCATTTGCAGCTTCTTGAGTTGGACGGCTTCAGGGCGGTTGTCTTCTAATTGAAATGTGGCGTGSCCACCATCCACTTTGCTGGACGGTTGGCTGGCCACATTCCGGCTCTTGTTTTCCTGGCTTTTGGCAGTGTGAGTGTACATAATTCGAACCGTACCACCTTTTTTGCTTAATGGGGAATAGGGCTTCAGACGGGTAGGATCGGTTCAGTTAGCTCGTCTGGGAGATCGATGGTGCAGGAATTGGCGTTAAGAGCCAGCATGCGGTAGTAGCCCATCGTGGTGTTGAACTCGACCAGTCCTCTTACACCCAGTTGGTCCCGGGCGGCGGCGAAAGTCTCCTCGCTCACTTTGTTGGTTCCGGTAAGCTCCAACCCGTAATTGACCACCGCTGACTCCCCGGAGGACATGGCCGGAAGGGGCTTCTTATCACGGATGGCGTCCACCAAGGCATCACTGAGGCCGGCACGTCGGGAAGCGGCCGCATGGGCGTTCCAGATGAACTGGCAGTCCATAGACCGGGCCGCGATGATGGCAGCCAACCGCTTGTAAGTCTCGGGCAATTCGTCGCTCTCGCCCAGGAATTCCGACAATCTGTTCACTCGGACGGCCATCTCCGGGCTGTGGACCATTACCGACGAGGGTCCGACCACCGGGGGGCGGCCTCGGATACCCGCGATCTCGTCGTAGGCGGCCTGATGTTCCGGGGCAACTTCTTCCCGCGTGACAACCGGTATTCGTCTCGCCATATTTCTTCTAACCTTACCTTTCAGTGGCCAAGTCCGGCCGTCTTATCGTGGGCGTGGGTTATTCCCAAGCCCGGTTATCAACGATCCCCTCATAGGTCACACCGCCGGTGATCAATTCGGGATAGCTCTGCATCCAATCGTAGGTCCGTTGGAACCGCTCCCTAGTGTAGGGCGCCGGCGGAGCGTAGAGGAAACGCCACGTTTGCAGCTCGTGGGGCTCAAGGGCCCCGCCGGTTTCATCGATCAAGTAATGGGCGTATTTGCCGGGGTTGGCGTGAATCATCTCCGCGGCCTTGGCTTGGGCCTGGAAATTCGCTGCCAGCGTCGGTCCGTCCATCTCTTCGCCGGCCGCCTCGCTACGGGTGGAGTGACTCTCCATGATGATGCGGAAACCCTGCTTCTGGGCCACGCTGATCCAGGGCTCGTTGAAGGTACAGGCCGCCAATTCGCCCTTCCGGACAGCCTCCAACCGTTGCGGCATCGTTCCGAAATTGACGACTTTGATCTCGTCCTTTCGGAGAAACCCTTCCAGCATCTTCAAGGTGGTGAAGTGGGAACCGTTGAAGATCGTTACCGCGATCTCCGTGTTGGCCAGTTGCTCCGGCTCCACGATCTTGCTGTCTGGGCTGGTCACGATGGCAAACTTGGACATGGCCGCGCCCAGGGCGACGATCTTGGCGGGACGTTGGTCAGATCCCTCACCGTCCGCCGCGCGCTTCATGACCCCCCACTCACACAGCCGGAACTGGTCCATGCCTCCGCTGTTATAGAGTATTTCCAGGGGTCTATCGAAGATATKTTTCGGGCGTATGGGCGTGTTTACGTTAGCCGAGCCCGGAGTTTTCACTATCTCCACGTCTAGCCCTTGCTCACGAAACAAGCCTTCTTCATGAGCGACCAAGACAGTCAGAGAATGGACCGCGTTGCTGACGGATAACCGGACTTTCTTCAGTTCGGTTTCAGTAGCCATAAGCCTCCCCCCGAGAACGTTGGATATTATATCGGCCCGTCGTATCGGGTMGTGGGTCGTTGGGTCGGTTGTTGGTGATACGACCGGCGATCAGGCTTAATTCCAGGCTCGGTTGTCCACGACCGTGTCATACGTACCGCCTGAGGCGACCAGGTCAGGATAACCCTGCATCCAACGATAGGTGTCCTCAAAGCGCTCAGCCGWATACGGCGCTGGGGGGCCGTAAAGGAGCCGGGTAGTGTTCAGGTCCTGAGGCTCCAGAAGACCCTTGGATTCCGTCACGAAGTAGTGAACGTATCTGGAAGGGTCGTTATTAATCATTTCGGCGGCCCTTGCCTGCGCSCGGAACATGGCAGCCAGGGTGGGTCCGTCCAACTCGTCGCTGGCCGCTTCGGCCCGGGTGGTGTGGCTCTCCATGATTACTCGGAAGCCTTGTTTCTCGACCACGCTGATCCATGGTTCCATAAGATTTGCMGCCGCTACTTCACCCTTTCGAACCGCCTCGATACGTTCCAGCATGGTGCCMGCGTGGATAGCATTGATGTGGCTTTTCTCGATAAACCCTTCCAGCATCTTTAGGGTAGTGAAGTGAGACCCATTGTATGGRCTMACCGCGATGGGTTTRTCCTTAAGCTGCTCSGGMTCGTAGATACCGCTATCGGGAAAGGTGACGATGGCCATCTTGGTCATGGCGGCGCCCAAAGCCACGATTCTAGCGGGGCGATTGCCCGACTGGTTCGACTCGACCGTGCGCTTCATCACTCCCCACTCACACATGCGGTACTGGTCCAAGCCGCCGGCGTTGTACAGGGTCTCCAGGCTGCGGTCAAATACATTCCCGTGGAGAGCCTCGCCGACCGGGTTGGCCCGCGCCGTGCCGACGGTGTCGATGACCTCCACGTCCAATCCCTCATCCTTGAAAAGTCCCTCGTCCCGGGCCACCAGCACCGACAGATCGTGAACCGCGTTCATCATGGACATCCGTATCGTTGTCTTTTCGCTACTGGTAGTCATAGTGCCTCGCTTTTGGGTTACTTGGAGACTTTTAGGGTGAGCCGCCGCGATATTTTACACTGAGGTCTAAGGATACACTCGGTATTTTAGTACCAGCGAATCGCAACGGCAACCGGTTTCAGTTTGCCGTATTCCTTTGTGGCTTGACCCCAATGTCGCCTCGGCCGACCCGGGCATTTTCTCCCATAAAACTAGTTTTGCCAATAGATCTAAAATGTGAACTAGTATTACTTTAATAATGGTGGATTCCGTTAGGATATAATTGTTTACCRATTGGAAAACTRATAGAATACRCGAAYATYGTCGGATGCCCACTCAACGGCCTCCGGTCTGTCTCACTTTTAGGATCCACATTCGAAGGCGCTTGATTCAATCTTCAATTCAGCCGGCGCCCTTCTGTCGACAGCCAGATTCGGCCTTAATTTCCCCACAATCGGTTCGGACCAGATAGATTCAGAGAAACGATATCCGATGATTAACCTGATTTTCAGAATATTCAACGCGATATTCAGGAGGAAATCCATGGCTGAAGTCGACCGTGGTGAAAACACGGGTACCAACGGCGAAGTAACCGTTGACATCGATAGTCTCAAGGTATCTCCCGACGCGCCGGACGTCCGGGACTAGATCTACAGACCGGCCTTGATTGGCATTCGCAACGAGGTGATGCCCGAAAAGGACGAGCTCAGAGTTCTCGACCAACTTAATGAGGGAGCTTGCACAGGGTTTGCTCTTGCCGCGGCTATTGACCTTCTCAACGGACGATGGGGTCGGAAGGACAAAGTCAGAAGCAAGATGCTCTACGAAATGGCCAAGCGCTTCGACGAGTGGCCTGGTGAAGGTTATAGCGGTTCCAGCTTGCGAGGAGCTATCCGCGGATGGTCGCACAACGGGGTGTGCACTGAAAGTGCCTGGCCATACCAAAATGCGGAAAATCCCGATGACCTAACGGTTGGACGGGCCAAGGAGGCGCGTTTGAACACCGTTGGCGCCTACTATCGGCTTAGTCCAAACGTATCTGACTACCACTGCGCCCTCAACGAAACAGGGGTAGTAGTTGTATCGGCGAAGATTCATCAAGGCTGGTTCAATTCCTTGGATTCTGACGGTTGCGTGACCAAAGGCGAAGARATYCCTGGCGCGGGACACGCCTTTGCCTTAGTTGGATACACGTCCAACGGATTCTGCGTGCAAAATTCCTGGGGCAAGACATGGGGCAACAACGGTACCTGCATCTGGACTTATGAAGACTGGGCCGAGAATATCATGGATGGATGGGTGTTCCGTCTTGCGCTGCCCGAGCCCAAGATATTCGGGTTGAATCTGGGCGTTGAGAGCCAGGCGTCGGCAAACAAGGATGAATGGCCAGGGYGGTTCAAGAAGTCAACAAAGCGAAGCGAGATAGTGGGTCACTTCGTGCATATCGATGACGGCAAGTTCTACGACAAGAAGGAGTACCACAGCAACGAGACCTATGTCCGGGAAACAGCTCAGAAGATTATTGACTCAACCAGAGACTATCGACATATCGTGTTCTATGCTCATGGAGGATTGAACCCGCCAAAGTCCTCCGCAGCGCGCGTTAAGGGCATGAAGAATGTATTCAAGTCCAACGGAATTTACCCATTCCACTTCATGTACGATACTGGTCGCTTCGAAGAGTTGTCCGACGTTATATCTGGTAGTTCCGACCGTGCCGAAGCGCGCGTTGGAGGTATTTGGGAAAGTATTTAGGAACGTACTGACAGGATAATTGAGGAACGCGTCAGCAGGATTGGGACCCTTGTGTGGGACGAAACGAAGCAAGGCGCGGAACGGGCGTTTATTGGGAACGGCGCGGGTATATCAGTTCTTGGAATTTTCCGTGAAGCCGTGGCTGCCAAGAATCTTAARGTGCATCTGATTGCCCACAGTGCGGGAGCTGTGTTGATGGCTCACCTGTTGAGTGCCTCTGACAATTTCGGCTCACTATTGAAACTCGCAGTCTCATGGCTCCAGCGTGCACCGTGGCCCTTTACAATACCCATTTCGMCCCGCGTTCCWGGAACGACTCGTCTGACGCTGCTACCAAGGTAAAAAACATACAAATCTATAATCTCACCGAYGAGTTGGAGAGAGACGACAACGTTTCACAGCTCTACCGCAAGTCGTTGCTGTATCTGGTATCGAATGCTTTTGAAGGGGCAGAGCCAACTGAGAGCACACCTATCCTGGGAATGGCCAAGTTTGAAAATCAGATTACGCCAGGTGGCAATTTGGAACTCATCCACTGTGGCATCGGTTCTCCGGTACGCAGCAACAGCAAATCACACAGCGGCTTCGATAACGACACAGATACGATGAACGACATTCTGCGCCACATTATAAGCGGGGAACCGGAGGGTAAGTTCACCAAAGACGACCTGGACTTCTAGTGGTCACAGCATGACCCTGAAACGCTTGGTTCTATCCTGAAGCATTAAGGGCCTCGCCGGCTGCTGCGTGAGCTTCGCAATCTTGATAATTCCTGGGGATACGATAAACGTTGGTAGGCCATCCATGACTGGTATCTCAAGCAGTTATGCGAAGTCTTCTATTCAGTTAGGGATCTCGAGGGCAGCCAACGATCGTAAATCAAGCGGGGCTTAGAAATGGCTACGATCAAAGCAAATCGCCGTCTGGTCAGGACACCTTTCGCGCTTGAGAAAGGCAAGGTTTACCGCCTTTCTGCGAYCGGGAAATGGACGGACTTCATTCCCACAACGACGGCGTCCGGCTATTCGGCTTTCTATCTSAAGTGCTTCGAGAAATGGAGGAGGCTGCCTGACGCGAAATGGTTTTCGATAATCGGACAGATTGACGACCAGCGGGAAACTCGATTCGACATCGGGATTCTGCTCGAAAAAAACGAACCTTACCTATCCACTGCCACAGGTGTTCTCCAGTGCTTTGCCAACGATTTATCATTCATGTACCGGAACAACTGGGGCGCGATCGAACTTGGGGTAGAAGAGATATGAAAATTGCCACCTTCGAATCGGTCAATCCGCTTCTAGTCGGCAGAAGCATGACGCGGCCACGGGGATGTCAGTTCGAGCGTTGGCGAGCCTGAGCCGTTGCTCTATTATCKCTGCCTCCGCCGTTCGACCGAGACGCGTCAAGCATTCGTGATACTCGTGCAGACTCCATACATTATCGGGATGCTGAGAGGCGAGGCTGATGGTGTCACCGCAGCCAAGGTCTTCCCGGTAGATCCGGCAGGCTTCTTCCACCCGGCCTTGCTCCATCAGTAGGGCTCCCAGCGCGTGGCGTGTCGGCTGCATCCACCCCCATGGCTCGTCGTAGGGTAGGTTGTCGTCTAATTCGACGGATTTACGAAGATGGGCAAATGATGCGTCGGAGTTTCCCTTCCGGTACTCGATCTCACCYAACATCATCTCGCGGGCTACGGCCAGGATGTCGAGGCAGGTGTTGTTGAATATGTAGCGGCTGTCCGGCACCCGTGCCAGGGCCTCATCGAAGAGGGCCGATTCCCTTTCGGCCGCCGGAACGTCTCTGGTGGAAGCTAGGGCCACCGCCTTGGCGTAACGAATCATCGCCGTCGTGACGCAATACAATTCCTGATCTTCGGGCAGGTCCTGAACGATGATCTCCTCCCATCGGCCGAAATGGATCAACACGTGCTTTTTTTATCGAGACGAATCCTTCCAGCCAGTCGGCCATCGGCGGTGATTCTACTCTCAACAACTCGGCGGTGAGTGTCGACGATATCATCTCCTCGGCGGCCTCGATCGCCGGACGATACTGGCCGAGGAACATCGCTCCATAGACCTTGAAATGGTAGTTATGACAACGGTAAAGCGAATAAAAGTTGACCGATCCTTCCAGCACCTGAAACTTCCGGTCGGCGATGATCGCCGCGTCATTGGAGTCGACGACCGCTTGATAGTGGCCGCAGAGTATATCGATGTGCGTCGCCATGTGCTGCAGATGGCTCGAGTCCGGCACGAGGCCGCGCAGCCGGTCAGCCACCTTCAGCGCTATTTCGGGATTCGGCGACATCTCCATCAGGTGGATATACATGTGGAGCAGACCGGGATGCCAGCGCCCTCCCGCGTCTTCGATGCGTTGCAGGGMCGACTCGAGCACTTCTTTGGCTTCAGCCGTGCTCGCGCCTTCAGCAATACCGCCGGTCTTCAGGTCCCATAGGTTCCATGGGGTGCGATTCATGAGGGATTCGGCAAAGAGAGTGCAAATGTCGGGRTGGTCAGGAAATCGGTGGTAGACCCGGCGCATCTCTGTGRCGTRATCTTCGACCCAACCRGAGRGGTCGGGYCCCGGCRTRGCGGTGGGRTAACGGAAKGGSAGTGTSCSGATCAGCGCCTGTTCCATCTCGGTGACCACGTCAGGCAGAGCAACGGATTTGGCGGACGCCTCGTATGCCTCCGCGAGCACGGACTTGAACTCGGCTTCATCGAATGCGTCCCAAGGTTTGTTGTAGTTCGGCCCGAGGGCATGCGCGATTCCCCAATATGCCATGGCGCAATCCGGGTCGGATTCCAACGCGCGGCGGAAGCAGTGAGATGCTTCCCCGTGGTTGAACCCGTAGCACCATAACAAGCCGCGGTCGAACCAAACCTGTCCTTCGGGAGAACTGGTCGTGATGGTTAGGCGATGGCTCCCAAGATTATAGTAGCTGGACATTCACCTTCACCTTTTCTCGTGGTTTGAAATCATTGTAGCGAATCGCTAGGCCTTTGGAATTCCGGCTTTCGAACCCGAGTCGCCGGACCAGCGTTAAACTAGGCTATAGAAATGCCAAGGGTTGATGGAAACATTGTTCTCGAACCGCTGCATCGCGTTACCCTGTATGAAAATCGAAAAGACATAACGCACAGCCTAGGGTTTCCGATTTGTCTTCCGAAGACTGGGATCATCGAGGTTTGGTAACATGGCGATGATGGATGAATCTACCGCGCCCGCGCTGGCGCCGGCAGGCTGATATGGATGTGATTGAATCTAAAATACAAACCCAAAGCCCCCAATTCGCGGAGAACCGTGAACGAATATCAGCGCTGGTCGAAGAACTGAAGGGCCGGCTGTCGTCGGTGCGGGAAGGGGGAGGCCCGGAGCGGGTTGAACTGCATCGCAGCCGGGGTAAGATGATGGTGCGAGACCGCATCGAGGCCCTTTTGGACCGCGACTCGCCCTTCCTGGAGCTCAGTCCGCTGGCCGCATGGGGCGTGTACGACGACGAGGARAACTCGGCGGGAATCGTCACCGGCRTYGGCGTGGTRCAYGGMAGGGAAKCGGTGGTGGTGGCCAACGATGCCACGGTGAAGGGGGGCACCTACTACCCCATCACGGTAAAAAAGCACCTGCGAGCCCAGGAGATCGCCCTGGAGAACCACCTGCCCTGTTTTTACCTGGTGGATTCGGGCGGCGCTTTTCTGCCCCTACAGGCCGAGGTTTTCCCAGACCGGGAGCACTTTGGACGCATCTTCTACAACCAAGCCAAGATGTCAGCCGTGGGCATTCCCCAAGTGGCGGTAGTCATGGGCTCCTGCACGGCCGGTGGCGCTTACATCCCCGCCATGAGCGACGAAGTTGTCATCGTCCGGGATCAAGGCACTATTTT
This sequence comes from SAR202 cluster bacterium, assembly GCA_002401285.1. Next base: position 29,497 of record NVSQ01000037.1, read on the forward strand.
CCTGGCCGGTCCGCCCCTTGTTTTGGCCGCCACGGGTGAAGAAGTGGACGCCGAATCCCTTGGAGGGGCCGACGTGCACACCCGGATCTCCGGCGTCGCCGACCATTACGCGATGGACGACGAGGACGCGTTGGCCATCGCTCGYAACATCGCGGAGAACTTCGTTAAGAAGCGAAGCTTGCCTTTCGAAGTCACGACTCCGGAGCCGCCCGCCTACCCACCGGAAGAGATCTACGGAATCATATCCGCCGACAACCGGAGGCAATACGATGTCCGGGAGGTGATCGCCCGCATCGTCGATGGTAGCCGGTTTCATGAATTCAAAGCCAACTACGGTGAGACTTTGGTGTGTGGCTTTGCCAGGGTCTGGGGATACCCCGTGGGAGTGGTGGCCAACAATGGGGTCTTGTTTTCGGAAAGCGCTTTGAAGGGAACTCACTTTATTGAGCTATGCTCTCAGCGTGGCATCCCTTTGCTGTTCTTGCAGAATATCACCGGATTCATGGTAGGCCGCCAGTACGAGAACGGCGGCATTGCTAAAGACGGCGCCAAGATGGTGATGGCGGTGTCCAACGCCGCCGTGCCCAAGTTCACGGTGGTGATCGGCGGGTCMTTCGGCGCKGGAAACTACGGMATGTGCGGCCGGGCCTACGACCCWCGGTTCTTGTGGATGTGGCCYAACGCCAGAATCTCCGTGATGGGCGGGCCCCAGGCGGCATCCGTCCTGTTGACCGTCCGGCAGCAGCAGTTGGAACGGCAAGGCGGTTCCTTGAGCGAGGATGAGCAGGAAGAGCTGCGACGCCCGATCTTGGACAAATACGAGGAAGAGGGCAACCCTTATTACAGCACCGCCAGATTATGGGACGACGGCATCATCGACCCTGCCGATACTCGCACTGTGGTGGGGTTGGGCATTGCGGCCTCCTTGAACGCCCCCTTTCCGGAGCCGAGCCGGGGCGTTTTTCGGATGTAGTGTCTTTCCCAYGGCGGCCTTATAGGCCGATCGTACAAAGCGGTCAAAGGTTAGACGGGTTTGTGACCACGCCTTCAAGCGGTGGACAAGCATCTATTTCCAACGTAATTTTGCCCACAAATGACCAGTTGGCCCTGGCGTCGATGAGGTGTGCCAATGAGCGGGTTCCAAGCGTAGATCTTGCTCAGTCTGATACCCAGCCCAATCCGAGGTGCGCAGCCTNAATCCCTTGGTAATCAAGCCCTCGACCTCGCCAGAGATCACAGAGGACGTTSTCGGGGACTTTAAGGACAYCGGAATAATCTAGGTTTCAACAGGTATTGACCTATGGATAGTCGTGACCATATAAGCAGGGTTCTTCAGCAAAAATTAGTAATCTGGGCTATCATCGGGGCTCTAATTTTTGGACTGGTTGCGGTAATTTACTCATTGATCGAATACCGCAACGTCACTAGTGGTTTCGTTCGCTCAGAGCAACTGTCTGACGATGAGGATTATGTCAGGGCGTCAGAATCACTCGAAATAGCCGGGCGCATTTGGCTAGTCAAACATGTAGGCATAAAATACGCGACTGTTAAAGCCTTATCGACTGATTTAAAAACGCGAAGCGAAGATCAAAACATTTACCAAGTTGGAACGAAAATTGGAAACGATGGTGATTGGGACGAAGGAATAGCTCGATTGTCGAAGATTTCTAATAACTCTTTTTATTACCATAGAGCTCAAATTGCGATAGACCAATTCAAGATAAATTCGCTCCACAAAGAACTCGAAATTGAGCGGACGACTCGACTAGCTGCAGAAAACGAAATCGAACGTCAGATTCTCGCTAACATATTGACGCAGAACGCTCTTGAAAAAGAAACTGGCGAGAAATTGAAGGCAGAATTGGCTGCCAAGACGGCTCAAGAAATAGCCAATAGAGAACGATTGGAAAAGGGGGAAAGCCAGAGAGAAGCAGCTAGCCAGAATCAACGCGCCAATCGTGAGGAAGCTGCGAAGCGACAGGCCCAAGTAGAAGCRGCTAGCAATCAGCAGCGCGCTAACTATGAGGAAGCTGCGAAGCGMCAGGCTTTAGTAGAAGCGGCTAGCCAGAAGCAGCGTGCTGAGAGTGAGGAAAAGTCAAGAATATTAGTACTTGCTAAGACAAATCCGATGATTCAAGCGACCGTGGCAGGTGAGTTGAAATTTTATATCGAGCCGTTACCGAACTTTGCTGCCTCTGATGTTTCCAGTGCGGTGGCGGACATTACAAATTCCCTGTCATCCTTGAAGCCGTACACCGCAACAATAAGGCGTGTCTACCAAATTAACGATGCCGACCTCACCATCTCGTGGATTAAAGATTATGGTTCGCACACGATCGGACAATCGATCTTTAAGTCCCATATCAAGGTCGGTTTAGGAACAAGTAATTGCNGGGGGGAATGGAGTGCTTTCGATGGTCTGAGGTGGTCCCGGTTATTTGAACAATAACGGGGCTAGATTAAGAGAGTCTTCCGCTGCCAGAGGCGTTGTGTTGACTCCGGGAATYAAAACCACTTCTTGCCCTGCTGGTCGTTCCCTTGGCTGTTCCCGTTG
>NVSQ01000005.1:0-62446 GCA_002401285.1 SAR202 cluster bacterium
TCAATATGATCACTCCGGAAAAACGCGCCGCCGCTGCCCGGTTGGTCAAATCCGGCCGCGCCGTGTCGTTGAGCCGCGAATTCCCGAAAACCCCGGCGGCAAACAATCCCACCCCAGCCATCCACTTCATGAAGCGTGGCGTTCGGGAGGAGGGCGGCGGCTCGGCCACCGATTTCTACGGCATCTCCTATCACGGCCAAGCGACCACCCACCTGGATGCTCTATGCCACGTCTGGGACCATAACGGGATGTGGAACGGCCGCAACGCCGACGACGTCATAACCTTCGACGGCGCGACTTGGGGCTCGGTGGAGCACTGGAAGGAAGGAATCATTACCCGGGGAGTGCTTTTGGACGTTCCCAAGTTCCGGGGACAGCCCTTCGTAAAATTGGATGAGCCGATCCACGGATGGGACCTGGAAGACGTCGCCAAGGCTCAAGGGGTCACCATGGAGCCGGGTGACGCGCTGATCGTCTACGGCGGCCGAGACGCTTGGAACGAGGTCAATCCACAATGGGGGTCCCTTCCGGAGCCCGGCCAGCCCCGCCAACGGGCGGGCCTGCATGCTTCATGCCTCAAGTTCATCCGGGAGTCGGACTGCTCCCTGCTAGTCTGGGACATGATGGATTTCGAGCCCAACGGATACGACATTCCCTGGTCGGTGCACGGCTCAATCTTCGCCTACGGCATCGGTCTGCTGGACAACGCGCTGCTGCAGCCACTAGCTGAGGCCTGCGCCGAGGAAGGCCGTTACGAGTTCATGCTCACCGTCAACCCGCTCCGGGTCGTGGGAGGGACCGGCTCCCCGGTTAATCCCATAGCGCTGTTTTAAGGGGAGATCACCCGGGCATGCTTATTTTCCCCGGTATTGTTAGGGCCACGCTTCGCGGTGGAAAACTTCCGCCGGACCAAGAAAAAAGCAGAGGCTAAATCATCTCTGCTTAACTTTTCCCTATTCGAACCTGCGGCTTCGATGACCGCAGGCGCCAGCTAGTCAAACGGCCTTTTACTCCATCTGTCGCAAACGGGGATCCAAAGTGTCGCGGAGCCAGTCGCCTAATAGGTTCAGGGCCACCACTGTCATCATTATCGCCAATCCGGGGAAAGTGGATGACCACCAGATGCCGCCGGCCAGCTTGTCGCGGCCTTCGGCRATCATAGATCCCCAGGCGGGCGTGGGTGGCGGAACGCCCGCACCCAGGAAGCTTAGGGTGGATTCCAGCAAGATCACGATGCCAACTTGTAAAGTGGCCACTACGATCAACGTGTTGATCGTGCCTGGAAAGATGTGGATGAACATTATCCGCGCCGTGGAAGCCCCGGAAATCTTAGCTAACGCCACGTAATCCGAGTGTTTCAGTTGCAGAACTTCACCCCGCACCTGCCGGGCGAATCGAGGCCAGATAAAGATGGCCAGCACTGTTAGGATGACCCCAAAGGATTGACCCAGGGTAATCACCAGCACAAGGGCTATAAGGATGAGCGGGATAGATAATTTGATGTCCACCAAACGCATCAGGACCTCGTCTACCCAGCCGCCGTACCAGCCGGCCGCCAATCCAACCACAACACCAAATGTCCCACCGATCCCCAGCGTCACCACCGCCACGATCACGGAGATACGGGCCCCGTAGATAATTCTAGAGAGCACGTCCCGGCCCAAGCTGTCCGACCCCAAAATGTATCTTGCGCTGCCGCCGGGTTTGGTCAAAATCTCTAACTTATCTCCCAATTCGGCTTCAGGGTCTACCTTTTTCGCTTTCCTCAGGTCGATCTGGGTCAACCTGCCRTCAATGGTCACCCGGTCCACCACGGTCTTGATGCCGTACTCCGGGCTGTACCAGAAAGGCGGGATGTGCCTTTCCTGCAAATTTCCCTTCTCTGGATCGTGGGGAGAGATCAAGGGCGCCGTCAACCCGGACAACACGACTACGGTCAAAATGACAACCGGAATGATCGGCAAACGCCGCAACTTGCGGTAGATCCCGTTTAGTTGAGTTAGCCGCCCTGCGGGACTTGGGGCTATGCCAGTGATTTCAACAGCCATATCTTATCCAACCATCTAGGCATAACGAATACGGGGGTCAACGTATGCATATAGGACGTCTACCAAGACCGCGACGGTGACATACATGAGGGTGAAGGTGATTACTACACCCTGTAGGAGAGGATAATCGAAGGCAAACAGGGCATCGACGGCTAGGCGGCCCAGRCCRGGCCAGGCRAATACCGTTTCGACCACCAGCGAACCGGTGACCAGGGCTCCCAAGGTCACCCCGGCAAATGTCAGGGGTGGAATCAATGCGTTTCGTAAGCCGTGCTTCAGAATGACCCCMGTGTTACTCACCCCCTTAGCCCGGGCAAGTTTGACATACTCGGAGTCCAACACGTCTAGCATGGCCGAACGTATCAAGCGCAGATTAGCTGCCGCGTAGTACCAGCCCAGTGTTATGGCGGGCAGCAAGATACTGTTCCAATCTTCTCTGCCGTAAGGCGGAACCCAGCGTAATTTAACCGCGAATAAAAACATTAGCATTATGCCCAGCCAGAATGGCGGGGCCGATTGACCGATGAGTGCAACCATCTTACCAAACCGGTCGAGGATCGCCCCCCTTGTCACCGCGGACAAAATGCCCAAAGGCACTCCCACGAGCAACGAAATCGAGAAGGCGACGAATCCCAGTAACAGTGTGGCCGGCGCGCGMTCCAGAATGACATCCATCACCGGACGCCCCTCTTTAACAGACCTGCCAAAATCCCCTCGGACCGCGCCCGAGACGAAGAGACCGTATTGCTGCCAATAGGGCTTGTCCAAGCCCAAAACCTCTCCCATACGATCCCAGTCTTCCTGGGTCGAATAATCGTCCAGGTAGATGTGTCTGGGGTCACCGGAAACCCGGCCCAAGATGAAAATAATCACCGATACTGACAGTAACGTGACGAACGCCAGCACGATCCGGCGAGCCAAGAACTTTTGCATATTAAATAACCGTTACCCGGCGCCGTCTCTTTTCAACATTTTCCCGGAACAGCGATATGGTAATCACCGTTAAGTTAGCACCCAGTGTTGCGCCCAGCGCGGCGTAATAAACCGGCGTATCTGTGCGCATCGCACAACATTCAATCTCCCGGTTTGAACCGTAAKCATACCCTATTCCGGCGCTCAGCGTGCCGATCGCTACGACGGTTACCGCCGTGGCAACGCGCCTTAGGTTGTTCCCGCCATCTAACTGCAGCCAAGCTAACAGACTGCCGGCCGCCGCGCCAACGCCAGCGCTAAACATCAGGGTCGCGGTCCAGACGGCCAGCGACTGAGACCCCGAAAATATGAAGATGCCCCAGGCTACGGCTATGCTAATTATTGTTGATACTAGCCCTAGACCGGCGCCCAAGGCGACTCGGCCGGCAAAGAGCAACGCCGGCCCTAACTGATCTCGAATTTTTTCGCCGTAAGATATCTGCAATTGTAGCCGAGGCGGCTTTGGGGGCTCCAGACCAATCTGTTCTAACAGCGTAGACCGGTAGGCCATGAGCGAAATACATCATGGTCTACCGGTCTTGGTTGAGCCCCAGTATTCTTTATCTGTGTTTGATGTACTCGAATCCAGACGGAGACCTGACCTCACTGAAACCGAACGGAGTCCATTCCGGATCCAATGCGGGTCCAACCGGCCAGATGCCGTCGTGGGCGTAGAGCGCGAAGGACATTACGTTGTCGTACATCCAACCGTAGACTTCCTTTTCCTTCTGCGCCAGCTTTACCGGGTCAACTTCCGACAGAGCATCGGTGATGTGCTCCTCCATCCATGGGTGCTCGGTCCCGTAGCTGAAGGTGGACTTCTTAACGTAGTTGGAAGCTCCGATAACCGGGGTCAGCCTTTGGCTAACGGTGTGACAGGTAACTCCCTGGTACTTCCGGGTGATCAACTCAGGCCGGATCGTGGCGTAGGGAACCTTCTGAATCTTTACATCGATACCGATGTCTTCCCAGTACTGAGCAACCGCTTCGCAAGCCTCGACTTCGGCGGGTGCCCCCCGGATTGCCGGAGTCAGCGTGATGGAGAACCCATCGGGATAGCCGGCTTCAGCCAGCAATACCCTGGCTGCGTCCGGATCGAACGGGAATGTCCACCGGGGATCGGCCTTGGCTTCATGGCCCATCMRSNCTCGCATAAACAGAGGTTTTCCGAATCCAGACAACAGCGTGTCCACGATGACCTCGCGGTCGATGGAGATAGCCATCGCCCTTTTTACCTTGACGGCCCGCGCCCATTCCTCTGATTCCGGGTCAGGATCGGCCGAGATCCATGCATTGTTCGAGTCTAAGTGTTTGTAAGGATTGCCGTCCTTATCTGTTCCATAGGTTTGGCCATATATGTTCAGGCCGGCTTGTCCCGCGTTTGGCCACGCGACGATCTTGGCGCCCTCAACGGCCTCCACAGTCGGCAGGGAGTCGAAGGACATCTCAAATATATCCAGTTTGCCGGTTTGGAATCCGGCTACCCGGGCGGCCTCTTCGGGTATCGACCACAGGGTCAGCTCCTGGAAGTACGGGGTCTGMCGCCAATGGTTCTCGACKGCCTCGAACCGCCAAAACTCGCCGCTGGAGTGTTCCTTAATCTCCCAAGGACCTGTCGCGGCAATGTCCTTGCTGGCAACTTCGGGAGTCAATTCATCGGATTGTTTCTTGCTGACTACCGAGGTGCTGACACCTCCCAGGTGACGCATCATCTCGTATGCCCGCGCCGGGACCCARGGGGTGCCGGTGTYGAGTTTGATGGTGTAGTCGTCAACGAATTCCTGRGAGCCGCCATCGTTGCCCAGCCAGAAGTCGCCAATGATTCCGGCCCTSGCCAGGAGAGCGCCCTCGTGGTAATTCTTGTAGGTGTAGAAGACGTCTTCCATAGTCATCTTGCCATAGCCCTTGTGGAACTCTACATCCTCCCTAATCCTGATGGTCCAGGTAAGGAAGTCGTCGGAAATGCTCCACTCGGTGGCCARCATCGGGCCAGGRGAAAGATCCTTCTGGATGGCGAACATCGATTCACCGAAAGTGACGGCTGAATACTGAACTCGCGGGCTGGAAATGAACCTGGGATGCCCTTCGAATATCCCGGTTTCCTTTACTCCGTAGTTAATGGAGCCCGCAGGTTTCATYRACTCTCCGGAGGACATCGCAGCCGAAACCGGAGTAGCCACAACTTCCTTTATTACTTCCTTGATAACCTCTTTTTCAACTATAACCTCTACGGGAACTTCCTTGATGACCTCTTTTTCAACCACTACCTCTTTAGTTATTTCCTTGACTACTTCCCTTTCCACCACGATCGGCGTGGCGGCCGCGCCGCCACAAGCGGCAGCTATCGCAAGAATCAAAATCAAGGGAATCCAAATGATTGCTTTAGACACCGGGATCCTAGGGTAAACCAAGATCACACCTCCAAAAATTATGGTCCAGGGAATTCAATTGCTCAATTCCAAGGTCAGTCGGCCACGACATCAGAAGAAACTACAGGAACTACGTTGGAGTAGGGTYTMCGGATTTATMCRYTRATYAKYCGATACAAATAAYAAGAATMAATACAWATGACGCTTTCCGYTNRRAGKYTATTGTTAAGAGATYCTASATACGCCATGTTATCATKAAWGTCAATACTATAGGGCACCCTTTCTACCTGTAGACAAGCGTTCGGARRGACTGCACCAAAGGAGCGGAWACAACGAAAGTAACCAGTGGTGGGCCTGGATGGACTCGAACCATCGACCTCGGTCTTATCAGGACCGCGCTCTAGCCGCCTGAGCTACAGGCCCAGTCAGGGATGATACCGACTAAATTATAGCTACTGCCCACTCAGGTAGCAAGGAGCGGGATTCTTTCACTGTTTTATAGACCGTCAGTAGGGTACCGATTCCAGGTGGCCCCGTGGTCGAAGCGTCTACGCTGCGCCGGGTCTGGACACATCACCACCGTTGCCGTCATCATGGGGTACGAAAACGTCACGAGCCATCCGCCGCCGCCGTCGTCGTCGTATGGCAGCTCTGCCGTTCGGACGCGCGGCCTGGCGGTATCCGGGTAATTGGGGCGGTCCGTCGACTGGCCAGTTCTTCGGAAACTCCAGGCTCCGCATCGGGTAGTTGATGACGATGCCTTCTTTTTTGAAACTCCGGTGCAAGTGCTGTATCAGGGCCGTCTGCAGATCGTAGCCGGCCAACCGGTCCTTGGCCTGGACGAACAACCAGAAATTCACGTTGGATTCCCCGAATTTATCGAACCCGAACCATCCACCATATTCTTTGACAGCGGCGGGTGATGTCTCCAGCACCTCGTCCATCACCTGCCGGCAAACCTCCTCCACCCGGTAGAGGTCTGAGTCGTAACTTACGCCGCAGGGCAACCACACGTTGACCGCCGGTATCGGCCTTTGGTAGTTGGTAATGATGGTCTCCGCGAACTTGCTGTTGGGCACCACCACCAAGTTATTTCCCCAGGTGCGTACCCGGGTGCTACGCCAGCCAACCTCAACCACATAGCCAGCGATGCTTCCTTCAAGTTGAACATAATCCCCCGGGCTGACAACGCCCTCCGTCATGACATAGGTCCCGGCAAACAGGTTGGCCAGCGTGGGCTGAATCGCCAGAGCTACGGCCAGACCTCCCAACCCCAAACCGGCGATCAAGGGACTGATGCTTATTCCCAGCAGGTCCAGGATGAGAAGGCCGCCGATACCGTAGATCAAAGCCACGGCGCCACGCCGCAACAGGGGGATAAGCTTGACGTCGATCACTTGTTGGGTGTGCGATGCCAGGGTTTCCAAATACCAATCGATTCCCCGGGACAATGCCCCTACCAACGCGAAAATCCCGAGAACGATGCCAAGAAGGCCAAATACTTTATCCGCGGACCCTTGTTGAGGGCCGGTCAATTCAAACGCCGTGGTTACGGCCAGATAAGACCCAAGAACCAATATTCCCAAGGTGAGAGGCCAACGGGTCGCGCGCATCATCCTGGAGGCCAGGTCCGAGGGGGTCCGTTGAGAGATGTGGAGCGCTAAGCGAAATATCAGCTTGTGGAAAATCCAAGCCGCGAGCAACGAAACCAGCAGAATCGCTCCGAACATCGCCGGGGCCAACCATACTTGGTCTTCCAATCCAAAACGAGCCAGGAACGAGTACATCTTGTGATGCTACTCCGGTTAGTAGCGGTCGTCGCTAAGATTAGGCACGATCAGGTACGTGCCACACCTAGGATTATATCACCGGGGACCTCCCTCTCCAGGCTTAAACTTAGACCGATTAGGCTCACTTTGCGGCATTTTATCCATCTCCATCACCAACTGCTCGCCGAGCCACGGGACTGATTGTTCTGAGCAGTGCAGTTGGAGAACCGGGCAGCCCCCAAAAGTCACATCACAGAACCTAAAACCGGACGATCATCAAGTTTGCGGATCGATCGAACTGTTGATGTCAAACCCGAGTGGTTAACCGTCCGGCGCGGGCGTCTTAGGGCTGGGGAAAGGCTTCCGCCCCTAGTAGTGGGACGAACCTGCAGGGACCCAGCACGCGCAACGACAACCCTTCATCCGTGCGGCGGGCCTGAACCAATTCTTGTTGGGACAATGTCCCTACCGGAATCACCAATCGCCCGCCGATCGCCAGTTGGGAGATCAAGGATTTGGGCAGTCGAGGCGCCGCGGCGGTTACGATGATGGCATCATATGGGCCTTTGGAAGGGCAGCCCAGCGAGGAGCCGGCCAATTGCACTTCCACGTTGCGATAGCCCAACTCTTCAAGCCTCTGGCGAGCCTGTTGCATCAGGGCTGGAACTCTTTCCATGGTGACTACCCGCCCTCTGGGCGTCAGCGCCGAAAGAATCGCTGTTTGATAGCCGCTGCCCGTTCCAATCTCCAGCACTCTGTCGCCGCCGGAGAGTTCCATGGCCTCGGTCATCATGGCCACGATATAGGGTTGGGAGATCGTCTGCCCTTCTCCGATACTCAGGGGCAAGTCCAGATAGGCCATGTGGCGGCTGTCCTGAGGCACGAACCGCTCTCGGGGCACCTGCTCCATGGCGCGTATTACTGTTTCTGACGATATATTCCGCAGCAATTTACGGAATAGCTCTCGCTTCGGATCAACCTGGCTTCTATCCATGCGAAAACATCTCACGATATATCCACTATAGCACGAGACTCCATTCCCAACGATAAAGGCACTGCCGGCGGGGCCCAGCGACTTGCATGAGTCCTCGCATTGACGCTAATCTATCCCTATGATAGTCTCAAAACGTCTCGGCTTTGCTTTGTAAGTTTCTATAGGTTTCTATAGATTTTGATGCTTGAATCTCCACAAGAAAAATCCAAATGGCTCACCATGCGCAACGCCTGCCGTCTGTTGGACGTGAATGAGGCGACGCTCCGCCAATGGGCCGATAACGGTCACCTGCGAGTGTACCGCACGCCCGGAGGCCATCGCCGCTTCTTGAGCGAAGATGTTATGTCTTTCACCAACACCGCCCGGACGGACGCCGGCCGCGCGCCGGAATACGAGGTGGAAGGGTCGGCGTTACGGCTGATACGCCGGCGTTTGCAGGGGGAGTCGGTGACCCGGCAGCCTTGGTACCAGAGTGTACAAGAGGACGGACGGGACCGTATGCGTCTATTTGGACGCCGGATGCTCACCCTGCTGGTTCACGAGCCGCAAGTTCGCCGCCAACGCCAGGAAGCTCTGGCCGAGTCTAATGTCTTAGGCCGGGAATACGGCGCCGAGATGTCGGAGAAAGGAGTTTCTCTGAAGGACACCCTGGAAGCTTTGGTGTTCTTTCGTTCCATGGTGCTGGACTCGTCCAACCCTAAGTCCTGGAGCCACATTCTTGAGCTCGCCGACCGGGTCATGGTGGGAGTCGCCGAATCTTACGAGACTCAATCGGTTCAAACAGGATCAGGGCCTTAATTTTTCTCAGGAACTTAGCTCACGATATTTCGTTCCCCATATCTCCGTTCACGATCTTTCAAGGAGGTCTTAACCAAAGCCATGGACCTAACCGACCGGAAGCTGCTTAACATTATTCAGAGCAAATTTCCTCTCGTCGACCGTCCCTACTTGGAACTGGGCAATGAGCTGGGCATCGACGAAGGCGAGATAATAGATAGGCTGGCCGACTTGAAAAAGAAGAACGTGCTGCGCCAGCTCAGCGCCATCTTCGACACCCGACGCTTGGGCTACAAAACGACTTTGGTGGCCATGGCCTTTGAACCGGACCAACTGAATAAGGGCGCCCTGCGCATCAATAAGCATCCCGGTGTCAGTCATAATTATGCCCGGGATGGCTCTTATTTCAACCTGTGGTTCACCCTGGCGGTCCCGCACGACCACGACCTGGAGTCCACCGTGCAACGGATGGGTCAAGATACCAAAGCCCTCAGCTATCGCATGATGCCCACGATCCGTTTCTTCAAGATTGGCGTCAACTTCGACATGGTCAAACAGAAGGGATCGTCGGTCAACTACAGCCCCGACGGCTACTCCGGGTCGGAAAGAACAGGCTGGAACGAAGCCGTTCCGATAACAGAAGACGACAAGGCCGCGATTCGAGAACTCCAGGAAGACCTCGCCTTGATCCCCCGGCCTTTCGACGATATGGCCCAGCGATTGGGTAAAACTACTGATGAGCTGTTCGCCACCGTCCAGGATTTCCAAGACCGGAGGTTCATGCGCCGGTTTAGCGCGGTCCTACACCATCGGCGGTCCGGATTCAGCGCCAATGCCATGATCGTGTGGAAGGTGCCCGAAGAGCGGGCCGAAGAGGTGGGCATGACCATGGCCCAAAACACCGCCGTTACCCACTGCTACGAGAGACCCACCTTCCCTGACTGGCCCTACACTCATTTCACCATGGTCCACGCCACCTCAACAGAGGGTTGTGAGGAGATTGAGCGGGAGATCAGCGAGGCCACCGGGATCACCGAGCGGTTGCTGCTTTACAGCAGCCGCGAATACAAGAAAACTCGAGTGCGTTACTTCGTGCCCGAGTACGACCAATACCAGGATGCCGTGATTTCCGCGCCTACCCCCCTGGCGCAAAGAGGTTAGAACGTGCCGGCTTACTATCCCGTTTATCTAAATCTAACCGGCAAGAAATGCCTGGTATTCGGCGGCGGTCCCATCGCCGAGGATAAAATCGCCAAATTGCAGAGCAGCGGGGCGCGAATCACAATCGTCAGCCCAACTGTCACACCAAACCTTCAAGCCTGGGCTAATAGGGGCGACTTCCAATGGCAGCCCCGTGAATACCAAGCCGGGGATCTGGAGGGCGCTTTCCTGAGCATCGCCGCCACCAACGATCGGCAAGTGAACCACGAAATATTCCAAGAAGCTGAACGTCTGGGTGTCCTGATGAACGTGGTGGACGCCCCGGAACAGTGCACCTTCATCGCTCCCGCCATCGTGCAGCGCGGTCAGGTTACTCTGGCCATTTCCACCGGGGGCGCCAGCCCGGCCCTTGCCCGCAAACTGCGGGAGGCCCTGACCGAAGACCCAGTGCTGGAGTGGGCTGACCTAGCCGGTGTACTCTCGTTGGCCAGAAAAGAAGTGAAAAAGCGGAGGCTGACCATCGACCCCCAACGATGGCAGTGTTGTATCACCACCGAACTGCTGCGATTGGCCCAAACAGGTCACGAAGACCAGGCGTTATCAAGCCTACTCTTCCGCCTGACCGATCCAAACGCGCCGGGATTATGCCAGAACCTGGAAAGCTGCAGCGCCAAGAGATGCGGCGCCGGTTCCGAAGTGCTTTCTGGCATATCCTCCGGCGTATCTAGTATGGAACAAGCTTAGTTGGTCTCCAGCAAAGTCATAAAGGTCGGCAGCCGGGGCAGCAAACTGGCATTGATTCAGGCCGAACAGGTGCTCGTCCGGCTTCGTCAGCTATACCCTGATCGAGAATTCGAGGTTGTCATCGTCCGAACACAGGGGGACATCAACAAAGAAGCTCCCCTGCAAGGGATGGGCCTTGGCATATTCGTCAAAGAGATTGAACGTTTGCTTTTGGACGGCGAATTGGACATGGCGGTCCATAGCCTGAAAGACCTGCCGACCACCCTTCCGGATGGCCTAGTCCTGGGCGCCATGCTACGCCGGGAAGACCCCCGGGACGTCCTGGTGAACCGCTGGAACTGCCCGTTGGCCCAATTGCCCGAAGGGGCCCGCATCGGCACCAGCAGTCCCCGGCGCCGTGTGTTGCTGAATACCTTGTGCCCCCAGGCCACCGTCCTACCCATCCGCGGCAACGTAGACACCAGGCTCAGTAAAGCCCAGGGAGACGACTACGACGGCGCCGTTCTGGCCGCGGCCGGTTTGATCCGGTTGGGCTTGACCGAGCACATCTCCGAATACTTGTCCCCCCAACGGTTCGTGCCTCCGCCCGGCCAGGGGGTTCTGGCAGTGGAGATACGCGCTGAAGACTACCGCATGCAGGATATGCTACGCGCCATAGAGCACACCACTACTCGGCTGGCGGTCACCGCGGAACGGGCATTTTTGGAAAAATTGGGGGGCGGTTGCCAGTTACCCATGGGCGCTTACGCCAGAGACGAGGGAGATATCCTCTACATGACCATCTTCCTCAGCTCGCCCGATGGCAAAAAAGCCTTTCGCGCCAAGATTGACGGCCTAACCATGGACCCACTGCAACTGGCCACCGATGCCCATCTGGCGGTGGTGGAACGCGGCGGCGGACCGCTTCTGGAGATCGAATGGTCCGAGGTAGAACCCTAAGGTAAGCGTTATCCCTTCCCCCTCGATGGGGAAAGCCTAGAGCCTGCCCTGAGCGCAGCCGAAGGGATGGGGGTAATACCACTCTCCTCAATCCGCTTCCAAATGGAGAGAGGAGCTAACCGAAGCTCAATTCGGAGGCTTGAAAATCTCGACTAAGTCACTTGGGAAAGTATTTCTGGTGGGAGCCGGTCCCGGCGACCCTGGTCTGATCACACTGAAGGGATTGCGGTGTTTGGAGAAAGCCCAGGTGGTCATCTACGACCGGTTGCTGGATTCGTCTTTGCTAGAGTCGGCCCCTGCTTCGGCCGAGCGGATCTTCGTCGGCAAGGAACGGGGCCGTCAAGAGCTGAACCAAGACCAGATCAACGAACTGCTGATCGACCGGGCATCCGAGGGAAAAGTTGTCGTACGCCTCAAAGGCGGCGACCCCTTCGTCTTTGGCCGGGGAGGAGAAGAAGCCCTAGCCTTAACCGGAATGGACATTCCATTTGAGGTGGTGCCCGGAATCACTTCGGCCATCGCCGCGGCCGCCTATGCCGGAATCCCTCTGACCCATCGGGGAATATCCACGTGTTTTACCGTGGTCAGCGGTAGCGAAGATCCCGCCAAACCGGAAACCTCGGTCAATTGGCAAGCCCTGGCCCGCACCGGGGGCACCCTGGTGGTGTTGATGGGCTGGTCTGCCTTGGAGTCTATCCTAGACACCTTGGGGAAAGAGGGTGTGCCCGTCGATACCCCGGTGGCGTTGGTGCAGTGGGGCACCTGGCCGGCTCAAGCCACCGTCACCGGATGCCTGGAAGACATCTTGGAACGGGGCCGAGAGGCCGGGATCCAACCGCCGGTTATCGCGGTCATCGGCCCGGTGGTATCCCTGCGGAGTGAGCTTGCCTGGTTCGACCGCCGGCCTCTGTTCGGCAAGAAGGTGCTCATAACCCGCTCCCGTACCCAAGCGTCAAAGTTACGTTCGCTACTGGAAAATTTGGGCGCCCAAGCCTTTGAGATTCCCGCCATACAGACGGCGCCCCTGGAAGATTACGCCCAACTGGACGAGGCTGTCGCCAAGCTAAAGGATTACCGATGGGTAATCTTCGCCAGCAGTAACGCCGTCGACGCCGTGTTTGGCCGGCTGTACCATCAAGGTCTGGACACCCGGGCCCTGGGAGGCGTTAAGGTGGGCGCGATCGGCCCCGCTACCGCCGATGCTCTGGCCCTCCGGGGTATCGCCGCCGATTTCGTTCCAACACGGCCCATATCCGAAGTCGTTGTCCAAGAGTTGTCAAGTTTTGACTGGACCGGCGTGCCGGTATTGCTGCCGGTGGCGGATATCGGCCGGGACGCGCTGGCCACGGGGCTCACACAGGCCGGAGCTCTGGTGGACCGGGTCGACGCCTATCGCACAGTCCCCACCACCGGAGTCGACGCCAAGGCCCGTGAAGCCCTTTCCCAAGGGATGGACGTGGTGACATTCACCAGTTCGTCCACGGTACGCAATCTGGTGGAGATGCTGAACGGTGACCGGGCCTCCCTGGACGCTACCAGCATCGCCTGTATCGGTCCCACCACCGCCGCCACCGCCCGGGAATTGGGACTGCGCGTCGATCTGGTAGCCGCCGAACACACCGTAGAGGGCCTGGTTAGCGCCCTGGTAACCCATTTTGCCGAAGCCAAAAACGTTGAAGAAGGAAGCCCTACAAATGGTTAGCTATCCAGATCTACGATTACGCCGGGTCCGCGAGCACGAACCTCTCCGGAGAATGGTCCGTGAAACCACCCTGTCGCCGTCCAACTTTATCTACCCGATGTTCGTTACCCACGGTCAGGGATTGCGCCTGCCCATAGAACCCATGCCCGGCTGCTTTCACTTCTCCATCGATCAACTGGTACTCGACGTTGCCGAGGCGGCCGCCTTGGGGATTCCCGGCGTACTGCTCTTTGGATTGCCCGCGGAAAAGGACCCGATGGGCACCGAAGGATACGATCCGGAAGGAATAATCCAGGAAGCGGTGCGGGCCATCAAGAAAGAAGTACCCGGCATGATGGTTATAACCGACGTGTGCATGTGCGAGTACACCGACCACGGCCACTGCGGCATCATCGACAACGGTAAGGTGGACAACGACGCCACGCTGGAATTGCTGGCCAGAACGGCCGTAACACAGGTACAGGCCGGCGCCGACATGGTTGCGCCATCGGCCATGATGGACGGTCAGGTAAAAGCCATCCGAGACTCCCTGAACGACCACGGTTACAAAGATGTGCCGGTCATGGGTTACGCCGCCAAATACGCTTCGGCCTTCTACGGACCCTTCCGGGTAGCGGCCGGTTCGACCCCCCAGTTCGGCGACCGCCGTAGCTACCAGATGGACCCGGCCAACGCCCGGGAAGCGATGCGTGAGATTGAAAGCGACATCGCCGAGGGCGCCGACATCGTCATGGTCAAACCGGCCATGTCCTACATGGACGTGATTCGCCGGGCCCGAGAGAAGTTCGACCATCCCCTAGCCGCCTACAACGTCAGCGGCGAGTACTCCATGGTCAAGGCCGCCGGAGCCCTAGGCTGGATCGACGAAAAGCGGATCACCCTAGAGATCCTGACCTCCATAAGAAGAGCCGGCGCCGACTTTATCCTCAGCTACCACGCCAAAGAGGTGTCTCAGTGGCTGAGGGACGCGGAGTAAGCGCCCTTTCGCTATGAAGGCGCTGCGGTTCAGGCTTCATGATTAGTCCTATTTATCAGCCTACAAGGCAAGCGGCTTCCCGGCAGATATTTTAAAACAGGAACGTAAATGCAACAGGCTAAATCAGAAGAACTTTTCGCCAAGGCCCAAAAGTACATCCCCGGCGGGGTCAATTCGCCGGTTCGTTCTTTCCGCGCCGTTGGCGGTACGCCTCCCTTCATCGCCAGGGGCAGCGGTTCCCACATCTGGGATGCCGACGGCAACGAATACATCGACTATCTGGGGTCGTGGGGACCCTTGGTGTTGGGCCACRCCCATCCAGCGGTGGTGGATGCTCTGATAAAAGCCGCGGAAGGAGGCACAAGTTTCGGCGCGCCGGTGGCCCAAGAGGTGGACTTGGCCCGTTTTATCTGCACTTCCATGCCTTCGATCAACATGATCCGTTTGGTCAACTCCGGCACGGAAGCCTGCATGAGCGCTATCCGGCTGGCCCGTGCCCATACCGGAAGGGACAAAATCATCAAGTTCGCCGGTTGCTACCACGGCCACGCCGACGGTCTGCTGGTGAAGGCCGGCTCCGGAGCTATGACGCATGGTGTTCCCACCAGCGCCGGTGTTCCCGAGTCTTATGCCAGCGAAACCCTGGTTGCCGACTACAACGATTTATCCTCGGTTGAAGAGGCGTTCGCCGCCTTTCCGGAAGACATAGCGGCGATCATCGTGGAGCCCGTGGCAGGAAACATGGGAGTGGTCCCACCTGCGCCCGGCTTTCTAGAGGGACTGCGCCGTATCACCCAGGAGCACGGAGCGCTGCTGATCTTTGACGAGGTTATCACCGGTTTTAGGCTGAACGCTGGCGGCGCTCAGGCCCTGTTCGGCATAACTCCCGACCTGACAACTCTGGGCAAAATCATCGGCGGCGGTCTTCCGGTGGGGGCTTACGGAGGCAGACAAGAGATCATGGAGTTGGTGGCGCCTTTGGGGCCCATGTACCAGGCGGGCACTCTCTCCGGCAACCCCTTGGCGGTCGCCGCCGGATTGGCAACTCTGCAAGAGTTAACGCGCCCCGGGACCTATGAACAGCTGGAGTCCATGGCTGCCCGGTTGACCCAAGGGTTGACCGAAGTCTTCGATCGCAAAGAGGTGCCCTCGACCATCAACCGGGTCGGCTCCATGTTCACCGGTTTCTTCAACGACGGTCCCGTGGCCAGCCTGGCCCAAGTGGAGCAGTCCGACGTTCCCGGCCACGCCCGGTTCTTCCACGGCATGCTGGAGAACGGGGTATACCTGGCTCCTTCCCAATTTGAAGCCGGATTCATCTCCCTGGCCCATACCGAGGAAGATATCGACCGCACGATCGAGGCGGCAGAGGCAGCCTTGGCGTAGCTCCATTTAGGGCTACTGCTTTYTCCGCCGCTCAAGTTCTTCGGTAGGTGGTAGCCTCGCTGGCGGCGCGTTGGATGGAGTAAACACCCCGGTCTGGCCGTCCACGAAGCCACCAACGACTCCTCGGGGTAGCCCGCAAAACACGTGCCAAATCAACTCGCTGCCTTTACCGGACAGCCCCAACCCCGTAGCGTTACACTCTCCCCAATACTTAGCCGCAGTCTCGACGGCCGAACTAGGACCGATCTTTAGGCCGTGAAGTAACATTCCCGGCCTAGGGCGCCCGGTCAGAGGCGAGATCCCGATGTGGACTTGCCATTGGTCCGGCGCGCTAGAGGCGCTGGCAACGGTTATCGAGATTACCAGTGGGTGGCCGCCGCATCGGTGAAACGGAAAATCTGCCGCCCATCCTTCGTGTTGACACCCACCTGCTTGAGCACAGCATCCGCGGCGGTCTCGCGTGCCCGGACAMCCACCTTATCGGCCAACACCGCCAAGGCTATCGCATCTCCGTCAGACTGGATAACCGCAGCGCCGGTAGTTCCTGTTTCGTTGTCCGCCAGACCCGTGGATGTCACAGAGCAAGCAACAATCAACAGCAAGACCGAAATGCAAAGGATTGTCGTTAATACTGCCTTTATATCTCTTCGCAATTCGATTGAATCGGCCGATCAGACGGAGTCCACTCACCACCGCTGCGCCATGAAAGCGTAAGGGCGCCCCGATTGCATCGGGGCGCCCTTAAAAGGTCCAGTAACTAAACGGCTCTTTAAGAACCGTAGCGGGCAGCGGCGTTGGGGTCACTGTATTCCACGTTCTTGGTGGCCCAAAAGGCCGTGGCAACGGCGTCTACCGCAGCTACGAGTTCTTCGCAGGCGGCCATGTCCACGTTCTGCTTGCAGCGTCCGGCCAGCTTTAACGCGGCGTTAAAGCTACCGTGCAGGTCGAAGCCTGCCGGCATGTTTGGCCAGGCGTAGTCGGCCCATAGGATGCTCAGTTCTTTCTTGCATATCTCCGCGTGCTCTTCTTTGACGGTAACGTACCGGGCAATCTTGTTGACATAGTCTTGGCGGGCCGCGGCTTCCCCACTGGGGCCGGGGGATTCAAGGGCCTGGATCCGCAATACCATTTTTTGTACCGTCTGCGCAGCTATCTTCGCGGATATCGGGTCATATATCCCACAAGGGATATCACAATGGGCTTGAGCCCTCGGAACCCTCAACCATGTTAGCGGGTTAAACATAGCGTCCTACCTCATGCTGGATTTGGAATCAGGCCAAAGAGTACAAGAAAAAGGAGTGCTCCGCAACCCCYGGCGCACTTAGCCGGAGCCCACCGGCGACCGGCATTAGCCAAACGCTCTAAGCATCGTTTTAATGAACCTTGTGCCGCATCAGTATCGCCGATTATAATAATATCTTCCGATGCGGGGATGTCCCCCGCGTGGGTTCGGAAAGTCAGGAGGCCTCCGATRSYWRMSRSMARMYAATNNWAWSACTMAANMRMYKSRGCARANAGAWMACCNMSGKSMYAGMMMKRGCSSCRGCNYYRRKMCWYGCTMMGSKCCATGGGCTTGACCTCGGCCGACATGGACAAACCCTTCGTGGCCGTCGCTAACCTGGCCAGCGACGTCACGCCGTGCAACGTTCATCTGGACAAGTTGGCCGACGCCGCCAAGGAAGGGATCCGCCAAGCCGACGGAGTGCCCTTCAAGTTCGGGACTATCACCATCAGCGACGGCATCTCCATGGGGACGGAGGGCATGAAAGCCTCCCTAGTCAGCCGGGAAGTCATCGCGGACTCCATCGAGGTCGTTACTTTCGGAGAGCGGATGGACGCCCTCATCACCGTCGCCGGCTGCGACAAAAACATGCCCGGCTGCATGATGGCCATCGCCCGTCTTAACGTCCCTTCGATCTTTGTCTATGGCGGCACCATCATGGCCGGCAACTACCTGGGCGAGGACGTAAACATCCAAGATGTCTTCGAGGCCGTGGGCGCTTACGCCAGTGGCGACATGACTCTGGATCAACTCCACGATTTGGAATGCGTCGCTTGCCCCGGCGAGGGCTCCTGCGCCGGTTTGTTTACCGCCAACACCATGTCCACCGCCATCGAGGTCATGGGCATGTCTCTACCCGGTGACGCTTCCATCCCGGCCACCGACCCCCGTAAAAAAGCTGAAACCCACTTGGCCGGGCAAACCTTGATGCGGCTCTTGGAAGAAGACCTCCGGCCAAGAGACATACTCACCCGCCAAGCATTCGAGAATGCCATCACTGTAGTGGTGTCCATGGGTGGTTCGACCAACTCGGTACTGCACTTGATGGCCATCGCCCACGAGGCTCAAGTTGACCTAAGCTTGCAAGACTTCGACCGTATCAGCCGCAGCACTCCCTATATCGCCGACATGCGCCCGGCGGGCCGGTTCGTAATGGCCGACCTAGACGGTTACGGCGGAGTGTCGTTGGTTATGAAACGGCTGCTCAAAGCCGGTCTGCTGCATGGCGACGCGATGACCGTAACCAGCAAGACGCTTCAACAAAACATCGAGGGCATCGAGACCATAGAAGACCAAGAAGTGGTGGTGCCCATCGACCAACCTCGCAGCCCCACCGGGGGTCTGGTCATTCTCTACGGCAACCTTGCTCCGGAAGGGGCGGTCATCAAGGTGGCCGGGCAACAGGAAAGAGTCTATCAAGGGCCCGCTCGGGTCTTCGACCAAGAACACGCCGCTTTCCAAGCCATCCAGCGGCGGGAGATCAAGCCGGGAGATATAGTGGTTATCCGCTACGAAGGTCCCAAAGGCGGCCCTGGGATGCAGGAGATGTTGGGGGTTACCGGCGCTTTGATCGGGCAGGGTTTAGGAGACGAGGTGGCTCTTGTTACCGACGGACGGTTTTCCGGCGCCTCCCACGGTCCCATGGTCGGTCACGTTACGCCCGAGGCAGCCGTCGGCGGCCCCATCGGCTTGCTGCAGGAAGGGGACATCATAACTCTGGACATCCCGGCGCGGAGCCTGAATGTAAAGCTAACCGAAGAGGAGTTCACCGACCGGCGGGCAAAGTTCCAGCCAATCCCGCCAAACTACACGTCTGGTGTTCTTGCCAAATACGCTAAACTGGTTTCGTCCGCCTCCGAAGGCGCGGTTACTGGCTAGTCTCAAACAAGCTCAAAGGGTTCAAGCTCGTATTCGGCGAAAATCACGAAACTCTGGGTACCTGTAAATTCTCAGCCGGGCAAAGTGGAGAAATATGGACTACGATTCTGAAGCAATCAGGCGCCACCGGGAAACCCGGGGCAAGGTCAGTATAGCCCCAAAGATGTCGGTGAAAACGATGGAGGACCTATCCATCGCCTACACACCCGGCGTCGCTGCGGTGAGCATGGCTATCGCCAATGACAAGTCGGAATCCTTCAACCTGACCAACCGCGCAAACATGGTGGCGGTGGTCAGCGATGGCTCAGCCGTCCTAGGCCTGGGCAACGTGGGGCCCGAGGCGGCGATGCCGGTGATGGAAGGTAAATCCATCCTATTTAAAGGCCTCGCCGACATCGACGCATTCCCCATTTGTTTGGGCACCCAGGACTCCGCGTCAATCATCCAAACCGTGCGAAACCTTGCTCCCACATTTGGGGGCATCAACCTGGAAGACATTTCCGCTCCCCGCTGCTTCGAGATCGAAGACAGCCTRCAAGACCTGGGCATTCCGGTRTTCCACGACGATCAGCACGGCACCTCGATCGCGGTGCTGGCCGCATTGATCAACGCCATAGAGCTGACTGGGAAAAAATTTGAAGACGCCAAGTTCGTATTCTGCGGCGCCGGCGCAGGTGGTATCGCCAGCACCAAGCTCTTGTTGGACCACGGCGCGAAAAACGTTACGCTGGTTGACAGCACCGGGATCATCCACCGTGGCCGAACCGACCTGACCCCTGTTAAGTTGTCCATGCTGGCCATGACCAATCCGGACGACACCCAGGGTGGCCTTGCCGAAGCTATGCAAGGCGCCGATGTGTTCGTCGGGCTTGCGGTTGCCGGGGCGTTAACACCCCAGATGGTGAGTTCAATGGCCAAAGACGCCATCGTCTTCGCCATGGCCAATCCGATTCCCGAGATAATGCCCGACTTAGCCAGCGCCGCCGGAGCCGCGGTCGTGGGCACAGGGCGGAGCGACTTTCCCAACCAGATCAACAATAGCTTGGTGTTCCCCGGCGTGTTCCGGGGCGCTCTGGATATCAAAGCTACCCGGATAACCACTGGAATGAAGCTGGCCGCCGCCAAGGCGTTGGCAGCCCTAATAACCGAACCCACGACCGAGCGTGTAATACCCTGGTCACTCGACCCCACCGTAAGCCCGGCGGTAGCCCAGGCCACGGCTTCGGCTTGGACGGCAGAAAATACGGGATAACGTATCCCCCCGGTTCACAAGGCTATAAGAATAAAGCAGCCCCCGTTACATGGGGGCTRCTTTATTATCTAGCCGGATCAGAATTGAATGGCGAGGCTCGCGTCATTTTCTTGAATCCTCTTGAGAAATTTGTCATACTTTAGTATGAAGTTGGTATGATAATAAGGTGGCATCATGGCCAAAATAGCGATCAGTCTACCAGAGGAAACTCTACAAGCGGTTGAGAAAGAGCGGCTGGCCGCCGGGCTGAACCGCAGCGAGTTTTTCCGGAGGGCGGTGGAGGAACATCTGCGCCGGGTAAAAGAACGGGAAGACGTTGAGCAGTACATCCAAGGCTATCTAAAATACCCGGAAACGAAGGAAGAGATTGCCCTTGCGGGGGCTACCCAACATTACGCCTTCGACGATGACGATTGGGAAGAAGATTGGAAAAAAGCATCTAAGAAATGAAGCGAGGCGAGATATGGTGGGCTGACCTACCTCCTCCCACTGGTCACCGGCCRGTAGTCTTAATCTCTAGAGACGAAGCCTATATCTATCGAGATTTTGTTACCGTTGCCCCTGTGTCGAGGCGAGTCAGAGCCATACGGGCGGAGGTGCCCTTGGGACCGGAAGATGGCTTACCCAGAAATTGTGCGRTGAACCTCGACAGCATGACCACGGTCCCCAAAACCTCGCTTCAGCGTTATATCGCCGATTTGGGCATCGAGAAGCTTCGGGCCGTGGACTCCGCCATATATTTTGCCCTAGGGTTGGAGGGTTAAAGACAGGCGATGGCAAAGCGTTCAGGCATTCTCATCGGCACCGCCGGTGTTTATCACGTGGCCTCCCAATTGGCGCAGCAGGGGTTTCATGCGGCAGTGACTTTCGGCAATGCACCTTCCGTAGACATTCTAGTAGCGTCTCCAAATGGCTCATCGACCATTTCCCTTCAAGTAAAGACTTCTCACTGGGCATTGAGGACAAGAGGACGGGGTAGCAAGAAGCAGCCTCATCATTACGAGTGGGACGTTGGTCAAAAGTCAGCTTACCTGAATCAGACAGMCTTGTTTTTTGCCTTTGTTGACTTGAAGTTGGGTAAATGCGAATTACCTGAAGTATTCATCGTTCCTTCACAACGAGTCTTTGATGCCTTTGACAAACCGTATTTCAAGTCTGGGACATCGAGGCGCTGGCGCTGGCACCCTGGATTAAAAGAGATAGAAGAATACAAAACTGCTTGGGCCACCTTGCATAATCGCTTGAATAAAACTGACAACTGATAGCTATCAAGGACCCACCATGCCCCGACCCGTAACCGTAGACATCTTGGACCGAATGCGTCCCAACCTGGCATCGCTGGTCATGGAGCGGGCCAAACGGTTGCCGGGAATGGTCTACTGCGATCTGCGCCTCCAAGTGAAAGAAGAGAAGAGCGCCGTGGCGGAGAACGGCTATGCCAAGGCCAGCGGCGAGGATTATGTGTTCGATTTCGGCGTCCGGGTGATCGCCGGAGCCAGGCTCAGCGCTCCCGGCTACTACGGGAGAATCTTGGGGGCAGCCGACACGGCGAACATCGAGGAAGTGGTCTGGGACGGAATCCGCCAGGCCCATCAGCGGGCCAGGACCAACGCCCGCCTCAAGTCCCAGGCCAAGGGACGATTTAGCAGTTTGGGCGGCAGTCTCGGGGGAACGGACCTAGCTCCGGTCGCCGTTGTTCAGGACTCGGCTCCGGCCACTTACACCGTAGACCCTCGCGGCGTTCCCTTATCTGAGACGGTCAGGATGGCGGTGGATGGGTGCAAAGCGGCCCAAGGTCAGAGTGGCAACATCGCTTACGCCGCCGCTTCAACCAGCACTTTCCTACTCCGGGAGTTATTTCTCAGCTCCGACGGGGCGGACATAGACCAGAGTTTCGCCCAGACCGAGGGATTCGCTATCGTCATCTGCCGGAGCGAGCACGGCAATTTCGAGCATTACGATTGCACCGGGCACCAGCGGGGTTGGGAGGTCCTTGCCGACGGGTATGACAACGGTCCCATCGTGCTACCCAATTTCATCGACTTCTGCTCCAACTTAGGCGCCGATGCCGCCGAAGTGGCCGCCGCGCCTCCGTTGAAGCCTCCCGGTCACGACGTTGTGGTAGTCACCAACCCCCACTTCAACACCCTGCTGGTGCACGAGGTGGTTGGTCATCCGTCGGAACTGGACCGCGCCCTGAAGTACGAAACGGCCTACGCCGGCCGCTCTTGGTTCCTGAAGAACCTAGAAGAGAACCAACTAGGCCGGCAGATCGCGTCGCCATTGGTCACTGCCTACTCCGACCCCCTCATGGAGGGTTACGGCTCCTTCCGCTACGACCATGAAGGCACTCCACCCAAGCGGGCCTACATCATCCGCGACGGCGTGCTTGAAGAGTTCCTCAACAACCGCCAGACCGCCGCCATCATGGGCGTGGCGCCCAACGGTTCCTCCAGAGCCACTGAAGCTTCCCTTATACCCTTGATCCGAATGACCAACACCGTGTTCGCTCCCGGACAGCAAGACCCCCAAGACATCATCTCTGAAGTAGACTCCGGCTACTATGTCGCCGGGCACCGCACCCCATCCATCGCCGAATCTCGAGAAAACTTCCGGATCACCGCAGTGAAAGTTTACGAGATCAAGAACGGCCAGCTAGGGCAACTCTACCGGGACGGCGGAATCACGTCGGACTCCCGGGATTATTTCATGTCCATCGACGCGGTGGGCAACGATCTGCGGGTCAACCCCATCCCCAATTGCGGCAAAGGTCAGCCCATGCAGGCCAAGCGCATGAGCAACGGCGGCCCCACCATGCGGGGCAYCGCCCGGCTGACCGGMCCGGGATGAATTCCGTCTGAAGGGGGAACCATGGAATCAKTGATAATCATAATCCTRGCCGTTCTTGCCCTCGTTCTCRCGGGGGCGTTGGTCGCCGCTATGCGACGGGGTTCGGCGGGCCGGGAAACATTGGACCCCCACGTTTTGGAATTGAAGTCCGAGCTAGACAAAGTAACTGATTTGGTCCGGGAACTGGAAAAGGACCGGGAAAACAAATTCGGCGAACTAACCAGTCAGCTCAAGAGCGTGGGTSAGAATACCAACGCCCTGGCCGCGACCACCGGCCAGTTGAAGGAGGCCTTGGCCAACACCCGTGTCAGAGGACAATGGGGAGAGCGTATGGCCGAGGACGTTCTCCGGCTGGTGGGGTTCGTTCAAGGCGTCAACTACAAGAAGCAAACAACTTTGGAAGGAAGCGGCTCCAGACCCGACTTCACTTTCCTGCTGCCTAAGGACCTTACGTTAAACATGGACGTAAAGTTCCCKCTGGATAACTACTTAAAGTGCGTTGAAGCCAGGGACGCGGAGGAGGAAAACCGGTATCGCCACCAGTTCATTCGAGACGTCCGAGCCCGATTGAAGGAAGTCGTAACTCGAGACTATATCGACCCTGGCCGGAAAACTCTGGACTATGTACTGGTTTTTATCCCCAACGAGCAGATCTACCAGTACATTCACGAGCATGACAGTGCGCTTATCGACGATGCCCTTGCCAGTAAGGTAGTGTTGTGCTCGCCTGTCTCGCTCTTCGCTATCCTGGTAGTAATCCGTCAGGCCGTAGATAACTTCAGCGTTGAACAAAGCTCCAACGAAATAATATCGGAGTTGGGAAAGTTCGAGGACCAATGGGACCGGTTCATAAAGCAAATGGATACGCTGGGGAAACGCATCGATGATGCCCAAAAGGACTTCGGAGTTCTGGTAGGRACCCGCCGCCGGGCGTTGGAACGTCCTCTCGGCCGCATCCACGGGATCAGACAACAGCGCGGCTTGGCTATATCCGAAGATACCGGACAAGAGAACTTGCCGGAGCTTAACGAGGCTTTTGTCGAGTCAACAGAGTCCTTCAGCGATGACCAATAGGCCCAGCATAGCCAATCAGCCTGAAAAAGAGAAGCAGCCGATTGATACCGCTAGCTAAATTACGCGCCGCTGCCCGGGACGCCCTGGCTTACGCATCGGCCCAGCCCGGCGTGGCCGAAGYCGAAGTCTTTGCCTCGGCCAACGGCAACTTGACAGTTCGCCTCAATTACACCTCACACATACCCAGCAACGGCGTGGAAGAGCCCAAGTCGTTGGAATCTCATGGCCTGGGACTACGGGTAGCTTTTAATAGCCCGGAGGGCTTGAAGATTGGCTTCGGCAGCGAACCCACGGACCTGTCCCTGGAGGGCGTAAGGAGAGCCTTGGAAAAAGCTCGTCTGGGGGCTGTTTTAGACCCTGACTTCGTGTCGTTGCCCAAAGGCCCATCCGGCTCTCATTCGGTAAACAGGGGAAAAGGGCATTCCGACCCTGCCATCATGCGCATGGGCGCCACCGGTATGGTTCGGACCGGCTGGAGCATGATGAACCGGGCTCTGGACGTTTTCCAGTCGTCGGAAGACCTGTTGAACCTGGTGGGCTCACCTGAAAGACTTACCGGCCTGGGATTGATATTAGGCGGAGACTTGGTACTACTTCAGGAACGCATGGCCATCGTATCCACACACATGCCACGGGTTCAATCCGACGAATCCACCCTGGTCATGTCATTCGCCACCGCCATGGTGGAGGAGCGAGCGGCCAAAGGCAGCGGATGGTCGGTGGGGAACCACCTYTCCGGATTCGACGGAGACTCGGCGGCTGAGGCAGCCCGCAACGCCATCCGCTCCATGGACGGTGTTCGAATCCCAGGAGGCGCTTACTCCGTGATCCTGGGACCCCAACCGCTGACGGAGATCCTGGAATGGGTGCTTATGCCAGGCCTGCAATTGGACATGTTCTACGCCGGGGCCACTCCTTTCTCGGGAAAGATGGGCCGGCAGGTCGCTTCCCCCGAGCTCTACCTCTACGACGACGGCGCCGATCCGGGCCGGGCTGCTTCTAAAGCGATCACCGACGAAGGACAGCCCACCGGGCGGACCGACCTCATCCGGGACGGAGTTCTGTCCGGTTTGTTGTCCAACCATTACAACTATCAGCGTATGCTTCGTGACCCGCAYGGCCGCGATAAGCTTGGGGTCGATCCTAGCCAGGCACTCCAGGCCATCGCTCCCCGCAACGGTTTTCGCCCCGGCGTCGGCGGCGGCCGGGACTTTTCCTCGCCTCCGTCCATCGCTTCCACCAATCTGGTAGTTGAAGGAAAAAGTGGCCTCTCCCATGAAGAACTGCTGCGCCAGGTGAAGGACGGRGTCTACATCGGCCGCATCTGGTATACCTATCCGGTGAACGGTATCAACGCGGGAGACTTCAGCGGTACCGTGGTAGGAGACTCCTACGTCATAAGGGATGGAAAGCTAGCCGAGCCCATCCGCCCCAACACCCTCCGCATGAACGACAACATCCTGCGAGTTATCAACAGCATACTTGGCATCGGCGGAACACCGCGGGCCACTGTGCGCTGGTCTTCGGGCCAGGTAACTTGGGCCCCGGAATTGGCCGTATCGGGCTTCCATCTGGAAGAGATTGGTGAGCACCTGGAAAGCTAATATTAGGCGTTTCTTCTGCAACAGTGACACATAGAGCGCAGAGATAAAAAACGGGGKTTTCTCCGTTTTCTCKGCGTCTCTGTAGCTGATTCAACTTAAAGGAGCTAGGCATGGCTGGCGAATTGGTAAACCTAAATAGCATAGGCGCGGTGGGCATCATAACCCTGAACCGGCCCGAAGCCCGAAACGCCCTCAATCCGAAAATGTTCCAAGAGCTTGGCAGCGCGATTCAAGGCTGCCGGGGCCCAGACATGAGGGCTGTGATAATCACCGGGTCCGGCGGGTCATTCTGCGCCGGGGCCGACGTGAAAGATTTCGTGAACCAGCTGGAGAATAGCGGCCCGGAAGGCCTGCACGAGCATTTGAAGCACCTGGCCGATACCTTCCATCGGGAAATCATTATCCCGATCAGGCAGCTGGACAAGCCGGTCATAGCCAGCATTGAWGGCGTGGCCGCCGGGGGCGGCTTGAGCCTCGCCCTCGCTTGCGACCTGCGCGTCGCCTCCGACAGTGCCCGMTTTCTGATGGCCTACGCYAACATCGGTGCCACCGCGGATGGCGGTTCCACCTACCTGCTWCCMCGGCTGATAGGCACCGCCAGAGCGATGGAACTTTACCTCTCGGATCAGCCTATCGGCGCCCAACGGGCCTTGGATCTGGGCCTGATAACCCAGATATTTCCTCCGGCGGAACTTGAAAGATCTACTTTGGAGTTCGCCGCCCGCCTGGCTCAAGGTCCCACGGTAGCCTATGGCCGGGTGAAGGCCCTGTTCGACAGTTCTTGGGACGCCACCCTTGCCGGTCAACTAGACGCGGAAACCGAATACATCAGCAACATAACGATGACCGCCGACTTCCAAGAGGGGATCAAGGCCTTCGCCGAGAAGCGTAGTCCACGGTTCCAAGGCCGTTGATGGCGGCTTAAGCGCCGGGGGATCTGCCTSCWACAGTTTGACATTGTCCCCGCCGGTGGGGATACTTTGAAGYGACACTKYTTWRTTAGTCGGTTGGATSTGGTGGTGTATGGCTGATGACGCAGGGACCAACCAGGAAGACAATTCAGGAGTCGCTTCTTCCAGGGCATCTACCCCCAACATTACCCCAGCACAAGCTCGGACCTTGGCGCTCCGTACCGCCGATATGGTACGCGGCTCTATAGGCCGAGCATTTCGGCAGGCTCCCCTGGCTTTCTCCATCGAATACGAAGAGGAGACAGACACTCACTACATGATCACCGTCCGGTTCCAGCCGGAAGGTGAATTCGAAGGCGCGGCGGGGCTGGAAGAGTTTTCCGTCGGTAAAGATGGGGTCGTCGAATCCCGAAGAGTCCTCCGCCGTCCCATACCGGATAAGGCTGGCTTGCCCGTAGTCCCAATCATGGGCGCTCTCGCGGGAGTTGGGGCCGTAGGGATAGTGATTGCCATTCTGTTTGCGGTCGGCGCGTTCGGTTCGGGAGACGATGACAAAACCACGGCGGCAGTCGCGACGGCAACACCGGWGCCCTCCCCAATASCCACGGTTRCTCCCATACCCATCGTCGTGGAAGATCCAACCGCCACACCCAAGCCACTTACTTTTCCGGAGCCGACTCCARCGATAGCCCGGGCGCCAACCGTAGCGCCAGCGCCGACGACGCCTCCGACAACCGCGCCAATGCCCACGGCAGCGCCGACAGCGACCGCCGTGCCACCTCCCGCGCCTACGTCAACCCCAGCTCCAACTCCCACGCCCGTCCCCATTGCCACGCCAATTCCTACCGCGACGCCCATCCCTACASCGACCTTCCCGCCAAGACCCACACCGTCGCCGACACCGCTGGGTGGCAACGTGCGATTCGGCAACCCCAGTGACATTGCCGTGGATAGCGAAAACAGATGGCTGTTCACGGTTAACGCGGTGGACAACCAAGTGCGGCGGTTCGACAGCAAGGGCCGGCTCATCAATACCTGGGGCAGCAGGGGCGGCGGAGACGACGAGTTTCGCCAGCCCAGCAACATAGCGATCAACGTGAACGACGGCTGGGTGTACGTAGTCGATGCCGGGAACCAAAGGATCCTACGGTTCAATGTCCGAGGTGAATTCCTTAACAGCTGGGGCGGCTGGGGTGTTGGCAACGGCCAGTTCAACGAGCCCGGTCAGATTCTATTCGACACAGTGAACGAGTGGATCTACGTTGTCGACAAGGCGAATCACCGGATCCAACGATTCACTTCGAAAGGTGKATACCTGGGTAAATGGGGCATGGAGGGCCCCGCCATTGGTTCGTTCCAAGAGCCGGCGGAATTAGCCTTGGACCAAAATAGGRGATGGCTATACGTCGTGGACACCRGGAACGATCGGATTCAATGGTTCGATTTTAAGGGCAGGGCTTTCGGCGAAAAGGGGGGCCGGGGCAGCGCCAACGAACAGTTCAACCGGCCCACCGCCATCGCCGTGGATAAGGTAAACAACTGGATCTACGTTGTCGACCAGGGTAATCACCGGATCCAAAAGTTCGACTCTCGTCTCCGGTTCCTGTTGTCCTGGGGGTCGAAAGGCAGCGCAGAAGGACAGTTCGAAACGCCGGGCGACATCGCCATCGAACCGGGCGGCAATTGGATCTACGTTCTAGACAAAGGAAATCGGCGGGTCCAACGATTCGGATCCAGGGGTGAATTCTCCAGAGAGTGGGGCATACAGGGTGACGCGACAGGAGAATTCCAGGCGCCCAGCACAATCGTGATCGACGACTCAGGATTCATTTACATAGGAGACATAGAAGGCCGTCGCGTACAGAAATTCGACGACCGGGGCAACTTCCAGTGGGAAGCGGATACCACCGTTCCTGACGGCGGCTAAGGCGTTCGTCCCATCGCCTGCGCCGCCGGGCTGGCGACTGGCCTATTTCAATTCCACCACCGTCACTCCGTCGCCRCCGCTTCCGTCTCCCGGAGCTATGCTTCCGGCCAAGGAATGCCTGGTCAGGTATTCCCGAATGGACCGGCGAAGCACGCCGGTCCCCTTGCCGTGAATGATTCGTACCGCTTCCACGCCCCCCAGAGCAGCATTGTTCAGCAAGTCATCCACCTTGGATAGGGCCTCATCYACCCGCAGGCCGCGCAGGTCAACCTCGGTATTGAGCTGGCGTATTGASGGGCGGTTGAAGTAAACGCCCTGGCGCGCGGCGGGTTCGTGGCCTGCTGCCGGACGCTCCAACTGATATGACGGAATCTTGGCCCGCATGGTCCCCAACAAAACCTCTACCTGCCCCTCGTCGTCAGGCGAGGAGATCACCTCCACCGGGCGTGGAATTCCCCGTATAAATACCCTGTCACCGCTGCCAAGCTTCTCCTGCCAGGGAGTCCGTTTTACCTCGATCGGTTGCCAGTGAACAGACCGGACCTCCCGTGCCGCTTCTTGTAACTGGGACCGTTGCTCTTGTAGCGCCGAGCGTGCTTCGGGTTGGTCCAAGGCCCGTTCAGCTCGTTGAAGCCGCTGCAACAGGTCCGCGATCCGCTCTTGCAATTCCTGCCGTGACTCCTCTAGCATCTCTGCCTTGGTAGCTTCAACAGCCGCTAAGCTTGATTCCGTCTCGGCCAGGTTTTGGCGTGACTGGGCCATGGCGGCTTCCGCATCTTGGCGCAGTTGCTCCACTACTCGACGTTCTTCCTGCAGTTCCCCCAGCAGGCTCTCGGTGTCTCGCTCCACCGGAGACATGGACGTCCGCGCCTGTTCAATAACTTCCGGCGGCAACCCTAACCGGGCAGCGATGGTCAAGGCGTAACTGCGGCCMGGCAGGCCAAGGGTCAGTCGGTAGGTGGGTCCCAGGGTCTGCGGGTCCAGGTCAACGCTGGCGTTGATCATGCCCGGGGTTTCTTGGACGTACCTCGCCACTCCTCGGTGATGGGTGGTGGCGACCACCCATGGCCCCARGCTCTGAAAGTGACTCAATATGGCGGTGGCTAGGGCTGAACCTTCCTCAGGGTCAGTGCTGGTGCCCAACTCGTCCACCAACACCAGGGAGTTGCCCGTGGCCTGGCCCATGATGGACAACAGGTTCTGGACATGGGAGCTGAATGTCGATAGGGCCTGTTCGATGCTCTGTTGATCGCCGATATCGGCGTAGACTCCATCCAGCAAAGGAAAGTGAGCCTCTTCGGCGGGAACGTGAAGTCCGGMGTGAGCCATCAAGGCCAACAACCCCACCGTTTTYAVGGTVACCGTCTTGCCTCCGGCGTTGGGACCGGTGATCAACATAACGGTAAACTCGGCGCCCAGGTCCAGACTCACCGGAACTACGTCGCCSGTAAGCAGGGGATGCCGCGCTCCCGTTAGCCGCAGGTTGCGATCTTGGCCCTCTTGGCCGGTGACCCAAGGCTGAGTTGCCTTCAACRATATGGAGTAGCGCCCCTTGGCCATGCTCAGGTCCAACCTGCCCAGCAGATCCAGTGTCAACAAAAGGTCCTCTCCGGCTTGGCCGACCATGCCGGAGAGTTGCCGCAGGACCCGTTCCACTTCCCGGTCCTCGGCCAGCCTGGCCTCCCGCCACCGATTGCCCTGTTCCACGGCGGCCATCGGTTCGATGAAGACCGTGGCTCCGCTGTCGGAAACGTCGTGGACGATGCCGGCCACCCGGGGCCGCATCTCCGCCTTGATCAACAGCACTAACCGGCCGTTGCGCTGGGTGATGATGGGCTCTTGCACCAACTCCTGACGCTGGAAACGGCGCAAACTGCGTTCCATCACCTCGTTCAAGTTTTGTTGGATGCGCCGGGATTCGTGGCGYAGATCCCTGAGCGTGGGGCTCGCATCGTCCAAGACCTCCCCGGCCGGACTGATCGCCGCGCCGATGGCCCGTTGCAGGGAAGAGTGGTCGGGAATATTCTCCGCATAGGAAGATAGCAGGGGGAGCTCTTCGTGGCGGGAGAGGTTCGCCCGGTCGTACCCCGCTGCCCTCACCAAATCATGGATGGGGTAAAGCTCRCCACCCCGCAGTAATCCGCCCAACA
The DNA here is from genome assembly GCA_002401285.1 of SAR202 cluster bacterium. The sequence continues at coordinate 30,766 of NVSQ01000005.1, forward strand.
ACGCCCGTTGGACGTACTCTTGAAAGTCTTCCTGGGGTCCGAATTCCAGGGAGCCCCCCTGCTCAAGAAATTGACGCGATTCGGTGGTCTCTTGCTGGCGGGTAGCAATCTCCAAGAGGTCTCGGTCCGGCGCCAGGTTGCGGGCGGCGTCCTGACCCATAAGCGTGCGAGCGTAGGAAGCCACTTGTTGGCGAATCTGGTTGAACTCCAGAAGCTCTACAGACTGGGAGAATCCACCCAGCACGTGGGACTGATSAGCCGAGTCCTGTGTCAGGTCGTCTAATACCATACTTCCGTGAATATATCCTATAGTTCTGACGATTTAAGGTGATTTTAAGTGGCTTTTACCACTGAAACTGGTAGATTCGGCTTTCGTGCAAGAGCCTCCCAACTTGGTCCAGCGTATCACGTTTTGGGTCCCTGATGTTCAGGCGCCGGCCCAACGTGATGGAACGGAATCTCTCCATATAAGTACAGATCTTCAGGAAACCGTTGAGGGTAAATCTCTCGCCGCCCAGGAACATGTAGTCCAAGTCGCCGGCGATCGAAGTGAACTGACTATGGACCGCTTCGCAAGTCTTCTCGTACATCAGCTTCATCTGGCCTTCGCGGATGCGCTGGAACCTTAGCTGGGAGGTGCCCCCGGCGTGGTGCCTTCCTTTCACGTACCGGGCATCGGTTTTGGAGGATATTAGCTTTTCCCCCCGATACACCGCCACCGATGAACGTCCCAAGCGCAACAACACCACGCCCAGGGTAAATTCAGACTTCAAAAGCAGCAACAATGTGGAGAAGTCCCAGCTAGAAAAAAAGAGGCTCTCCGGCAGAGGGAATGGCGGRGCKACCACCARGCAYTGGTCCYCGGAGCGYAGGRCSGCCARCCCSGTTCCGGAATCCAAGATYGAATCGTTCAGCYTGGTTAATCGCTCCCGCCAGTCTTGCCCGGTTGCGCCTAGGGATTCCAAGAACTCCTGACCCTCGCCGGGCCTCAGATACAGCGTCGACGCCGGTTCTCCCGTCTCGGGAGCGCTTTCAACCAACAGCCGTTCCAGCGCGGCTTTGCCTATGGTCCGTCCGGTCCCGGCTTTGGTTGTTGGAACCCCGCCTTGTGTCATGATTCGGGCCTTCTCCGGTAGGGTAATCGGAAGCTCTTTACCAGTATACGATTCGGTGCATCAAGAGTCTCGCTTAGCACGGCCATATACCGGGGGATGCGGCACGTATTCAACCCCGTTTGCCCGCCAATAGCGTTTTTGCTACACTAGGCCGGTAAATCCGACCCYTCGGCGGACCGGCAACATTTTGCCAGGGGAAGGAACWAGAYAACCGCAAGAGGAGTCGCCATGATTTACGAAGTCAGGACCTACACTTTGAAACCCGGATCGGTTGCAAAATTCGAGGAAAATTTCGGCAAGGCCTTACCCGCCAGGCAGAAGTATTCCAAGCTGGGCGCCTTCTGGCACACCGAGATCGGTCCGYTGAACCAAGTGATTCACGTATGGCCTTATGAGAGCGTGGAAGAGCGTAACGACGTTCGCGCCGACGCCGCCAAGGACCCCGAATGGCCCCCGTCCAACCCCTCGGACATGTACGTGTCCCAGGAGTCGGAGATCTGGCATCCCGCTCCATTCATGCGTCCCTTGGGCGAAGACCAAGCCTTGGGCAGCATCTATGAGATGCGGACCTATACCTACCAGACCGGCACCATGGGCAAAGTGCTSGARCTYTGGGCCGCCGCSATCCCCCATCGGGAAGAGCACTCTCCCCTGGCYTTGGGMATGACCAGCGARYTGGGYGGCCTSAACAAGTGGATGCACGTTTGGCCTTACAAGTCCCTGGGAGACCGCGACAAAATCCGCGCCGAGGCTGGCAAGTCGCCCCATTGGCCGCCGCCTACCCGGGAGTTCTTGGTCAACCAACAGAACAAGATTCTGGCGCCGGCGTCGTTCTCGCCATTGCACTAACCTCCCATCTCACCAGCGATATGGTGGGAGGCGGGTCTAGCTAAAGGACTGAGAGAATCCCCCAGCCCCCACTCCGGGGGGAAGGGGATTCTAAATTTTCCGATACCACATGCGAACGGAGTGCGATGGAATCCCAATCGGCGGAAGTTGAAGCGGTCAAAGCAGCCAACCAACGGTTCTACGACGCCTTCGGCGCTCTGGACATCGGGCAGATGGAAGAGATCTGTGATACGTCCGGCGATTCCCTATGCGTGCATCCCGGCTGGGAGCCATTGATCGGCTGGGATAACATACGAGCCAGTTGGGCGGGCATCTTCGACAACACCATGCTGATGCACTTCAACATTCGCTACGTGAATGTGGCGGTGCACGGCGACGCGGCCTGGGTGACCTGCGTGGAGCACATCTCCAGCGTCTTGCAGGGCCGGGCCAGCAACTTCGGCGTGCTGGCTACYAACATCTTCGTCCGGACCCCTCAGGGTTGGAAACTTTCCGCCCACCACGCCTCTTCAGGCATGTAACCCCCCRCGATTCCACCAAATAACCATCCCCGCAACCCATTAGCGAAAGGAACCTTAGCATRGCCTCAGAAACCCCCAACATGACCAAGACGGAAAAGAATCTGTGAAGCGCCATCGTCGATGAGGCCTTGGCCTACCTGAAGTACAACGCTTATGCCCACCGCGCGCTGGAAGAAGGGCTTCCTGAGATCGCCCAAGTCTTCCAGGAAGTCGCCGGAGCCGAGACCATTCACGGCCTCAACCACCTCCGGGTTTCCGGAGACATCAAGAGCACTCTGGAGAACCTGCGCACGGTCACTGAAGGCGAGTCCAAAGAGTTCAGCACCATGTATCCCCGGATGATCCGGGACGCTCAGGACGAAGGCCGCAAGGACGCCGCGGATTCCTTCTCCTTGGCCATGGAGCGGGAGCGGCATCACCTGGAGGTATTTACCCAGGCCCTGGACCAGTTGGAAGCCAGACGAACCGTCGCCGTTGCCCCACCGTCGCCGGCGACAGAAACAACGGCAGAAGCCGTAGAAGACACCCTAGGCCGGGAACGGGCCGAGTTCGCTCCAGTAGCCGCGAATGACCTGGATACCTTCGTCRMCGCCRCCATSGAGSTGGACCGGGARMGMTGGMGGGTMGCYTCKYTGGKMMGGMTCCGRGARGTKGTCTTCGGCGCCCAAGACGGAATTCTCAGCACCGTGGCCTTGGTAACCTCGGTGGCCGTGGCTCTGGACAGTCAAACCGCAGTCCTGGTTGCCGGGCTTNNNGCCGCCGCCGCCGGAACGATCTCGATGGCCACCGGAGCGTATCTAGGATCCCGGGCCGAGCAGGACGTTCAAAGAGCGGAGATAGCCCGCGAGGCCCAAGAGATAGAGGAAAAGCCCGCCGAGGAACTGGCCGAATTGGTAGTTATATATCAGCGGGAGGGAAGGTCCTTCGAAGAAGCCCGCCGGATGGCCGACGAGATCGCCGAAGACAAGGAACTATGGCTGAGGACTTTGGTGGAGAAAGAACTGGGCATAAGCCCGGACGAAACGTCCAACCCTATGAAGGACGCGGCCGCCATGGGTCTCTCGTTTCTGTTGGCCGCCTCGGTGCCTATCATCCCTCACATCTTGCTAACCGGCACGGCGGCGATATCGGTCTCGGTCGCGGGTGCGCTGGTGGCCCTCTTCGTATTAGGAAGCCTCAAAGGCCGCCTGGTGCAGAAGTCRCCCATCTTACAGGGCTTGGAGATTTTGGGTATCGGCKCTGTCTCGGCAGCCATCGGCTTCGCCTTGGGAGACGGCATCCCCCGGTTGATTTCTTAGATATCACTAAGCCTGTAAAGTGCCGGGCCATCCTAACCTTCCCCCTCGATGGGGGAAGGTTAGGATGGGGGTRACACYCCTCAGGTAAATACTCTTCTCACCGAGCGAGGAGCCTTTCCACGTCCCCCTCTAAGCGTCACCGCCCAATGGCGTAGCCAGAAGCGTGTCAGTGCACCCGCCCCAGAAACTTCCCCACCTCAACCAAAAACTCGGCGGGATTATCCCCCTGAACCAGGTGTCCGGCGTTGGAGATCGTGACGGTGGTGCAGTCGGGTATCACCTGCTCCATCCGCTGCATAGTTTCATCGGCGAAAATATCGCTCCGGTCTCCCCGCAGTACCAGCGTGGGGCAATCGATCTTTCCCACACAGTCCCACAACTGCTCCGAAGTCCATCCYGGCGGCCGGGCCCCGGGRGTTCGCATGATTTTGTCGTACTTCCAGGTCCATTTACCGTCGGAGCGCTGGCGGATACTGTATTTCAGCGCGCCCAAAACTTGTTCCTGGGTGCGGCCGGTGTATTCTTGCACCCGTTGCACAAAATCATCGAACGAGTCCAGCTCGTCGGGCAACTCTTTGAATTGCTGGATCCGGTTAGAGCCGGTGCGCTGGGTTTGCGGTCCGGTATCGACGATGATCAGCSCCTTCAAAGCGCCGGGATGGCGTGAGGCCCAAACGTAGGAGTTCCGGCCGCCCATGGAGTGTCCCATCAACGTGAAACCGTCCAACCCAACTGCCTGCACAAAACCGTCGATATCCTTCTGTTGGGCTTCTATGGAGTAATCGCCGTCCCCCGCCCAGTCGCTATCGCCGTGGCCCCGTTGGTCCAAGACAATAAGATGAAATTGTTCGGAAAGGGCCAGGCTCACGAAGTCCCAGCTATGTGACTGCTGGCTATTGCCGTGGAGCATCAGGATGGAAGGGTTGGACGGGTCGCCCCATTCCAGGTAGTGGAAGTTCATCCCATCGATCTGAACCGATTTATCAACCGGCTCATTTTCCTGGGAAAAAGATACTCCCATCTGTCTTGCCGCATCGTAAAGGGTCAAGCCCAGCGAATGAGACGCCATTAGACAACCTCCCAACAAAAGTCACACTCATAATACCTTTCGTGTCAAGAAAATTATTTCCATTGGCGCACTGCGGGTGCTATCATAGAGCGGCCGGTCAACGCTCCCCCGTCCGTTGGATAGGCCCGTTTCGACCGCCAAAATAGACCCGAATAGGAGAAGCAACCGCTATGACCACCGCGTCAATCAGTCTGGAGTTATCCCCCAGGGAGGTTCTGGGCAAGAAAGTAAAGCGGTTGCGCCAACAAGGTGTGATTCCAGTACACTTGTACGGACCGGGAGTAGATYCTCAACCACTGCAATGCGAGACCACGAAGCTGGTTGACGTACTGGTTAGGGCCGGCGGAAACACGGCGGTTACGGTCACTGTTCAGGGTGGCCAGGAGACCCACCTGGCCTTTGCTAGGGAGATACAGTGGGATCCCAGGCGCGATGACATCCTCCATGTCGATTTCCTGGCGGTGGATGCGTCTCGGCCAGTCTCGGCCCAGGTGCCCATCACCTTGATCGGAGAATCGCCGGGCGCTCGAACGGCCGGCGGCACAGTGATGCAGCAACTCCGCGATCTGAACGTGGAAGCGTTGCCGCTGGAAGTCCCTAGAGAGCTTGAATTGGACCTGWCAATGTTGACCGAACCGGACGGAGTGCTCCGGGCCGCCGACATAGTGATACCCGGCAATGTGACTCTTTTGACTGATCCTGAGGACGTGGTAGTAAGAATCGAGGTCCTCCGAGCGGTAGAGGAAGAGGTCTTTGCCGAAGATGAAGGCGCGGACGCCTCCACGGAATCCGAGGACGAACCCGAGGCCTAATAGAAGCCGCAACAATCAACCACGGTTCGGAGGCCGCTCCATGTACCTGGTGTACCTTGGCGAATCCGGTAATACCGGCGTAAGTGTCGCCGACTCGAATCAGCCGCACCACGTCCATGTCGGCCTGCTGATTCACGAGTCTCAATCTATATCCATCAACGGTGAGTTCAACGCCCTCTGCCGGCGTCACTTCGGGCGGCCTCTTGGCGAAGCCGGGACCCCCAAGGAACTTCGCCCCAGCGACATCTTCCAAGGGCGCGGCGACTTCACATCCTGGCCTGTCCAGAAAAGACACGAACTTATTCAGGACTGTCTGAGCATCCTGATCCGGCGGGAAACCCCTTTGATAACCGCCTATGTCGACAAGGAGACGTTCGCCAAGTCTCGCAGTAATGGGGACGACCCCAACATGGTGTGGGAAAGTCCCTCGGAGATYACCATGGGCCGGTTCCTTTTCGCCTTGAATATGTTCGTCGACGAACTGAACATGTCCGGTTTAAATAGCGACCAGTTGATGGAGTCCCAATGGCCCGTCGCCGACTTCGCCATGGTGGTCGCCGGTGACGGCAGGTCCGTGGAACCCCGGTTCATGACTCAATTCCTTAAGTCCGACGATGGCATGGATTCAACGGCCGTATTGGCCAACTTCTGCTACGTCGGCTCGGAACACTCAGTGGGCACGCAACTGGCCAATATGTGCGCCTACTTTGCCCGGCGGTGGCTCCAAAACCCGTCGTCGCCCCAACCCTACTTCGAAGCGCTCCGGGACGGTAAGGTAGTCCAAGTGGTCTACAACGTGCAGATGTAAGTCTGCCACGCCTCCCCCGACCAATCGCGAACGTTTGCTCTGAATGTAGGGGCGGRNTTTAAANCCCGCCCCTACCCGCGTTGATGGTCACACACATCGTCAACAATCCATCGACGGATTGCGCCTTTTACCCCTTCCCGGTCACCAGCCTTCTGAGCCATGCGCTCAACAGGTCAACGRCGATCACCAAGATCAGGTACCACATGATTAACAACGCCAGGTCGGTGTAGTGAAAGAAGCTTAGGCTTAACCGAAACTCCCGGCCCAACCCTCCGGCGCTGACAAAGCCCACCACCACAGTGGTCCGTATGATTACCTCCCATCGGTAAAGCAGGTAGGTGAGGAAGTGCGGGAGGGCTTGGGGGAAGATGCTGTAGATCAGCATCTGAAGGTTGCTGGCCCCGGCGGACCGAAGCGCCTTGGCGGGACCGGGGTCCAGGTTTTCCACCACTTCCGCCGAAAGGCGYCCAACCACTCCGTAGTTATGCACCGCCAAGGCCACGGCCCCCGGCACGATGCCCGGCGATAGAAAAAAGACGATCACCATGGCCCACACCAGTTCCGGCACTGCCCGTGTCAGGGTGAAGGCCAGACGCAATACATGGTAGAAAAGGGTCCCCAACCGGGATGGTGCGCCGCCCAAGTCGCCGTTGCTGACGTTGCGGGCCCCGGGCAAGAATGTCGGCAGCACGGCGACGCCGGTCAGAACGATTGCCAGAACGCTCATCGCCAGAGTATCCAGGGCAAGTCTCCCCGTGACCAACCAGCGGTCAACTACCAAATAGGCAGGCTGGGTTGGCGAGTCAACGCCGATCAACTGCCGGATAAAATTGCCCGCGTTGCTCCAAGTCTTGGCCGAAACTAAGTCGGCCGCTCCGCTATCGGTAACCACCAAGATGTAACCCCAGGACACAAACGCCAGGACTACGAACCCGTACAGGGAGGCACGGRCAAAGGTCATCGGGCGCCGTCGGCCTCKGAAGAGGCGSAACGYTGGGGSGTWKCCYATCAAGWCACCAAACTCCGCCGCACCCGACTGCTCCACATATCGACCAACACCACCATCCCCACCATGAACAAAAGTAGCGTCCACACCTCGTCGAACAGCAGGTCGTGCAGGGATAGCTGTATCTCGTAGCCCAGACCCCGTATGCCGACAAAGCTCATGATTGCCGCCGACCGGATGGCGCACTCCAAGCGGTAAAAGGTGTAGCCCAGCATATCTGGCAAAGCCATGGGCAGCCGTCCGTACAGAAGCACCCGGAARGGGGAGGCCCCGGACGCCCGGAGGGCGCGCAACGGTCCCTCCGGCACTTGGTTGAACAACTCCCCGTAGATCCGCCCAAGTATGCCCCCATAGGGCAATGCCAAGGCCAGTATCACTGTCATTGACGACAACCCAAAGGCGGCGACGAACAATACCGCCCAAACCAGTTCATGTATCGAGCGCATGGCCGCCAGGATCAACCGCACCGCCACCGCCAGTCCCAAGCCCATTCTGGGCGAGCCAGACACGGACCCAGAGGCARTCACACCCAAAGGAAATCCAATGAGCACCGCCAAAGTGATTCCCGCCACGGCGTAAGCTAAGGTTTTCCAACTGGCGGACAGAGCCAGCCCAAGAAACCCGGGAGACAGCTCTGGAGGAAAGAGAGAAGCGAGAAAATCCAAGAACGCGCCAAGTCCGCCTGTATGGATCAGCGGCCCCCGCCAATCGACGGTGGATAGGCTCCACAGAAAGACCCCGGCCAGCAACAGGGTCAACAGCCGGCGGCTTTCCAGGARTTTCAGTTCCCGCCTCCCCATACAGCCGCTTCCGACTGGTCCAGATCGTAGAGCCGTTCCAATGCCCGGTCCGTTACCTCCGCCGCCGGGACGTCAAACTCCAGCCGTCCTTCCCGCAGACCAATGACCCGGGTAAAGTGTTTGCGCATCAAACTGGGCGAGTGGATACTGGCGATAAGGGTCTTGCCGGAGCCACCGGCCAAAGCCGTCAAAATCTCCAATATGTCATCTGCCCGGACCGGGTCCAGCGAGGAAACCGGCTCATCGGCCAGGATAACGCGCGACCCCTGGACCATCAGCMGGGCGATGGCCACCCGCTGCTGTTCGCCCCCGGAAAGGTGGGACGTTCGCTCGTGAATCTTGTCGGCGATACCCATCTGGGCCAGGGCTTCTTCCGCCACTTGGCGGTCTTGGGGCCAAACTAGGGAAATCATCGATCGGAACAAGCTCCACTGGCCCAACCGCCCAGCCAGAACGTTGTGCACCACCGAGAGATGTGGCACTAGGTCGTATTGCTGGTGTATCAGGCCCACCAGGCCTGCTTTCTCTTTACCCGGCCGCTGGCGCGCCAGGTCTYGTCCCGCCAGGAGCAGCTCCCCGGCATCGGGCTGGATGATGCCGGCCAGCAGGYACAGCAGGGTGGTYTTGCCGCTACCGCTCGGACCGGCCAAGGCCACCCGCTCCCCTTGGGATATCGTCAAACTCAACGGAGCCAGGGCTTGGACTCGCCCAAAACTCTTGGAGATTCCGGTGGCCACTAACAAATGATTCGCGTCAGATTTTTTCATGCTCATCGGACGATTCCTAGATTCCGGGCCACCGCCTCGATCTCCCCGTAGTTGGCGTTGTTGCTCTCGATAAATCGCCGGGTGTTGAATAGGTCCAAGATCTCGCCATGCTCTTGCGGGTTCAGCGCCAGAAGGGCGGCGCGAAGCTTATCGGCAAACCCTTCTCCGTAGATCCGTTCCAACTCCGCACTAACTGTCCAGCTGTAATCGAARTATTCCGGAGTCGTATAGAAAACCCGAACTTTACCGGCGTCGACCTTCCCGTCCCGAACCGCCCGGCCCCAAACATCTTCATTCAGAACTCCCACGTCGAACGAGCCGCTGGATACCAGATGCCAGGTCAGATCGTGGGAACCGGAGAAGTTGGGTAGGGACCGGAAATCTCGATCCGGGTCTATCCCCGCCTGGATCAGGAAATACCGGGGCATCAAGTGCCCGGAGGTGGAGCTTTCGCTGCCGAAAGTAATGGTCAACTCTTTAGCCTGCTCTTTAAGGCCGGCCAACGAGTCTATGGATAGCCCGTAGCGGACGATGAACTTGGAGTGGAACCGGTTATCGTTTTCCCTTTGGGCGATAACACGAGCTCCGGGGTTTTGCAGCCGCGCCTGCACCCCGGTCAATCCACCGAAGAAGGCCAGGTCAATCTCGCCTTGGGTAAAAGCCGTGACTACCGCGGCATAGTCCACGCTTGGGGTGTACTTAACCGGCACTCCAAGTTGCCGGGATAAGTAATCCGAAAATACCTGGTACCTTCGCGCCAGGCGAGACGTATCTTGGTCGGGGATGCCCCCGACTTTCAAAACCAACTGTTCCTGATTTCCGGTGCAGGCCGTAGCCGCCATAGCCAGCAGGAAAAAGGACACCAAAGTAGCTCTGAAATATCGTCTGGATATGAGCAACAATTACCTTCTGTCGAACTTGCTTGGGAAAACCACGTGGAATACCAAAGACGCATCCAAGGAGTGTTGTGGTAGTCCAACGGCTTACCTGGGGGCAAGGACGGCAGCAGATCGCGGCGAAAGAAGCAGTAGCTTGGTTAGACGAAACGCGCCCGGTGGGACCGCTGAACGGTCCAGGCCCCACAGGTCTGGACTCACGTAAAGCCGGCGCCCGGCGGTATAAAGACGTTGACGGAGTTGGTTGCCATATAAAGAATCCTAATGACGGCTAYAAACATTGTCAATKCATGAGCCTCACCCTTGCGGCGGCCTGCCCCGTCCATCCTTTGATTCCACCACGTCCTATCGCCTCGGCCGGGCATGCTTTACAACGCCTTTGCTGGAGACTACAATCGGCTTCGGGATGAGAGMGCCGACCCGGCCTTCTCTCCCACATTGTTTTTCCCCCTTTGGCCGGGGGATGCAATCATGGCACAGCCCAGCTACTTGTCTCGGGAAGGGCTGGAAAACTTGAAGAACGAGCTGGCCTTCACCGAAGGGCGCATCCTTACCCTAGACAACATGATTAACAATGCCGTCATCATCGAAGAAACCCAGGGCGGCCGGGCCACGCTCGAGGTCGGAACCACCATCGCCGTAATGGACCAAGACGGACGGTCCTTCAGATACACCATCGTCGGCAGCGCCGAAGCCGATCCCTCCCGAGGAACGATATCCAACGTTTCTCTCATCGGCCAAAGCCTGTTAGGAAAACGGGTCGGCGACGTAGCCAAGGTCAACGCCCCGTCGGGCGAAATCAGGCTCGAAGTATTGGCAATTGAATAATCCACAAATAGCCTCCAMCGATTGATATGCCCGACCGAGAAGAAGGCCTGCTGGCCAGCCGGTTCAGCAAACTCGACCACCTCCGCCAGAGTGGAATCGACCCCTACCCGCCACGTTTCGTCCGGACCTGCGACAACGCCGCCGCTACTGCCATGTTCGAAGCCGTGGAGAGCGGTGACCCGCCCGAATCCACCACCACCAGCGTCTCATTGGGCGGCCGAATCATTTCCATGCGCGTCATGGGACGGGCGGCYTTTCTGGACCTTCGGGACAGTTCCGGCACTATCCAAGCATTGCTCAGGCAGAACGTGCTTGGCGAAGCCTACGAACTGCTCAAGGACCTGGATCTGGGCGACCACTTGGGGGTATACGGTCCGGTCATACGCACCCGAACCGGCCAGATCACGATCGAGGCCCATCAACTAACCATAACTTCCAAGGGCATGCGGCCGCTTCCGGAGAAATTCCACGGCTTAAGGGACGTGGAAACCAGGTACCGGCAGCGGTACCTGGACCTGATCGCCAATCCCGAARTCATGCCCGTCTTCGCCATGCGCAGCCGGATCATCGAGCGGATCAGGGCTTTCTTCCAAAGCCAAGGGTTTCTGGAAGTTGACACGCCTATTCTGGTGCCGGTTGCAGGAGGCGCCCACGCCCGCCCTTTCATCACCCACCACAACACTCTGGACCAACAGCTTTACCTGCGCATCGCCACCGAGCTATATCTRAAACGKCTGATCATCGGCGGGTTCGACCGGGTATTCGAGATTGGYCGCGTYTTTCGCAACGAGGGCATCGACCAAGACCACAACCCGGAATTCACCCTACTGGAGAGCTACCAGGCCTACGCCGACTACAACGATGTTATGGCTATGGTTGAATCCCTGGTTTCAACCGTGGCGTTCGATGTCTTGGGCACCAACCAAGTCCAATACGGAGACCATCTGATAGACTTCACGCCCCCTTGGAAGCAGCTCGATTTTAGGCAAGAGTTAAAGGACCGAAGCGGCATCGACATCGATGACTTTAACGATGACGCGTCGCTTAAACAGCGGGCCGCCGAACTGGGCTTGGATATTGAACCCAAGGACAGCCGCGGMAAGGTGATCGACAAGCTATTCTCRACYTTTGTAGAACCCCATCTGGTGCAACCCACATTTATGCTGGACTACCCAGAGGTCATGTCTCCATTGGCCAAAGCCAAGCCAGGGACTCCCGGCTACGTGGAGCGGTTCGAGGGCTTTGCCGCCGGCATGGAGATCGCCAACTCATATACCGAACTGAACGACCCGCAGGTACAGCGGGACCGATTTGAGGATCAAGAATCGCTTCGGCTCTTATTAGGCGATGATGAAACAGACCGCTTAGACGAGGACTTTCTAGTGGCACTGGAATACGGCATGCCCCCCACCGGCGGCCTGGGCATTGGCATCGACCGGCTGGTCATGCTATTGGCCGGCCAAACATCTATCAGAGACGTGATCCTGTTCCCTCAGATGCGGACAATCCAATCAGGACAAAAGGATGATTCCGAATGATATCCGGCAAGACTGATGAAAGCAGGCGTTTCCCCTTCACCCCCGTCCCCTCACCCTCAGTGAGAAGGGTGGCCGCAGGCCGGGGCGAGGGCGGTCTCCGGCAAACCTAATATGCTATCCATTGAACTGATACGCCGAGACCCCGACTTCGTAAAGAGCGCCCTTGAATCCAGAGGCGAGGAAGACCCTTTAGGCGAGCTATTGACGCTGGACACCAACCGGCGGCAGGCTATCACCGAAGCAGACGATCTGAGGGCGCGGCGTAACCAGGTTAGCCGCCAAGTGGGCCAGGCCCGTGGCGCCGGTCAGGAACCTCCGCCGGACGTCGTTGCCGAGATGCGCCAAGTCGGGGATCAGATCAGCCGGCTTGAGCAGGACGCGGGCGTGCTTGAGGAGCAGATCAGTAYCATCTTGATGCGCCTGCCCAACATACCCCTTCCTGACGTTCCCAAAGGGCTGGACGAAGAGTCCAACGTAATCATCCGCCAATGGGGCGAGCCGGCTACTCTGGATTTCACGCCGGTGCCMCACTGGGAGTTGGGCGAGCGATTGGGGCTTATCGACTTCGAGCGGGGAGTGAAGATATCCGGCAGCCGCTTCTACACCATGTTCGGCGCCGGCGCTAAGCTGGAACGCTCCCTCATCGCCTGGATGCTGGATCTGCACACGCGGCAGCACGGCTATACCGAGGTTATGGTTCCCGCAGTGGTCAAGCGAGAGGTGATGGAGGGGGCGGGGAATCTGCCCAAGTTCAGCAATTTCTTGTACCACGACGAGGAAGCCGACCTGTGGATGATTCCCACCGCCGAGGTACCCATCACCAATCTTTACCGGGACGAGATTATTCCCCCGGATAGCCTGCCCCTCCGCTACGTGGCTCAAACTCCCTGTTTCCGCAACGAGCGGGCGGCGGCCGGCCGTGACACCAGGGGCATCAAGCGGGTGCACCAGTTCAACAAGGTGGAGATGTACAAGTTCGTCACCCCGGAAACCTCTGAAGCTGAACTGGAAACTCTGCTCGCCGACGCCGAGGACGTGTGCCAGAAACTGGAATTGCCCTACCGGGTATTGCAACTCTGCACCGGGGACATCGGGTTTCAGTCCGCCAAGACCTACGACATAGAAGTGTGGGCCGCCGGCTGCCAGGAGTGGCTGGAGGTCAGTTCTTGCTCCAATTGCACCGATTTCCAAGCTCGGCGCGCCAACATCCGCTACCGGCCCGGCCAGGGTGACCGKCCCCWACTGCCTCACACCATAAATGGCTCCGGGCTGGCCCTGCCCCGGGTGGTGATCGCCATTTTGGAGAACTACCAGCAGGCGGATGGCACGGTGGTGATTCCAGAGGTCCTCCGTCCCTACACCGGCTTCGACACCATCCCGCCCCAGTAGTCAATCAAGACCGGGGAGGAACAACATGTCCGGTATCTGGCCCGGAGACATTCAATGCGTGGTGATGTTGGGGTTCGACGTCGACGGCGTCTCTTCGTGGTTGAACCGCGACCCCAACTTCGCCCAGCTTCCCAGCCTGATGTCCATGGCCGAATACGGCCCCAGCGTCGCAACCCCCCGTATCCTGGACATGCTGGACAGCCACTCCATCAAGGCCAGCTTTTACGTTCCAGGCTATGTCGCCGAAACCCACGTTGAGATGGTCAAAGAGATCTCCCGCCGGGGGCATGAGATYGCCCACCACGGGTACATGCACGAACCTCCAGCCTCTTTAACGCCGGAGAAGGAAGAAGAGGTGCTGCACCAGGGCAGCTCCATCCTTGGCGACATCACCGGAGAAGCCCCCCGAGGCTACCGGTCCCCTAGTTGGGAGTTGAGCGAGCGCTCGGTGGACCTGCTGGCCTCCCACGGCTTCCTGTACGACAGCAGTCTGATGGGCGATGACGCGCCATACATGCTCAATCCGGGCACTCCCCAAAGCCTGGTGGAGATTCCCATCCATTGGCTCTTGGACGACGCCCCAAATTTCGTCTACGCGCCGGCAGCGGGGCGGCTGGGCCCCATGCGCAACCCGGAGGAAGTCTACGGAACTTGGGCAGCCGAGTTTGAGGGCCTATATCACTATGGCCGGGCYTTCACCCTAACCATGCACCCCCAATACATCGGCCGTCCCGGACGCCTGAAAATGTTGGAGCAATTGATCACCCACATCCGCACCTTCGCCAACGTAGAATTCATGCGCGCCATCGACGTGGCGGAGATGTGGTCGTCCCCCTGTGACAAGGTTCCCAGCCGGAAGACTACCTTCGAAACCACTGAATCAACCAATCATGAGGATGTAAGAAATTGAAATCCGTGATGCTTTCGGAAATTGGACTCGATCTACCCCCGCCGCCGGACAGCAGCAACCTATTGGAATGGCTGTCCCAGAAGACACGAGAAAAGTTGCCCGGTGGAGTCTCGCCAGTGCGGTTGGTGGTCACGTCTTCGGACGCCACCGGATACCGGTGCGAGGTCACAACCTTCGATGACGGCAACGATTCCAGCCGGTTGCCCAATAACTCCATCCTGGAATTTCGCCACCGCCAAGTGGAAAATACCGGGAGCTTCAACGCCATCCTGCTGGTACCAACCGGGATAGGCGCTGAAATCGGGGGGCACGCCGGTGATGCCACGCCCGTGGCTCAACTGCTGGCCTCCGTCTGCGACACTTTGGTCACCCACCCAAACGTGGTCAACGCCTCGGACATCAACGAGATTCCGGGCAACGGGCTATACGTGGAAGGCAGCGTCATCTGCCGTTTGCTGATGGGCACGGCTGGGTTGCAGCCGGTTCGGTCTAACCGTGTCCTGGTTCTGATGAACTCGCATACCGACCGGCTATTTCACACAATGACAGTCAACTCGGTTAACGCCGCCCGGGCATCCTATGGGCTGATCTGCCCACTGGTGATCGAGTTGACTCCGCCACTTGTGATGATCTCCGAGTACACTTCATCGTCCCGGGCGGCGGGACGGGTGGAAGACTTGGAACACGTGCTTGAACTGCTGGACAGACACCGCGGGGAATACGACGCCGTGGCCATATCGTCGGTCATAACCGTTCCCACCAGCTACCACGGCGACTACTTCAACAGCGGCGGCAGCATGGTCAATCCCTGGGGTGGCGTGGAATCCATGCTTACCCACACCATCTCCAGCATCTACGACGTGCCCTCGGCCCACTCCCCCATGATGGAGTCCCAGGAAGTCTTGGACGCGGACACCGGCATCGTCGACCCCCGCATGGCCGCTGAAGCCATATCAACCACCTTCTTGCAGTCCATCCTCAAGGGCCTACAAAAAAGCCCCAGAATCGTCACCGATCGAGAAGCACTCCGAAATCCCGGCGTGTTCACCGCTAGTGCCGTTTCTTGCTTGGTGATACCCGACGGATGCCTGGGCCTGCCCACCCTGGCCGCGCTGGAACAGGGCATCCCGGTCATCGCCGTGCGGGAAAACCGAAACCTCATGAGAAACRACCTGACCCAACTACCCTGGCAGCAGGGGCAACTTCACATCGTTGATAACTATTGGGAGGCGGCCGGCGTCATGTCCGCCTTAAAAGCGGGAATCGCTCCCAACTCCGTCCGGCGCCCTATCAACCCGGTCACCGTGGAAAACTCCCAAGGCGCATCGGCGGAAACGCCGTCCGGCAACACCAATGGCATCGCCGGATCAGGCATACCCGGCCAGCAAACCAGGGTGTAGCCTAACGCCTTCCGGCTCGACCGCCAAGATAGAAGCAAACGTCCCTATCTTCCATAGCCACGTGTGGATGAGACCGAAAGAGCCCCCCATTCGTAAAGGAGGTTGGGGGGATTCCCGTATGTTAAAATACCCATCAACCACCCTCCCATTCCTCAATCTTAGAAACACTCCCTAACGTCTATGGCGTGCATGTACGTTCAATGAGTACCAAACAGGCCGGCGCAAATTCAACGCCTTCCTCCCTTTTGGACGACGCCAAAGCCTTTCCCGGCGGCCTTGCCCACATCTCTACTCCGGCCTTCGTATACGACGAGGCAGTCCTCGACCAACTCCTCACCCATGCCGATCGGCTGCGCCAAGAAGGCCGGTGCCAGGTACTGTTCGCGATAAAGTCCTTCTCCTTCGTCGATGCTTTGAAGCTCATGTCCCCACGCCTGGACGGATTCGCTGTGAGCTCCCTTTTCGAAGCCAAACTGGCTCAAAAAGCCAATACGAGCGGCGGCACCCTTCACATCACGGCGCCTGGCCTAAGGAGCGATGAAGTAGAGGAGATCGGCTCCCTATGCGACTACGTGTCATTCAACTCCCTGAGCCAATGGGACATGTACCGCGACCGCATCAAAGATAGCGCCAGCTGTGGGCTGAGGGTAAATCCTCAACTTTCTTTCCTGGRCGACGAGCGCTACGACCCTTGCCGGCCCGCATCGAAGCTGGGCGTTCCCTTGGAAGACCTGGTGGCCGCGTTCCATGACGACCCGGCCCGCCTGGCTGGGGTCCGAGGCATCCTGTTCCACTCAAACTGCGACTCGCCCAACTTCGGCGAGTTGCTCTCCACGGTGCGCCACCTCTACTCCAGCGCCAGTAGCATCCTGGAGAACCTCGAATGGATCAATTTGGGTGGTGGCTATCTATTCGAGGACGGGCAAAACCTTGACGGTCTGCACCAGGCTTTGGATTTTCTCAAAGCTCGCCTTAAAGTGGACGTGTTCTTTGAACCCGGGTCCGCTCTCATCCGAGCCGCCGGGTACATCGTGTCCACGGTTCTGGACGTATTCCCCAGTGAGGGTTCGAYGKTRGCCGTGCTGGACACGAGCATCAATCACATGCCGGAGGTATTCGAATACGATTTCGAGCCCGACGTGGTCGGCCACGACGACGACGCTCCCCACAAATATCTGCTGGCTGGATGCACTTGTCTGGCCGGAGACATCTTAGGTGAATACCGGTTCCAGGACCCGCTGAAGGTTGGCGACAAGGTRATATTCAACAATGCCGGATCGTACACGATGACCAAGGCCCACGYGTTCAACGGCATCGGCCTCCCATCGGTTTACGCGTTAACCACCCAAGGRGAGTTCGTTCAGAAGAGCACGTTCACTTTCGATCAATACGCCGCCCGGTGGGGCTTGGGACCTCACGCTGCCGTATAACACTGGACCGGCCCGGCCACCGGCGGCAAGCGCGTCAATAACTCGGAATCATGATCAAGATTAAGAACAGCGGGTTTGCRCCCTTAGTGGAAAACACCAACAATCAGATCCTTCAACTGTGGGACACGGTGTCCAACCGGAGATGTACTCTACGTATGGACCCCGGCGACGCCTATTTGTCTTTAGGMGGCTTGCTGGACAAATATCTGAAGCAACCTCCCATCAGCCAACTTCTTCAAGAATCCCGCATCACCCAGCCCTCCGCCGCCGCCCTCTATGCGATGCAAGACCTGGTCTACCTGAGCACGGACGCCGGTGAACTGAAGGACATGTTTTCCGGTATGGCGTTCAAAGAGGGCGAAGAGTCCCTCGCTTTGGACCAGGTCCCCACMAATCACCAGSYTCAGGTGGAGGGTCAAGAMGTTTCGGTGGTTGAYTTAACGATAGACCGCATCAACCTGCAATACAGCCGCAATTGGACGGGCTTCCATCGGCGCAAGTGGCTCCGCAACAAATCCAGATACTCTGGATTCGTGCGAGATTCCCTGATTCACGAGTTCGGCAGCCACGAGACCGATGCCATTCTTCAACTGGGATCCACCAGCCACAAGATAAAGCTGTTGAAAGGACTGGCCAAAACGATCTGGGATGCCCAATTTGAAAACTACTCCCGGTTCATCGGCAAGAAACTGGTCTACAAATCGGGAGACGAGACCATTGATAACATCATGGAAGGCGCCGGGGCGATCTGCTCGGAAAAAGTGCAGGCGCTGAAGTTCCTCACTGATCACTACGGACTTCAGTCGGAATACATCATCGCCGGGGAAAACGCTACCGGCCCCGTGCCTGTCGAGAAACTACGGGAGCTTCTAACCACGTTCGATTTTCGCTTTTCCAAGCGTTACATGCGATTCTGGCAGCACACGGCGTTGTTGTATGATATCGATGGTACTCAAGTCTTAGTGGACGCCACCAATGGGAACATACCCTTCTTATTCCTTAAGGACGACGCGGCGGAACGCATCCTGGGTTACCAAAAAAAGCTTCCAGTCACGGTGAAGATGGTTGAGGCGGATGAAGATTTCTACTACCATCGCGTGCCCCAGGATATTCCCGAAAACTTTTTCTTCGCCCTGGAAGGCTGGGTGTCCTTCTCCGACCTGATGCAAGTATTCGATAACGAACTGGGATTGTATCTGTCCAGGGAATTCTACGTGATGCCTTTGGCCTTCAAGAGTGAAAAAGAGTTCAGCAGGGAGCGTCAGGAGTACCTGGATGTTGCCCAGCGGGCCGGGCTGGAATGTTCGGTCACCGCTGATTGGACACTGGACTCGCATTTGGGAGAAGAGTTCCGCCGATCTGAGCCGACCGTCACCGATAAAATCTTGCGGGCTGGGGGACATCTTTTGACCCGTCTGGACGAGTGCGACGGCCCCGGCCATCAAGCAGGGCTAGTCATCATGAAGCTACTTAACCAATCACCGGTCCMKMKGGACCGGTGACCCGCGCCCGAACACCGCCACATGTTTTATTCGATAAAAAGGTTGATGCACCGGATCCGGCGGAGGAGAACCCTCGGCTTACTGTCCATGTTCGCGGTGCTGGTTGCCAGTGTGATTGGGAACGCCCTCACTTTTTTTTACTTCGAGGCCCCGGTCCACCCGGAATATAATCTCGGAGACAGTTTCTGGTATAGCATCATCTCTATCACAACCATTGGATACGGGGATCTGTCCGCGTCTACGGTTGGCGCCCGTATCGGAACTGTGTTTTTTATCGTTCTGGTCGGTTTGGTGGCCTTTACCACTACCGCCGGGATGTTGGTTGACTGGATATTCGACCTTCGCATGAGGGAGCAAAACGGTATGGCGACCGTGCAATCCAAAGATCATTTGCTAATCATCCATTTCCCGAACGAGACCAGGGTCCGCCACATCGTGGAGGAGTTCGTTTCCGACAACAACCACAAAAAAGTTGACATTGTCGTGATCACCGACAAATTACAGACCCTGCCATTCAGCCACCCCAACGTCTCTTTCGTCCGTGGCTCTCCTCTCGAACAAGAGACTTACCAACGGGCCCAACTCAGCAGGGCGTCCAAGGCCATCATACTGAGCACCGATTACGACGATCCCAACAGCGACAGCGTCGTAGCGTCGGTAGCTTCGGTGATCAACCACCTGAGCCCCCACGTGAGGGTCGTCGCCGAATGTCTGAGTCTCAGTCACGAGCTCTTGTTCAGCAACTTGGCGGATGTCTCCCTGGTTTATACGATACATATGGCGAACAATCTCTTGATCCAGGAAACCCAGGACCCGGGCGTGACCATCTTGGCCCAGGCCATGACCAGCAATAAGGTCGAAGGCACAATGGCCAGCACGATGGTTGACCCTCCGGTTGGAGAGCGGTTAACCTACCAAGAGGTAGCCRTGAAGCTACTGAGCAAGGATATAAACCTGCTTGGGGTGATTCGGGATAAAAAGCCCCATTTCAAGTTCGGAGACCTATTTTTGTCCCCTGGAGACCTATTGGTGTACATCAGCTCGCACCGCTATACATGGCAGGGATTGCAGGAGGCAATGGGTTAGGTGAATTCCTTGTTGGGATCATCAGCATTGACGTTTGGGCCGGTTAACCAGGGACCGCCGACTTCACATCCGAAGCTCGGGCCGCCGAAAGACAGCCGGGCGGTTTTGGACGCGATTCGCCGGCACGACGTAACAGCCTATTCCGACACGGATCTCAAGGACGCGATGGCGCGCCTACGGACACGTCCGCCGCATCCGAGCGTCAGTCAAGTCCTGCCGGAAGTCTTCGCCATCGTTAGCGAGGTCATCAGTCGCCGCCTTGGCGCCTGGCGGCTGTTTGACACCGGCTTCGACCGGAAATCCCTTCCTGAATCCCTGCAAACCTGTTGGCGAACGGCAGACCTCTCCCGAGGGTCATCCGGGACAGCCGCAACCGGCCCCGATCAACAGACCATCGTTGATGCCATGTTAATGGTGCACCGGGAGATCCAAGTTAGGCCGCCTTGGGACATCTCCATGCCCGCCGGGTTTTACCAAGCATTGCGAAGGCAAGACGAGAAAGGGCATCTCACCTTTGAAGCTACCGAGGAGCAGTTATTGGCTGGACTGCACCTATTTCAAGGAAATATCGTCCAGATGAACGCCGGCGAAGGCAAAACCGTCGCCGGGGCGTTTCCGGCAGTGTTACATGCCGTGGCTGGGACCTCAGTTTATGTCATCACCGCCAACAATTACCTGGCGGCCAGGGACGCCGACCTACTGGCTCCCGTTTACCAGTCACTGGGCATCACCGTAGGGGCCGTGCTCGAATACATGGAGGACGACGAACGAAGATATAACTACCAGATGGCGATCGTCTACAGCACTATGCGGGAGATGGGGTTCGACTATCTCCGTGACAATCTTAAGACAACCGCCTCGTCCCGCGTTCAAGGCAAGCTGGATGCGGCCATCATCGACGAAGCGGATCACGGGCTGATCGACGAAGCGTCAACGCCGATGATTATATCCGGCGCTCCCCTGGGAAACCGTAGTCCCACGGCCAAAGTGAAGAAGGCCGTCACCCAACTGATTCGGCTGCAAAGGGACGTTGTCCGGGAATTAGCGGGTGAACTCGCCCGGCCGGACACGAGCCTAGATGGAGCCTCCCACATCCTAGCCAAGCTGCTCCTAGCCGAACCGGATAACCCCGCCCTAGAGCAGCGATTACGTGACAACCCCCGACGCTTCAAAGAGATTAAATCTGAAGCTGAGCAGGAACAGACCGGCCTYACATCGGAGCTTTATTACGTTATCGACCCAGATAGACGTTTCGTTACCCTGGCGGAAAAGGGCCGGGATTTCCTTACCCAATGTTTGGGTCCTTTCTACGACGGCCGTTCGATGGAGGAGTCTCTGGAGTCCCTTTGGACCAACCGCGAAATGCCCTTGGCAGAGCGCCGCAAGAAGGCGGCGAGCCTAACCACCCGCCTGGCCCGGCAATACAATCTGGGCAACCAGGTTTATCAGATGCTCCGGGCCTACCTGCTGCTGGAGCGGGACGTGGATTACCTGGTGGCCGAGGACCAACTGGTGCTTATCGACAAAGCCACGGGGCGGCCTAAGCCCGACGCCATCTACCAGCACGGCCTGCAGCCCGCTCTGGAAGCCAAAGAAGGGCTTACTCCCAATCCRGAGGGTGAAACCCTGGGTCATATCTCCGTTGAAGGGTTCGTCAAGCAGTTCCAATCTCTTTGCGGAATGACCGGCACCGCCATCGGTTCCCAGGACGAATTTCAGCAGAAGTACGGTTTACCGGTAACCGTGCTGCCGCCGATGCATCCCCTGCAACGAGTGGATCTTGGCTATCGGGTCTATCTCACCGACGCTGAAAAAACTTCGGCGATCATCGATCAGGTGATCTCCAGTCATGAACTGGGACAGCCGGTCCTGGTGGGGACCCTCACGGTGGAGCAATCCCAAGAGATCAGCCGAATGCTCTCGGATAAAGCGATTCCTCATAACCTGCTCAACGCCGTCAATTCGGACACCGAAGCGGAAATCATCAGGAATGCCGGCTCCTTCGGCGCGGCCACGGTAGCAACCAACATGGCCGGCCGGGGTACCGACATCCTGCTGGCGCCGGGCTTAGACGGCCAGATCGCCCAGCGTTGCATCAGATTGGTCCACCAGACTCTCGAGCGAGAAGACGGCTCCGTTGAGATCAACTGCCTGTCTCCCCGGGAGTTCAGCGTCTTGAAATCTCTACTGCTAGCCGATTCCGGCCTTCGCGTAGAAAAAGAGGGTTCCCCGAACGGCCTCAGGCTCACCGTTCGGCTCCATGACACCTCAGGCATTACCGCCAAGCCGCGATCGCTGGACTTCGCTTTAGGTCTTCGGGTGATTGGCACCGAACTCAACGATACTCCGCGAATCGACCTCCAACTGAACGGCCGCAGCGGCCGTCAAGGCAGCTTCGGTGTGTCCCAAACTTTCCTGTCCTTGGAAGACCGGTTGCTTAACCTTCACGTGGACGGCGTGCTCAAGCTGACCAAGCGCCGCGACTTGGATGGAATGGGCCGAACCTACTATTCGGGCCAAGACGTCGACCGGCACGTTCAAGAGGTGCAAGGTATCGCCGAACATGAGGGCGAGACCCAACGCGCCTTGGTACAGGATTACGCCTCGGTGCTGGACCACCAGACCAGATTGTTTTACCGGCGGCGCGGGGAARTAGCCGTTGCCGGTTCACCGGGCTCCGGTCCATCTCTCTGGCGCGATCAGGCCCAGGAAAGGGCTATTGAACTCGTGTCCGCCCACTTTCCCCAGGTCACTTTGGAAGAATACGATGCCCAGTTCGACCGGCTGGTTGAAGAAGTTCAACTGGACTACCAAGTCGATTGCTCCTCACTGAGGGGATGGGACATGAACATCCTTCCCGAAGAACTTGGCCACTTGTTCATCGACAGAATGGCAGATCTGGAGAGTAGCCAGGGCGCCAAAGAGTATGCCGCCCTGGCCCGTTCGATCTACTTGAAGGCCTGCGACGAGATTTGGAAGGCGCACATCGTCGAGTTGCAGGACTCTATCTCCAACCAACTRCTGGCGTCCACCGACCACAAGTCGGCGGTGGCCCWCTACATCCAACRYAGTTTTCAAGCGTGGCAAGGCTTCTGGGAGCGGGTGAACGCCGAGTTCATGTTTCGCCTATTTGCCTTCCCTTCGGCCAAGGGATACGCCCTCTCTACACCTAAAGTTCAGTTGAACGACGACGTACAAACACTCATAGCGGACCGGCCAATGGCCCTGGCTGGGGATTCGGGATCGACAAGGAGGAACTAGATGGCTGGCAAACGTTTCAGCAAGTGGACGGCGGTTTCCTTGGGCGGCGTCGTAGCCGCATCGCCACTGATCGCCGCATGTGGCTCCGGAGCGTCCTACGACAACTGGGCAGCCACCGACGGAGCGGCGGGCCGGATCAACCTGGACGACGTTCAAGAGGCGTTCAAAAACTCCAAGAGCGCCACGGAATTCGAGGAAAAAGTCAACAAGATCTACGAGGGTGACGGCCTGGTTCTGATYCGGGCTAGCCAGGACGGTGAAGGGTTGACCCTGGAAGGATGGGAAGACCTGGACGGCAACAATGAGATTGACGACGCCAAGGACGATCGATTGTTCTCCATCGTCAAGGGCAACGAAAATCAATACAACATGAGGGGCCACAACGGCAACGGGTACTACCGTAGCTCCTTTGGCGCCGGAAATTTCCTGTTCACCTATATGCTGATCTCCGCCATCTCTCCCCGGGGCTATTACTACTCTACTCCCATATCCCGGGGATCCACGATGAGGAACCAGCGGTCCAGATACCGCCAGTCCTCAGCCTATAGCCGGCAAGCGCAAAGAAACAGCAATTTTAACCGAAAACAGGCGTCATTCGCCGGGTCTCGATATCAGCAAGCCAGAAACAACGTCGGCAGCAACCGCCAAACCTATCAGCAGACCCAGAAGACCAGCGGTGCCTTCAAGAAAAGCAGCGCGGTGTCCCGCACCCGGTCGTCAAGGTCTTCCTTCCGCTCTTCGGGTCGCTCCGGGGCGAGAGGGGGTGGCGGCGCCATGCGGATAAACACCGGGAACCGGCCTGGATGAACAACGGCGGCGCAGTTCCCGGCCCAGACCAATCACCACAACATCCCACGCCAGAATCAGGTGGCGCATTTGAACTCCATGTGGCGCTGGACGGTATGGACCCGGAGGACGGCCTGCGCATCCAATTGCCGTCCCCGTCCGCGGCTACTTCCCTGTCCGATTTCTTGGACCAGGTCTTTCCCGAGGACGAAGACCAACAGCAACAAGTGATCTCCCTGTTGGACGTCCGCGCCAATCCAGACCTACCAGACATCTACGAAACCATCCTGGACGCTTTCGATGAGTGGAGAACCGGTCGCTCCACCCTATCCTTCCAAAACGATGCCAACCAGCCTCTAGACCTGGCTGACCCGATCACAAATCATCTGCAACCAGGGGACGCAAAGATCCCCTTTACGAAAGGGGGGGCTGGGGGATTTCACCTGCACATCCACCGCCACTACCAGCCGCTGGAATACGCGATACGGCAAGGCTTCTGGGACACCAAAGCCGAACTTCTGGAATGGCTGCAAACCCACACCCTTCTCTACTTCATGGACAAACACGAACTGCGCCTCCAGGTATCTCCGCCCGGCGTGGTTGATCATGCCTTGCTATCCATAGCCCACTTGCTCCAGGCACAAGAACTGATAGCCCTCTCTCCAGAAACCAACACTTTCGCCATCACCCGAGAAGGCCGGAGGTTCATCGGCCGCCTGCTGGCCGAAACCGAGTCCTACATCGACCTGTACGACCACTTCAAAGACACCGCATCTGAAGAGGACGCTGATATGGTTGAATTCGACACAGGACGCGGCGCTGACCTGCGTGTGCTGGTATTTATCGCCGAGGGGCTGGACCCCATAAGGACTCTTTTCCTGCTGCGCCTGTACGACGGGACCCTCGATGCCTTCGGGTCAACCTGGCAAGAACTAATCAGCGACGAAAGTTTCTTTGCCGGAATTCTCGAACCCGTGGTAAACCGGCAAGACGTAGAAGAGCAGCTGTTGGAGCGTATCGTAGGCGCTGGTTTCGTGTATCTAGAGGAGAAGCACGAAGAGGCCAGAGAATCAGCAAGCCGGGAAGAGATTATCCAGAGCGCAAGRGCCGAGTCTTAGTGCTAGGTCAAGCTAATTGTGGTCTACTAGCTGGCTGCGACAGCCTGTCATTGCTCCGAAAATAGAATGGACAACTTTCGGTCGCACACTTTGTCCTTCCGACACCAGCCCTTCGGCGGAAGGGTGGGAACGACATTCGGCATTTCTACCTGGATGAAGCACTAGACCTAGTTGAAAACAGTGGTTCGACAGGCTCACCACGAACGGCGGGAGTGTTTCATTCCGTTCGGCCTGAGCCTGTCGAAGGCCCCGCTAACGGTCAGATCGCCAGAAACAGGATCAATGCCGCGCTGATTACCACCCCGCTTTCAATGACAGCGACACCCACGTTCCGTCCATTCGCCAGAGCCTGGGAGACGTTGAATTTGGGCAGTAGAAGCAGATCGATCAGAAACCGCATCACGTATAGCAAAACAAACCCGATTATTCCGAATGTGAGGAACGCCGCGATACTTTCGCCCCACCCGGTAAAATCCCCGAAAAGGGCTTTAAAGGTCACCAGGCCGATCGCGACCAAGTTGCCACCGAAGGCGACACCCACCGCAGTATTGCTGCCCTCTATCTCCGAGTGTATATCGTAGGGCGTGGTGATCTGATAGAACAGAGCGAATACCACCAGCAATGCCAATCCGAGCCCGAAGAACGCCAGGGCGATCAACGCCGCATTGAGCTCCGTGCCGGCTGCATCGCCGGAAATCGCACCGGCAATCATCAGTCCCGTGGCCACGTACATGCCCAACTCAGCGGCCCCGGCGCCCACGTTTTGCCCCYGCACCACTTCTTCCTCTAGCTTGAACTTGTACAGTATCACCCGGTCCATCACCAGCCGAACCAGGTTCAACGCMACTATYCCGGCTAGAGAGTAAATGAAGACCCKTAATACCTCTTGTCCAAAGGCTTGGTCGAATCCCAGCCCTTCAGGGCCTACCAGCGTCGGACTTTGATATAACGCACCCAGGAAAACCAGAATCACTCCGGCAAGGTATCCGGTCAGCCGCAAAGACACCGCTAGATTCTGTTTTTCGCCGACTTCCTGATCGATCTTGTATGGCGTTATCAAGTCTCGCGCCAGTTTGGCCAGTAGAAGTACCACCAACCCCAACCCAACGAACACTAGCCCCCGTGGGAATGCCTGCAGCGTGTCGATAATGCTCTCAATCATTATTTCCTCCCTTTCCCAGCGTCCCCGCGGTCCCCTTTGTATAAGACGATCCTATCCGGTGATATCACCTCGCTGAACGTAGCCTCGAAAGGCTTCCCTTCCCACTTGGACACGGATAAGACGTGTTCACCATCCTCGTGGACCAAGTCCCAATTATAAAATCCCTCGCCTTGGCCACGATTGTCCTGGTAGAACGTCACTTCGGTACTGTTCCGGTAATAGTACTTGTCCCCTTCAACCTCGATGAAATTGTCGATGGAGTGTTCTTCGTCCAGTTGAATCAACTCTTCTTCCGTAGTCCCAATGCTCCCCAGACCTACCGGTTCAGGATCATCGGTGGCTGTTACCGTGAGATCGTGACCATCAGTCCAATCGATCCACACTTGATTATCGCCATCCACGCACAGCGCCTCATACCAAGTCTCAGTCTCACTGGAGTAGCGGTTTATCTTCTCGATGAAAAAGTACACATCGTCGTATTCCAGCCGCAGCCCGGAGATGGAAACGACGTCCCCAACCTTTGCCGCCCGGATACTGTCATCTTGCGAAGAGGGAGAGCCGTCGCCTTTTTTCTTCCCTTTTCCGAATAGCGACCGTAGCACTTAGTACCACCTCTGGGGAAACAAGCTTAGGAATTTTGCCTAACCGGATGTCCTACTGYCATTTTCGACGCTATTTATCCACGCTTTCCGGGCGCGCATTCTCGGCACGCGCCGCAGGACGGAACCGGCGCTTAGAATYCCTGCGATTATACGTTGCTTAAGTCTTTCGGGCAATCTGACGGAGATATCCGTAACTTGTGGTGGCGTTGGCGGACAATAGTTGCCACCTTAGTCGAGAAGTATTAGCATGTGCCCACAGTTTAACCCTAGACTCGAATAGACGTATCGAATCGCACGAGGAGGATCTCATGGCAMGGGATTACCGATTGATGTCCAGCGACGGCCACCTGGAAGTACCCCCGGAACGGTGGGTACACCGKGTACCTGAGAAATACCGCGACCGCGCTCCCCGCAGCATCACYYTGCCCAACGGCGGCGACGCKTTGCTGATCGAAGGACAACCCCTCAGAGAGGCGAACTTCCTGGACCTTCGCGCCGGACGGGCCACCGGCCAGTGGCAGCCCTTCGGATTGAGGGTAGAGGGCGCGGCGGGCATCGGTTCGCCGGAGCAGCGGATACAAGAGCAAGACCAGGACGGTCTTGACGGCGAGGTGTTGTTCCCAGCCCAGGTAGCCGGGCCGTCCCTGTGGCGCAACATCAGCCACGATGATGTTTACAAGTCGATGATCCGGGCCTATAACGACTGGCTGGGCGAGGAGTATTGCCCGGTGGATCCGGACCGCCTGATCGGCATGGGGATAATCCCGTGGACCAACGTGGACGACGCCATCGAAGAACTGGAACACATCGCCAAGTTGGGTTTGAAAGGGGTTGTTCTAGGCGCGCACCCCAACGGAAAGTCCTACCCCCTGCCCGAGGACGACCGGTTCTGGGCGGCGGCGGTGGACATGAACATGCCGGTGACGGTGCACGTGACCTTCGACCGCTCGGGACCTCGTGAGCACGAGSCCACCTTYAGGTACCCAATAGAAGACCCGGAAACCATGCGGAGGATCCGCCGGCCTCTACTGGAATGGGTATGCAACTTCGGCCAGAGGCCGGCGGTGGGGATYATGCAGCTGGTCTTCTCCGGCGTGTTCGACCGGTTCCCTTCGCTGCAAGTGTTCTTTGCTGAGACGCGCCTGGGCTGGGTGCCATTCTGGCTGGAGCACGCGGACCTGTGGTACCAGCGCCACATCGGATGGGCGGAGGAGCAGTTGGGCTTCAAGCCGCTAAAACGATTGCCTAGCGAAGTCATTAGAGAACACATCCTGTTCAGCGTCCAATACGAGCGGGTGGCCGTGGAATTGCGCCACCACATCGGTGTGGACCACATCATGTTCGCCACCGACTTCCCCCACATCGAATGTGAGTGGCCGGACACCAAGCCCATCGTTGAAGAGATCTACGCCAACGTCCCAGAGGACGAGAAGCTCAAGATGTGGGCCGGCAACACCGTAAAATTCTTCAACCTGGAGCACGCCCCCAGCAAAGTAAAAGCGGCCGAGGTGACTGCGTAGGGAAATCCCCNAACCCCCTTTACGAAAGGGGGCTAGATCGGGGGTTGGAAGACTCGGTTTGASCTATGCCGCCGAACGGAGAGTCTTCAGTCGCCGGTTCCATAATTTTGAATTAAAGTATCCYCATCAAGGGTCGCCGAAAAGCCAGTAACACGGCTGAGCGGGTACCCSNCCAACCCCSCTTTCGTAAAGGGGGGTTGGGGGGRTTTTAAGGATTTAGTGAGTCAAAACTTATGCGGGTAGACGTTCACACCCATGTCTGGCCGGACCGCATCGCCGAGGCTGTGCTGGACTCAATGACCAAGGACCTGGGCTTTGAGGCAGTCTCCTCCAACACGGTGGACGGTATCAAGGCCCACATGCGGGCCTCAGGAGTGGACAAGTCCATCGTGCTGGGCATCGTGGACCGCCCCAACCAGGTGCGGCGGGCCAATGACTGGCTCATCTCTATCCAAGATGACATGCTCGTGCCCTTCGGCGCGTTACATCCGGCCATGGATGACAAAGCCGGCGAGGTGCGCCGCCTCCGCGAGAACGGCATCAAGGGCATCAAACTTCACCCCATGATGAACAGCTTTTATCCTGACGACCCGCAGATGTTCCCCGTCTACGAAGAACTGGGTGACGACATGGTCCTTGAGATACACTCGGGCCGGTTCCCCAACGCCCAGCCGGACGAAACGCTTTATGCGGCGCCGGAGCGGATCATGAACGTGGTCCGCCAATTCCCTCGCCTAAAAGTGATTGCTCTCCACCTAGGCGGACTCTACATGTTGGATGAGGCGGAGCGGGAAGTCATCGGCCAGGGAAACGTGCTCGTTGACACAACCTGGCCGCCGTCACTGCGGGATATAGCCTCGGACACCCTAACCGCCATCATCAACAAACACGGCGCCCATAAAGTTTGCTTCGGCACCGATTACCCGCTGGTCAGYCAAGCCGAMGARTCMGACTACATCGMRAGTCTCCCCCTGWCCGACACCSARAAGGAAGGCATCTTGGGCGAAAACGCCAGGCTGTTCATAGGCCTGTAATGACGACAATGAAGACCAAAGAATTCCTGGAGCTTCTGCCAGACCTACTAAGGCAGCAACTTCCACCGGAGTTCGCCGATTTCCAGATAGCCCACCGGGCTACCAGCCTCACCAAGATGTATTACGACCGTCTTGCCGTCCACTACGAGGTCCATATCCAGAAAAAGAAGAAAGAGGTAGAGCTAGGGCTTCACTTCGAGTCCGACCCCGACACCAACTTCGAGTATCTTGAGTTGATGAGCCAACGGTCAGAGGATATCAAGGAATCGTTGGGCGCCGACATTGAGGTCGAGGAATGGGTCCGAGGGTGGACCCGKGTTCACACGACCGTGGAACTAGACACCCTCGACGACGACTTCCTGGTGGAACTCTCATTCAGGCTATCTGCCATGATTCAGACATTGGAGCCCATTCTGAGGGAAGCAGCTTAGCTCCGGCTTCGCCACTAAACATTAAACCCCTGCCTGCTTTACCACCACTCGGTCCCTCCTCCCACTCGTGGTTGGATACGGCAGGAAAGACTTTCCCTTCAAGCAACACGCCGTTGGCCGAAACTCCTCGTCCTCKGGCAGTCTGGCGGACACCSAAATAGTTCTTTTTGACTATGTCACTATCCCCCTAACGCCTGTTTACAGCCCAGGATCTTGCCCTGTATGGTTGATTCAACATCAATAACAGTGGCCATAGTGGCGTACAACACTGGGACTTAAACGGAGGTGCTACTTATGCAGTCGACGGTATTGATTCGTGGTTTGGTCGGAACCCCGGAGAAGAAAGAGTTCGAATTGAACGAACGTATCGCGGAGAAAGAAAAGGAAGGGTGGGAAGTAGTCGACATGCAAATTTCTCCACCAGCATTCGGATCACAACCTGTGATTATTTTGCGGCTCACCAGAAATTAGAAGTTCTGGGCTGACGGGCATGACAATCTATCGAAAATGCACTCCTAGTGGCACACCTGGTCATGGGTCCTAAGACGTCCGGGCGCACAAAGGGAAGTGTTGCCTTCAGGCCGGGAACCTAATGGGCCGGATCGTCGAACCAGAATACACAATCCGGGGGATGCTGCCGAACTATTGGCTAGTTAAAATGCGCTGCAAAGGAAATTTYCCCAGGGCCTTTCCGTCTTATACGAAGCTGGAAAGGCAAGAACGTCCCAAGTGAGGTTTTTCAAGTGCTGCAAAAATTAGCGGCTAAAGTAGCGGTACATCCCATAGTTGTGATTACGTCGCTGTTCGTATTGTTGCTGATGATTGCCTGTGGCGGCCCGGAAGATACTCCGGCGACTCCTCAGACATTGGCCCCCGCAGACACCAACCTGACAGAACGGCCTTCCCTTCTCGCTTTTCGGTCCAATAGAGACGGCAACCATGAGATCTACACCATGAATGCCGATGGCTCCGGCCTAACGAGACTTACCAACGACCSGKCTGAGGACGATGCGCCCGCATGGTCTCCCGACGCCAAACGGATCGCTTTCACGTCTGACCGRGACGGCAGCCGGKAGGGGTCGGAGGTTTATGTARTGGACGCCGATGGATCCAATCMGACCCGCCTCACCAATAACCCCGRATTCGACGCTTTCCCCAAGTGGTCCCCTGACGGGTCAAAGATAGCTTTCCACCGGCAAGTCGTGCTATTCGAGATATTCATGATGAACGCCACGGGCTCTAACCCCGTCAGCCTCACTAATTTCGGGGCGTCTACCGACGTGCATCCTTCCTGGTCACCCGATGGCGCAAAGATCGCGTTCACGTCAACCAGGGACGGCAACAGCGAGGTCTACGTCATGACTGCAACCGGGTCGGAAGTGACCAACCTCACGAACCATCCAGAATCCGACTTCTTTCCCTCCTGGTCTTCCGATGGGAAGAGGCTGGCCTTTGTTTCAGAGAGAGACGGCAACCGGGAGATATATGTCATGAACTCGGATGGCTTGAACCAAACCAGGCTCACCGATAACGATAGCTCAGATGCGTGGCCTGCTTGGTCTCCCGATGGCCGCCAGATCGCTTTCACGTCCGGGAGGGACGGTAACGAGGAGATATACGYGATGAGTCCCGATGGATCCAACCAGACAAACCTGACTAACAACCCGGCGGATGAAAGCTATCCTGATTGGTCTCCTGGGATAGTTCGGGAGCTCCCATGACCAACGTGCAAGTGCGGCTGCT
>NVSQ01000005.1:62451-90695 GCA_002401285.1 SAR202 cluster bacterium
CVBYBMYSSYHDHSCBAKSCDRRBNNSRRNKVKCNNCGNNNGCRCCGMTRANNTGGNCAYCAWCRTARSCAYCNCGATAATCTTCGTGAGCGGAGTCCTTTTCCTCGTTGAATATATCCGTAGCCAGAGATAGGGCTGGCGGTATTGGCTGTTTAAGCAGTTAACCTCATCCGGTCCGTCCCTGCATCGCGTTCCAGACTTTTTCCGGCGTCAGCGGCGTGTCGATATGGCGCACGCCGAAGCCGGACAGGGCATCCATCACCGCGTTGGCTACCGCGGCGGGAGCCGCCACCGTGGGCAACTCTCCAACTCCTTTGATTCCCAACGGATTCATTGGGGAGGGTGTTTCGTGAGTGTCCAAGTTCAACTCGGGTAGACCTTGCGCCAAGGGCATGGCGTAGTCCATCAGGCTGGCGGTCAGGGGTTGGCCATCCGGGGAATAGGCCACTCCTTCCCACAATGCCTGCCCGATCCCCTGGGCTATACCCCCATGGACCTGACCCTCAACCAGCATAGGGTTAAGTATTCGGCCGCAGTCATGGATGGCGGTATAGTTCAGRATTTCCACCAKGCCGTTCTCCCGGCTAACTTGGACTGCCACCACGTGGGTGCTGAATGAGTGGGGGCTTTGATAGGGTTGACCCAGCGTAAAGCTTCCGCTGAAGTCCAGACCCGCCGTAACGCCCGGTGGCAACCGCTCTTCGCTATAAGCCGCGGCCGCCAGCTCCCGGAAGGCMACGGTTCGCCCAGGGTCATGACTGCTGAAGGCCTGTCCTTCTTCCAAAACAACGTCTGCTTCGGCACACCCCAGTTGATGGGCGGCGATGCTCACCAACTTGTGGTGGGCTTTCTCGGCAACTAGGTAAAGGGCGGATCCACCGACCACGGTGGCCCGGGTCGCGCCGGTACCACCGCCTGAAGGCACCACGGCCGTGTCTCCGTGCAATACCTGAACGTCGGCGGGCGTCACCCCCAACTGGTCGGCCACAACCTGGGCAAACGCTGTTGCCGAGCCTTGGCCGTGGGGAGAAATGCCGGTCAGCGCCGTGATCCGGCCGTCCGGCTCAATCTTGAGCCAGGCTTCCTCGTTTCTCGACTCTCCCGACCCTCCGGACATCTTGATCACGGTCGCCACGCCTACGCCGATGAGAGGGCCGTTTCCGTTCTTGCTTTCCCGGGCCTTTTCGCGCCATCCGGAGTAGTCGGCCATTTCCAGGGTCCGGTCGAACACTGTGTCATAGTCGCCGGTGTCGTAGATAAGGCCGGTAGGCGTCAGGTAAGGGAAATCATCGGAGGAGATAAAGTTGATTCTTCGCACCTCCACCGGGTCCAAACCCAACTCTTGGGCCACCAGGTCCACCGTCCGCTCCATGCAAAATGCCGACTCAGGGCCTCCCGCCCCCCGGTAAGCGCCGGTGGGCGGCTTGTTGGTAACGACTCCCAGCACCTCGATTCTCGCCGTCGGAGTCTTGTAGGGA
The DNA here is from genome assembly GCA_002401285.1 of SAR202 cluster bacterium. The sequence continues at coordinate 63,930 of NVSQ01000005.1, forward strand.
CCGATGATGCGGTGACTGGCCCGGTAGGGCGGTCCCGGTGTCGAGTTGCCGAAATAAGCCCCGCCGTCGCCAACGATCTGGAGGCGGATGCCCAATATCGTTCCGTCATTCTGTACGGCGGCTTCCACATTCACCGAATGTCCCCGGCCATGGAACCCCAGCATGTTCTCCTGCCGGTCCGCCACCCACTTGATTGGCTTGCCCAGCTTCAGCGCCAAGTAGGACACCGCCAAATCTTCGGGAAACACGCCGCCCTTCTCGCCAAACCCACCGCCCACGTCGGGAGCGATCACACGAATCTTTGCTTCTGGGAAATCCAGCAGCCGGGAAATTTGCTTTTGCACCCGATGRGCCCCTTGGGTCGAGGCCCAGATGGTCAGGAAATCGTCTTCGGGCTGGTAGTGGGCGACCAGRCCCCTCGTCTCCATCGGCACCGGCGCCAACCTTTGCACGTCGTAMCGCTGCTCCACGATCAGGTCGGCTTGGGAAAAGGCTTTATCCAGTTCTTCGCCCTGCCGGTCGTGGTGGATGCGCAACGCCACGTTGGTGCCCAACTCTTCATGGATCGGGATGGAGTCCGGAGAAGCCGCCTCCCATGGGTCCAACACCACCGGCAGCGGTTCGTAGTCGACTTGTATCATTTCAAGGGCGTCTCTAGCCTGGCCAGGGTCTTGAGCCACCACCACCGCCACCGTCTGCCCCACGTAGGAAACTTTCCCCACGGCCAGGGCAGGATGCTCCGGAGCGTTGAATTCGTCCACCTCCCACTCCCCGCTCATTGACCTGGTAGGCAGGTCCGGAACGATTCCTAATATGTCCTCTCCGGTCAGTACAACCTCCACGCCGGGCATCTCTTGCGCAGCCGCCACATCTACGGACCTGATTCGGGCATGCGCATGGGGACTGCGCAGGAAAGCGGCGTGAAGCATCCCCGGAATCTTGATGTCATCCACATACGAACCCTGCCCGGACACGAGCCTGGCATCTTCAAATCTTCTGACTGGCTGTCCTGTGTAACCCAATCTGTTCCCCCTCCGGCGCTCGTTGGCTCTCCCGTCTTTAGCGGCCCAAATTTGTCAGGATGATGCCGCCCATTGTATAACGGTAGTTGCCACGCCACCAGGAGGGTTCCCGTCATTCCGGCGCATACCGGAATCCACRGACCCGCTGGCAACCTGTTTAGCCGTGGACGCCGGCCTACCCCGGTGCGACAATCAGGAGACACACCACATATGTGGGAAGCCAACGAGGACAACCTGGAAGCCATCGCCATGGGCGCGGGGATATTGGGCACGGGCGGGGGCGGCAACCCCTATATAGGTCAGCTTCGAGCCCGGCAGGCGATCAAAGAGCACGGCCCGGTAACAGTGCTGGACCCGGATGAACTGCCTGACGATGCCCAGGTCATCTGCGTGGGAGGCATCGGTGCGCCTACGGTTGGGATTGAGAAGGTGCGGGACCTCCAATCGCTTTACGCTCTTCGGGCCATCGAAGAGTTCACCGGCAAGAAAGCCACCGCCCTCATATCCAACGAGATCGGGGGSAGCAACTCGGTGGAGCCGTTGATACCGGCGGCCATGACTGGCCTCCCAGTGGTCGACGCAGACGGCATGGGCCGGGCCTTTCCCGAGTTTCAGATGAAAACCTTCTTCGTCTACGGAGTGCCTTGCTGCCCCATGGCCATCGCCGACGAAAAGGGCAACACCGTGGTCATCCCCGAAACCATCAGCCCGGCATGGGCCGAACGACTGGCCCGGGCGRTAACGGTTCAGATGGGATGCGTCGCCTGCTACGCCGTAGCTCCCATGACCGCTGAGCAGGTTCGGCGGACGGCGGTGCTGAACACTCTATCCTTGGCCCGGAACTTGGGAGACGCGGTCATTACCGCTCGTGTGCGTGGTGAAGACCCAATCGAATCCATCTTAGGCACGTGTCCGGGCAAGATTCTGTTCAATGGTAAAATCGCCGACGTGGATCGGCGGACGACAGCGGGCTTCGCCCGGGGTAGCCTATCCATCGAGGGACTGGCGGACTACAACGGCGAACGGTTGGCCATCGAGTTCCAGAATGAAAACCTCATCGCCCGCCGTGACGGGCAGATCGTGTGCACCGTCCCGGACCTGATCTGCGTCGTAGACTCGGAGACCGGGGAGCCGGTGACCACGGAGTTGCTGCGCTACGGGTTGCGGGTAATCGTCCTGGGTTTGCCCGCGCCTGACCTGTGGACAACTCCGGAAGGATTAGCGGTGGCCGGACCCCGAGTCTTCGGCTATGACACCGACTTYTCCCCGATCCAGTTGTGACTACAGGACACGCTTGCGTAACCTAAATAATAGGGCGAATGAGTATAACCGACAGGAGTCAATACTAACGTGTTTATAGGCGTCGACGTRGGGGGAACCAACACCGACGCCGTCCTGATGGACGGTGTAGAGCTGCTGGCCAAGGCCAAGCTGTCCACTACGCCCGACGTAACCGAGGGTATCGYGGCCGCCTTGACAGAGGTTCTTGCCCAGCGGCCTTCCGATGGAACGGTGGATGGAGTGATGGTGGGCACCACCCACTTCACCAACGCCCTCCTAGAGAGCCGGCAACTGACTCCAACCGCGGTCATCCGGTTGTGTCTTCCCGCCACCACTCTACTTCCTCCTCTGGTGGACTGGCCCGGCCCCTTGCGGGATGCCATCGGCGGATTCACCTACATGGTGCCTGGTGGACACGAGTTCGATGGMAGGGAAATCTCTTCCTTTGACGCCTCGRAAGTTGCTGACGCGGCGAAAGAAATGCTGCGTCAAGGGGTACGGGCCGTCGCCATCTCCGGGGTGTTCTCCCCGGTGAACCCGGCCCACGAGATCGAGGCCGCCGCCGTGATAAGCCGGGTAGCYCCCGGTCTCAAGATAACCCTCTCCCACGAGAATGGGSGCATCGGCCTGYTGGAACGGGAAAACGCCGCCGCGCTCAACGCCTGTCTCGGCGATGTCGCGGCGCGTACCATTCAGGGCATCCAAAACGCCATCAGATCCTTGGGCCTCGAAGCTCCTCTGTACATGAGCCAGAACGACGGKACGCTGATGGACGCTGAATTCGCCGCCCGGTTTCCGGTGCTAACGATATCTTCAGGCCCCACCAACAGCATGCGAGGTGCTGCCTTCTTATCCGGTGTCCGCGACGGCATCGTGGTGGACGTGGGCGGCACCTCCACTGACGTGGGCGCTTTGGTCAAGGGTTTCCCCCGGGAAGCGGCGGTGGCGGTCAGCATAGCCGGCGTGCGGACCAATTTCCGGATGCCGGACGTAMTATCTATTCCCTTGGGCGGGGGCAGCGTYATCCAAGAAAATCCACTGCGCATCGGCCCCAACAGCGTGGGGTACCGTTTAACCGAGGAAGCGATAGTTTTCGGCGGTGGCACGCTGACCGGTACCGATATTGCCGTGTCCGCGGGAYTGGCCCAAGTCGGAAACCCCGCTCTAGTACAAGGGCTGGCAAGCTCGTTGGTGGAGCAGGCGTCGCAAGAGATTCAGCACAGAATGGAAACCGCCATMGACCAAGTCAAGGTCAGCTCTACGGATGTGCCCGTTGTCCTGGTAGGCGGGGGTCGCATCCTGGCGGRCAGCTCCCTAAGCGGAGCTTCTCAGGTGCTGCGCCCGGAACATGGCGACGTCGCCAACGCCATCGGAGCGGCTATCGCCCAGGTAGGTGGTCAGGTTGAAAGGGTTTATTCTCTCGAGTCTACGAGCCGTCARGAGGCCTTGGCCGAAGCCCGAGCCGAGGCTATCAACAAAGCGGTAGCCGCCGGCGCCAAACGGGACACGGTGGAAGTCGTGGAGATCGACGAAGTCCCACTAACCTACCTCCCCAGCAACGCCACCCTAGTCCGAGTGAAGGCCGTGGGTGACCTGGCTCGATCCAGGTGAAAGGTCCTTCGACAAGCTCAGGACGAACGTGAGAAGAAGTAATTACCGTTCGTGGTGAGCCTGTCGAACCACATCCCGGCCTGCTTCTAGAACCGGGCTTGCTGACCTATAGTCGTGTAAGTGACCGGGCTAGTCACGGTTAAGCCCGCCTCCACCGGCAGAACTATCCCGGTGATCCAGCGGGCCTCTTCGCTGGCCAGGAAGACCGCAGCCCAACCGACGTCCCAACCGGTTCCCTCGGTGCCCAGGGGCGCCGCGGACTTGCGTTGCTCGCGCTGCTCGTCGTTCATCCGGGGAGCGGTCATCGGCGTGTGCAGCAGGCCCGGAGCGATGCAGTTGACCCGGATGTTGTCCTTACCATGATCAGCCGCCATCGAAAAAGTCAGACCGATAACGGCGGTTTTGGTGGTGGTGTAAGGTGTTTGGGAATGGGCCCGGAGCCCGGCGATGGACGAAATGTTGATGATGGATCCGCCGCCGCTTTTTATCATGTAAGGAATCGCGGCGCCGCTGGCGAAGATCATGCTTTTCACGTTGACCGCGATGATGCGGTCCCAGTCGTCCTCGCTAACGTCCACCACCGTTCCCCGCATGGACATACCAACGTTATTGTCCAAGATATCCAGCCGGCCGTAGCGCTCCAYGGCCGCGTCCGCCATCGCCTGGCAATCGTCGCGGTTGGTCATGTCGGCCTCGAACACGGAGGCCTCTCCTCCTTCTTCCTGGATCATCCTTTGCGTTTCTTCGGCCCGTTCCAGGGTGGCGTCCACCAGCAATACCTTGGCCCCTTCCCGGGCAAACAACAGCGAGGTCGCCTTTCCGTTGCCGATCCCAGGCCCGCTGGACCCGGCCCCGGTGACGATGGCTACTTTACCTTCCAGTCTAGGTCGTTCCGGCATGGGTTTGCTCCTTGGGTTCTTGCCTGCGTTTCTTGGCTAAATGGTACAATCAAGGAAATGCCGGGACTTGTCAAGCCAGGCTCAAGCCGCTAAAACGTCCGGAACTCTCCTACTGTTTCCTTGACTGGTTCCAGCGGGCCGCTTACACTGGGCATTAGACAAATACACCTCTGGAATTACTACGAATACAAATATGAACGGACCTATACACTCCGGCGACGACGTAGCCCTTTTTATCGATTGGGAGAACTTTAAGATCAGCCTGGCGGTGGGCCACCGGACTCCCAACGTCTCCGCCCTGAAGGAAGAGGTTTCCAACCACGGCCGGGTGGTGGTAGCTAAAGCCTATGCCGACTGGGTAACCCGCGCCCCCGAACTGCGGGGCGCCAGCCAGTTCATCAACGACCCTCCTGCCCTCTACGCCGCGGGTATCGAGCCCGTCTACGTGCCTACCCGTCTGGCTTTGGGCAGCAACTCCTCTCGCACCACCAGGGTGAAGAACAGCGTCGACGTTAAAATGACCGCCGACTGCATCGAGATCGCCCACTCCTACCCCAACATCGGCACTTACGTTCTGGTTTCAGGCGACTCGGATTTCATCCACGTGATCAACGCCTTGCGGACCATGGGCAAGCGGGTGATTATCATCGGCGTTTCCTGGGCCACGTCCCGCCGGTTCGCCGACACGGTGGACGCCCTTATCCTCTACGACCAAGACATCGACACCGTTGTCCCAGAGGAGCCGRCTGCGGCAACCGGCNNNGNCNCCNGTGCCYCGTCGGAGCCACCTCCGGCAAYCGGCGGACGCGGTCCCGCCCGGYCAAGYRCSCCYGYCGGCAAGCAGGATCTRGCGGMGATSATCKCSGCKATCGAAGAYATYAYSSKCAMCGARSGYCWSGMYSSGSGCRMSMSCYWKYTCRYSKCGRKCRRMSRWNCGACTRKTGCGCCGCTACCCCGACTTCGACGAGAAAAAAGTCGGTTTTTCCGGTTTCAAAAAGCTCATGTCCCGTGTGGCCCAGGAAGGAAACATCCGGCTGATAACCGCTGGACTGGTCGATTGGGCCATCATGGCCGACGAAGAGACCCCTGCGGACGCCAAAGCCACTGAATCAGATAGTGCTCAAAGCGCAGAGGATGATTCCTCAGACGAGTGCCCAKCGGAAGTCAAGCGAAGCCGTTTCTCCTTTGGGCGGCGCAGGACCCCAGAGCGGCAAGAGACTGCCGCTGAGACCCCGGAAGAACCGGCTGAAGATGWTTCAACCGAGGATGATTCAACCGAACAACCGGTCGAGTCACCCACAATGGCCGCTGGAAGCGTTGACGATGAGCCCGACGACGCTCCCCAGGATGTTCCGGAAGATGTATCCCCGAAAATCATCGGCGAATTCGTCAGCGATGATGCTGTCGCGGTCCCGCAAACCACCCAGATCAACGGACTAGCCGCGATACTAGCCGAGACACTTCCCCAACTTAACCTCCCGCCAAGCCAGCCGGACGGTTTGGACGGCCGCCGGGTAGCCGACATTATCATCATGGCCGACACCCTGGAACATCAAGAAGCCGTCAGCCACGTGGCTTTCAACTTCCTGGTGAGCGAGGTCTGCCAGGCACTGGACGAAGGGCTGAAAGCGGAGCACCTGGAAATCACTCAGCGTTGGGGCCAGGACTTTTCCCGGACCTACGTTACCAAGATGGTCCGAAGTCTGGGGAACGCCGATCTGTTCACCAAAGGTTGGCACACAGCCACGGACAGCGAGTCGGGGCGCAGCAGGCGCTTGCGGACTTTCTATCTGAACCGCACCCATCCCTTGGTGGAGAAGGTTTTAGAAGACCGCTGGGCCCCTCAGGAATCCCAGGACGAACCTGTTGCCGCCGTATCCGTAGCCGGTCCCGAACCTGCCGGRCCCTCCGAATACGGGGATAGTTCCGACACTATTGGGACGTCCACAAACGAGGGAACTGCTGACTCAACGGAGCCTTCTTTCCTCTCCAGAATCTTCCGCTCTAACCGGTGATTCCAACAGGCTCGCCCAGAGCCAGCACCCGACGRTATTACATCCAGGTCGTTGGCAGTAGCATCCTGAGGACCTCAAGACAGCCTAGAACGTTGTCAGGATCGAGCGGGTAGCAATTCTTTGGCGCCAGTAGATTAAGAAATGCTGATGGATCATYTCCGAATCCTCCGTCTTCTTTACGTTCCCACGTCTTATATCAATAACCGTTTGAAACGACGATGCACTTACAATTCGGGAATTCCTTCGCGTACCTCTCTACCTGGTTCCGAGCGTAATGTAGACCTTGGCTAAAGCTCTTGGTCTCGATAATAAGGACACATTCGCCATTGTTTCTCCCATATGGTCTGGAAAAACAGGCTATGTCCGCCCGTTCTCGCCCTCCGGCCGGTAATTCAATCTTTATTTTTTGCTCAGCCCAGCCCAGAGCTAAAAGCAAAGGAATAACTAGGAAGGTACGAGCCTCGTGTTCCCTGACATCCTCCCAACGGCGTCCATGGTAATACCGAGCCAGGCGGCGGATCCGGTTAAAGGTCGCAGTCAATTCCTCCGCCGCCCCGGGGCGTAGCCCTTGGCTGATCAAGTGCTGTACGATTTCATCATCGTCGACCACCGTGGTTTGCCCCGGTCCGGAAGCAATGATCTCCTGGGCAGGAAAATCTGAGATAACTTGGTCTGCGTCCAACCGAAGTTGTTGCTTATGCACCCTTTAAATCGTGTTACGAGTGAATCCCTCAACGCCCACCGGCTTGGCCGGAATATGCCAATCAACGTAGCAATAGGYACTCAGGTCCCAGCCATCAACATCCTTCAGCCACTTCTTGTCTCCGTTCCCACGATGCTTGCCATCACGGCTAACGACTTCCCCGGCGGCCACTAATTGCGATCTGCCCTTTTTCAGGAGCACCTGGTCGCCAAGTTCAACCTCAGTCATCAATTCTGAATTTATTTTCCCACCAACGAAGGCGATGCCAAACCGGAAAAAGTACTCTAGAGTAGTCGCGGCCACGCGAACCAGCGGCAATCTGCCAATAATTCRCCATTTCGATCGCCTCACATGTCCAGAATCAGGGTGGACCAGCCGAAGTCCCTGGCCCCCAGTCCTACGGCGGTGAATGGCTCGTAGTATTCCCGGAATCCTGACTTCTCGATGCACTCTTGACTCTTCGCCACGATCGTGTCCGCCAGGTCCGCATAGCCATGGCGTCGGAGGGCGTGGGACAAGAACCAGTTGGTGTTAATCCAGGAAGGCCCACGCCAGATGAACCCTCTGGGGTTACCTGGCATGAACTTGGGGTCCGAGGCGGGCACCGATGGCAGCGGGTAGGGTGTCCAGAAATGCTTGGGATCCGTTACCCACGTGTTCACCAACCGCTCGACGATGGGCCGGGGCAGGTCTTCCATCACCAGCGGCATCAACGAGCTTATCGTCACTTCTTTCAGAGGCTTCTCRGCCACTCCGGATAGATCGAAAAAGGCACCCACTTCCTCGTCCCAACACTTGGCCAGCAAAGCGTCTCGAGTCTTGTCGGCTTCCCGGTTAAACTCCGCCGCCTCCGGCGCGTCGCCCAACAGTCTGGCCAACGAACGCAATCCCATGACGTAGATGGAGTTCACCAGAACGTCTTCCACATGGAACAGATCGGCGGCCAGAATCCGGTGGTCGTCGCCACGAAGGGGCTCGTACGCCGCATAGACCTTGCGCAACGCGGTGATGAATCCCTGGTTGCTCAACTCCTCCAGGCCCAAGACCTCATCGTACTTGGGCGAGCAGTCGGTACCCGCCTCCTCGGGCTGGATAACCGCGATCAGACCGTCGTTATCGGGATCGCGCATCTCGCGCAGCCATCGGTAGAACCCGGTTAACACCGGTAGCGCCGCATCCTTAAAGGCCTCGTCGCCGGTGGCCTGGTAGACCCGCTCCACGGCATAAGCGATGATGGGCGGCTGCATGGTCGCTGAAGTATTGGGGGTAGTCATTCCAACGATGTTCCGGCTCAGGAAGTCAGGCTGCTTCTCCATCTCCCAGAAGATCATGTGGGGCATGAAGCCGTTGGGCAGCGCACCGCTCATCAGGGTAGTTAACTCCTTCTTGGCCTGTTCCAGGTCCAAGTGGATGAGGGCGATGGCGTGGAAGCAGGAGTCCCAGAACCACTGGAAGGGGTAACCGGTCAGAGAGGGACAAACAAAGCTGTATTCTTTGCCGTTCCAGTCGGCCACTCCCTGCTTAAGATTGGTCAACAAAATCTGCCGAGCTTTGGCTTCCAATTCTTGTCTATCCATCCTAAATCCTTATGTGGAGGAGAAATTTCTCCCTTAAATTCGTGGGAATCAGCTTCTAAGAACCCGCAACCTCATAAACGCCCAAGTATTTTTCGGCAACCGCCGGCCAGGTGAACTCTGACAGTGCGWAGTCCCGGGCGTCCTCGGCTAATCGATCTCGGTGGGCGCCGTCGTTCACCAACCGCACCAACTCTCCAACGGCCTCATCCTCATCGAACCGCTCCACCACCACCGCGCCCCGGGTCAACAACTCCCGATTGGCGCCYACGTCGTGGGTAAGTACGGGAGCTCCGTAGGCCATCGCTTCGAAAAATACCAACCCGAAGGCCTCGTATTGAGAAAACAGGACGAAGAGGTCGGCTTTGGYGTACCAGTCTGTAAGCTCTTTATCGGAGACTTCCCCGAYCATCGCTACCTCATCGCCCAATCCATAATCCCGGATGATTCCAGCAATCTTCTTTTCATCACCTTCATCTCGTCCTACCAGGATCAACTGCACCGAACGTTGAAATTGACCGCGAGCCCGCCGGTATACTCCCARCAGCCACTCTTGACCTTTGTGCCGGCCCAACCGTCCAACGCATAAAAGAGTGAGAGGTTCACCTGCCCCCTGGGGATCGGGAGTAAGCGTGGTCTCGGGCAGGGGCGCCCCCCACCCGATGATACCCAGTTTCTTCCYRGGTACCAGATAGGCCCGGCGCACCAGGTTGGCCTCCTGGCGAGTCAGGGCGATCACATGGTCCACCACATTGCAGATGAACGCGTTTATGGGCCGGAGCCACCAGCGGATCAGGGGCAAGGCGTGGTAGGAGGGGGTGAACACGAACCGGGCTTGATTGCGGTACCAGAACCACGACCAGAAGTGTCCCCAGAACCAGCCATCGCCCACGAAGTGGACAACGTTGGGGTTGAATTCTTTGAGGTAACCACGTACCTGCATCGGCGAGAACCAGACCAGCGGGCAAGAATACAGCGGGATAGAACGTTTGGGAAATCCTTTCAGCCGGTAGATGCCGATGCCCTCTTCCGTGGTTTCCCGGTCGGCCCAGTCCGGATGAGGCACCCGGGGGAAAGCGTACTTGGTGGTTAGTACCGCCACCGCCTCAACTTGATCGGATTTCTGAATCTGGAAAGTGAGTTGCTCGATGGCCCGCTCGATCCCGCCCAGGTAAGGGCGAAAATAAGGGGTCAAAAATAGGACCCGGAGAGGGGCGTCGCTCACAAYGCCCGCTCCAACCCTTCCCGCCAAGCGCCGCTGATCTCCTGAAGGGGAAGGTCGATCTGACGATTCACCCTAAACCGGTCCCCGCCGGTGGTCCCAAGCCGGCGTATTGGGACTCCTGACTCGTCCGCCRGCMGCTSCAGCGCCGTCCAGTCGTTTTCAGCTAAGGACACCACTATCCGGGATTGGCGCTCTCCGAACAGAGCCGCGTCCCACCTTTGCGGCAGAGGGAACTCACCCATGAATCCGGCTCCGCCCTGAACGCTGCATTCCGCCAGGGCCACCGCCAGGCCGCCCTCGGCGCAGTCGTGAGCCGAAGCCAAGATTCCGTCCCGGATAGCCCGGCGGCAGAGGGCTTGCAACTTCCGCTCCATATCCAGGTCTATAGCCGGACGGCCTTCGATCTTGCCGTGGAACACTTGTAGATACTCGCTTCCGGCCAGGTCCGAGGACCGGGGCCTGCTCCCAACGTCTCCCAACAAAGCCACCGTCAGCCCATCACCCGGGAACGCGGATTGGGCGTAGCGTGCGATATCCTCCAGCAGGCCCAACCCACCCAGCACCGGAGTAGGATGGATCGCCTGTCCCCGGGACTCGTTGTACAGACTGACATTGCCGCTAACCACGGGCACTCCCAGGACACGGCACGCCTGGGCCATGCCGCGGATGCACCACTCAAGCTGGTAATAGACCTCCGGCTTCTCTGGGTCGCCAAAATTTAGGCAGTCGGTAAGGGCCATCGGTTCGGCGCCTGAGCAAGACAGATTGCGGCAAACTTCGGCCACGGCTATCTGGCCGCCCCGGAAGGGGTCCAGGTAGCAATAGCGGCCATTGCCGTCAATGCTCAACGCAATGGCCCTGTCCGTGCCCCTGAGGCGCAGCAAAGCGGCATCGCTGCCAGGCCCCACCACCGTGTTGGTTTGCACCTGATGGTCGTATTGGCGGTACACCCCTTCTTTGCTGGCGATGTTTGGGGCCCCCAGAAGCCGCAACAGCACCTCTTCCGGACTTACCGAGGGCAATGACACTTCGGAAAGGGAGAGCCGCTGCCGCCGCGCTTGATCCTCAGAAGGAACCCCTTTAAGCCGGTACTTGGGGGCGTCCGACAGGTGGCGAATGGGCACCTGGGCTATCGTTTTATCCTCTTCGACGATGCGGGCAACGGGATCGCTGATCACCCGCCCGATATCACGGCAGGGAATCTCCCACTTATCGAAGATCCGGCGAATCCTCTCTACCTTGGCCGGCGCAACCACCAATAGCATTCTTTCTTGAGACTCGGACAGCATGACATCGTAGGGAGTCATACCGTCCTCTCGCCGGTGCACCTGAGATATATCCAGGATGAACCCCTTCCCTGCCTTGTCCGCCGATTCCACGGTTGAGCTGGTCAGTCCGGCGGCGCCCAGGTCTTGGATCGCCACCACGTCGCCGGTTGCCAAGGCTTCGAGGCAGGATTCTATCAAGATTTTTTCCAGAAACGGGTTGCCAACCTGCACGGTGGGCCGCAGTTCCTGCGCTTCCTCAAAGGTGCGTGAAGCCAACCCCGAAGCGCCGTGGATCCCATCACGGCCCGTCCCTGAACCCACCAGCARCAAGACGTTGCCCTCGTCGCCCGCCGCTGACGTAGCCAGGTCTGCCTTGTTCACCAAACCAACACACATGGCGTTGACCAGCGGGTTTTGGGAATAGCAACTGTCGAAGTAGATCTCGCCCCCCACGTCGGGGATCCCGATACAGTTGCCGTACCAGGAGATGCCTCCCACCACGCCCTGGAACAGGTGGCGGTTGTGGGCGTTATCCAGGGGACCGAAGCGAAGGGAGTTGAGCAGGGCGATTGGACGGGCGCCCATAGCCAATATGTCGCGCACGATTCCGCCAACACCGGTAGCCGCGCCCTGAAGGGGTTCCACGGCCGAGGGGTGGTTGTGGGACTCCACTTTGAAGACCGCTACGATCCCATCCCCCAAGTCCACCGCGCCGGCGTTCTCCGCACCTGGATCGGACAGCACCCGAGGCGAGCGGCTGGGGAACAACTTCAGCAGAGGGCGGGAATGCTTGTATCCGCAATGTTCGCTCCAAAGAGCGCCGAACATGCCCAGCTCCACCGGGTTAGGCTCCCGGTCCAGCCGGTCCAAGATCAAGTCGTATTCGGCCCTGGAAAGGGCTATTTCATCCAGCTCTTGTTGAGTAACTGTCATAGGGGTTCTAGCACCTTTCGTTCGGACACATCAGGAGTCATTTAATACGTGCCCACCSGATGCGACCCATCCGGCTGATAATCCTCGCGGTAAACCTTACCCTCGCCAACCCGGAAGTAACTTGCCGCCGGGCCGAAGAAGTCCCGCACCGGCTCCAAGTCGGTGGTGGTGATCAAAACTTGTTGATACTGGGTCACTTGCTCCATCACTCGTAAGCGGCGGGACGCGTCCATCTCCGACAATACGTCGTCTAGCAAGATAATGGGAGCCTCGTGCCGCACCGCCGACAGATAGGCGGCCTCAGCCAACCGTAGCGTAAGGGCGATGGTGCGGGCCTGCCCACGGGACGCGAAGGTGCCCATGTCGACCCCGTCTATCAGAAGAGAGAAATCATCCCGGTGCGGGCCTGCCGCCGTAACGGCGGTGGCGCGTTCTTTGGCTTGGGCTGCTGCCAACGAATCGCGAAAGTTTTTCTCGACCGCATTAGAATCTTCAGCTACCGGAACGCTTGGACGGTATTCCAGCCGAAACTCTTCGTCCGTCCCGCTCAGATCACGATGCCGCTGGGCGCACCAAGAATACAACGTTTTCATCGCTTCGTGCCGTTTCCAAGTTAGCCACGCCCCTTCACGCACCAATTCCCCATCCCAGAACTCCAATTCGTCCGCCCTGGCACGCCCGTCCCGGACGAGACGCAGTAGCTGGTTGCGCTGCTGCACCACCCGCTGATAACGCTGCAACCCCTTCAGGTACTGATTGTCAGCTTGGGAGATAAGGATGTCTAAGTAGCGCCTGCGGCCGGCCGGAGGACCGAAGACGAGTTGGATATCGTCGGCGGTGAAGAGAACCGAATTGACCATGCCCACCAATTCGGTGGCGGTCCGGCGGACCCGGCTAACCCGGATCTCTTTTCGAACGGTGTAGCCTTTAGTCCCGGTAACCCTCTCAGCGCTTTGAGGATCCGTCCTGTGGGGCACGCTCTGGTAACCCACGTAGACCGCCAGCCGCTCCCCGTCCTTYTCGACGATGCCTCCCACCAAGGCTTGACCTCCCTCGGCGGCCGCCTGGAAGTTGACCACTTCCCGCTCGTTCTCCGCCCGGTAGGAGCGAGCGATCGCCAAGAGGTAAATGGCCTCCAGCAATGTGGTCTTACCCTGGGCATTGGCGCCATAAAACACGGACACGCCTATAGGGAGGTCCAGTTCCAGCTCCACTAGATTGCGGAAATTAGTCAGGCTGAGGCGTGAGATGTAGGCCACCCGGTCCATTCCCTCCCGGAAGTAGCAACTCCTAGCCCTGAGGCGCTTGCCGCGTTTATTGTACCAGCCGGGTAGGGCTAAAACAGTCAGGACCGGTTAGGGGTCATCTTCGGGGAGAACATACTCGTTCGGGGACGGGAAAGCGCGGAGCAGATTATTCCTGGGTTTCGAGGGCACGTATCTCGTCGTCAAGACCTTGAACGGTGGAATAATCGCCSGCGGATAAGCGGAAGCAGCGGTCCAGATAAAGTTGAGCCAACCTTGACGCTTTCTGTGACGTATCCTTGGCAACCGCCAGCAGGCTGCTAACTCGGAAAGTCTCCGGCAGGTGCCGGGCGAGGACAGTGATCTCTTGAGACATCTCATCTACGGTGCCCGCGTCTCCGCCTTCCACGGCGAACCGCATAGTCCCCAGTAAGCGCGCCAACTCAGCCAGTTTGTCGCTTTCGCTCATCAAGCCAAAGAGGACCTCGTTTACCTGATAAGACTGATCATCATCGACTTCCGGGGCTGGGACATCCGAAGTGGTGGCCTCTTCAATGGCCTCAACAGGCGCCATGCCAGCATCGCCAAGGCACTGAGTCCAAAGGTCGGAGTACGCCTGTACCGCCTCAGTCACCGCTTCCATCATTCGGGGCAGATCAAAGGAAAACATACTGCTGGCGTAAACCAGATCGTCTTGCCTCAATTTGCTGATGCGCTCCAACTCCGTGAAGCTGTCCACGGGTTCCGGTAGCGGAGGCATGGCGAAGGCAGATAGATCGTTCAAGGGCAGCCCGCCAAGATGTGTCGCCAGGAATGGCGGGACATACTTGCCCAGGTCTGCCTTGATGGGCAGCGTGACAACGTAAGTGGCGTACACTTTATCCGGCTCCGTGTCCACCCGGAAATACAACACGGCGTGCCCTTTGGGGCGTCGTGGGTCYCCTATGTCRAAGGTTARGTCCATACTCTTTTGTGCTTYCCTTRSAACAATCATCCRKYSGRMCRNATCRKYMRGCYSNATYANTASGCTNATKRYRGGMKMTARSGRSARMYMMRKCYRRRNCCSATCWSGNNGRCGMNNCRAGNNASGCSGCYRNANGMTAGRMKNNGTYASRYKMKMNGRAYAMSYNNCAGSCWSGMNGGAGAYYNCAAAWNGCCRAGMRRMSAYTGMASATRKYRGANCWACSACNNAAGMTRKNAGAYTRSNGASRAGYTGGNGMTCSNTNASGARTWSNNCTCCTNACSMAKRMRNTSCTKRMCMASKWMMNGCKSKWCMAYYKMCGNCSCTKMNAKCSWSSWYYCYGACACTCGCCGTCAAGCACGATGCCACCGCTCTGAACATAGTTTATAACGACACCACCGGCGGTGTAAACGCGGGCAACGAGGTTGAGTTTTTCAACCCACCCATCCCCGGCAAGAAAATCTTCGTCAAAGGCCGCATCGCCGACAAGTACCTTCGCCGGGACAAGCCCTATCTCGTGATCGAGGCCACAGCCACTGATGAGGACGGGCGGTTGTTGGAAAGGCTTAAGACGTATCAAATGAAAAAACCCGATGAGGTAGGAAAGAAATGGAATCCACAAACATAGAGATCGGCGCTCAGATTCCCTCGGTTACCAAATCCGTGACCACGGAAAGTATTCTCCAGTTCGAGTCCTGTGCGATTCTGGAGCGCGAAAATATCCACAACAACGAAGAACTGGCCAAGCAACGCTTGGGCACCACCTATACGCTGGCTTCCGGCCGTATGTCCATAGCCTTTGCTTCTGAAGCCATGCGCAAGTTCTTCGGCCCCGACGTCTTTCATCACACCGGCAGCGTCAATCTCAAGTTTCTGCGCCCGGTGAAGAACGGGGATACCATTACCGTCACTGGCTCGGTCAGCAGCCAGCGGCAGGTTGAGAATGGGACGGAAATCACGGTGGACCTCCACTGCGAAAACCAGAACCATGACAGGACCGCCGCCGGCATCGGTACCGCCATCGTTTAGCAACGCCGCCGTAGATCAAAGCACCGGGTGTTAGTCCGGTTGCATCCAATATACGGAATGATTACACTGCGAATATATCGGCCCTTAACTTAGGAGGAACATGCCGGATCCAGAGTATGGCAAAGTGGAGATTGAAGTCATCTACTGCTTGGCTTGAGGCTACTATCCCGTCGCCTCGTGGATGGCGACCGAGTTGTGGACCGCCCATGACCCCGGAGATGTGGCGATCAAGCTAACCCCGGTCCATCAAGGCAGGCTTGAAGTCATGCTGAACGGGGAGTTGATCTTCGACCGCAAGGCCGACCCCAACGGGTTCCCCAACCTCACCAAGATCAACGAGCTAAAAATGATGGTCGCCGAGAAGATATTCGAGTTCGATACGGCGGTGGCTAGCGGATAATAGCGTGCCTAGGCCAACTTAGGATAACTTCGTTGGGATGCAGCTCTGGGGTCTTTTCCAGGGCTGCATATTTTGTGAAGCACTGATACATGGAGCGTAACTAGTGGCCAACCAAGAGCATCTAGCGGTGGTCAAAGCCGGCCCCAAGTCCATCGCCGATTGGCGTGAAGAGAACCCGGGAGTCGCTTTGGACCTGGAAGGCGTAGACCTATCCGGCGCCGATCTAAAAGAGTGTAAGATCAGGAACGCCAACCTGAGCGGCGCCTCTCTTGCCGGAGCATCTCTCTTCCGGGCCAGCTTTGCCGGCGCGGACCTCACCAGCGCTAACTTAGAAGGCGCCGATATGGGCAGGGCTACTCTAGCCGGCGCAAACTTGGAAGGCGCAAACTTGACCAACGTTAATCTGTATTGGGCCGACGTTAAGCGGGCTTCGCTACGAGGAGCCAACCTTCGCTGGAGCCGTGTGGTGCGTGCCTGCTTCCTAAGCGCCGACCTGACCGGGGCCGACTTTAGCATGGCGACCATGTTGGAAGTAGACCTTCGCGGCACGGATCTGACCAACGCTTGCTTTCAGTCGGCCAACATGAACGGGGCGGACATGGACCGGGCGGTGATGACCGGCGCGGACTTTACCAAGGCGATGATACGCGATTCTATGTGGACTATGTCCGACATGAGGGGTGCTAACTTCGACCGGGCCAGTCTCCACCGTTCCGACCTCAGCATGGCCAAGTTCGACGATACCACTCGATTTCCCCAGGGTTTCGATCCCTACCACACCGGTGAGAAGGATGTGCTGGACTGAAGTTCTGAATACATCAGTTCCGCCGGTATACCCCGGGAGGTTTTCTTGGGAGTATTGCTAGTCTCCGCCCATCTTTCCGGCTCCGGCAAGACCAGCCTGGTAGCGGCGCTTCTGACCCAGCTGCTCGCTGAAGGCCGGAGAGTGGCCTATTACAAACCATTCTCCACCTCCCCGGACAACGACCCGGATATCTCATTTATCTCCGAAACGATCCTTGCCGGTACGGACGGCCCGCCGGTTCCTACGCCTTTGGCGCTGCCGAGGAACGGCTCTAACGGCCCGCTCCTGCCGGAGGAACAATCCCAAACCATCCGTCAGTGTCTATCAGAAATTCAAAGTACCGCCGGCGTAGTCCTGATCGAGGGCCCCGACGCCGTGTCACCGGATGGAGAGCCTTGGTCCCTGCCTATCGACCTGACCGATCTGTTGGCGTGCCCGGCCTTGTTGATATTCCCCTACGCTAACGGACTGGACTTCCAGACGGTGCTAAGCGCCGCCGAGAGCTTTTCCCCAGGCTTGTCCGGACTTGTCATCAACGGCGTGACTAGCTATCGGCAACGAGACGTTGAGCGGGGATCACTGGCTCAACTGCGCGCCGCCGGAGCAACGGTATTTGGCGCTATCCCCGAAGACCGTGTCATGCTGGGAGTGACTGTGCAGCAGATCTCCGAGCAGCTAGGCGGGCGGTGGATCCAAGACCCGGTGAACACGGACGCCTGCATCGACCGGTTCTTGTTGGGCGGCAACATAATGGACGCTGGACACACATACTATGGACGCTACGCCAACCAGGCAGTGATCGTCCGGGCGGAGCGGCCCGATATCCAGATGGCCAGCTTGATGGAAGACACCAAATGCCTGGTATTAACCGGCGGCTCCGAGCCCTCGGACTACGTTAAAGCCGAAGCCTTGGAAAAGGACGTGCCGTTGATCTCGGTGACGGAAAGCACGCTGAGCACCGCCGAGGCCCTAGCGGGCGTTTTGGAACGGGCCACGCCTTACTCCCGAACTAAGGTAGAAAGGTTCGGCCAGCTCATGCGGCAAAACTTAGACATGGAAGCTCTTTCTGCCGTCTTGACCACGTCATCTTAGCTTGACTTGCAACCCGCTTCCCACCTAGAATAAGACTAGCTGACCCGTACGGGATTGCAGTGCTCTGGAGGATACAATGGCTATCACAATGGACGGCGTCGAACTGGGCGTTAAGATTAGCGAGTTGGCGGCCACTAAGATAAAATACTTCGCGGATAAGCAAGGTATCGAAGAGAACGTAGGCGTAAGGGTCTCGGTCAAAGGCGGCGGCTGTTCCGGGTTGACCTATGATCTGCAGATCACCGACCAGGAATTGGAGAGCGACAAGACCATCGAGCAGCATGGCGTAAAGGTTATGGTCGACAAGAAAAGCTACATCTATCTGGTTGGGACAGAGTTGGAGTTCTCCGACGGTCTCAACGGTAAGGGATTCGTCTTTACCAATCCCAACGCCAAGACATCTTGCGGTTGCGGCACTTCCTTTAGCGTTTAGCGTCAACCACAACTGAACTTTTAGACGCCGCCCTATCGAGAGACAGGCGGCGTCTTTTAAATTCCGGATGATTCGGAGGACACAATGGCTCTACGGCGTTCAGCCCTCCATCCCGTTGCCGCCGCCACTGGAGCAGCATTTCAGGAGCGCCACGGTTGGGACCTAGCCACGGTGTATAGCACCGTCGAAGAAGAGTACCTGGCCTTAACAACAGCGGCGGGCGTTCACGACGCCTCCTACACGGGACGGCTCAGGGCCATCGGGGCCGACGGCTTGGATCTGCTGAACCGATTGTCCACCAACAAAGTGTTGGACCTACAGCCGGGGCAAGGAGCTCCAACCATCCTGACCACCGCCCGGGGACGCATCCTGGACTTGATCGGGGTGGTCAACGTTGACGACTATATATTGTTAATCACCAGCCCTGGAGCCCAACAGCAGGTGATCGACTGGCTGGACAAATACACGATAATGGAGGACCTCGTCGTCGAGGATATCACCGGGGAATCCACCATGCTGTCGGTTTTGGGGCCGGCCAGCAAAGCTGCGGTGGAATCGGCGGCAGGAACCTCACTGAACGAATTGCCGCCCTATCATTCAGTTACTGCGGAAATGGCCGGCCACCAAGTTCGCATAGTCAATCGCCCTTTTGGGGGACTCCCCAGCTTCGATCTCTTGATGGATCCGGACGCCTCAGCCGGCGTTTGGGATCACCTATCGAAGTCGGGAGTCCCGCCGGTGGGAGAAGAGGCCCTTGAAGCGGTTCGCTTGAGCTACGCCGTGCCCGCGTACGGCCATGAACTTGGCGAATCTTATAATCCCTTGGAGGCCGGACTTATCGGGTCCATCGATTTCGCCAAGGGCTGCTACATCGGCCAGGAAGTCATCGCCAGGCTGGACACTTACCAGAAGATACAGAAGCACCTGGTACGGCTGGAGTTTTCCGCGGACGCCACCGTGTCCGAGGGCGACACTTTGAACGATGACGGCCATGACGTGGGTAAGGTTACTTCGGTGACCAAACTACCCAACGGCCTAGGCCTGGTCGGTATGGCGTACGTGCGGAAAGCCAGCGCATCGCCGGGCAACGTCTTGGAGCTTGCCGATCCTTCCAGCGGCCAGGCTGAGATCACGGCCCTGCCCCATCTGTTCGGACCGGACAAGATTAGCTAACCCAGCTACTAACTATCTGCTACATAAATTCGGCGGCTACCTGAATCTTCCCGTCGGGATCGGCCTCCAACAAGGCGATAAAGTCGTAGCCTCGTCTCCGTATCTCCTCTCCCCCACCCTCCCGGCGATCCAACACAGCCACCACTTTCACGACGACACAGCCCTCTCCCTCGGCCGCTTCGATAGCTTGGAAGAGAGACCCTCCGGTGGTGCAGGTGTCGTCTATGATAGCTACCTTGCTGCCCACCTTCAGTGGGCCTTCTACTCCTTTGCCCGTGCCATGACTCTTGGCTTCCTTCCTGACGATGAAGGCCGGTATCGGCGTTTCGTTGATGTAGCTGGCTAGAGCGATGGACGCGACGATCGGGTCGGCCCCCAAGGTCGGACCTCCCACAGCCTCCGCACCGGCTTGCCGCAGCACGGGCAGTAGGGATCGGGAGATCAAATAGGCCCCTTCCGGGTCCAAACTCAGCAGCCGTCCGTCGAAATAGTAGGTGCTCTTTTTGCCCGAAGTGAGGGTAAAATCTCCGTACTTCAGCGCGCCTTTCTCCAACGCCAACTGGAGAAGACGGTCAACCCCTTCGCTCACTTACTCCACCTCCCAGATTCATACGAACGTATCTGAGCTATTGACGCGCGTATAAGTTCCGCTCTTGAATATACTCCGCCACCGAGTCAGGGACCAACTCGCGCACCGATTTCCCTTGCCCACTTCGGCGCCGGATCTCAGTCCCGCTAATATCCACCATGGTCGTATCCAACCGTGTCAACCGGTCAGCGGCCTGGGGGAAACTGCTTAACCAGGCGGGCCATTCAAAATCTTCGTAACCCGGACGGGTCACCACCACCAGATTGCACAGTTCCAGTACCCGCTCCGGCTCCTTCCAGTCTTGAAACCGGCTCAGAATATCTACTCCGACGATAAAGTACAAAGCCGCGTCTGTCCCCAGGCTGTCTCGCAACTCGATCAGTGTATCCACGGTATACGTTGGTCCGCTGCGCCGCGTCTCGTTGTCACAAACCTGGAAATACGGATCGTCGGACGTCGCCAGCTCCACCATGCGCAGCCGGTCCGCCACCGGCGACAGGAACTCATCCACTCTCAACCTTGGCTGTCCCGTGGGGATGAACAGGACTCGCTCCAGGTCCAGCTTAAGCCGGACTTCTTCAGCGATCTTTAGGTGTCCCAGATGGATCGGATCAAAGGTTCCCCCAAGAACACCTACCCGCACGCTAGAACCACCCGATCTCGGAATTGCCGATCCTTATTGTATCGCCCGCCTCTATTCCCGCATCCTCCAACATTCTGGCCACACCATTCTTGTTCATCTGGTCCCATAGCTGCAATAAGACGCGCCTATCCCTGGTATCGGCCATGCCGACCAGCCGCTCCAATTCCTGGGCTTGCACAACGAATACTCCATCTTCTCGACTGACTCGGATCGGGGTCCTCTTGCTTTGCCCCCACTTCACCGGTTCCGGCACGATCTCTTGTTCTGCAGCCTCTTTGGCCGTCGCCGCAAGCAACTCCACAACCTTTCCCAAGACCTCGTTCACTCCCTCTCCGGTTACAGCCGACATGAACAACACATCCAAGTCGTCTATTCCATCCTCTTTGGCCCGTTGGCGTATCGAGTCAGCAATCTCGTCCTGCAGTTCTTTCACGTCGGTGAGATCCATCTTGTTGACGACGACGACCTGGGGTTTTTCCGCTAGTTTCTCACTAAACTGGCGCAGTTCATTATTGAGCATCTGGTATTGCCGGCCAGGATCTTCGGCCAATCCATCGACTACATGGATATAAACCCTAGCCCTTTCAGCATGCCTCAGAAATTGGTGCCCCAATCCCACCCCGCTATGTGCCCCTTCCAATAATCCAGGAACTTCCATCATGACGAAATCTTGCCCATGGGCGCTTACCACGCCCAACACCGGTTCGACTGTCGTGAACGGATACTCGGCGACTTTGGGTTTTGCTCTGGAACACCGGGAGATCAATGTCGACTTGCCCGCGTTAGGACATGCCAAAAGCCCCACATCCGCCAGCAGCTTCAACTCGAGAAATAGGATTTCCCGGTCCCCGCGTTCACCATTTTGGGCCAACAACGGTTCTTGGTTGGTCGGCGATACAAAGCGAGTGTTCCCCCAACCGCCCCGTCCCCCCTGAGCGACCATTACTGGAGATGTATCACAGATATCCGCCAACAAGAACCTCTCCCCGTCCTCATCTTCTTTCCAGATCAACGTTCCCATTGGCACGCGGATGATCTGGTCCTGACCATTCCGTCCCGTACGGTCTTTACCACGTCCATGGCCACCCCGTTCTACGTAGATAGTACTCGTGAACTTCAGGTGTAGCAGGGTATTAAACGAAGAGTCGCCGCTGATGTACGCACTGCCACCGCCACCCCCATCGCCACCATTCGGGCCTCCGTTAGGGCGGTACTTTTCACGCAGAAAGCTGATACAACCGTTTCCGCCACTACCGGCGTGAATATTTAGTCTAACTGTATCAATCAAATGGACCTAACCTATAGAGTAATAATAATAGCGTTGACAGTGTGGAGAACTTGGGTGAAGGGTGCGAGTTTGTAGGTGGCTCTTGTTATTTTAACATGGCGTAGATATTTCGGAGAGTGGAGTACTTGGCGCCAGGAGTTGACAGAGTTGGGAATAAGTTGGTATGTGTGCACGGCCTTGAAGACGTTCGTATTGAGGAGGACCAGTAATACATGCCGAACTGGAAATTGTCAACAAGTAAATGTCAGTTATCCACTGGGGATTCGAGTTGAGGCTGGCGTATTAGAAGCCGCGGAAGCATGCCAATATCGGCGTTGCGGGGGGGAAAGGCGGGTGGTATCCTGAGGCGGCTAAGATGAGGCGGAGCGGCTGCGGGGAAATAGTGAAGGTTGGGGAGATACCGTCTAAGAGAAGGTAATGGACTTGGATCGGGTCTCCTACAGCGGGAAGAAAACCGGCGGCTGGGTAATTATACTTTCGTTATTGACGCTGGCTCTCGCTTGTAATGGGACCAGCGAACCGGTCGAAGAACAACTTGATAAAGTGGTGGAGCCTGGGATCGTCGAGCAAGGAGAGAGCGAAGAGGTGGCCGTAGACCGGATTGCTTTCATGACAACGGACGGTGAACTGTTCCTGGTGAACCCCGACGGTTCTGAGCAACTAAAGCTTGCGGGAGACACCCAGGTGCAGGGAGGTCCTTTAGGCGCGGTGATGGCTCAGCCACGCGGCGTGAATTTCTTCTACTCCTGGCCGACGTGGTCGCCCGATGGGAAAAAACTGGCGGCTTCTTTGATGGAGGTAACCGATGGACAGCCCGAGATATCTGTCCAAGTTATAGATGCGGCGACAGGAGCGGCCACTACCGTATTTCGGAACGAAGTCCCCGGCTTGGTGGCTGAGAATGCGCCCCATTACCTTTATTGGTCGCCTGATAGCCGGACTTTGGCAGTGCTAGCCAGTACTCCACAAGGATTAACCCTATTCGCCGCCGACACGGAATCATTGACCGATCCAACGGTGATCGAGTCAGGAGCGCCCCTGTACTTCCATTGGGGAGCGGACGGCCAATCGATGCTGTTGCACGTGGCCGATGAGCTTAAATTTTTGACCCGGCCTTTCGGTGCTTCATCGGGTCAGCCTATCGACGCCGATCCGGGGTTTCGCGTGCCGGCCCTGTCCCCCGACGGCAGATATATGGCTTATATGGGAACTGGTGCGACCTCGGGGTCATTGCTGATCGCCGAGACGGGCGCTACCGGTACCGCCAGAAATGCACTTGACATCGGTTCCAGGGCAGCTTTCGCTTGGTCTCCTCAAGGTGGAGACTTGGCGGTGGCGGACCAACAGAACGACAATGCGCCCACCTTTAATAGGCTGAGGGTTGTCCCCGGTGATAGTGGTTCGATCAAGACCGTGGCGGAGGGCCGCATCATTGCGTTCTATTGGTCGCCCAATGGGGAGATGCTTGCCTGGGTGGGACTGGATGGCGGTAACAGGGAGTTCGTTTGGTGGGCCGCAACCGTCGAAGGAGGCGAGGCCCGGGAACTGCTGCGCGCTCAACCATCAAACGACATGCTGGTCACGCTGAGCTTTTTTGATCAATACGCTTATTCCCACTCCCCCTGGTCTCCCGACAGCTCTCGTCTGGTCTTGGCGATCGTCCCGAACCGGTCTAGAGAGGGCCGAAACGGTTCTACGCCGCCGGGGCCCAGGATATTCGTCGTCGAAGCCAGCGGGTCTTCCGAGCCGGTGGAGGTTGGAGCTGGGTCGCTGGCTTTTTGGTCGTGGAATTAGGCGGCGGGCCGGACAATCTTCCCTTTCGCCCGGATACCACTTTAGGTCCGGACGCCGCTGCCCTAGGAGAACGAGGTTCCACGTTCTGCTTGGCTTGTTGGCGGCCCTGGTGCTGTCATTTGCGGCAGGGTGTGGATCGGCTCCAACTCCCATCCCCACGCCAACGCTTGAACCGCCGCCGGATCCGAAAGCAACCCTGGCCCTTGCCGTGGCCAACCTGCTCTCGCTAAACTCGGTGGCCTTCACGTTAGAGCACCAGATAGGTAGCACGCAGCTGCTGCCCGGTTTGGTCATGAAGAAAGCCACGGGGGAGGTGGATATTCCCGACCGGCTACGCCTGACGGTGGAGGCGGAGGTAACGGCCCCCCGCACTTTTGTGGAGATCAACGTTATCATCATTGGGCAAGAGGCATATATGACCGATCTCTTCACCGGGCAGTGGCGTATGGTGCCTCCGGAATCTCTGCCGGTGAATTTCTTGGACTTCGGGCAAACTTTGGCGAGCATAGTGGAAGCTGTCACTGATCCTGCTTTGTCGGGCGTTGAAGAATCGGGAGGCCGGCAATACCAACGTATCACCGGTCTGGTGCGTTCTGAAGCCCTGGCATCGTTGGTGCCGGGCGCGGCGGAGGGCCTTGAGGTCAAGTTGGAATTGTTTGTGGACCGCGCAGACGGCCTGCTGCGCCGGGTGGTCATCACCGGCCCAGTGGTTAACGGTGACGTGCCGGAAACCGTAAGGTTGCTTTCCATTGACGATGTTAACGTGCCGGTAGACATAGCTCCGCCGGAATAGCCTGATGGGCTCGATGATTGGACCATCTCGCACTTTGCCGGCGCCCATGATCCTCACCGTTGTGGGGTTGGGCGCCTTCGTTACCGCCTTGGATCAAACGGTGGTGGTTACGGCCCTGCCCAGTCTGATGCTGGATCTGAAGATATCTTTAACCCAACTGGACCGGGCGTCCTGGATCATCACCGCCTACTTGTTGGGCTACACGGCCGCGATGCCGGTGATAGGCCGCCTGGCCGATGTCTACGGCTATACCCGAGTCTATCAAGTCTCCTTAGTGGTGTTCGTCATAGGCACCAGCCTGGTGGCCGTATCTCAAAGCCTGGAGTGGATGGTCGCCGCCCGGGTGATACAGGCCGTGGGCGGTGGGGCAACCGTGCCGATCGGGTTGGCCATCGCGGGCAGCGCCCTTCCCCGGAAGCAATGGGGGTTGGCCTTGGGCATCGTGGCGGGCGCGGCGGAGGCCGGCTCCATGCTGGGCCCGGCCTATGGCGGGGCCATCATCGAGCTGGCCAACTGGCGTTGGATATTCTGGCTGAACGTCCCCCAGAGCGCGGTACTGTTCCTGGCCCTGTTCTGGCTGCCCAACCAACCGAACCGGCAGAATAGGATAGATTACTTGGGCAGCGCCCTGCTGGTGGCGGCCCTGCTTCTCGTGTCGTTAGGGCTGTCCAGGAGCAGCCTGTTCACGCTTTCGTCGCCGCTTCCCTTCGTCTTGGGGGCCGCCGGACTGGCTTTGGCGGGGTTACTGCTTGCGGTGGAGCGCCGGACGGAGCAACCCTTGCTCGCGCCCGCCCTATTCCGCGCGACGTCGTTTCTGGCGGCCAACGGAGCCCAACTATTGGTCGGCGTCTCCCTGATCATCGCCATGGTGACTGTGCCTCTGATGGCCAACACCGTCATGGGGAAAACGCCGCTGACCGGCGCCATGTGGTTGCTGAGAATCACTGGAGCCATCCCCTTGGGGGCGGTGGTTGGCGGTTTGGTGTTGAGCCGGGTGGGAATCAGGCCGGTTATGGTAGCCGGGCTAGGGCTGACGGCCCTTGGATTGTTCCTGGTCAGCGGTTGGGAACTGGACGTGGGAGAGCCTCAGTTGACGCTGCACCTGGCTGTTGCCGGATTGGGATTTGGGCTGGTGATCTCGCCGATAATGACGCAGGCCCTTACCTCCGTGTCCGACGACTACCGGGCCACCGCCGCTTCGCTGGTGGTAGTTGCCCGCATGTTGGGGATGACGCTGGGCCTGGCGGCGTTGTCCGCCTGGGGAGTGGAGCATTTCCAGACACTTATGTCCGAATTGGAGTTTCCGCTGCCGCAACCCGGGGAGAGCGCCGAGGAGGTTCAAACCCGGCTGGCTGAGTACAGCGCGGGCCTGAACGCCGTTGGACTGTCCCTATTCCACAATTTTCTAAGGGTTGCCGCGGGCGTTGCGCTGGTGGCTATTCTCCCCGCTCTGGCAATGGGGACCGGCCTCGGTAGGTCTGGAAAGAGCGACTGACGAGCTAAAGCCTTTGGTCGTTACACGGGCGCAAATCGGGACTGCCTGGCGTGGCCACGGGTATTTGGGTGTTGACGCCGCCGCTTATTCTAGTATAGGGTAGTCGCTGCGTACCCAGCCGATGACATTGGAGGCGACCACGTGTTTATTCACCATTTTCTGACCAAGAAAGCAATTCTTCTGATCTTCGCGCTTACCCTTTTTGCGGTGGTTGCGGCGTGTGGCGGGAGCGATCAGGCTGTCAGACAAGTTGAAGTTATCAAAGAGGTACCTGTAGAGAAGATAGTCATCAAAGAGGTCATCAAAGAGGTACCTGTAGTAAAGATCGTCAAGCAAGAGGTAATCAAAGAGGTACCCGTAGAAAAGCAGGTTATCAAAGAAGTTCCGGTAGAGGTCATAAAAGAGGTAATCGTAGAGAGAATCGTAGAAGTCCAGATAGCACCGCCGGTCAAGGACAAAAGAGAAATCGTTTTTGGTGGGTTGGACTGGGACAGCG
>NVSQ01000038.1 GCA_002401285.1 SAR202 cluster bacterium
CAGGAGATGTTCCAACGGGAACAGCCAAGGGAACGACCAGCAGGGCAAGAAGTGGTTTTRATTCCCGGAGTCAACACAACKCCTCTGGCAGCGGAAGACTCTCTTRATCTAGCCCCGTTATTGTTCAAATAACCGGGWCCACCTCACAAGTTCGTCCYTTATCGGGCTCATATCGGGCACAGTAGAACAAAGCTCGATGARATCGGCTCGAAGGGTTTGTCCTTTTGAGATGTCTTCRGGCTTCGTCTTGAAGCTCCTGCTGGCGTTTTGAATGCTGGCTTGTAGAGCATTCAGTGCTCCCATACCGAGTTGGGCGCTTATCAAGCTGAACCGYTCGGCAGGTTTAGCAAACACGAAGTCTCTAATCCCATGCTGGAGAATCAAAGGATGCCTGACTTCGCCGGATACTCCCAGGGCAGAAAGGTCATTCACTTGATTTCCGTCAACATAGAGAACACCAGGGCCTTCTTCCTGGTCTATTACACGTTTTATCTCTACGTCGTTACTATCGTTGTAGAGATAAAGCGTAACGTAAGCTTCTGAATCCGCTGGATAATGCCGGTTA
Organism: SAR202 cluster bacterium; assembly: GCA_002401285.1. The sequence continues at coordinate 566 of NVSQ01000038.1, forward strand.
CGAAGAGAATGCTCAAATTCCCTTTTTNGTATGTYCCTTTCCCCGCGAGTCCTACGTGTATTATTTCCATAAATTGCCCATTCAATCGCCTCGCATAAGGAAGATTTCCCATGACCATTTGGTGCGTATAGTAAGACGAGGGGATTGTCCAAAGAACAATATTGGATGTCATTGAATCCTCTAAATCCTGCTACCTCAATACCTTTTAGTCGATAATTCATTGTTCATTCTTCCCGTCAGGCAGTGTTCTACGACATACTTCKAGGTAGTTTTCTATAGCCTCCTGGGTTGGTGAATCTACGTAGGCTTGCAGTAATTCGAGGTGGAGCCCTTCAGGTAAGCCAGACATGAACTCAATCAAGATAGGGTCRATTGAGGGATCTTCCAAGGGTTCCGGATCTATGGGTTTATCTTCCATTTAAACTGCTCTCACGCCACTTCGAGTCGAGGATTGTTTAACTTCCGGACAACTTAAGGTGGCAAAGYGTTCTTACCTTAAAGTTACTCACCGGGTCCAGCGGCGTGATAGTTTAAACGACGGTTACTTTCGCCTAGGTTTCGGACCCACGCCTGTTCAACAGGCGGTCCGCATCCTACGGGCTTCCAGCCTTATCTTCCCCGCACCTCKTTAATCGCCCTGGCAATCTCTTCAGCGTCCAAAGCGATGTCGGCCAAGCCTACTTCCAGGTCGTAGGTGGCCGAGTCAATCTGTTCTTTGATCTCCGGTTCGGTGATGTGGTAGGCCGGGAGGCCCAGGGCCTCTCCTGCCAAAGCTCCGGCCCACGAGGGGTCGCCGTCGGTGACGGTGGTGGCGTAGAGCTTGGTGCTTTCGGGGGTGGGGGTGCCCAGTAGGACGACGAGGTTGTCGGTGCCTATCTGGTCTACGATCCGTTTGATATCTTCTTGACCCTCCAGGTCAAGAGCGCCGGCGGCGGTTCAAACGAAACAGTGGGTCATCTCCAAGACTACTTCCGCTCCGGAGCTGCGGGCGCAGTTGGCGATGGCGGTCCCTTGGACCCCGTCCCGTTCTCCCAGAGCGATTACTCTCATACCTTTGAGTTGCATCGGTTCAGACCTCCTAGAAGTACCCCCATCCTAACTTTCCCCCATAAAGGGGGAAGGGACTTATTCTCTCCTCTTCGCAAAGTGGGAGAATCRAATGGGGGRTCGCCGTTATTTACTTGGATTTGCCTCTAAGACAAAGGACATTCCGTCGGACATCTGAGTCATGCGRCCCAAGAACAGGCTCCCTTTGGCCAGGAACATGGCTCGATTCATTCTACCATCCATCATTCGCTCCACGGCGTGGCCGAGGAAGGGGACGGCGGAGGCGATATGTCCTTGGGTCGGAGAAAAGCCTGGCATGCCGTGGACTTCCACGAAGGCCGGCAACGCTTCTCTTTCAATCTCTTGGTGGCGCACGGCCAATGCGCCGATGAGGCGGTAGTTCAGGTTGGGCACGTTCCCGCTTCCGGCGGGCTCGGTTACCTCGGGATTGTGTAGCTCGGTSGCGTACTTATCGATGTCTTGAAAACCCAATCCCAGGTTTTCCAAGGGGACGGAGATCAACTGCTCGAAGATGGCCTGCTGGCTGGAGCCRGCCCCCACGGTGTGACGGCCTACCGAGTCCAGCCGCAGCACCGGGCTTGTCCCATCATCTTCGCCCACGAGAACGGCCACCGAGGCTAAGATGTCCTCCAATATCGGTTGGTCGTGCTGCAGGTGTCCTTGAAATTTCATGCCCAGCTTGGCCAGGGAGCAGCCACCGACCACCGCAACTTGYCGGTACAGGCCCGAACTCACCAACGCGCCGGCCATGACCAGAGCGTGGACCGGTCCGCAACAAAAGGCTTTAACGTCGCAACCGGTGGCATTTTCCAGACCGCACATCTCGGCGATCGCCTTGGCCAGGTTTCCCCCGCCTCTCTGGTAACGCTCCCCAACCGCCTCTTCCCCGGTGTTTAAAACATAATCAATGCCAGAGCCGTCCAGGCCTTGGTCCCGCAAAAGGGTTCGCAGAGCCATGGCGGCGGTGACTTTACAGGCCAAGTTTTCTAGGATGACGTCCGAGGTCAGGGCGGCGTCTTCGTCATGGGCGCGGCTGATACATCCCACCAAGCTGCCGTCCCGTAGATGCAAAGGCAGAGTGCCCGCCCCATTTGCCACTTGGGCTTCAATGTCTGACTGACTCTTGGCGCCGTCCAGGCCGTCCAGGTCGCTGGACGTGATCAGGGGGTGATCCGCCAACGCGTTCCGGACAAGGCCGATGAATCCTTCTTCCAGCCAGACGAGGTCGAAGGCGTCGGCTATCTTCAGCAAACCGATCAGTTCTTCCTCGGGCATGATTTCGCCGTGCGGCAGCCAACGTTGCGATTCGCCGTTGCCGTGGAACCAGGGCCGCTCGATTTCCTTCAGTTGATCGGGGTAGATGCCGCCCAGGAACGCGCGGTTGGGGGGATATGCGACGGCTTCGGGGTAAGAGCGAAGATGGGCCATGATGCTGTCCAACAAAGCGGGGTCTTTTTCGATCTCCCGGGAGGGCTTTGAGCCATGGCGCACCAAGCCCGGCGCGTGCCCAAGTTGATAGCGGACGCCCTTGATCACCGGCTGCTTCACTAATCGGTCCATAGCCTCAACATGTTACGCTGCAACGTCCGCGGTTGTCGAGGTGAAACGCCTCTTCGACTTGAAACCACTCTACCAAATGTGCTTACAATGTGGTTGGGAAGGAGTTGATCGATGAAGAGACCCACAATCACGGCCGCGCTGGTCTTGCTCATGTTGCTGACGTTGTTCGGCCACGGGGACACGGTGCAGGCACAGGTCACCTGTACCGGCCACGCCAGGAGTTTGGGCTGGTCTTATTATGGGACCGCCGGAGRCGATCTGATCAACTGCCGGGGSTCMRTYGCSGACGTYGTKATTTTGGGCCTGGGCGGGAACGACATCCTTATCGGTGGGCAGGGCAACGATACGATCTTGGGTGGTCCTGGCGAGGACTTCTTATTCGGCCGGGGTGGCAGGGATTTTCTAAGCGGCGGGAGCGAACGCGACCTTCTTTTTGGGTCCAATGGTGGAGACGTTTTGGTTGGCGGCTCGGGAAGAGACTCCCTCATCGGCAGTAACGGAAACGACGTTCTTTACGGCGGCCCAGATGACGACACCTTGTTCGGAGGCCCGGGAATAGACATTTGCGATGGACAGGGAGGCTCCGATGACTTCGCGGCGTCTGATTGCGAAGGCACTCCCAACGTCCCATAAGGCCGTACAAAAGATTTTTTNGCGGCAAACCGGCAATCGCGATTCATCGTAGTTTTAGAGTAGTTGTTGCGGTGAGAAACATACCGGCCTTGCCACAGTAGGGCGGTGATGCATATCATACTTCATGGGACCAACGATGGAATCGCCGAAGGCGCCGCATCGGGATTTAACTCAAATAAGTCAGATTTTTCTTAATCATTTCCGGTTTCCCAAGTCAACCAAGGGAGAACAAGATGAGCCTCAAGTCACCTGCTAATAAACTGATGATTGGCCTCGCCGCAGTCATTTTCGTAACTTTCGCCGCGGGATGCACCAGGGAAGTAATTAAAGAAGTGCCCGTGGAAAGGATCGTAGAGAAAGAGGTGATCAAAGAGGTTTTCATCGAGAGGCCGGCCGCGCAAGAGGAAGCCAAGACTACCGAAACTACCGAGTCAACGGGGCCAAAGATCTATAAATTGGGAATCTTCGAGGACCTCACCACCACCAACTATTGGGCTTACCTGGGCCCGGACACCACGATCTGGAATTCGTACGTATTGTCCGGCGGCAAGCCCGCCCTGTACAGTCTTTCCGACCAACGTTTCGACTGGATCCCATCGGCGGCAGCCGACTTCCCAACACCGGTATTAGARGAGACGGTAGGCGGCACGACGTTCTGGACCACCGAGGTGGTGCTGAAAAGAGGAATGAAGTGGAGCGATGGAAATGACGTGACCGCCGAGGACTTTATCTTCACCGCCCATACCGTCCGGGACTTGGAACTTTCTGGAAACTGGTCATCGTCGGTCGATACTGAATTCTTCGACCACGCTCAAGCGCTCGACCCTTACAAGCTGAAGATCTACTTCAAACAGAAACCCGGTCTTGCCCGCTGGCAATTCGGGTTGGCCTTCATGCCCATTTTGTCCAAAGCCTTTTGGGAACCGGTGGTTGAARAAGCCAAAAAAGAGGGTACCACCGTCGAACAACAGAGGGCACTATACGCCCACGTGCCCAAGAATGAACCCTCCGCCGGAGGCTATATCTTCAAAAAATGGGAGAACGGGGCCTTCGCCGAAAAGGTGAAGAACCCGGACCACTACTTCGAAGGCTCGTCAATCATCCAATATTCCAACGGGGCCTACTCCGAGTCCAAACCTGGCGTTTATGAATTCAACGCCTACGGCCAACTCACCGGCGAAAAAGTCTTGGATTATACCGTGGGTCCCTTTGCCGCAAGCTCGATCTACAGTATCTTCGGAAACCAGGAAACGGCGGTTCTAGCACTGAAGAAGGGAGACATAGACTTCATGCTGAATCCTCTGGGTCTCCAAAGAGGATTACAAGAACAACTGAAGGGCCAGGCGGGCTTGGACACCTTGGAAAACGCCAACAACGGGTTCCGGTATCTGGGCTTCAATATGCGCCGTCCTCCTATGAACATCAAAGCTTTCCGCCAGGCGGTAGCGATCCTGATCGACAAAGAGTTCYTGACCAGTACCGTGCTTCAAGGGGTCGCCATCCCCATGTACACCACCGTGCCGGAAGGGAACGGCTTCTGGTACAACCCCAACGTCTCGTTGATCGGCAAGGGGTTGTCCCGGACCGAACGAACCGAACAGGCGGTGAAGCTGCTGAAAGACGCGGGTTTCACCTGGGAAAAGGAACCCAAGGTCAGCGAGAACGGCACGGTTGAGGTCGAGGGCAAAGGGTTGAAACTCCCCAATGGCGACCCGATGCCTGATTTGGAGATACTTTCCCCCAGTCCGGGTTACGACCCCCTGCGCTCTACCTTCGCCATCTGGATCGAGCGGTGGCTCAATGACATGGGCATTCCGGCCAAGGCCAAACTCACCGACTTTAACGTGATCGTGGAGAAGATCGCGGACCCGGACGGTTTCGACATCTGGATATTGGGCTGGGGATTGAGCAATTTCCCAGATTATCTGGAAGCCTTCTTCCACTCTCGCCATGCCGAGGGGGACGGACTCAATCGAGGCGGGTACTCGAATCCGGAGTTCGACGCCCTAGCCGAGCAACTCTTGATCGAAACCGACCTTGACGCAGCCCGGGATCAGGTTTTCAAGATGCAGGCATTTCTGGCCGACGACCTGCCCTACGTGGTGCTGTTTACCACACCGCTACTGGAGTCCTACCGAAGCGACCGTCTAACCTTCCCATACACCAATACCCTAGGCGGCCTGCAAAGCACCAACGGGATGACCTCCGCGGTGGTGATTAAATAGCAATCAGCTTTCAGCGTCCAGCCCCGGTAAGTAAGGTGCTGGCGGCTGACCGCTGGTTGAGGAGCTGATAAATCCTTGCAAATCTCAGCGTTGCCAACCACGTTCGTGGTGAGCGTGTCGAACCACCCTTCCGCCGAGGGACCCTTCGACACGCTCAGGGCGAACGGAACTAGGTACTAGACCCGTATGACGGCCTACCTATTGCGCCGCTTCGGACAGATGCTGCTCACCCTGTTCATGATCATCAGTTTGGCCTTTTTCTTGGTCCAAGCCCAACCTGGCGACTACACCTCCACGTACGCCCAGAACCCGGACCTTCCTCCGAACGTCAGATCCCAGATCCAGGCGTCCTTTGGCTTGGACAAGTCCCTGGGCGAACAGTACCTGCTCCACATCAAGAACTCCTTTACCGGCAACTTCGGCGTTTCCTTCGGCCACTACCCGCGCACGGTGATGGATGTCATCAAGGAACGGCTCCCTCGAACCGCCGTGCTGTTCCTGACCGCCACGGTCATCTCGTTTTACCTAGGGTTTGTGTTGGGAAAGGCAATGGCTTGGCGCCGCGGCGGATTCATGGAATACACCGCCACCATTTCAGGGGCGACTTTGTTCACGGTGTTCACGCCTTGGTTCGCGCTGATGATGATTTGGACCTTCGCCTTCAAGCTGGGCTGGTTTCCCTTAGGCAAATTCTTGGACCCATTAGTGTGGCGTGAAGCTCCCGTTGCCGCCAACAGTGTGTTCAACGACATGCTGCTCACCGCCGGGGCCTTCACCGTATTCATCTTCTTGGCCATCCTGATTTCCAAAAAAGCGGGAGGGAGGCGTTGGCGCACCTGGCTGCTTCCCGCCGCGGCCGCCGGCGCGGTTGTGATACCTGTAGCCTGGGGCCTTTCCGGAACCGCGTATCTGGCCCTGGACATTCTCAAGCACATGGTCCTACCCATAGCCACTCTGACATTGATATCTTTCGCCGGCACAATGTTGCTGACCCGCAATAGCATGTTGGAGACCCTKAGGGAAGACTTTGTCATGGCGGCCCGGGCGAAAGGCCTGCCGGAAAATGTGATCCGCGATAAGCACGCCGCCCGAAACGCTCTCCTTCCGGTGGTGACCAGTCTGGTGTATAGCCTAGCCTTTGCCATTGATGGAGGAATCATTATCGAGACGATCTTTTCCTGGCCCGGCATGGGGCTGACCCTGCTCCAGGCGGTACGGTCTGAGGACCTGCCCTTGGCCATGGGCGCCTTCGTGTTCATAGGAATCTTCGCTTTGGGAGCACATTTGGTGGCCGACGTACTTTACGCCTTTCTGGACCCCAGGATACGTTACCAGTGATCCAATCAACCGGCATGAATTCCCCGCAGCCTCAAGATGGACCGGCAATATTGACGGCAAGACAGATCCGCGCCGCCAAGATGCGCCTGGCCCTGCGGGGTCTGCGAGAGGGCTGGTCCATCTTCCTTGAAAGCCGGATAGGCGTCGTCGGCCTGGTAGTRATCATAATCTTTGCCCTCATGGCCGTGTCCCACCCTATCCTGATGGCCACGATATGGGACGACGCCACTTACAACCCGGTTACCGGGTACGCGTTCGACCAAACAGAGCAACCTGCGGCCCCGTCGTGGAGCCACCCTTTGGGTACCGACCCACTGGGCCGGGATGTTTTGAGCCAGTTGCTGTCCAGCACCTCTTCCGAGTTCATCCTGGGCATAGTGGCCGCGTTGGTAACCGTCTCCATCGCCACCACCGTGGGAGCAGTAGCCGCTTACTACGGCGGCTTGGTGGACACATTTTTCATGCGCCTGGCCGACTTGGTGGTCTCCCTCCCCGGCATCTCCTTGTTGATAGTGCTCAGCGCGCTGATCGACCTCAACCTATTTACGCTGGCGCTGGTGTTGGGACTGCTGGGCGGGTTCGGTGGGACGGCGATCGTCCTCAAGTCCCAGGCCTTGGGCATCACCGTAAAGCCTTACATCGAAGCGGCAAAAGTAGCCGGAGGGGGCCGCTTCCATATCATATTCACGCACATCGTCCCCAACCTGCTGCCCTTGTCTTTCCTCTACATGATGTTCACCGTCACTGCGGCGATATTCTCAGAGGCGGTGTTGTCCTTCTTCGGTTTRCTGAACATCCGGATGAGCTGGGGGATAATGATCCACACCGCCAGCACAGGCGGTTATCTCTTGGGTGGAGCGCGGTACTGGTGGCTAATAGTCCCSGCRGGCGCCTCGATCACCCTATTGTGCAGCACCTTTTATCTGGTTGGCCGGGCATTGGATGAAGTAGCCAACCCTCGGCTCAGACGCCGATGACCATAGAGGAAACAGCGGGCCCGGTATTGCAGGTGAAAGACCTCACCATGCATTACCAAACCCGTCAGGGCACGGTGAAGGCCGTCGATGGCATCAGTTTTGAACTGGCGCGGGGTGAGGTTTTAGGGCTAGTGGGAGAGTCCGGCTGCGGCAAGACCTCCATCGCCGTCACTTTGATGAAGCTCCTCCCAGACAACGCGCTANTCCTTAAGGGACAAGTGCTGTTGGACGGCCAAGACCTGATGACGATGGACGATACCACCTTGCGAAAGTACCGGTGGCGCCGCATATCGATGATCTTTCAGGCCGCCATGAACTCCCTGAACCCGGTCCACCGGGTCGGCGACCAGATCGTCGRGGCCATCGAAGCTCACGATATGGCCGCCACGTTGAAAGAAGCCCAGGAGACGGTGGACCGCCTATTCCGGTTGGTGGGGTTGGACCCGAGGCTCACCSACCGGTATCCCCATGAGTTCAGCGGGGGGATGAGGCAACGGGCGGTTATCGCAATGGCATTGGCCTGCCAGCCCGACGTGATTGTCGCCGACGAGCCCACCACGGCGCTAGACGTTATCGTTCAGGACCGCATCCTGCGGCAGATCAAGGAGATCCAGACCGACCTGAACATGAGCATGATTTACATCACCCACGATATTGCCGTCGTGGCCGAAGTAACCGACCGCATCGGCGTGATGTACGCCGGCAAGCTTGTGGAGTTGGGCAGCACGGCCGATGTGTTCGAACGCCCCATTCATCCCTACACCAAGGCCCTGCTGTCGGTGTTCCCTAGCATACGGGGAGAAAAACGCCCCTTGACAACCCTTGGCGGAGAACCGCCCAACTTGGTAGATCCTCCCACAGGCTGCCGATTCCACCCGCGCTGCCCTTACGCCACCGCTATCTGCCAGCAAGAAGAACCACCGATAGTCGTTCGCGACGGCCATTGGGCGGCCTGCTGGAACCCGGTGGGATGAGCATATTATGCTGAAAATCTCCAGGATTGATCCACTTTTGCCCCAATCTATAAAAGGGAGTTTGGGGGATTTCGTACGGCACCGCCGATGAACTCACCGTCACCCATCGTCCAAGTAGATGGCCTGACCAAATTATTCCCCGTTTCCAAAAGCCTGTTTGGCGGGCCCAAGGGTTACATCCACGCGGTAGACGGCGTGTCCTTCGACCTCTATCCGGGACAGACGTTGGGGTTGGTGGGAGAATCGGGATGCGGTAAAACAACCATCGGCAAGCTGCTGGTAAAGCTTCAGGAGCCCACCAGCGGGAGGATACTCTTCCGCGATACCGGACGTGAACCCAATGGGGCGGAAGAAGATGGCGCGAAAGTCGATGGCGAGTTTGACGACATATCCCAAACCAAGGGGCAACAACTAAAAGACTTCCGGCGGAAGGTCCAGATGATCTTCCAAGACCCCTATGAGTCGATGAACCCCCGGAGGACCATTTTCGACACTATAGCCGAGCCCTTATTGGTCCAGGGCATCGGCAATTCCCTGGACCGCTTGGACCGGGTAACCAAGTTGTTGGAGTTGGTGGGGTTAACACCTCCGGCCACCATGCTGTTTCGCTATCCCCACGAACTGTCCGGCGGACAACGTCAAAGGGTAGCCATCGCCAGGGCCTTGATTATTGAGCCCAGTTTCGTAGTAGCCGATGAGCCAACCTCCATGTTGGACGTGTCCATCAGCACCGGGATAATGATGTTGATGCTTGACCTGTCCCAGCGCCTGGGTGTGACCTATCTTTACATCACCCACGACCTGGCRGNGGCCAGGTACATGTGCCAGCGCATCGCCGTGATGTACCTGGGCAAGATCGTCGAGGTGGCCGAAACCGAGGAACTGTTGGCRAATCCATTGCACCCCTACACCAGGGCCCTGCTATCGTCCGTACCCGTGCCCGTGCCCGGTTTCCGGCGAGAACCGGTGGAAATAATCGGCGACTTATCAGCGCCCTTGAACCCGGCGCACAGGTGCCGCTTTCATGACCGGTGCCCCATAGCCGGCAATGAGTGCCACGCCACTCCCCATCCTCCCCTGGAGGACCGGGGCGGAGGCCATCTGGTGGCTTGCTACCGGGTTTAAAGTTTCGGGCACGGGGCCTGCGTTGACGGCCTCCCGGTCCGCTGCTAAAGTGATTCCATCCCAGCCCAGGAGCTGAGCCCGTGACCACGACGAAGAAAGACCCGGTTTTGGTAGTGGTGCAGTTGACCGGCGCCAACGACTACATGAACACGGTCATCCCCTACGCARATCCGCTCTACTACGACAATCGTCCCACGGTAGGCATACCCGAGGACCGGGTCTTGCCCATCGACGATCAGGTCGGTTTTAACCCGGCATGCGGCCCCATCAAAGAGCTGTACGACCAGGGCAAGGTGGCCATCATCAATGGGGTTGGCTATCCCAGTCCCAACCGGTCGCACTTCCGCTCCATGGACATCTGGCATACTTGCGAGCCGGAAAAGATTGCCACAGAAGGCTGGCTGGGGCGGGTCATCCGCGACTTGGATYCCAAGGCGGAAAACGTGTTGACGGGAGTCAACTTTGGACGCGGACTACCCCGGGCCTTGGCTCTGMCCGGSGTYCCCGTGGCGTCGGTRGGWAATTTGGCATCGTACGGCGTGYTGACTGGAATATCAGACCAGGAGCGCCGGACCGAGGCTTTGGACATTTTCGCCCGCATGTATGCCCCGGTATCTGGGACCGGCCCGGTCATGGATTATCTCGGCCAAACCGGCCTGAACGCGCTGCAAGGCGCGGACATCTTGAAGACCGCGCCCGGCAAATACCGATCGACAGTCGAGTACGGCGACAACCCCATCTCCCAAAACCTGAAAGGAATCGCYCAGGTGTTATTGGCGGATCTGGGGACCCGTATCTTCTACACTCAGCAAAGCGGTTTCGACACCCACGCCAACCAAGTGCCCACCCAGCCGATGCTGCTGGGGGAGCTTTCCCAAGGGATCGGGGACTTTTACGCCGATCTTCGGGAGCACAACGCGTCGGACAATGTGCTGATGTTCGTGTTCACCGAGTTCGGACGCCGGGTTAAGGACAACGGTTCCGGCACCGACCACGGCTCCGGCGGGATGTCGATGGCCATCGGCGATCCGGTGAAAGGCGGCATGCACGGCGAGTATCCCTCGTTGAAAGAGGAGGACCTGTTGGAGGGCGACCTGTGCTTCAACATCGACTTCAGGGGTGTTTACGGGACCATGGTGGAAAGGTGGCTGGGATTGGACGCCAAGCCGGTGGTGGGGGGGAGTTTCGAGCAACTGGGGTTCCTGTAACGTCCGGCAGTTCACCAGGCGCGCCAAACCGGATTGTTCCGTAGCCAATGCTTGGATTCCTACCCGGCGCTKTGGCTCRACAAGCCTACTACGAACGGCGGGAGTTCTCTTATCCGTTAGCCATGAGCCTGTCGAACGGCCCCTCCCAATTGACTCCGGAAATGATTTTACCCCGCCGCTACGCAAGTAATGGTGCGAATCACGCCCTTAAGTCCCTGGACCTGACCGGTYACCAGATCGGCCACCGCYGCCATATCCGGGGCTTCGATCAGMRCGATGACATCGAACGGCCCGGTGATGACGTCAACCGTCTGAACCTTGTCGAAAGAACGCAACGAGTCCGCGACACCCCTGGCCATTCCTACCTGGGTTTCGATCAGTATGTAGGCTCTAGTTCCCATGGGATGCTCCTGTCTGGCGTATTTAGACTATCTTATCCTGGAATACATGCCGTGGAGGTTATCTCCACCAGGTTATCGGCCGCGCCGAACTCGACGATGATTGCCGTGCGCGCCGGCCGGTCATCTTTGAAATATTCTCCGTAGACTTCGTTGAACCCCTCCAGGTCTTCTTTGCGAGCCAAGTAGCAGGTGTTGGTCATCACGTTGTCCAGAGACGTTCCAGCGGCTTCCAAAATAAGCTTGATCCGGTCAATGGTGAACCGTGTCTGCTCTCTTATGTCTTTGCCGGTGGCGTTGGTGGTTGGATGGCGGCCGGTGCACCCTTGCACGAACACCATGTTTCCGAATCGGGTAGCCTGGGAAAGCAGGCCCCTGCCGGGAGCCAGTTTATCGCTGGAGACTATCTCTTTCTTCGGCATCGCTACACCTCGCAAAACATCTTCTAAAACCCTATCGCCAAGCCTGGAATCTCGAGCCTGGATTTCAAGGAMATTTTATTATATCCCGGCGTCACAAGGTGTCAAACGGTCCGAATCTTGGCGCCGGCGTTGCATCTGGAAKCCTGGCAGTTTTCGTAGGGACATCGATCGTCCAAAACATATTGCACCAACRCCACCYAAACAGCTACAATTACCGCAGAACCGAAGGCTGGGATTCATCCCGCCGGAGGCCTGGTCAAAACTAGCCGGGCCGGTTGATCTGGTTGGGTGACTTAACCTGCATATTGGTACCCTAAACCGAAGGGGGATGCTAAATGCCCAACGTAGATGTCGGAAACATCAGAAACGTGGTTCTACTGTCGCACAGCGGCGCCGGCAAGACGTCTCTCAGCGAAGCCCTGATCTTCAATTCCAAGCACGTTACGCGTCTTGGCCGGATCGAGGATGGCAACACCGTCTCCGATTTCGAGCCGGAGGAGATCAAGCGTAGCAGCAGCGTCCAGACTACTCTGATCGCTTGTGAAGCAGACGGCTACAAAGTCAACTACCTGGATACTCCAGGATATGACGACTTTCAAGGCGAAGTTACCGCCGCGTTACGGGTTGTTGAATCAGCTTTGATCCTACTGGCCGCGCCTTCCGGCGTAGACGTTGGMACCGAGCGGGCCTGGACCCTGGCCAAGGACCAGGGTTTGCCCRGGATGTTCTTGGTCAACAAGATGGATAGGGAAAATGCGGACTTCGACCGTTGCGTGTCCGAGATTCAAGCAACCTTCGGGAMCCACTGCGTTCCCTTTCARMTACCCATCGGAARCGCCCAGGACTTCAAGGGSGTCGTCAGCGTGATTCATCCCCCTGCTGACGCCCCCGGAGAGATCGCCGCCGAGTTGGAGGCTGCCAGAGAACGTCTGATCGAGGCCGTGGCGGAAACMGATGACGCCTTGGCCGACAGATACCTGGAAGGGGAAGAACTRACCAGTGAAGAGATAGCGACCGCCGTCCGGACCGGCATTCTTAACGGCGATCTCGTGCCCATTTTGGCTGCCTCGGCCACCGATAACGTGGGTGTGGAAGAGTGTATGGCCTTGGTAAGGGAATTCTTGCCTTCGCCCAAAGACGGTATCAAGCCTGAAATGTCCAGCGGCGCTGACGGATTCGAGGCCGATGCCAACGGACCGCTAGCCGCTTTYGTATTCAAAACCACTGCCGACCCATTCGTGGGCAAACTGTCCGTTTTCCGGGTCTATCGCGGCGTCATCAAGAGCAACTCGGAGGTTTGGAACAACGTCCGGGAGAACAATGAGCGCATCGGACAGTTATATCTGCCTCGAGGCAAATCTCAGGAGAACGTGACCGAAGTTAGCGCCGGAGACATCGGCGCCATCGGTAAGCTTTCCGAGACGTTGACCGGAGATACGTTATGTCTCCGGGAACAGCCGGTTAGCTTCGAGCCGATCGACTTTCCGGTAGGGTTCTATCGGGTGGCCGTGTCTCCCGCGACTAAAGCCGACCTGGACAAAATGTCCACATCCCTGGCCCGCATCGTGGAAGAGGACCCCACATTACGATATTCCCGGGACCCAGACACCGCCGAATCGCTGATCTCCGGCCTGGGCGACGCCCAGATCGATGTGGCCATGGACAAGATACGGCGCAAGTTTGGCGCCGACCTAAGAGTCAAGATGCCSAAGGTGGCCTACAAAGAAACCATCACCCAGACGATCAGGTCCGAATACCGGCACAAGAAACAGTCSGGCGGACACGGGCAGTACGGCCATGTAGTCATCCGKCTRGAGCCSMTGGASCGTACCGCGGGGTTCGAGTTCGGCACCGAGGTTGTTGGCGGAAAGGTGCCCAGGGAGTACTTCCCATCGGTMGAGAAGGGCGTYATAAAGGCCATGGATGAGGGAGTKYTGGCCGGWTTCCCCATGGTGGACATGAARGCCGTGCTTTGCGACGGAAGCTTCCACGACGTGGAYTCTTCGGGAATGTCMTTTGAGATCGCCGGCAACCAGGCCATGCGCAAAGGAGTGGCCGACGCCAGTCCCATCCTGCTGGAGCCGATCATGAAGCTGCACGTTACCGTGCCCGACGCCTACACCGGGGAGGTAATGAGCGACCTGCAGGGCAAACGGGCCCGTATTCTGGGCATGACCCCCATGGATGGAAGCACCGAGATCGAAGCTGAAGTACCTCAAGGTGCGGTGCAACGTTACTCCCAGGACCTTCGGTCGGTCAGCCAAGGCCGAGGCRTTTACCGGTTGGTGTTCGACCACTACGATCCTCTACCGCCCGACATGCAAATGAAAGTCATCGAAGAAACCAAACGGGCCAAGGAAGAGGAAAAAGTTTAGTCCAAAAGCTCGGTTCGGAACAAGCACCAAATCACAAGAGCCCCGGTCACCCCGGGGCTCTTGTACGTTTCTGCCATCTTTGCCGTTCTTGGCCAGCCCGTCGAACATTCCTTCGGCGGAAGGACCCGTAGACAGGTTCAGGGCGAACGAGCGATCCTAACAGCTATTCCCAAGCCTGGGCCCTAGAATCCCCACGAGGGCTGGTATTCGCCGAAGACGCCCCGCATGACGTCCATCATTTCTCCCAATGTGGCGTAGGATTTGACCGCCTCCACCAACGGCGGCATCAGATTGTCCGAACCCTTGGCGGCTTGTTCCAACGCCCGCAGTTTTTCCGCCACGTCGCGATTGTCCCGAGTGCGCCGTATCTCGTTCAACCGGTCTACTTGCCGCCGCTCTCCSTCCCGGTCAACCCGTAGCAGGGGTATCTCAAGAGCGTCGTCGGTGCAATGCTCATTGACGCCCACCGTGATCCGCTCTTTACGGTCCTCTTCCATCTGATAGATATACGACGCGTCGGCGATCTCTCTCTGTAAGAAGCCACTCTCAAGGGCCGCCATGACCCCGCCCATATCGTCGATGCGTCGAAAATAGTCGTAGGCMGCGGCTTCCAGTTGGTTGGTCATCGACTCTACAAAGTAGCTGCCACCTAGCGGGTCAACGGTATCGGTGACTCCCGTTTCGTGGGCGATGATCTGCTGGGTGCGTAGGGCTAGAAGAGCCGCGTCCTCTGAAGGTAGAGCCCAGGCTTCGTCCTTACCGTTGGTATGCAGCGACTGGCAGCCGCCAAGGACCGCGGCCAATGCCTGCATGGACACCCTGGCCACGTTGTTCTCCGGCTGCTGAGCCGTCAGGCTGGCTCCGGAAGTCTGGGCATGGAACCGTAGCCACGCCGAACGGGGGTTCTGGGCCTTGAACGTCTCCGTCATCTCCCGGGCCCAGATACGCCGGGCCGCGCGGAATTTGGCGATCTCCTCGAAGAAATTGTTGTGCACGTTGAAGAAGAAGCTGAGCCTGGGAACGAAGTCGTCGATGGCCAGTCCCCGGGCGACGCAACGGCGCACGTACTCAAACCCATCGGCCAGGGTGAAAGCCAGCTCCTGCACCGCATTGGACCCCGCCTCCCGGATGTGGTAACCGCTGATGCTGATGGGGTTCCAGCGGGGCATGTGCTTCGTGGCGAACTCCACGGTGTCCACCACCAGCCGCATTGAAGGTTCGGGCGGGAATATGTACTCGTTCTGGGCGATGTACTCCTTGAGGATGTCGTTCTGCAAGGTACCGCCGACTTTACTCAGATCAGCCCCTTGTTTTTCCGCGACGGCGATGAACATGGCCCAGATGATGGCTGCCGGGCTGTTGATGGTCATGGAGGTGGTGACGTCCTCAAGGCTGATGCCGTCGAAGAGTGTCTCCATGTCGGCCATAGTGGAGATCGCCACGCCGCACGTGCCAAACTCGCCGGCTGCCCTGGGGTCGTCGGTGTCATAACCGTAAAGGGTGGGCATGTCGAAGGCGACGCTCAGGCCGGTTTCGCCGTTGCCCAGCAAGACTTTAAAACGTTCATTGGTTTCTTCGGCCAGACCGAACCCGGCGAACATGCGCATGGTCCACAAACGTGCCCGGTAACCTGTGGGATGGACCCCCCTCAAGTAGGGATACTCCCCCGGTAGTCCGACGTCTCGCAGATAGTCAGAATCCGGCAGGTCCTCAGGAGTGTATACCTCTTTCACCGGGATCTGAGAGGGGGTCTTGTAGTCCTGGCGGCGTTGCTCAACGCTAGAGTGATCGTCGCGCCACTGGCTGATATGGCTACGCAACCGCTCCGAATCTTCAGAGGGAGACAATGGGCACCTCCAGGGAGACTGAGAAGGATCGGTTCGGGCTGATCCCCGAAACTGTTTCTAGCATCCAGTCTAGATTGGCCTGAAAGGGGTGTCAACGTGAAGGGAGGCAATCTAANTCCCCTCCTTCGTAAGGAGGGGATTAGGGGAGGTCGTTCCGCGGGGAGGTCACGACCCCCNTGTGGTCCGCCCTTCGTAAGGAGGGACGGGGAAAATGACCATTCGTAATGGGAAGGGAACGTGRAAGGCGGGAACGGCGGTTAGGAGTTGACCAGCCGGATGAATCGGCGGCGGCCGACTTTGATGACCGTGCGGTGCTCCAATCCCAGGCCGGCGGCCCGGTCATCCCGGTCCAAGGTGCGGGAGTCACCGGATGGGTCAGAGATTATCTGTACGGCGCCCTGGTTGATCAATCGCTTCGCTTCGGTGGTGCTGGGGGCCAAGCCCGCGTCGACGATGATGTTGCTCAACCGTCTCGTCTCATTCTCAAAAGATGGCGCCAAAGACGGCTCGGCGAACTCGGGAATCTCTTCGGGCAGGGCACGGCGTTGCACCACCCGTTCGAAGTTTGCYTGGGCGGCATCGGCGGCGCTCCTCTCATGGAACTGGTCGGTGATCTCCCAGGCCAGGCGTTTCTTCATCTCCATTGGGTTGACCGAACCCGCCMCTAGGTCGCTGGAGAAGGCGGCTAATTCTTCCGAGGGAGCGTCAGTTAGGTATTCAAAGTAGGGGACGATCAGCTCGTCGGGCAGTGACATGAGCTTTCCGTACATGTCGTTGGGCGTCTCCTCCACTCCGACGTAGTTGTCCAGGCTTTTGCTCATCTTTTGAACGCCGTCGGTGCCCACCAGGATAGGCATGAGGAAGCATTGCTGGGGACGTTGTCCCTCCATCTGCTGCATTTCCCGGCCGACCAGCAGGTTGAACCGTTGGTCGGTGCCGCCGAACTCCACGTCAGCCTCAATCTTCACCGAGTCGTAGGCCTGAAGCAACGGATAGAGCAACTCGGTAATGGCGATGGGCCGTTGCTCTTGGAATCTCTTGGCGAAGTCATCCCGCTGCAAAAACTGGGCCACGGTGAATTTTCCAGTCAACCGAAGCACGTCCGCCAGACCAAACTTTCCGAACCACTCACTCTGCCACACCACCTGGGTCAGGTCCTTGTCCACAACCTTAAAGAACTGGCGCAGATAGGACTCGGCGTTGGAAACTACCTCATCGTGGGTCAGGACCGGCCGGGTGGCCGACTGGCCGCTGGGGTCGCCTATCTGGGCGGTCCAGTCTCCCACGATAAGAATCACTTGGTGGCCCAACTGTTGGAGTTGGCGCAGTTTACGAAGACCCACCACATGGCCCAGGTGAATGTCCGGCCTGCTGGGGTCGAAGCCCATCTTCAGGCGYAGGGGCTTTCCCTCTTGCAACATGCGGACGAACTCGTCGTGGGAGATGATTTCCTGGACGCCACGACGGGTTATCTTGGCAATGACCTCTTCGCTAAGCACTACTAGGCACCGTCCGCTTTCCTGTCTTGGTCCAGGGCGGCCCTAGCGCCGGCAACGTCCCGGTCGATCTGCGMGATCAACTCCTCCAGGCCGGGGAAGGATTCCTGGCCGCGAAGTYTGCTGACAAACTCCACGTTTAGCCGCTGACCGTATAAATCGGCACTGAAATCCATCACGAATACTTCAACCAACCGCTCCGACAGGCCAAAGTGGGGCCGGATCCCAATGCTCGTGGCGGAAGGGCGCTTCACGCCATCGATGGTGACCCAGGTGGCGTAAATTCCGTCTCCTGGCAGCGCCGTCCGGGGGTCCATTTCCAAGTTCGCGGTGGGGAAGCCCATCTGAGCACCACGCTGGTCGCCTTTCACCACCAGCCCTTCAAAACCGTACTTCCGCCCCAGCAGCTTGGCACAGGYGGCAACGTCTCCTTCCTCCAGTTCCGACCGGATCCGCCGGCTCTTGACTAGTTCTCCATCGATCAACAAAGGGTCCATCACCTCAACCCAGAACCCTAATTCCGAGCCCCTTTGCTTCAGGAAGCCAATGTCGCCTTGCCGATCCCGCCCCAAGGTAGAGTCAGGCCCCGCCACCAACCCCTTCATACCAAGGGAATTTACGAGAGTAGCGGTAAAGTCGTCGGCGCTGACCTGGGACAGYTCATGAGTGAAGTCCAAAGGAACCACCAACTCTATACCTTGCTCCTTCATCAGGCGCACCCTTTCATTGAGCGACGTCAGGTAGGAAATTTCAACGCCGGGGCGAAGGACAGATATGGGGTGGTTGGTAAAAGTAAGGACGGTGGGGAGGTAATCGGACCCCGCCCGCTCAACCAGGCGGCGTAGCAAATGACGGTGCCCTTGGTGAACTCCGTCGAAAACTCCGACGGTGAGGACGGTTGATTTATCTGGGGCGATGGAGGCCAACTGCTGGTGGAAATTCATACCGACKCTCGAACCGAGCGCGCCAGCCCCCCGCTTGAATTGTTGTGTRATTACGTAATCCAGCACTTTGGAGCACCGGAGCGATGCGCTGGGATGGTAGCACAGGCAACTAGGAGCGTCAACTAGAGACAGGCTTAACGAAGTCCGTTGTCAGGCGCGGCAATGGGCTCGATTATCACTCCCGATACCGTGCCCGTTAATCCTGTGACCWCACAAGATTTGGGACAGGAACAGCTTGGTACGGTCGCTTTTTGGAGCTTCGAATATCTGCTCAGGGGAGCCTTCTTCCACGATCACGCCTTCATCGAACATCATCATCCGGTCGGCGACCTCTTTGNCAARRYSSRKMTSGWSANNNACCMCGAYMATNGTCNTRCCYGANGYGSMCMMSTMNNCSGCMKCNACGWSYASCRSWTCMKYGRTCAWCTCTGGGTCCAGAGCCGAAGTAGGCTCGTCGAATAGCATGATCTTCGGCTGCATGGCCAGCGCCCGGGCTATGGCCACTCTTTGCTGCTGACCGCCGGAAAGCTCGGCGGGATACTTGTCCGCCTGTTCTGGTATACCCACCCKCTCCAGGAGTTCCATGGCTTGCGCTACAGCCTGTTTAGCAGACAATTTTCGCACTTTCATTGGAGCCAGCGTAATGTTATTCATGACATTTAAATGGGGGAAAAGGTTGAATGACTGGAAGACCATGCCTACATCACGGCGGATAGCATCGATGTTGCGGGTATCATTAGTGAGGGCGACGCCGTCAACGATGATGTCGCCGCGTTGATGCTCCTCAAGGCGATTTATCGTACGGATAAATGTCGACTTGCCCGAGCCTGACGGTCCGAAGACGACCACCACCTCGCCCTTCTTGATGGTGGTGGTGATGCCTCTAAGAACGTGGAAATTGCCGAACCACTTATGCACATCCCGGCAGACAATGATGTCCTTGGACTCCTCCATTCGTTCATTTGTTGGTTCGTTCGTTGGTTCGTTCGCAACCATAATATCCTCTGTAGATCCTAATCAACTAACCTGTCAAAACGGCTAATGCTGAACCATGTTTACCGCTCACCCACGCCTAGGTGCTGCTCGACCCGTCTGCTCACATATGACATGCCGTAGGTGAAGACCCAGAAGACCAGCGCCAGGAAAATAAACAACTCTTTCGCGTTGGCTAGGTATTCGGGGTTGCCCTGTATGAATGCCCGGCTGATCTCCACCACGTCCAGCATGCCGATTATGTAGACCAAACTAGTGTCTTTGAACAGCGATATAAACTGCCCCACGATGGGAGGAATGACGTTGCGAATGGCCTGGGGCAGCGAGATGAACAGCGTGGTCTGCCAGCCGGGCAATCCCAACGCACGCGCTGCCTCCACTTGGCCAGGGTGCAACGATTGAAGCCCGCCACGAATATTTTCCGCCATGTACGCCGAGCTGAATAGGGTGATCACAATGGCGGCTCGCACCAGGGAGTTCTGCGGGAAGTTCTCTGGAAACGCCAGGGGCACCAGCACTTGGGACATGAACAACAGCGTTATCAGAGGCACGCCTCGGAATGTCTCAATGAACACTATGCACATCAATTTCACTATTTGAAGGCGGCTGCGTCGTCCCAACGCCAACACGATACCCACGGGAAAACTGAGCGCTATCCCGGCGATCGCCAGCAGCAGGTTGAGCATCAGACCACCCCAGTAGATCACCGATACTGGATGCAAGAGCGGCACACCGGGTATGCCCCGCAACAACACCAAGGTCAAGATGAACGCGAGAACACTCAGGATAGCGATCCAGGAGGCGGAGCCCAATCGGGTGTACCRGGCAAGTGCCCACCCTACCGCCAGCGCAGGCAAGTTCGCCAGGAGTAGCAGGCGCACATCCAAACCCATTCGATCCAAGCCGTATGGCAGGAAGGCAAATGCCGCTGCTACTCCTCCAACTACCAATGCGATGCGCTTAGTGACGCCACCGCCAGCCACTGCCCAGGCCATCCCCAGCAGGGCAGTTACCAACAGGAGGGCAGCCTGAGGCCGCCAAAAGCAGTTTTGCCCCGGACAGGCTGCTTCGATGTTGTACTGGCCGATGATGATTCGACCGCCCAGCGTGGGAACAACCGACCAGTTAGCTTCGAGAATTATCCAGCCCAGTCCGAACCATAGGGCCAACGCCAGAGCGATACCAGCCATGACCGTCATCGCGCTGTTGTGCCAGGCGCTGAACAAGTTCACCCGCATCCAGCCCACCATGCCCGTCTCGGCGCGAGGCGGCGGCAGAATCTGTGGGGCAATCAGTTGGGGATTAGTTGACATCCTTCAGTTCGCAGTGAACCGGCTGTGCCGGTTATATAGGTTGCCGATCAAAGAGAAAGTCAGGCTCATCGCGAGATAAGCCGCCATAATCAGGATGAATATGGACACTGCCGGAGCGGTCTGAGTCATCGTTTTGGCCACATTCGTCAGGTCTGAATACCCGATGGCGCCGGCCAGGCTGCTGTTTTTCGTGAGGTTTAGGCATTGGCTGATCAGCGGGGGTACGATGACCCGCAGCGCCTGGGGAAATGTTATGTCGCGCAGGGTACTCATCGCCGACAGTCCGACAGCTCGGGCTGCCTCCGTCTGCCCACGGCCGACCGACTGGACACCGGCCCGGACGATTTCGGCGATGAAGGACGACGTATACGTGACCAGTCCTATCAGCAGGGCTATCAGCCCGCCCGGGACGGTGAACCCCCCGGCAATTCGGCCGAAAGTTCCGTGAGGCTCCGGTTGCGAAATGACGAAGGGGNCTGCCCCACCCGCAACGCTTAAGATCAGCCATGCAGCGGCGCCGACGGCTACAGCGGCCGCGCATCCCACGGCCAGCGGATAGGAAGCCACGCCCGTATCTCGCTCCCGCCGGGCCAACCAGCGGCGGATCACCCAACCAATGATAACGGCCGCGACCGCTGCCACAATCCACGTTCCCGCCAAACCAGAGTTGGTGGGGGACGGCCAGGGAAACGACACGCCTCCGTTGTTTATGTAGAGCCTCTGGGCGATAACGTATCCTTGCCGAACCGGCGGCAGCGCGAGGACGATATAGAACCAGAAAAAGAGATGCAGCAACAAAGGAACGTTGCGGAAGAACTCGATGTACACCAACGCCACTTTGGACATGATCCAGTTGCCCGACATGCGGGAGATTCCTACGATGATTCCCAGCACTGTGGCCAGAATCACCCCGACGATGGAGACTACTATGGTGTTGGTGGCCGCGACAACAAAGGCGTAGAGAAAACTGTCTGAGGATTTATAGTCCAGAAAATGCTGACCGATGGGAGTTTGATATGCCCGTGACAGAAAGCTGAAACCGTAGGGTATGTCCCTTTCCTGTATCGCATTTCCGATGTTGACGAAGAACCAACTGACCAAGACCACGACTAGAACGCCGGACAATATCTGCGAAGCCCATTGGATAACGAAGATATTCCGCCAGATCGGAATACCTTGGTAGGTTNGATTTCGCAGAATCGTTGCCATAATGGCCAGGCGAAACTCCTCTGAAACGTCGGTTTATTCTAGCGCATCGCCRAAGGTTCGCATCGGGAATGTTCGGCATCAACTATAAGGGGCGGCCAGCAATGCGCCAGCCGYCCCTTGTACTTATCCTGAWTTRWATCGNNCCTAACTACCCGAAAGTCACTACCTCAGGGGCGCGGCGTAGATCTGCCCGCCCTTGGGGCAGTCGGTGCAGGTAGCGTCGGCCCACAGGGCGTTACGTCCATTTTCCCTGGGTAAGTTAATGCCACCTGGACCCAGGTTGCGGTCGTAGATCTCGCCGTAGTTGCCAACGGCCTTAAGGATGTCTTGGGCCGCTGTCTGACTGATGCCCAAGCTCTCCTGACCATATGAACCCTCGATGCCCAGCAGGCGGTCGACCTTGGTGTCGCCCGTGGCGGAGGAGGCTACGTTGCCTGAGGTTACGCCATAAGCCTCACCGTAGATGAGCACGGCCATCACCGTTTTTACGACGTCGAACCATTGATCATCCCCGTGGGGGACGACCGGACCCAAAGGCTCTTCAGAGATGGTTTCAGGGAGAATGATGTGGTCGTCCCGCTTGTCGAAAGCGCTACCCAAAGCCGCGAGTTGGGAACGGTCATTCGTGAAGGCATCACACTGGCCGCTCTGGTAGGCCGCTACCACCGCATCGGTATCTTCAAACGTCAGCGCCGAGATGTTGAGATTGTTCTGATTGGAGAAGTCCTGCAGGTTTAGCTCCGTCGTGGTGCCCTGGGTGACACAGACCACGGCGTCATTAAGCTCCAGAGCGCTGGATATACCCAAGGCCTTATTGACCATGAACCCTTGTCCGTCGAAGAACATCGTCTGGACGTAGTTGCCCCATTGGGAGTCGCGAGAAGTTGTCCAGGTAACGGTGCGGACAAGCATATCCACTTCGCCCGACTGGATGGTCGGCCCTCGTTCGGATGCCGAGATATAGCGAATCTCGATGGCTTTAGGATCGCCCAAGACCGCGGAGGCAACCGCGCGGCAAAGGTCTATGTCAAAGCCCACGTTGTTG
The DNA here is from genome assembly GCA_002401285.1 of SAR202 cluster bacterium. The sequence continues at coordinate 23,716 of NVSQ01000038.1, forward strand.
CCGGACGCATCCAAGGAGCCATAACCAGGAACGTCGTTGCGGCTGGCGCAGATGAGCTTGCCTCGCTTCTTAACAGTGTCCAGCCGCGAGCCCTCCATCTTGGCCATTCCGCCTGGCTGCATCTTTTCCATCATCATTGCCATGTTTTCAGGCCCCATCGCCTCCATCATCTGAGGCATCATTTCGGCCATCATCGCAGCCACGCCATCAGGCCCCATTTTTTCCATCACCTGGGGCATCRTCTCGCCCATCATCGCGCGGACGYCCTCAGGTCCCATCTTTTCCATCATCATACTCATGGCTTCAGGTCCCCCCGCCTGGGGCGCGGCGGCGGTTGTCGGAACCGGCGTCGGCTCACCGCCACAAGCCACTGCAAACACAGCCAAAAAAACCAATAAACCACTCAGTGCGCCTAGATGCCTGCGCTTAATCTTTGTCATACTTACCTCTTAAAATAGATGGATTTCGGCAAGCATGCGCTCTTAATGGACCAACATTATGCCACCTATGCGCTGCTTCCTTCGCCATTATGGCAACAGCGGCTTGTGTGTAGTCAAGAAGATCGGCCTAAAATTCGCCAGCTTGAGTGTAGGTCCAGGCGATTTACCCTGTCCAACGTCAGCCGTTTCGCACGCGCAATGATGTAGGATAGTTGATATCGGAGCATTCGGCCGAACCAATATGCTTTGAAATTGCTCAAAACCGGGCAGTTCGCCACGAGTGATTTTTCTTGACATTATGCTTAAATTGTGACCAACAAATTCCCGCGAAGAAATATTATGCGTGTGGCAGCCGGTAAAGCCAAGGGACGCCCGCTGAAGGGGGCGGTGTCTTCCGAGGTCCGCCCTACCACGGCGCGTGTGAGAGCGGCCATCTTTAACATCCTCCAAGCCAGCCTGTACCAAGACGGACGGGTGCTAGACCTGTACGCCGGTACCGGGAGTCTGGGGATAGAAGCCCTCAGTCAGGGGGCGGGATGGGCAGATTTCGTGGACCTAGACCGGCGGCAATGCGCCGTTATCCAGGCAAATCTGAAAACCACGGGGTTCAGCGCCCAGGCCAGGGTCCGCACCGGAGCGGTCTTGCAGACTCTGGGAAATCTGGAGGGCCCTTATCAAGTGGTTCTCTTGGACCCACCATACAAATTGCAAGAGCTAGACGAGGTATTGGATGCGATGGCCTCAACTCCTGATCTAGTAGCTCAAGGAGGAATAGTGGTGGCGGGTCACTCCAGACATCTGGAGTTACAATCAAGTCATGGCTCGCTACGGAGGATATCCCAACGCCGCTATGGGGATAACGCCGTGGACTTTTATCTTAACGAGGTCGAATCGGAGTGACTGCCGTTTATCCAGGAAGCTTCGACCCAGTAACTCTGGGACACGTGGACATAGCCAAGCGTGCCTCAGCGCTCTTTGACAAAGTAATAATCGGCGTCTATGCCACGCCATCCAAGTCGTTGCTATTCGACGCCGAAGAAAGGATCAGCCTATTTACCAGATCCTTGGAGGGACTGCCCAACGTGGAGGTGAGGGGATTCGAAGGATTAGTGGTGAGATTCGCCGAGGAGGCCGGCGCCAACGTCATAGTCAGGGGATTGCGCAGTGGGTCAGACTTCGAGTACGAATTCGACATGGCCTTTATGAATCGCAAACTGGCCCCGGATATCGATTTGGTGACCTTCATGACCTCCCAAGAGTACATGTTTCTTAGTTCAAGCCTGATCAAAGAGGTAGCTAAGCTGGGGGGAGATATCACCGACATGGTGCCCCCGCACGTCAACGAGGCTGTTCAAGCCAAATTTGGATTGCCGGTCAAGGGAAAAAGTTGACCGGGCAAGGAGGACATCATAGATATCATAAACGTTATTGACCGATTGGAGACCTTACTCGATACCAGCAAGGCCGTGCCCGTTAGTGGTAACGTCCTTGTCGATAAGAAGAAAATAATGGAGCTGGTCGACCAGTTGCGCCTGGCTATACCCCAAGAAGTTAAGGCAGCCGTCGAGGTTCTTTCTCAGAAAGACCACATCATCAACCAAGCCAATCTGGACGCCAGGCGAACCAAGGCCCAGGCCGAGGATGACTACCGGGAACGCCTGGACCAGAATGAGATTACCGAACTGGCTCAGAAGCGGGCCACCGAAACTCTGTCGGAGGCTGAGGAACGAGCAAACCGCATCATCAAGCAGACGGAGAACGATGCCAAGTCACGTTTGGTCGATGCCGACGCCTATGCCCTGCGCAGTCTCCGTGCTCTGGAACGCCAGTTGAACAACATCACCGAGTCGGTACGGAAAGGCATCGACATCCTGGCCGAGGACACCGTAGTCGGCGCCAACGGGTACCACACCGCAAATTAGATCAAGCCCCGGCGGGACATCCAGGATCAAGCTATCCGCCGCTACAAACCCCCAAGGTACTACCCGGCTAGGCCGGTCAGCCTTGGGGGTTTTAATTACGCCTTTAAGATAATCAAACCTGCTGGATGCGCCGCAAGCGCGGCGCCCTAGTTTAATGGCGCCATCAATCCCTCGTAGTAACCCCGCATAGAACGGTTCAGCTCTCCAAACCTTTTCTCCACCAGGGAATTCACGGTCCCCTCGGGAAAAGCGCCATCCGGACCACGCTCGCCGGCTGGACATCCGGTCAGGATCTCCAATCCTTCGTCGATGGTTTTAACGGAGTATATGTGGAACCGGCCCTCTTTGATCGCCTGGACCACGTCGGACCGCAGCATGAGGTTTCGCAGGTTCTGGTGCGGCACCATAACCCCTTGGTCCCCGGTCAATCCGGCGATACGGCAAACGTCATACATGCCTTCGACTTTTTGATTGACTCCGCCGATGGGCTGTATTTCCCCTTTCTGATTCACCGACCCGGTCACGGCGATGTTCTGCTTCAGCGGCAGACCGGACAGGCTAGACATGATGGCGTACAACTCGGTGGAGGAAGCGCTATCTCCGTCGATACCGTCGTAGGACTGCTCGAAGCAGAGGCTGGTGGATAGCGTCAGCGGTCTTTCTTGACCAAACTTGGCGCCCAAATAGCCGCTCAGGATCAGCACGCCCTTGTCGTGGGTGCGGCCACTGAGGGACGCTTCCCGTTCGATGTTAATAATCCCATCCCTTCCAGCGAAGGTTTGAGCGGTGATACGCGAAGGACGGCCGAAACTGAAGTCGCCCAAGTCGTAAACCGCCAGCCCGTTCACTTGACCCACCACGGAGCCGGTGAAATCCAGCAGCAACGACCCATCCTCCACCATCTCCTGAACCCTTTCCTCCATCTGATTCAACCGGTGGACCTTTTGTGTCAACGCTTGCTCCACGTGTTTACCCAGCACCGAGGAACTAGAATCCTGACCGGCCCAGTAATCCGCTTCGATCAGCAGGTCTTTGATCTGGCCAAAACGGGTCGAGAGCTTTTTCTGGTCGGACACCATTCGGGCCGCTTGTTCGATCACCCGGGCCGCGCCATCGGAGTCGAAGGCGCGAAGCCCCTCGTCTTCGCAAGTCCGGCAGATGAAGGCACAATATGCATCGACGTTTTCCGGCGTGATGTCGACTTTGTTGTCGAACTCGGCCTTTACTTTGAACAGATCCCAAAAGTCTTCATTGTCCATCGTTGTAAGGAGGCGGTAGGTAGACTCATCACCGGTGATTATCACCTTTATGTCCAGCGGGATCGGCTCCGGGCGCAGCCCTTGGGGCACGAAAAACCCGCTCTGCTCAGCCGGGTCTTCCAACCGGATCTCCCGGTTGCGAATGACCCGTTTCAAACCTTCCCATACCGGGGGCGAACTCAACACGTCTCGAGCGTTTAAAACCAAATAGCCCCCGTTGGCTTGATGGATCGAACCCGGTTTCAGCATTGTGTGGTCGCTGAAATACGTGCCCATGGATGCGCGGCGTTCGATGCGGCCGAACAGGTTTCCCCAGTTGGGATTAGGTTCGATAACAATAGGCGCTTTGCCCACGTTGCTGTTGTCCACTAGGAGATTGATGTCAAAAGCGAGGAAGGGATTCGCGTTTCCCGGTCCGGCAGGCGTACCGGAGGCCGAGGGGGGCGCGGATTGTGCAGGGTCCGCCTCCTCTTCCTTGAACAGATTCAGGTTGTCCAACACCTTTTCGGCCAGGTGGCCTAGGTAGTGGTTAACTTCAGGAACGTCCCGGTAGGTATTGACCGTCGGCCGGAAGATATCTGTAACGCGGTGTTCGGCCGCCGACCGTTCATGGTCACGAATCAAGTCCCAGGATTCTTTCTCCGCCTCTCGAACTTTGGCCATCGTTTCCTGGGTCTGCTGCATCAACTGGTTGCGAACCTCGTCGATCGATTTCCGTCGCTCCTTTTCAAGATCCTGATATTCCTCCGGAGACATGGCCCGGTTTTCCACCATGGGGAAAATAGTCACGCCCGTCTGATTGACCTGAATTGCGAACCCTCGATCTCGGGCATCCTGTTCCAACGCGTTCATGATTTCCTGGGTGGTCAAACGCCCCTTTTCCTCCATCTCCCGGCGCTCGGCTTCGAACTGCTCGCTCTTGAATACCTTGGGCATCTCCTCTCGAAGCAGGGCCAAGATGTAGGTCATCCGGGAACGCAAAGACTTCCCCTCACCCGCCGGTAAGCTAAGAGCAAAGGGCCGGTCTGGATCGTCAAAGTTGTAAGCGTAGCACCAATCAGAGGGTGGCTTACTCCGCTCTTGTCGTTCCATATCTTCGATGATCCCTTCCAAGTGGGCCTTTATCGCGCTGGTTTTGCCGGTACCGGTCAATCCGGTCACAAATAAGTTGTAACCGGGTTTGTCCACTTCCAGACCGAACCGTATCGCATCCAGCGCCCGGTCTTGCCCAATGAAGCGGTCGAGAGGCATCAACTCATCGGTGCATTGAAAGTTGAAATCCTCTGTTTGGCATGTCCAGCATGTTTCTTGCCAGGGAACCCGATACTTGTCTAATCCATTCATCCAGAGCCTCCGGAGACCAACGTAGCCGCTTCCGGCATCAGACGCAACTCAATAGGGGTGATTACCTACTTAACTATCTTATGATTGATTGGCAATTATACACTCGAGGCGTTATTTGAGATGCCGCAACCTCGCTCAGAGACGCAACCACTCATCGGTTTTTTGGAACGACGGATTCGCCGATACAAAACGCGACACCGGATTCCGGACGCGGGATTGGCGAGGTCTCCAGCGGTGGCAAACGGAAGTAAACTAGGTCTATTTGGGTTGACATTGAATTTAGCCAAGGCATACAATCCTTAGGCGTACAGGGTGATAAGCGGAGGCAGGTTTAATGCTTGAGATGACCATCGATAGCATCCGGGTCAGCCCGATGAACTACCAGCGGGTTGTAATCCTCAAGGAAAAAGACTCGGACCGCTACTTGCCTATTTGGATCGGGCCGGCGGAAGCTGACGCCATCGCCGTCAAACTGCAAGACTTGAGCGTTCCCCGCCCATTGACCCACGACCTGTTACGCACTGTGATTGACATCCTGGGCGCTTCCGTCCAGCACATTTTGGTAAATGACCTCCAGAACGACACCTTCTTCGCCAAGATCTCACTTAAATCCAACGGTACTTCCCAGGAGATAGACTGCCGGCCCAGCGATGCGGTGGCCTTGGCCGTTCGGGCCCAGGTACCGATCTACGTCGAAGAATCGGTGCTGGACAAAGCGGGCATTCTTTTGGACAAGGAAACCGGCAAGCCCATCCCTCTGGAGGGTCAATCCCAGGGAGAGGGGGCGGAGCTCAAGGAAGAGGAACTGCGGAGAATGTCGGCGTTTACCGACGTCATCAACGAACTGGATTTGGAGGATTTTGGCCGCCAGCAGTCTGGAGGAAGTTGACTTTCCTCGATCAGCGTAGTAACCGCATAAGACCCCAGCAAGCGGAATGCTGGGGTCTTTTTCGTAATCGCGAGTAGGGTTTTCGTCGCCTTTAGGGTAAATTGACTTTTAAAAAACATAGTGATAATATTCGCCCGGTTTGGAGCCGGGGATGCCCTGGTGGGTAGTTGGTCTGCGCCTAACCGGCCTGGGCTGGTACATTGCCTTCTGCGTAGCTGGCGGCGTGCTGCTAGGCTTGCTGGGCGATAAACTTCTTGGAACCACACCCTTTTTCACTTTAGCGGGAACGGTTATAGGTAGTGTCGGGGCCTTCTGGGGTGTATACCGAATGATTCTTCCCATTCTCTACGGGGCCAAAGCCCAGGAGATGACTAGGAAACGGAGGAAGCGGTAGTGCCGCCGAGTCCGGCAGCTAAAAAACTGCTCCTGGTTTTTGGACTGGTTCTAGCCGTTTTGGCGTTGGTTGGTCTGGTGGGGGGAGGCATAGGCTCAGCAGCGCTGGGGCGGTCTCCGCTCATCTCTCAACCGGAAATCCACCTTCCCCCTCAGCCTGTGTTTCCCGGTTATTCCCGGGACAGGCACTTGGGCCTCGCCCCGACCTATGGGCTGGACCAAGCCCAGGGGCAGAA